>CALIUO010000001.1 GCA_938048695.1 uncultured SAR86 cluster bacterium
CCCATTCTAGAAATGATTCCTCTAAATGATGAATTAATACTTGAAGTAGAAGTTTCACCCACAGACATTGCTTACGTAATAAAAGGTCAGAAAGCTATAGTTCAGCTTAGTGCTTTTGATTTTGCGGTCTATGGAAGTCTAGAGGGAGAAGTTCTAAATGTTAGTGCTGATACCGTTTCTAAAGATGACGGATCTACATGGTATGTATGCTTGGTGAGCATACCTGCAGACGGAGTCACTAGCATGTCTAGGGAGCTCCAATTGCTTCCGGGTATGCAAGCAACTGTGAATATAGTGAGTGGCAGTAAAACAATCTTAAAATATCTATTACAACCAGTCACTAATATCAAAAATAAAGCTTTCAGAGAAAGATGATTTTTAAATTCTCGAGGCTGTTAGCTTTTTTTATATTCTTTTCATGCCCCATCAAGAGTGATGAATACGAAATAACTATCTTAGCTACAAATATTGCTAACTTTGGAGGAGTAGGGGAATGGAGTTTTTCAGCTCTTCTAGAAAATGAAAAAGAATCTATTCTTTTTGATACGGGTTTCGATGAAGATACAGTCCTACACAATGCTCAATTATTAGGTAAAGATCTTAGTAAGGTTGAAAAAGTTATTTTGAGTCATTTTCATGGTGATCATACAGGTGGATTATTAAAGTTAAGGAAAACCTATTTGGAGATAAACCCGAAATCTTTTTCAACAGTTTATGTTGCTGATGGTTTTTTTGAGCAAAGATACGATATAGATGGAAATCTTAGAGGTTTCATAGGCGGTTTTGATGACGTCAATGAATTTATGAAAGAAACGGATGCTCTGGGTATTAATTTTAAAATTATCAAAGAGCCCCATGAGATATCTGAAAATTTAGTTCTTTCGGGACCGGTTGAAAGAATTTTTGAAAGCGTAGTGGTATCTCCAGGTTTTTATGTAAAGGAAGATGGAAAATTAGTTGGTGATCTTCTTAAAGATGACCAGTCCCTAGGCATTAAAACAAAAAAAGGTTGGTATATGATGTCTGGTTGTGGACATTCTGGAATGATGAATACAGCACATAAATTTCAGCAAATAGAGAACAAGGATATTTATGGTGCGATAGGGGGATTTCATTTATTTAGATCATCGGATGAGGTAATATCGAAAACTGCAAGTTCATTAAAATCATTTGGACTTAAACAATTAATAGGCGGACATTGCACTGGTATCCACGCTGCTAGAAAAATTGCAGATATTGCCTCTATAACTAGAAACAACCTATCCCATGGGGCGATAGGTACCGTTGTTACCAAAGATCTCAAAATATTAAGAAGCTCTGTAGAATAATGCCTAGCCAAGATTTAATTATATTAATAGTGCAGATAATTGCGGCACTTGGTGTTGTTGTTTCAGTCGTTTACTTAGGATTACAAATAAAGCAACAAAACGTCATTACCAAAGCCCAATTTGGACACTCTCTTACACAAAGACTTTATGAAAGGTATTTTCAAACTTCTACTAACAAAGAATATGCAGAATTTATGGCTAAAGACTGGGATGCTGACAATCTGACACCTACAGAAGAAACGAGAGTACAAATGGCTATATTAACCTATCTGGTTGATATATTTGATGTCTACGACAAAGTGGAAAGTGGTCTAGCTGATAAGAGTCATCTTGATACTAGAATGAACACCTTAAAGTTAGGTGTTATGAAGACTAAAAATGCTAAATTGGTTTGGTCATATTGGAAATGGAATCGTACCAAAGATTTTGTTAAATGGTTCGAAAATGAAATATACGGAGAAGAGGTAGATAAATTATCCGTTGAAGAAATAATTAAAAAATCTACTGAACTAAATACCCTTAGATAGCTCCAACAGCATCTAGTAATTCAGAATTTAATTGTTCACTATTTAAATGGAATCTATCAATTTCCATTGTCCAGTCTAGATTCAAGTAATCATTTTTTCCTTTAATGAACCATGATTCTTGTGAACAATCAACAGAGTTCAACTTGTGCAGATGAAAATTTAGAAGCCAAGTTCTTATATCTATATCAACAATATTTTTATTTATTTCCTGGCATTTAACAAAATCTTGTTTTAAATAATAACCAAGAAAAAGAGCAGCTAATCGTCTGTCACTTGTTGTCTGACCTTGAGGAACTGGATCTAATTCATAGGCCTTTTCCAAATACTCTATTCCTTGATCAAGTTCTCTTAATCTAAGCAAGGCTTCACCATAAACTGAGATCACTCTTGGGTCATTTGGATTAATGGTCGTGGCCTTACGACCACTATCTTTTGATTTTTCAAAGTCATGCATAGAGAGATATACCTCTGCCTGCATTCTATGGCACTCAAAATCATTAGGATCTACTTCCAAAGCCTTCTCTAACAAACCAAGTAGTTCACCCATTTTTTCATCGGTCATGGGAATATATCCTCTATAAAATGCTTGCCCCAATACGCAAGCTTTCCAAGCATAAGCTTGAGCATTATTTTTATCGGCTTCTATTGCTAAGTCTAAATTTTTTATAGCTTCAAAATTTGCTTCTTTAGTAAATTTATGATGATTTTCTTTTCCTTTAAGCAAAAATTCATACGAATTCATACTTTCAGTAGGTTTTCTATGGGCTCTTTTTAGACTTGAAATTTCAATGCCTCCAAGGAGAGCTATGGTAATTTTCCTTACAATCTCATCTTGTATATCAAAAATATCTTCTTTGACTCGATCGTATTTATTACTCCATATGACCTTACCTTCCGGAGTTTCTGATAATTCAACTGAAATTCTAAGCCTATTTTCTACTGCTCTGATACTTCCAGAAACTATATAGTCTAATTCGTATTTATCTCTATATTCTTGATGAGATAAATTTTCATCTCTTAAATTGAAGCAAGTTTGACGAGATACAATCTCAATTTCACTAATCATAGAAAATTCGGTAATTAGATCTTCAACTATCCCATCAACTAAAAAAGCTCCATCATCATCCTTATTCAGATTGGCGAAAGGTATTACTGCAATCTTTTGTTTGTAATCTCCGGAGGCTGTGATTTGTTTATTAATATTCTCTTTTGTACCTTCTTTAGGGGTTATAAATAAATAAGCCAAGATAATGGTTATTGGAAATCCGATAGCCACAAGAATAAAGATTACTTGCATTAATGAGTCTTCAGATATTCCAAATAGATCTTGAGGAGGGAAGGTATTAAAAAAGACTGGAGCTAGCTGAATTAAAGCTATCCCAGTCACTAAATATGCAGCAGCAGTTTTACTTGTCTTTTGAATGAATCCTTTTAACATCTATCTTTAAAATCTTATACTAAGTAAATAGTTATTAGGAGAATTAAATGAACAAATTTTTACTCAACACATTATTCATACTCTTGTTAGCAAGCTGCAGTAATGACAATGAGTCAAATCTTGAAGTTTTTATAACAGGAGCAGAGATAGCGGGTGTTAATGGAATGCATTTTGGTCCTGATGGATATCTCTATGCAGCTTCAGTGATTGGATCAGACATAACAGTTATTGATACTGAAGATAAGAGTATAGTCAAAAGGTATGGTCTATCTGATGGTGTAATTGGCCCAGATGATGTGGCATTTAATTCAAAAGGAGAGTTCTTTTGGACATCGATACTAACAGGAGAAGTTGCGGGCTTTAATACGAATGGAGAAAAGGTAATTGCGGGTAATCCAGGACCAGGTGTAAATCCTATTACTTTCTCCGATGATGATAGATTGTTTGTAGCACAGTGTTTCTTTGATAATGGACTTTTTGAATTAGATTCAAATGGAAATAATGAACCTAGAGTTATTTTTAACGAAATAGGGGAGTTTTGTGGCTTGAATGGAATGGACTGGGGGCCGGATGGAAGATTATATGGACCCAGATGGTTTAATAATGAAGTGGTAAGTGTTGATGTAGATACTGGTGATATTCGTAAAGAGGCTAGCGGTTTTACAGTACCTGCAGCTGTAAAATTTAACTCAAAAGGAGAGCTTTTTGTATTAGATACAGGGGCTGGAAAAGTTGTAAAAGTCGTGGATGGTAAGAATTCCGATTATGCTTTTATAGAAAATGGTCTAGATAATCTGGCCTTTAACAAAAAAGATGAACTTTTTGTTTCCAGTTATTCTGAAGGATATGTATTAAGAGTTTCCGAAAATACTGTAGAGCCTATTTTACCTGGTGGTATTTCCCATGCTGGTGGCATAGCGATAATAGGTAACGACATAGTGGTTGCAGATATCCAATCCGTAAAAGCTTATAACACTGAGGATGGATCAGAATCGTGGAACTACAAAAATACTTTTAGAGTATCGCCAATGGGAGCCAATACATCTGTATCAACTTATGATAATAATTTAATTCTGACAAGTTGGTTAGATGGTCACGTAAAGGTAATGAGACCAGATAATGGAGAAATTATCGAGAGTTTGGACGCCCTTAATATTCCAGTATCAGCAACTAAGTTTAATAATCAAATTGCTATTGCTATGCATGGTGATAAATCGATAACTTTACACGATTTCAAAACAGGTATTAATACAGTTCTTGCAGATGGATTTGTTGCTCCAACTCATGTCATAAATTATCAAGATAAATTGCTTGTTTCCGACAGAGGAACCGGTGAATTATTATCGATTGATGTAAAAGGTAATAAAAATATAGTCGTTGAAGGGCTCAATTCACCTGAGGGCATAGCTATCAAAGGTGGTTCAATATTTGTATTTGAAGGCGATACGGGAGAAGTCAAAGAAATAAGAAATAACACTATATCTGTAATTGCTAGAGTAAATTCAGGCAGTAATGCTCAATCTGAATTACAACCTCCATCAATGGTTTTTAACGGTTTAGCAATTAAAGGTGATTACTTATACATATCAGGAGAATTAGAAAAATCACTATTTAGAATCAAAATCTGATGAACCCTAGTCAAACTGACTCTTTTTATATAGTGTGTACCTTTTGGAGAAAATATATGAAAAATATTAAAAACTATTTACTTGGAATGTTTCTTTTCTTCTCAACTTCATTTTATGCTGAAGTTGCAGAAGTTTACCAATGGAAAGCATTTCCCGGTAAATCTCAAGACATGTTAGTAAATATGTCTAAAGCGGCTGAAATTCATAAAGCTCAAGGAGCGGAAGTCTCAATCAATGCTCACAATATTGGATCGACTCAATTGGTTGATTATGTAGTCAGGTGGGATAATTCAAAAGCATATGCCAAAGGTAAAGATCTTCAAGCAAGCTCTGAAGCCTGGGTCCAATTTTGGTCAGAAGCGAATAATAATCCTTCTGGTGAATTAGTGGCTAGTTTTGCAGGAAATAATCTTGATCAGTCTAAGAAAGCATCTGATTTTAATGGATCTTATGTTTATTCAGTAAGTGTTTGGGAAGTAGAGACAGGTAAGGATATGCAACTCATACAAGCTTTTATGGAATCCAAGTCTATTCTTGAAGATACAGGAGCAAGAGTTGAGATTTATCAAGGAAATTGGGGAGCCCCGGGCCAGTATCACTATGTGTTACTTTATGACAACTGGGTAGATTTAGAAAATAGCTTTGCCCAACTTAATGCACCTGGAAGTGCTTGGTTAAAAATGCAACAAAGACGTATGAATGAAGCACCTTCTGGTAAACAAACTGCGTTTTTTACAGGTAGTACTTTAAATTAAGAGATATCTGTAAAGAAAGGCCCCGAAAGGGGCCTTTTTTTTAATATACTCGATTAATTTGAGCAACGTTCTTAGTAGGCTCACCATCTAACATGACAATGTTTTCAAAAGTTACAGAGTCATCAGAATTCATTACCCATTTCATATTTGTTACAAAGCTTTCATGTTCGGCATGAAGATCAGCCTTAGATTTATCTAACTTTATAGACATTGATTGAGAAGACAATTTATCAACCTTGAAAACAGGCTCTGTTCCCAAGCCACAATAGTGTCTTACTACAAGCTCACCGTCATCATCGCTATACGTTGTCAACATTTGTACGCCGTCCTCTATAAGAGTTTCGGTAATGGTATTTCCTCCAGATGTAAGTGCAAATTCATAGGAAACATCAATTACTGCACCATTTAGTCCTTGAACCATTGTTCCTTCCCATTTTCCAAGTTTTTTTCTAACTTGTTCAAAAGCTGCGCTCTTTTTGTCTGCAGCCATCTCAACATCACCAATCTTTACTGTTTCATCTGCAAAGACAGAAAGTGAAAGAAATAGGGAAAGAAACATAGAATATATACTTATTTTAGTTTTCATTTTTTTCCTCATTAATTAAAAAGTACTTACAATTTAAATCATTCACACTTAATTGCAATATAAGTTACATTCATTAATATAACTTAAGTGCTACGAAGAGGAGGGGAAAATGATAAGAAATGATATACCTATAACTAATGTGCATCATGTAGCCTTTAGATGTAGAGATGCAGAGCAAACTAGGTGGTTCTATGAGGATATATTAGGTCTCAAATTAGCAGCAGCTATGGCCTTTGACCATTTATCTGGTACAGATAAGAAGATCGAATATATGCACATTTTTTTTGAAATGGTAGATGGTAATTACATTGCTTTCTTTGATGATCCCTACAATGCTCCTGAAGATTTCTTTGTAGATATGAATGGGTTTGATAGCCATGTTGCTGTTGAGGTTGAATCAATGAAGCATTTAAAAGCAATCGAATCTAAACTTAATTCTATAAATTGGGATTCTTTTATAATTGACCATGAGTTTGTCACTTCTCTATATATTTTCGATCCTAACGGAATCCAGCTTGAATTTACCTGTAGAGCTTTAGATCATGACAAAATTATGGCGGAAGATGCCTCTAAGGCTCATCAAGAGATAGAAGATTGGACTGAAAGAACGAAAGCATTGAAAGTAGAAAAATTTGGTGAAAAATCATTAGCCAAGAAATGAAGAATACTCCTCCAAAATATAAACGAATACCTTTAATAATTGCCTTTCAAGAAAACTCCCAATACAAAGATACTTATGCAGGTGAAATAGGAACAGTTGCTTTAACTGCGCATCTATTGAAACCTGAAAATTCTGAAAGTAAGAGCGTAGTTGTGTTTATGCATCCGACAGGAGGCGGAAGTTACTTACCTATGCTTAATTCATTAGCTAAGCAGGGAATCGACACAGTATGGTGTGATAGTAGATACAGAGGAACTGATTCTGCACTAATAATGGAAAAGGTTCTAATAGATCTAGGAAACTGTATTAAACATCTTAAAGAAGTGCACGGATATGAAAAGGTTGTGCTTGGTGGATGGAGCGGAGGGGGTTCATTATCATTATTTTATCAATCACAAGCAGAAAAACCTTCAATAACTGAAACACCAGCTGGAGATCCAATTGATTTAGTATCAGAACAATTTATTCCTGCTGATGCTGTTATGTTAATTGCTGCTCATGAATCTCGACATAGAACTTTTACTGAATGGCTTGATGGCTCAGTAATAGATGAAAGCAATCCTGAAAAAAGACAACAAGATTTAGACATCTACGACATAAACAATCCAAATCAACCTAAGTACACAGATGAATTTATCAAAGTCTATAGAGAAGCACAGATTTTAAGGAACAGAAAAATAACCAGCTGGGTTCAGGATAAATTAAATGATTTTAAGAAAAAAGGATATCAGAATAGGGAGTATGGGTTTATCGTGCATCGCACTATGGCAGATCCCAAATGGTTAGACCCTTCAATTGATCCAAATGGAAGACGGCCAAACTGGTGTTTTTTAGGTGAACCAGAGATCGTGAATAATAGTCCTATAGGTTTAGCAAGATATTGCTCACTAAGGAGCTGGTTATCTCAATGGAGTTATGATTACTCAAGAGGTGATGGCCTAAGTTGTGCAAACGATATTACAGTTCCTTGTCTTGTAATAGGCAATACAGATGATGATGGAATAACGCCTTCACATACTAATAATTTATACGATTCCATAGGTCATACAAATAAGCAATTAGAATGGATAGAAGGAGCAAATCATTATTATTTTGGTCAACCGGAAAAGGCAAATGAGTCTGCAAGAATTTGTAAATCATGGCTTGATGAAAAAGGATTGATCTAATGGATATAGTTAGTATTAATGAAGTAGGTCCAAGGGACGGTCTGCAGAATATCAAGAATATTCTTTCCGTAGATGAAAGATTAAAGCTAATAAGATCTTTAGAAGAAGCGGGAATAAAGTTAATAGAAATAGGTAGTTTTGTAAGTCATAAAGCAGTTCCGGCAATGAGTGACACAGATGAATTAATATCTCAATTGGGTAATATCGAAAATTACTCTGTTCTAATACCGAATGAGAAAGGTCTGGATAAAGCTAAAAATAATGGAGTAAAAGAGATTTGTACTGTTCTTTGTGTAACAGACAGCATGAATAAAAAAAATATTAATCAAACAGTAAAAGAAACTCTTAGGGATTTAAAAAAAATATTTCTAGAAACAAAAGATAGCGGTATACGTTCGAAATGTTACGTATCAGTAGCGTTTTATTGCCCATATGAAGGCAAAGTAGATTCATGTTATGTAGAGGATGTAATTGGATTGCTGTTAGATTATAAAGCTGACGAGATTGTCATAGCGGATACTATTGGCGCAGCGAATCCTAGAGAAGTCAAAAAACTTTTATCTTCAATAATAAATAACTATAAAGATATTAATATGTCGTGCCATTTTCATGACACTCGTGCACTTGGATTGGCGAACGTATATGCCAGTCTCGATGCCGGTATAAAAAAATTTGATTCGTGTATTGGCGGTCTAGGAGGTTGTCCATTCGCTCCAAATTCATCAGGAAATCTTGCCACCGAAGATCTTGTTAGTATGTTAGAAATGATGAATATCACAACAGGTGTTAATTTAGATAAATTAATTTCTTCCAGGGAACTGGCTTCTGAATTTACACATATGTCCCTTAAGGGACGAATGATCTAATACTGTCTTTTGTAACAAAAACAGGTGTTTAAAATCTTATCTTAAATATTCTCTTATCCTAGATATAGGTGTTTTATATCTCTAAAGCACTATATTGAGTTATTATATGTTCGTATAATATATATTATGTTAAATTGTATACTTATCAACAATTCTATACATATAGTTATAGATTAAGTGCTATAAGGTTTGTTGTGCTCTACTCTGAACTGATAAGGCTCTAATAGATCATATTGTTGTGATTTCACTGTTGATATGAACTTAAACGATACGTCTATATACTCTTCCGTAATATCCATGCTTACATAACCTTTATGCCTGCCATTCATCCACATTAAGTCTTTGTTTTCATCTACAAATGCTTTTTCAACAACTTCTGTTAACTCGCCTAGACTGTCGCCGAGACTCGGTGAAGAAATAGCAGGCGCCCCTACCTCTATCCCTTTAAACTGGTTTTTTTCATCATATAGATTTGAAAACCATGCGTTGTGTGAATCTCCTGCTAGGATTACATTTGATTGAGATTGCGAAATAATCTCATAAAATTTCTCCCTTTCTAGTGGATATCCATCCCATTGATCAGTGTTAATTGGTACTTTTTCACCCGCCAACTGTTTTGATAGATACGATCTAGAACTGTCTAATTTATCTGATTTAAAAATTCTAGGTAAGTACTTCGGTCCAATCAAAAGTTGTTGTCCAAATATAGACCATTTGAATTCTATATCTATTTTTTTACTAACCCAATTTAGCTGCTCATTTCCTAATAAGGCCCTAGGTTTTAGTAAATCTTTTTTAAAATTTTCTTTATCCAGTATTTGGTCTTTTATATAAGAACTTATTTCTAATTGTTTATCTCTTCCATATAATCTTGTATCCAACATTACTAGGTTTATTAACTTTCCTATTGAAAATTTTCTCCATATTTTATCTTTTGCACCATTCTCTCTTATAGGCATCCATTCATAATAAGCTTTTACGGCATTATTTTTTCTATCTTCAAACGAGCCTTCACCTCTATTATGATTTTGAGCACCTGTTTTCCAAGTATCGTTAGTTATTTCGTGGTCGTCCCAGACAACTATCATGGGCTTGGATTTATGCAGTTGCTGTAAATCTTTATCACTTCTGTAAGTTGCATATCTTTGGCGATAATCATCCAGAGAAACAATCTCATTAGATGGATTTACCACTCTCCCCATTTTTTTTGCATCCGAAGATGCATATCCCTTCCTGCTATATTCATAAAGGTAGTCCCCTAGATGAAGCACTAAATCAACTTCCTTATCGTTAGCCATTTCTTTATAAGCATTAAAGTAACCAGCTGGATAATTTGAGCAGCTGCAAAAAGCTATATTATATTTTTCAGGGTTTTGAATTGGTAATGTGGCTGTTATACCTATATCAGAATGAATATCGTGTGATTTAAATCTGTAGTAGATTTTTTTTGCATTATATTCAAGTGGTATCTTTGCATCTACTTTAACAGTGAAATCATCTATTGGTTTTGCTTTAGCAAATCCGCTTGTTATTATTTTATTAAAAGTAGTATCTGGCGAGACTTCCCAAATAACTGCTTTTTCGACACGCTCTTCGGTTGATATTTTTGTCCAAAGGATAACTTGGTGATTAGTAGGATCTCCGCTTGCTACTCCATAATCAAAAGAAAGGTTTACTTTTTTATTCGATGCTATTAATTTGAAAGATAATGAGGAGAGAAAAAACAGTAAACTTCTAATAAATAATCTTCTATTCATATATAGAAATTATCATAAATAAAGTTTGATTAATTTTTTTTTAAATTTCTAGAATAAAAAAAGGACTTGTATGCAAGCCCTTTTTTTAATCCGTACAATCTTAGTTGTTGGCCTGGAAAACTAAGTTACTAGTCGTTTCTGCTGCTAGATTAACACTTGAAAATCCGGCTTCAGAGAGTAATCCCATCAGTTTTTTTGGTCCCGCTTGCGGTCCCAAACCTAATCCAACAGGTTGTGCTTTGGATGCTGGAACGCATATTAAGGTTCCAAAGCCATAAAACATTGCCGCACTTGGATTATTATCGATGTTATTCTTAAGGCCATCTAAGGCCATTGGTTCAACAACCATAAAGGTTCCATCATCTGCTAATGTGTCCTTTATGGCCTTGGCTACCCCTACAGGATCTCCCATGTCATGCCATGCATCAAAAATGCAAGCCAAATCATAAGATTCTTTAGGTATTGCTTCAGCGTCAGATACAAAAAATTCTAAATTAGACAGTCCTTTTTCTGCAGCTCTTTTTTTAGCTTCTTCGATGGAAGGTCCATGAAAATCAAAGGCGTGTATAGTTGAATTTGGATACTGTTCTGCCATTAACATTGAAGAAGTACCTAGACCACAACCAATATCAGCGACTTTAGCTCCTTTTTTAAGTTTGTCTTCAACTCCTTCCATGGCAGGAATCCATTCATCTAAAAGATGACCTGCATATGCCGGACGAAAAAATCTTTCGGTTCCACAAAAGCAGCATTCATGATGTTCTCCCCAAGGTCTTCCGCGACCAGTTTTAAAAACCTCTACGGCAACATCCTCTTTAACAAATTGCCCCACTACACCCTGGACTAAACCTTGTATGCATGTAGGCTCATTTTCTCTAGCAAATACAGCTGCTTGTTCAGGACTTAAACTGAACTGATTTGTATCGTCATGATAAGTGACGTACCCCCTTCCGGCATTTGAAGAAAGCCACTCTAATAAATAACGCTCATCGACATTCGATTCTTTTGCTATTTCCTCTGCAGTAGCAGGACCTAGCTTATCCATAGCCCTATAAGCACCAGTTTGGTCTCCCAGATATGACATCATGATTGCCATAGAGCCTGCAACATCATTGAATACGTTGCCAAATAACTCCATTAGCTTTTCATGATTTACTTCTGTTGTTGAATTCATTTTTTCACTCCATTTATACAAAAATTAAATATAACAGAAAGAATTCAAGTATTGTTAGTAAAAACAATTAGATCCAAGATAGACACGGATAAGGGCTTCGAAGTATGTAGTACAATTACCTTATGAAACCATTAAATGGAATTAAAGTTATAGACCTGACACATATGTTAGCAGGCCCATATGCTGGTATGGTCATAGCAGATCTTGGAGCTGAAGTTGTAAAAGTTGAACCTTTAAGAACCGGAGAAATGACCCGCGGTCTTCTTAAATCAGATCCAGATTACTCATTTAAAGACTTTGGTGCCTATTTTCTAACGCTTAATAGAAATAAAAAAAGCGTATCTTTAGATCTTAAATCAGATGAAGGATTGAAAGTTTTTTATAATCTAGTTAAGTCTGCTGATGTAGTTTTAAATAATTTTAGTGCTGGAGTAGTAAAAAAACTTAAAGTTGACTTTGATTCGTTGAAAGCGATAAATCCAAGAATCATTACCTGTTCTATAACTGGATTTGGTGAAACAGGCCCCCACTCCACAAGGCCAGCTTATGATCAGATTGTTCAAGCTTACAGTGGAGGCATGTCTATTACTGGTCCAGATGCAAATACCCCTACAAGAGCAGGTATACCAATTGGAGATTTAGGATCAGGTTTATATAGCGTAATTGGCATATTATCTGCACTCCTTTCTCGCGAGCAAACCAATAAAGGTCAGCATATAGATATGTCGCTTTTAGATGTTCAAATATCTCTGTTAACTTATATGGCAACTATGCAGACACTTTCAAATATTGACCCCGAACCGATAGGAAATGCTCATTTTGTGCATGTTCCTTACAATAGTTTTACCACACAAAATGGCTTTGTTGTTATTGCTGTTATTACCGATGCTTTCTGGCAGGCGCTCTTAGATGTCGTTGATGTAGAAACTTTGAGAGATCCTAAATTTAGTAAATCAGTTGATAGATTAAAGAATCAAGAATTTATAGAGTTAGAGCTAAATAAAGTTCTTTCTACTAAGCCTTCTGATTATTGGATAAAAGCATTAAATGAAGCAAAAGTTCCTTGCGGACCAATCAATACTTTCAGTCAAGCTTTAACAGATGAACAAGTTATACACAGAGATATGGTTGTAGAGGTTGAACATCCTGATGGAGGGAAAGTTAAAATGCCAGGAAATCCAGTAAAACTTTCTTATACAGATGAAGTTTCCTACACCCCTCCTCCTCATTTAGGAACTCATACAAGAGAGATTCTTAAAGAATGGGGGGATTACGATGATGACAGTATCCAAAATCTAATAGATAAAAATATTATTCAATCAGTAAACTAATATATATTTATCTAATACATAAGCTGCTATCGCAATAAAAATAGTGACTAATGCTAAAAAAAGTAACAAGGTTTTAAATTTAAATTCTTTTTCTTTCATGTTTTGCTTTAGTAATTGGGCTATCTGTAAGAAAATGTATTATATATGGCAAAACAAGATTTAATAGAAATGGATGGAGAGGTAATAGAAACTCTCCCAAACACAACTTTTAGAGTTAAGTTAGACAATGATCATGTTGTTACTGCTCACATTTCCGGGAAAATGCGCAAGCATTACATAAGAATACTTACAGGAGATAAGGTAAAAGTTGAAATCACCCCATATGATTTGTCCAAAGGAAGAATTATCTTTAGAGAAAGATAGAACTTATAAATTATAGAGTTTAATCATTATTGCTGTAAGCAAAGCAAATTTATGTTGGTCTGCTTCAGGAGTCCAGGCTTTATCTGAAGCGCTTTGAATCACAATAATTGTTTCTGTCGGAGGATCTATCCATATCATTTGCCCAAAAATACCTTGAGCATAATAAGATTTATAAGGAGGACCGCTTAACCACCACTGGTATCCATAATGTCTGTAAGCTTTCGAAGCTTTTGTAGAATCTCTAATCCAATTTTTTGGAAGAACTTCAGTGCCATTAAGTAATTTTCCTTGTTTCAAAGCAAAAATACCAATGCGTGCATAATCCTTCAAAGTTGCATAAATACAGCAACCACCCAATTCATCTAAGAAAGTATTATCCAGAGCCCAATGGGCGTCAGATTCCATTCCAAAAGGTTTCCATATCTTACTTTCAAGATAATTTGAAAGATTACTGCCAACAGCTGAGCGAACTATTCCACCAATAAGGTTGCTTTCAGCGGTGTTATAGTTGAATTTCCTTCCAGGTTTGTGCGCCGTATCTAATTTTGATAAATATTTATAAAGATCTGAAGAGTTTAAACCGGCGGCTAAGTTTACATCTGAATAAGGGTCATCATAGTCTTCATTCCACTTAATTCCAGAAGACATTTGAAGAATGTGTTTAATAGAAATTTTATCGTAATTACTTCCAGATAATTCGGGCAGATATTTAGTTACTGGGTCTTTGATATTTTTTATGAAACCATCTTTTATTGCAGCACCGAGAAGCATAGAAGTAATAGACTTTGTTACAGAAAAGGAAATCCATTTAGAGTTTTCATCATTTCCAAAATGGTAGTGCTCATAGAGTATGTTGCCTCTTCTAACTATCATCATTCCTGCAACATTAAATTTTTTGTTGTAGTCTTCTAATGAGTAAGTCTTGCCCTTATGTTCGTAACTAATTTGTGAAAAATCTAATAATAAGTAATTTAAGGGATAAGGACTTGGGCTTTTATTAATTATTCGTGAGGGAACAAAATTGAAACCATTCTTAAAACCATTAATCTTCTGAGTTTTGTCCCAAAAAAGAATGGACTGGTTAGGCTTCGTTGGGTTAGAAATAGAATCATCAGAAAAGTGATAAATCGAAAAAGAAAGGAGGAGACAGATTAAGGTGACTCTATTCAACTTTTTATCTTCTCTTTTTGCTTAAAATTTTCTTTAAATTCAATCGATATCTTGCCGTTTTTTAACTCGACGTAAGCAGTACCCCCTGCTTTAGATAATTTACCAAAAAGAATTTCTTCAGCTAATACCGTTTTAATACTGTCTTGAATTAGTCTTTGCATAGGCCTAGCACCCATATTTTTATCATATCCGTTTTCCAACAACCATTCGCGTACTTCTTCCGAAACATCGAGTTGTACCTTTTGCGCATCTAATTGGACTTGTAACTCAACCAAGAACTTATCTACGACTGTCTTAATAACTTCAGTTGGCAATGGATTAAATTGGATTATTCCATCTAATCTATTCCTAAATTCTGGAGAAAAGGTCTTTTTAATCATTTCAGTGGCATCACTCGAATGATCTTGAGACTGAAATCCCATACTTGCCCTACTCATATCCTGAGCTCCAGTATTCGTTGTCATTATTACAATAGTATTTCTAAAATCAGCTTTTCTACCATTGTTATCTGTTAGTGTTCCATGATCCATAACCTGTAAAAGTATGTTAAAAACTTCAGGATGTGCCTTTTCTATTTCGTCTAAAAGTATTACTGAATGTGGGTGTTTATTAACAGACTCTGTCAGCAATCCTCCCTGATCATAGCCCACGTAGCCTGGAGGAGCTCCAATGAGTCTCGATACAGTATGTCTTTCCATATATTCAGACATATCAAATCTAACAAATTCTATTCCCATTATAGAGGCGAGTTGTTTACTGACTTCGGTTTTACCAACTCCAGTAGGTCCAGAAAAAAGAAAAGATCCGACTGGTTTTTCATCTACTCTTAGGCCAGCTCTTGCAAGTTTGATTGAAGAAGCGAGACTTTCTACTGCTTCATCTTGACCAAATATTACTCTCTTTAAATTTTCCTCTAATTTTTCTAATGATTTCTTATCTGAAGATGAGACTGTTTTTTCTGGAATTCTAGCAATAGATGCAACTATCTTTTCAATATCTAGTTCGTTGATAGTTTTCTTTCTTTTCGATGAAGGTACTAATTTTTGTCTTGCTCCTGCTTCATCAACAACATCAATCGCTTTATCTGGAAGAAATCTATCATTTATGTGCTTAGAAGATAAAGATGCTGCAGCTTTTAGAGAACCTTCCGTATATTTAATTTCATGATGTTCTTCAAAACGCTCTTTTAAGCCTTTTAGTATATTAAAAGTCTCATCTATAGACGGTTCACTTACTTCAACTTTTTGAAATCTTCTTGATAGAGCCCTATCCTTTTCAAAGATACCTCTAAATTCTTTGTAGGTGGTTGATCCAACAAACTGCAAGCCTCTTTTTGCTAAAGCAGGTTTAAGAAGATTAGAAGCATCCATTACTCCCCCAGAAGTAGCCCCAGCTCCAATGATAGTGTGAATTTCGTCTATAAAAAGAATCGCAGATTTATCTTCTTCTAGTTCTTTTATAACTGCCTTCAGTCTTTCTTCAAAATCTCCTCTATATTTAGTTCCTGCTAATAAAGCCCCCATATCTAAAGAGTAAATAACGCTTTCTTTAATTAAATCTGGTACTTTATTTTCTGTAATCAACTTTGCAAGTCCTTCTGCTATGGCTGTCTTTCCAACACCTGACTCCCCAACCAATAGAGGATTGTTTTTACTTCGTCTTGCTAAAATCTGAACAACCCTTTCAATTTCGGCTGATCTTCCAATCAGAGGGTCAATTCTGCCTTCCAATGCCTCTTTATTTAAATTAGTTGCATATTGCTCCAGGGCATTATTCGAGTCTGGTTCATTAGATTCTTCGTTTTCAATGTTTGTAGAGGTTTCTGAGTCTGTTTTTCCATGACTTAAATAAGAGACGGCATCTAATCGGGTTAATCCAAGCTGTTCAAGAAGAAAAACACTCTGGGATTCTTTTTCACTAAATATAGCAACCAAAACATTGCTGCCTTTTACTTCAGTTTTTCCTGAAGACTGGACGTGGAAAACAGCCCTCTGAATAACTCTTTGGAAACCCAAAGTTGGCTGAATATCAATCTCAGTTTCATTTGAAATTTTAGGAGTGGTAGAACCAATGAATTCCTCTAGATCAACCTTAAGCGAATCTATGTTTACATTGTTTGATGCTAATAAATTTATTGCATCCTTATTATCTAGCAGCGCCAGAAGAAGATGTTCTACAGTAACAAATTCATGTTTTTGCTCCTGGGCCAACTTAAAGGCGCTATTTAAATTTTGCTCTAATTCTTGATTAATCATCTTCTTCAACTTCCTCAATGTCACTTAGAAGCGGATGACCATTCTCTTTAGCAAAGTTGTTTACTTGTGCACTTTTAGTTTCAGCCACTTCTCTTGTAAAGATACCACAAACTCCCTTACCATGTGTATGAACCGCTAACATTATTTGTTGAGCTTTATCACCATCAAAACCAAAAAATATTTGAAGGACATAAACCACAAACTCCATTGGAGTGTAGTCATCGTTAAGTAAAATTACTCTGTATAAGGGGGGTTTTTTTACTTTAGGCTTTTCTAAAGTAGCAACTGAAGATGTTTCTCTATTATTGTCTTCTTGGTCTTTATTCTTATTTTCTAAAAGCATTAATCCATATTTGAAATTATTGCCTCTCCAAATTCAGAACATTTTAATAAACTTGCACCGCTCATAAGTCTTTCAAAATCATAGGTCACAGTCTTTTGACTTATAGTCTTTGCCAGGCCTTCGATTATCATATCGGCGGCCTCCATCCAGCCCATATATCTCAGCATCATTTCAGCAGAAAGAATTAAAGAACCAGGGTTTACCTTGTCCAAACCAGCATACTTGGGTGCGGTTCCATGAGTGGCCTCGAAAAGAGCTATTTTATCTCCCAGATTAGCCCCCGGTGCGATGCCGATTCCTCCAACTTCTGCAGCAAGAGCATCAGATATGTAATCCCCATTTAAATTCATTGTAGCTATTACACTATATTCATCTGGCCTAGTAAGGATTTGTTGTAAAAATGCATCAGCTATTACGTCTTTTATTACAATCTCTCTACCTGTCACTGGGTTTGTCAGTTTGTGCCATGGGCCTCCATCTAATTCTACAGCACCGTACTCAGAAGCAGCAAATTGATATCCCCAATCTTTGAAAGAGCCTTCAGTAAATTTCATAATATTACCTTTATGCACAAAGGTAATAGAATCTCTATCATTCGCTATTGCATATTGAATGGCTTTATTAACAAGCCTTTCTGTTCCTTGCTTAGATATTGGCTTAATACCAATGCCACACTCTTCTGTGAAACGAATCTTGTTTACACCCATTTCTTCGGTAAGAAACTTAATCAATTTCTCAGCACCTTCAGATCCTGCTTCCCACTCTACTCCTGCGTATATATCTTCAGAATTTTCTCTGAAGATAACCATATCGGTTTTTTCTGGCGAAATAACAGGGCTAGGTACACCATTAAAATATCTTACAGGTCTTTGACATACGTAAAGGTCTAATTCTTGTCTCAATGCAACATTCAAGGATCTAATACCACCACCCACTGGTGTTGTTAAAGGTCCTTTAATTCCTACTAAATAAATTTCAAGAGCTCTTAAGGTTTCAGGAGGAAGCCAATTATCATCTCCGTATACGACAGTTGATTTCTCTCCGCAATATATTTCCATCCACTCTATTTTCTTTTTACCGCCGTAAGATTTTTCTACAGCACTATCTACGACTCTAATCATGGCTGGCGTGATATCAGATCCGATGCCATCACCTTCAATAAAAGGTATTATTGGATTATCGGGAACAATTAGTTTTCCAGAAGAGTCAATTGATATTTTTGAACCAGTATTAGGTTCTTTAATGTGCTCAAATTCCATGATTGCTTTGTATAATTAATTTCGGTGGTGCATTATATATTAATTAACCAATAAGGTTAATTCGATAGAAATGAGTAAAAAAAAGGTTTTAGTAGGATTGTCGGGTGGCGTTGATTCATCTGTTTCAGCGTTATTGCTCAAAGAACAGGGGTATGAAGTACATGCTCTATTCATGAAAAATTGGGATGACGATGATGGGTCGCCTTATTGCAGTGCAAAAGAAGACTTTATGGATGCAGTATTTATTTCAGAACAACTTAATATTCCATTGGAGCAAGTAAGCTTTTCTAAGGAATACAAAGAAAATGTTTTCACTTATTTTCTTGAAGAGTTAGAAGCTGGTAGAACTCCTAATCCTGATATCTTATGCAACAAAGAAATAAAATTTAAAGAATTTTATAAATATGCAATGAGATACGAATATGACTACATAGCTACAGGTCATTATGTGCAGACGGACAATATCAGCCTCTACAAAGGAATAGACTCTTCCAAAGATCAATCTTATTTTCTTCATGCCATAGATAAAGAGGTTTTGGCTCATACTTTATTTCCTCTGGGTAAATTAGAAAAAGATGAAGTTAGAGAGATAGCTAGGGACAACAAATTAATAACTAGTGAAAAAAAGGATAGCACCGGTATATGTTTTATAGGAGAGAGACCTTTTCCTGAATTTATAAGTAATTATTTAGCAGGAGAAGAAGGAAATATAATTAATGAACAGAATGATGTTATTGGCAGACATGCAGGACTGGTTTTTTATACTTTAGGACAAAGACAAGGTTTGGGCATTGGTGGAGTTAAAGGGGCTTCTGATTTGCCTTGGTATGTCGCTAAAAAAGATCTGCAAACTAATGAACTTACTTGCGTACAAGGCAATAACCATCCTCTCCTTTTTTCTCAAGAACTCACAACTAGAAACCAATTTCTGCTAGTTGATTCTTTACCCCAAAAGTTTGAAGGAACAGCAAAAGTTAGATACAGGCAAAAAGATCAAGAGTGTGAAATTCATATACTTGATAATAGGTTGAATATTAAATTTGCTTCACCCCAGAGGTCTGTAACTCCCGGTCAATCTGTTGTTATCTACAAAGACAACAAGTGTTTAGGTGGTGGTGAGATTAATACTATTAATTAAACTCTTCTTTTGAGACCTATTTAATTTTTTTATTTCCCTTTCTCTTCTTAATGCATGACTCTTATCGTCTGCTTGCTCCTGATAAACTAAAACAACTGGCAATCTATTTTTAGTATACTTTGCCCCTCTCCCACTATTATGGGTAGCTACTCTTGACTGCACATTGTTAGTTATCCCTGTATAGAGAGTTTCGTCAGCACATTGAACGATATATACCTTCCAATTCATTTATAAGAAAGCTGATAAGAGCCAAAGAGACATGACTATTAGCACAACAAGAGTGCAAAGCCATGCTCTTATTCGTTCTTCTTTATCCATTAAGCGGAAGCGCTTTCAAGAGAATCGATTCTAGAATATAAGTCAAATATATTTTTATTAGCAGGATCAATTGCCTGCCCTACTGTTGCACCAAAGTTCAAAAAACAATAAAGGTGAATATCTGCAAGAGTTAATCTATCACCGCAAATGTATTGTTTACCTTCTAGTTGCTCATCAAGCCATTTGAGTCTTTCCTGGGCTATTGCCTTAAGATCATCTGAAGCCTGCGGAATTAAATGAAGTCTATCCTTGAAGAGATCGTAGCCCTCAGAAAACCTAAAACCATTGGTTAAAGGTTCTACAATTTGTAGATCTATTCTGCGTACCCACATTTTTGTCTCTGCTCTTTGTTCAGCTGTTTTGCCTATCAAGTCACTATGGCCATTGATTTCATCGAGATACTCACAAATGACCGTTATCTCAGCTAAAAAATCACCATTATCAAGCTCTAAAGCTGGCATTTGACCAGAAGGATTTCTTTTTAGATGTTCATCACGTCTATTTTCTCCCCCCATCAAGTCAACTTCTTCAGTTTCTATTTCTAAACCTAATTCAGCAATAAACATTCTTACTACATGTGGATTAGGGCCTATTGAGTTATAAAGTTTCATATTTCAAATTTAAGGTTGTTTTACAACCATACCTCCTTTCATTACAAAATCTACAGTTTCAAGGACTTTGATATCTGTCAAAGGATCCTTGGAAACTCCAATTAAATCAGCAAATTTCCCTTTGGAAATGCTACCAAGATCATTTTCCTCCCCTAATAATTCAGCGGCATTAATTGTTGCACTTAAAATAGAATCTTTTTCTGACATCCCTGCCTCTATCATTAAAGAAAATTCCTTTGCATTTTCTCCATGCGGAGAAACACCACTGTCTGTCCCAAAAGCAATTCTAACTCCAGACTGATGTGCCATGGAAAATGTCGATTGAAGTTTAGGACCAATTTCCAATGCTTTCTTTTCCACAAAAGGCGGGTAGTAATCTTTGATCAAAGCTTTATCTGCTACCCATTTTCCTGCCAACAGAGTTGGAACATAATAGGTACCATTTTCTCTCATGAGCTGAGCTCCCTCTTTGTCCATCAAAGTACCATGTTCTATTGAATCCACTCCAGCTAAAACTGCCCTTTTAATACCTTCTGACCCATGCGCATGGGCAGCGACTTTAAATCCATAGTCTTTAGCTGCACTTACAACTGCTTTAATTTCATTAATAGTCATTTGTGGGTTCTGACCATCTTTTGCATTGCTCAGAACACCACCGGTAGCAGTGATTTTGATTAGGTCTGCATTTTCTTTATATCTATATCTAACTGACTTCAAGGCATCTAATTCACCATTCATTACTCCATCTTTAGGGCCTAAATCAGATGTAAATTTCTGATTAAGTGAATTTGTAGAATCTCCGTGACCTCCTGTTGAGGAAATAGTTTTTCCGGAAGAAAATATTCTTGGACCTATCACAATGCCGTTGTTTATCGCATTTCTTAGTGAAATAGTAATTGAATCAGAATCTCCAAGATTCCTGACTGTAGTAAATCCTGCCATGAGAGTTTTTTCAGCATTTTTTGTAGCCCTGATTGCATAGTCAGCAGCATTCAATGTAATCCTCTCCAGATAAGCTTTGTTAGAACTTTGATTAGTTAAATGCACATGCATATCAATGAGTCCAGGAAGGACATAATATCCAGTTAGATCAATATAATCATCATCCGGATTAGGATTTACGTACCCTTCTACCACCTCTGTGAAACGATCATTTTCAATTATGATCGACATTTCTGGCTCTACTGAACCATTGCTGGTATTGAAAAGATAACCTGCATGAATAATGGTTTTTGTATTAATACCAAAGCATATAAGGGATATTAATAATGATAGAATTATCTTATTCATTTTTACTAGTTTGAATCTAGTTTATCACCAAGGCAAGTATTAAAAGCATTAAGTTATAATAAGGGAATGAAAACAGAAAATCTTTTATCCGTTTCTCCGTTAGATGGTAGATACAACCAAGCTATTAAAGAATTAAGAGAAATCACTAGCGAATACGGTCTCATAAAATACAGAGTCATTGTTGAGATAAAATGGTTTATACATCTTTCCAATATCTCAAAAATACATCAATTACCAAAGTTAAGTATTAAAGATAGAAAATATCTTATTGATTTAATTGATAATTTTTCATTAAAAGATGCTCAAAGAGTTAAGAAGATTGAGAGTAAGACAAATCACGATGTGAAAGCGGTTGAATATTTTTTAAAAGAAAAATTTAAGACTTCCAATCAACTTAATAAATACGCAGAGTTTATTCACTTTGCCTGTACTTCCGAAGATATTAATAATTTGTCTTATGCCTTAATGATCAAAGATGCATCTGCTGTAACTCAGTTAAAAGTCAAACAAGTTGAGAAGAAAATCAAAAGCTTTTCAAGAAAATATTCAAAAAATTCAATGCTTTCAAGGACGCATGGACAAAATGCCTCTCCTACAACAATGGGTAAAGAATTTTCTAATTTTTATCATAGGATCAAGAAACTGCAAATTGAAATTGATAAACATAAGATGGTAGGCAAAATCAATGGAGCTGTAGGTAATTACAATGCTCATGATGTAGCTTTTCCAGACATAAATTGGGAAAAAGTAGCAAAAGATTTTATTAAAGGCCTTAAACTCGACTTTAATTCTCATACCACTCAGATAGAGCCCAAGGATACTATTGCATTGTTGCTGAGTGATTATGTAAAACTAAATAACATACTAATAGATCTGAGTAGAGATATATGGGGATATATATCTTTAGGTTACTTTAAACAGAGTCTCAAAGAAGGAGAAGTGGGCTCCTCAACCATGCCGCACAAGGTAAATCCAATTGATTTCGAAAATGCTGAAGGCAATCTAGGAATGGCAAACACAACCCTAAATCATATTAGTAATACTGTAACCATTTCTAGGTGGCAAAGAGATCTTACTGATTCAACCGTTATGAGAAATATAGGTATATGTTTTGGATACATGAATGTTGCTTTGAGTTCATTAGAAAAGGGATTGAATAAACTCGAATTAAATAATGAAAAGCTTGAAGAAGATTTGGATAATTCTTGGGAAGTTCTTACAGAAGCTATTCAAACAATAATCAGAAAAAATAATATACCTAACGGCTATGAACTAATGAAGAAACTATCTAGAGGTAAAGATATTAACAAAGAAAATCTTACTGAGTTTATTAATTTAATGGATGTACCTTCTGAAGATAAAAAGCGACTTCTAAAACTCACACCTAAATCATATATTGGGTATGCAGAAAAACTTGCTAGAGACTAAAAGGCAGTTGATTTATAGCTATTTCTCGTTAAACTGACGCCTTTTTTAAAACTACTAAATTCTATAACAGGTACAGGGTAGTTTTTAACAAGAATAAATGTAACTTCAATTAAAATAAGGAAGAAATATGGCATCTTATAAAGAACTGATACAAGAACTCACTGACCTGAAAAATCAGGGTAGCGGATCAAATGTAAACATCCAGCCAGAAAGTGCAGCAAGAATGAGACTACAAAATCAATTTCAATCTGGTCTTGATATCGCAAGATATACTGCAGCGATAATGAGAAAAGACATGGAAGAATATGATGCCAATCCGGAATCATATACCCAATCTCTAGGATGCTGGCATGGATTCATAGGTCAACAAAAATTAATATCCATTAAAAAGCACTTTGGAAGCACAGATAAAAAATACCTTTATCTGTCGGGATGGATGGTAGCAGCTTTGAGGTCTGAGTTTGGCCCTCTTCCGGATCAATCAATGCACGAAAAAACGACAGTTGCATCCTTGATCGATGAACTTTACACATTCTTAAAGCAGGCTGATGCGAGAGAATTGGGCGATCTATTTAGGCAGCTTGATTCAGCTGAAGGAAAAGAAAAGGAAGAAATACAATCTAAAATTGATAACTTCCAAACTCATATAGTGCCCATAATTGCCGATATTGATGCTGGCTTTGGAAATGAAGAAGCAACTTACTTAATGGCAAAGCAAATGATTGAAGCTGGTGCTTGTTGCATACAAATAGAAAATCAAGTTTCTGACGAAAAGCAATGCGGACACCAAGACGGAAAAGTGACTGTTCCTCATTCTGATTTCTTAGCCAAGATCAATGCTGTTCGATATGCATTCTTAGAACTAGGTGTAGACGATGGTGTGATTGTTGCAAGAACTGATTCCCTTGGAGCTGGCCTGACTAAGCAAATTGCTATAACTCACGAAGTTGGTGATATGGGTGACCAATATAATTCTTTTCTAGATCTTGAAGAAGTCCCAACAGATCAAATGAATCATGGTGATGTTTTGATTAATCATCACGGTAAAGTCGTAAGACCCAAAAGATTACCTAGTAATCTATATAGATTTAAGGAAGGCACAGGAGAGGCTAGATGTATTTTAGACTCTATTACAAGCCTACAAAATGGAGCTGACCTTATATGGATAGAAACTGAAAAACCCCATATTGGTCAAATTGGTGGAATGATGGATGAAATCCGTAAGGTAATTCCAAATGCTAAGCTTGTCTACAACAACAGCCCTTCTTTCAATTGGACTTTAAACTTCAGGCAACAGGTTTTTGATTCTATGGAAGAAGAAGGAAAAGATACATCTGACTATGACAGAAATAATCTTATGGATGAAAAATATGATGAGAGTGATCTAGGAAAGGAAGCCGATGAGAGAATCAGAACATTTCAGGCTGATGCGGCTAAGCAAGCTGGTATATTCCATCATCTAATCACCCTTCCGACTTACCACACTGCTGCTCTTTCTACTGACAATCTAGCAAAAGAATATTTTGGAGATAAGGGTATGCTGGGATATGTTGAAGGTGTGCAAAGAAAGGAAATAAGAGAAGGCATAGCGTGTGTTAAGCACCAAAATATGGCAGGGTCTGACATGGGAGACGACCATAAAGAATATTTTGCAGGAGATGCTGCCCTAAAAGCTTCCGGTGAAGACAATACTATGAATCAATTCTAAGATTATAGATAGAGAAAAGGGAGCTGATTGCTCCCTTTTTTATTGCTCAATGCATTGAGAGGCGTTACCTCCGCATAATTCACATTCTCTTCCAGGTTCGAGATTAGCCAAACCTCCGCAACTGCCACTAATAGGTTTTTTTCCAAACAAAACTCCAACTGACATCGCTGTAATTATCAGCATGAGAACTAAGAATATGATTAACATTTCAAACATTGCTACATTTTAACTCTTTGCAGTTCATCAGAGAATAATAATTTAGGAGAATTTTCTTCTTCAGTAATGAACAGTACATATAATCTATTTCTATTAGAATATTCAATAGCTTCATCTAACTGCATTGCATTAAGTGCGGTTGCCAAGGCATCGGCCATCATTGCATTTTCTGCTATAACTGAAACTGATTTTTGGGAATAATTAGATGGGACTCCTGAGATGGTATCTATCGTATGACTTAATTTTTGATTCTCAAATACTCTTACGTTTCTGTAGTCACCCGAAGTTGCCAATGCAAATGAATTAAAATCAGATGATGAGAAAGCATACACAATTTTTTGTTGCTCCAAGGGATCTATAATTCCAGCTTTCCATGGTTGCTTTTTATATTTGAAGGTAGTGGCTCTAATTTCTCCGCCTATTTCAATAAAAAAACTCTTTAATTGTTTTTGTGTTACTAGAAAATCATAAGCTTTATCAATGGCAAACCCTTTTGCAATTGACGAGAAATCTAATGACACATCTCTAACTTTTTTTATAGATAAATTATTATCATCTAATATGATTGAGTCACATCCCACTTGAGAGGATAGATAATTTAACTCATCTTCAGTTGGTTTATTATCAACAGTATCAGGACCAAAACCCCATATGTTAACTAACTTTCCTATTGAAACATCATACACTCCGTTTGATTGATAGCACAAATCAATGGCGTAAGTTAAAACATCTAAAAAATCTCTAGAGACGGTTATCCATTTATCTATTTCAGCTTGATTAATTTGTGATATAGATGAATTAACTATGTAGGTAGACATCTCTTGATTTACATTTTCTAAAATATTTGAAACTTTAGAAAATGTATTTTGAGTATCTTCATCTGAATACACAGCAAGACTATAGGAGGTTCCCATAATACTACCCTTGTATATTTGGACCTCTGATATTTCTTTATTCGAAAAGAAAATAAAGAAAATAATAAGAATTATTGCTATAGAGAAAAGAAAGAACTTCTGATTCAACTAGCTTCCGAAGTCGTCAAATTTTATAGCTTCAGGTTCAACTCCTAGACTATCAAGCATATCAAAGCAAGCACTCATCATTGGAGGTGGTCCGCACATATAATATTCACAATCTTCAGGTGCTGGATGATCTTTGAGATACTCATCATGAATTACTTGGTGAATAAATCCTGTATGCCCTTCCCAATTATCTTCTGGCAATGGATCAGACAAAGCCACATGCCATTCAAAGTTTTCATGTTCCTCGGCTAATTTGTCATATTCATCTGTATAAAACATTTCTGTCAAGCTTCTGGCGCCATAGAAAAAAGTAATTTTTCTCTTAGAATTAAGTCTAAGTAATTGATCAAATATGTGAGATCTCATTGGAGCCATGCCTGCTCCGCCTCCAATGAATATCATCTCTGCATCTGTATCCTCTGCAAAAAATTCTCCAAACGGGCCAAATATTTTTAATTTATCTCCTGGCTTGAGATTAAATATATAAGAAGACATTTCGCCAGCTGGGAAATCGGTTCCTGGAGGAGGAGAAGCAATCCTGATATTAAATTTCATAATACCTTTCTCATTAGGGTAATTAGCCATCGAGTAAGCACGTATAACTGGCTCAAGTGTTTTAGAAGAATTTTCCCACACGCCAAATCTATCCCAGTCAGAATGATATTTTTCTTCTATATCGAAAGACTTATAACTTAATTCATAGGGAGGTATTTCCATTTGAACATAGCCACCTGCCTTAAATGCAACTTCTTCACCTTCTGGTAGCTTAAGAACTAATTCTTTAATAAATGTTGCGACATTTTCATTAGAAATAACCTCACATTCCCATTTTCTAGCTCCAAATACTTCATCTGGAACAACGATTTCCATATTGTCTTTCACAGGAACTTGGCATGATAGTCTCCAACCTTCCTTTTTTTCTTTATTTGTAAAATGTGATTCTTCTGTGGGTAGGATTGATCCACCGCCGCTTATAACTTTGCATTTACATTGTGCGCAAGTACCACCGCCCCCACAAGCTGAAGATAGAAATAAGTTTTGAGCAGCTAACGTTTGAAGTAATTTACCACCAGCCTCTACTTCTATGGATTTAGATTCTTCATTCATAGATATATTTACATTGCCGGAAGAGACCAAAAGCTTCCTAGCTCCCAAAATAACGAAAACCATCATATTTACAGCGATTGTAAATACGAGAACGCCAAGTACTATTTCATTCTGTAAAAAGCTCATTTTATAAAGAAATACCTCCAAATGATAAAAAGCCAAAACACATAAGACCAACTGTTATAAAAGTAATACCAAGCCCCTGAAGTCCTTCAGGGATATCAGCATATTTCAATCGTTCGGTTATACCAGCTAAGGCGACTATAGCTAGAGCCCAGCCAGTTCCTGCTCCTAATCCATACACTATACTTTCTGAAAATATTAGATTTCTCTCGATAGAGAATAGAACTCCCCCTAAAATTGCGCAATTTACTGTTATTAGAGGAAGAAACACGCCCAAAGCATTGTACAAAGCAGGTATGTAGCGATCCAGAAACATCTCTAATATTTGAACTAGAGCAGCAATTATTCCTATGTAACAAATCAGACCTACGAAATGAAGATCAGATCCAGGGAAGAGTGCATCTTCTTTTAGAAAGTAATTAAAAATTAAATTATTAATAGGTACGGCAAGACCAAGAACTACTATTACTGCAATTCCTAATCCAATGGCTGGTTGTATCCGTTTAGAAATAGCGAGAAAAGTACACATTCCTAGGAAGAAATTTATAGCAATATTCTCGATGAATACTGCTTTTATGAACATGCTTAAGTATGCTTCTAACATCACACAGCCCTCTTTTCGGCTTCCATACTATTTTTTGAGATTTTAAATTCAGGCTCTTCTATCTGATCAGTTTTCCATTGCCTTAAAGCCCAGATTGTAAATCCAATTATAAAAAATGAACTTGCAGGAGTCAGGAAGAAATTATTAGCCATATACCAACCGCCGTTTGTGGTCAGTGGCATTATTTCTATGCCATAAAAAGTTCCTGCTCCGATAAATTCTCTTATTACGGCAATAATAATGAGTATCACGGAATAGCCCAATCCATTTCCAAAACCATCTATTGCGCTCATAAGAGGTCCATTTTTCATAGCAAATGCCTCAGCTCTACCCATTACAATACAATTAGTTACGATTAGACCAACAAACACCGAAAGGGTCTTACTACTCTCATAATCGAATGCCTGAAGAACTTCATCTACAAGCATTACCAAAGTGGCAATAATAGAGATCTGCACAATAATCCTTATATTTGTGGGTATGTGATTTCTAATCAGAGAAACAGAGAGGTTTGATAAAGTTACTACAGTTGTCAAAGCGACACACATAATTAACGTTATATAGAGGTTACCCGTTACGGCTAATGCAGAGCATATTCCCAAGATTTGCAGAGCAATAGGATTATCATTAAAAATAGGATTTAAAAGTACTTCTTTTGCTTTAGACATCTTTTAACTCCTTATTTTTCAATTGAGAAATTAGCGGTCCATAACCCATATCTCCCAACCAAAAAGAAAGTAAATTAGTAACACCGTTACTAGTGATAGTTGCACCAGATAATCCATCAACCTGGTACTTAGAATTAATGGAAGATTTATCTACTGATCCCTTAATAACAGATATTAGCACTTCACCGGACTCAGAAAAGATTTCTTTACCTTTCCATATAGCTTTCCATCTGGGATTAACGATTTCTCCACCGAGTCCAGGAGTTTCTATATGTTCAAAAAATTCTAATCCAATAATTGTCTGAAAATCTGGTTCGAGAGCTAAGTAGCCTTTCATTGTTCCCCAAAGGCCGTATCCTCTTACAGGAAGAATAATGGCATTAAGTTTATCCTGTTCATAATGCAGGAAAACTGTTTGAAAGTTCTCTCTTCTCTTGATTAAAGCAACATCATTTTCTGAAGAGAGCTCAATGGAGGTTGATGGATTTCTAGAGAAAGCTCCTTCATCATAGTCTTCAAGTTTAATACTGGAATCAAATAAACCAGTATCAAGATCAACTATACGAGCATCTATGGATTTAAATTGTTCCGTAACATTAGTCGATTCATTAAGTAGTCCAGCTGCTGACAAGATTTTACTCTGTTGATCCAATGTTTTATTTGCTTCTTGCAAGTCTCTTAGTTCAACCGCAGAAAAAGAAATTAAAGCTGAGCAAACAAGGCAGAGAGAGACTGCAACTATAAGTGTTTTTTTGATGGTATCGTTATTATTCATTGAGCCACCCTCTTTAATCTTTGTTTAATATTTCTTTCTTGAACGAAATGATCAATTAAAGGAGCAAATAGATTTGCGAACAAAATTGCCAACATCATTCCTTCCGGATAAGCAGGATTAACTACTCTAATCAATACAACCATCACACCAATTAAAATACCGTAATACCATCTGCCTAAATTTGTATGAGAACCTGAAACAGGCTCAACTGCCATGAAGGTTAATCCAAATGCAAAACCACCAATTACCAAGTGCCAGTGAAAAGGCAATGAAAACATCGGATTAGTCTCTGAGCCTATGAAATTGAATAGTTCAGAGGTTAAGAAAGTACCCAATAAAACTCCTGCAATAATCCTCCAAGAAGCTACACGGGTGTACAGCAAAATTGCAAGACCAAGAAGAATAAATAAGGTGGAGGTTTCACCAATAGACCCAGGTATTGATCCAAAGAAAGCTTCACTCCAGCTATATTGAGACTGAATACCTTCAAGCCCCTCTTGCGCTCCAATTCCTAAGATGGTCGGTGAACTGTAGCCATCGACAGCAACCCAAACCGAATCTCCTGACCAGTTTACTGGGTAAGCAAAATACAAAAATGCACGACCAGCTAGAGCAGGGTTTAAGAAATTTTTACCTGTTCCGCCAAATATTTCTTTGGCCACAACGATACCGAAACTTATACCTAATGCAACCTGCCAGAGAGGTGCATCGGGAGGACAACATAAAGCGAATAGTACAGTTGTAACGAACGCACCTTCATTAATTTCATGACCTCTAACAACAGCAAAAACGACTTCCCATAATATGCCAACAATAAAAGTAACTAAATATATCGGTATAAAATAACAAGCACCAAACCATAGACAATCGAGGATACTCTTAGAATCATAATTACAAAGTAAATCTATGAAGAAAAAATGCCAATCATCTTTATCAATAGATCCAATTTGCTCAAATGCTACCAGAGACTGATAACCTAAGTTGTACATTCCGTAGAACATAGCTGGAAAGGTTGCCATCCAAACGACAACCATAACCTTTTGAAGATCTATGCTATCTCTTATATGGACTGAACCAAAAGTTCTTTTATCTGATGAATAAAATAGATTTTCAAATACATCATAAATAGGAAAGTACTTCTCTAACGAGCCTCCGGAGGTGAATTTTGGCTTTAGGGAGTCTAAATATTTTCTTAAAGGCTTCATCTACCCCTCCACCTCTATTTTATTTAGACCTGCTCTTAATAAAGATCCAAAGTCATATTTTCCAGGACATACATAACTACAGAGTGAAAGGTCTTCTTCGTCCAACTCCAACCCACCAAGATCTTGTATTTTTTCAGTATCCATAAGAACAACGTTTCGAAGTAGCATTGCCGGAAGCATATTTAAAGGAAGAACTTCTTCATAAACCCCTATGGGTACAATTGGACGATCTGAACCATTCATCAAGGCCTTAAATTTAAAAATCTTTTTGGGGAATAAGGAAGATAAAAACAAAGGGATTTTTGAGAATTTTCTTGGACCAGGTGTCAACCAATTCATAAATTCTCTATCTTTTGAGTTTGGTTCAGCAATTACAGATATTTGATTGTGATATCTTCCAAGATAAGCATACGAGCCGATTGCTTCTCTTCCAGATATTACAGAGCCAGAAATAATTCTATTTTCTCTTTGAGTCAACTCACCTGCAGTAAGTTCATCTGTGCAAGCACCGAGCCTAGTTTTGATATATCTTGGTTCGTTTACTTGCGGACCAGAAAGAGCAATGACTCTTTCCGTAGACACGTACCCGGTTTTGAACAAAGAGCCTATTGCCATCAAATCTTGATAACCGATGGTCCAGTTCACGTTAGTTAATGAGGCAGGAGAAATATAGTGCATATGTGTTCCTACCAAACCAGCAGGATGAGGACCCGAGAATCTGTGTTTTTTTACTTGTTCGTCTTCAATTATTTCAAGGGATGAATTTTCCGATACCGATATATGTATGGGACAATCAATTAATCGTTTTAAAACTGAAATACCAAAATTAAAATCTTCTAGACGAAGATTTACTATTTTTTCAGGATCAGGGCTTAAGGGTTCAGTATCCAAAACTGAAATAAAAACATTTGAAGGTGATGAATCTACAGTGGGTATCTTACTATAAGGTCTTGTTCTAAAAGCAGCCCACATACCTGAAGTGATTAATTGATGTCTTACAGACTCCGAGGTACCTGATACAAGCTCTTCAGCAGTAAAGCTTTTAAATTCTTCTGCTTTTTCTTCTGCTTCAACTTCTATAACAATAGATTGTAAAGCTCTTCTATCACCTCTATTGATGGCCTCGATCTTTCCGCCTGCGGGTGAAGTGATTAACACGCCTGGATTTTTTTTGTCCTCAAACAGAGGTTGACCTAATGAAACCGAGTCGCCCTCTTCAACTAGCATGGTTGGTTTCATGCCTACGTAGTCGTTACCGAGAACAGCAACTGATCTACTTTTTTTAGAGTCAACTATGTCTTCGGCAGGTGTGCCGTATATGGGTATATCTAAACCTTTTTTTATTCTAATCATTCCCTATCTGATATATGGGAAAAGTACCCCGTGAGCGCGTGGGTATTATAATGATCTGTGTGTTATTTTGCTAGGAAGTTTCACTAAAATTTGGATATCTTTGGTATGTCAAACCAACCATCTCTTTTGCTAATCCTAGCAATTGTGCAGTGTATCCATATTCATTGTCATACCAAACATACAGAACGCATTTATCTCCGTTAACAATTGTTGCTGCCGAATCAATTATCCCAGCATGTCTATCGCCAACGAAGTCTGTAGAAACAACTTCAGGAGAGTTGGTGAAGCCTATTTGTTCTTTGAGATCTGAATGAAAAGCTTTCTGTCGTAGGAAATCATTGAGTTCTTCAACAGTGATGTCACGCCCTAACTGTAAATTCATTATTGCGAGAGAGACATTAGGTGTTGGGACTCTAACTGCATTTGCTGTAAGTTTGCCTATAAGCTCAGGTAATACCTGACCTACTGCTTTACCGGCCCCTGTTTCAGTTATAACCATATTCAAAGCAGCACTTCTGCCTCTTCTTTCTTTCTTATGAAAATTATCAATGAGGTTTTGATCGTTTGTATAGGAATGAACACTCTCTATATGACCAGCAAGAATATTAAATTCATCATTGAGAACTTTGAGAGTTGGAACAATCGCATTTGTTGTGCAAGAGGCTGCCCCTAGAATATCGTCATTATCAATAATTTCGTTATTTATTCCATGAACGATATTTTTAATACCGTCTTTAGTAGGAGCCGTTAGAAGTACCTTAGACACACCTTTACAAGCAAGGTGAGTGCCTAATCCTTCTTCATTTCTCCAAACACCGGTATTATCAATTAATAGAGCATTATTTATTCCGTAATCTGTGTAATCTATATCAGATGGATTGCTTGCATAAATAACCTTTACTTCGTTTCCGTTGATAATGAGTTTATCTTCTTCTTCTATTACTCGGACTGTTCCTTTAAATGGACCGTGAACAGAATCTGTTCTCATAAGATTAGCTCTTTTTATCAAATCACCTTCTACTGCTTTTCTGACTACTATGGCTCGAAGCCTTAAATTGTCTCCTCCACCTGAATCTTCAATCAACATTCTAGTAAGAAGACGTCCTATACGACCAAATCCATATAGAACAACATCCTGTGCAGTTTCAAGTATTGATCCCTTGGTGCCAATAAGATCATTTACTGCTTCTTTAACAAAATCATCGATTGATAGTCCTTTATCCTCGAACAGATAGGCTGCAGCGATAATACCTATATCTACTTCAGCAGGACCTAACTCGAGTTCACTTAATGCCACAATTACTTGATAGGTCTCAAACTCACTCAATTCATTATTTTCTGTCTCTCTAACAAACCTATGTGCGTTCATTATTTCTGAGACCGAAAGATTAACTAAGGGTTTTCCGTATAGAAGAAGATGAACATTATCTCTGTAAATACGACCGATCATCGGAAGCATTTCTTCTGCTAAAGCTTGTCTATATTGAAAGTCACCAAAAGGATCTTTCGGAAGTTCTGGTCGAATCCTTTTATCGGGTTGTTCTTTTTTCATTTATAAGGATGTGTATTTTTTTAAATGGTAATCCGTATTACCGAATATCGTTCCAACTGTTGTTAGCCTTTTGAAGTAATGACCTACATTCAATTCATCAGTTACACCCATACCACCATGAAGCTGAACGGCTTGTTGACCGATAAATTTGCCTGCCTTACCAACTTGATATTTAAGACCTGATATGGCTTTTTTTGCATCTTCAGCTCCTTCTTCGTGTTTCATGGTTGCCATGTACAAGAGAGACTTGCATTGTTCATATTCCATGAACATATCTACCATTCTGTGTTGAAGAACTTGGAATTTACCTATGGCAGTTCCAAATTGTTCTCTGGTTTTTGTATATTCAACAGTAGTTTTGTATAGAACCTCCATGGCACCAACAGCCTCCGCAGATATAGCTAATATTGCTTTATCAATCGCTGAATCAAGGATTGCAAAACCTTTATCTTGATCTCCTATCAAGCTACTTTTTGATACAGATACATTTTCTAATGTAAGGTCAGACGCCCTTCTTCCATCAACTGTTTTATAATTTGTTTTATTCAGGCCGTCACTATTTGCATCAACAATAAATAGGGATATTCCACTTTCATCTAGCTGTGCGCCTGAGGTTCTTGCTGAAATTATAATCTTATCTGCAGAAGGTCCGTTCATAACAACTGACTTATAACCGTTTAAAATGAAGCTATCACCATCTGATTTTGCTTCCGTAACTACATCAGAAAGATTGAATCTACTTTGAGGTTCTGCATAAGCTAGAGCTAAATGCATCTCACCTGATATTGCAGGTTCTAGAACAGAAGATTTTTGCTCATCAGAGCCATGATCATCTATTAACCCTCCTGACATAATGACAGTCTCAAGAAATGGTTCAACTACCAATCCTTTACCAAAAGCCTCCATGATTAACATTGATTCGATTGAAGAACCACCAAATCCTCCGCTATCCTCAGATACACAGATGCCTAGCCAGCCAAGATCAGCAAATTTCTTCCAATTGTCTTCACCAAAACCTAAATCAGAATTAGACAAAGCTTGTCTGGTCTCCCAGTCATATTCCTTTTGTACGAACTGATCGACTTGATCTTGAATGAGAGACTGCTCTTCGTTGAATGTAAAATCCATATTTATAACCCCAATATTGCTTTTGAAATAACGTTTCTTTGAATTTCATTACTACCACCATAGATACTAACTTTTCTATAGTTTAAATAATGAGGCATCACAGGTGCAGCATAGTCTGGTCCAACTGTTTCGTTTGAGCCAATTTCATTTTCTAAATAAAACGGATGCGCATAGTAAGCTAGCATCTCGACAAATAACTCTGAAATTGTCTGTTGTAATTCAGTGCCTTTGATTTTAAGAATAGATGATTCAGCGCCTGGAGATCCACCTTGTGACATTGCTGCTAAAGTTCTAAGTTCAGTAAATTCTGTAGCTGTAAGTTCTATTTCTGTCTCTTCTATTTTGTTTCTAAACTGGGTGTCATTTAACAAATTACTTTCACCTAAAGGTATATCAGCTGATAGTTCTTTTAATCTTTTGAGCTCCCTTTTTAAAGCTGCAATACCTGCTATACCACTTCTTTCATGAGCTAATAAAAATTTAGCTATATTCCAGCCTTGACCCTCTTCACCTACCAAATTTTCTGCAGGAACTTCGACGTTATCAAAGTAGACCATATTAACTTCATGAGAACCATCAATCGTTATGATTGGTTTAACTTCAATTCCTGGAGTGTTCATATCGATTAATAAGAAGCTTATACCTTCTTGTTTAATAGGAGTTGTTTCTGTTCTAACAAGACAAAAAATCCAGTCTGCATGTTGAGCCAAAGTTGTCCAAGTTTTTGTGCCGTTGACTATGTATTTATCTCCTTTTAGCTCGGCTTTAGTTTTCAATGAAGCTAAGTCAGATCCAGATCCAGGCTCTGAATATCCCTGGCACCACCAAACATCACTATTCAAGATTGAAGGTAAAAATTTCTGCTTTTGCTCTTCTGTACCAAATGTATAAATTACAGGTGCGCACATACCCATGCCAAAAGGTATTGTTGTTGGAGTATTTGCCTTAGCGAGCTCTTCTTGAAGAATATATTTCTGTGTTACAGAAAGTTCATCTTGATTTGTGTATTCTGTTGGCCAATTTATAGCGAACCAGCCTTTTTGGTTGAGGATTTTTTGCCACCTAACTATCTCTTCCTTCTCCAGGGGGATTCTTTTGTCCTGCTTTTCTTTGATATCTTCCGGATACTCAGTTTCTAAAAAACTGACGACCTCTTGTCTGAATGTTACATCTGCTTCTGAAAATTTTAAGTCCATTTCGTTCCTGTTTAATAAAAAAAAATAATTATACACTTCCATATATAATTTGCTTTTTTTTTACAAAAAAACAGACATTTAAGTGGTAAAAATAATCACATCTTCCGCGGATGTTTTAGATCTGGGGATAAATTCGTCTCAAAATAATTTACTAGTTACAAAAGACGCTCAATCTGCGGTCAAACTATTTAGTTATTTTGAAGATAATGCTGATTTTATTTTGCTAGAAAACTCTGAATTATTGCCTTATGACTTTTTTTCAATGTCGCCGATTGTTAGAGCCAAACGGATTGATGCTCTATCCTCTTTGCTTAAGAGAAAAGGAATTACACTCATTGCATCCATAAATACAATTTTATCTCCCGTACCGCATCCCAGTCATATTTCTCCCCTTAATAGCTTATCTGTAAATGATTATTTCAAAGTAGAAAGCGTAATTGACGAAATTATTAACTACGGATATGTAAAAAAAGATTTTGTAACAGAACCTGGACACTTTGCGCTTAGAGGTTCAGTTATGGATATATTTCTTACCAGTAGTAAGAAACCCATAAGAATAGAATTTTTTGATAACAAGATAGAGAGTCTAAGGACATTTAATACAGAATCTCAAATAACTGATGAAAAAATTGATTCCCTTAACTTTCTTCCTTCTTATGAATATCCTTCTCACAAAGAAGCGGCTGAAATTTTTAAAAAAGAATGGAGGAAAAACTTTGATACTTTCGAAAATGATTCTGAAATCTTCTCTAGAGTTATGAATCTAAAATCAGCAGAGGGTGTTGAAATTTACTTACCTCTATTCTACGAAGGAAAAGTTACTATCCTCTCTTATTTGAATAATGTTGATCAGATATACATTCAAAAAAATACTGATGTTAAGGCATCCGAGTTTGAAGAACTTATAAATGAAAGGTATGAAGAATATAGATATGACCAAAAAAGACCTTTACTTAAGCCGAATGATCTTTTTTTGAGTTATTCAGATTTCATTAAGCATGTACAAAAAAATAATTCTTTTGATTTTGATCAACTAGAGGTATCCGAAAATTTTGAAACTTTAAAAGAGTCTACAAGAAATGAAAAAGCAGATGTCTCTACTTCAAAAATGCCAGATAAGGGTGACTTGGTTGTTCATCTATCACATGGAATTGGCAGATTCTCAGGCCTCAAACAACTAAATACCTTTGTTGGTACAAGTGATTGTTTAGAAATACTTTATAAAGACAACAGTAAAGTGTTTGTTCCCATTGAAAATATGAATCTTGTCTCAAAATACTTTGGGCCAGAAGATAGAGATGTAGATTCTCTTAATTCAAAGAAATGGAAAAAAAGAAAAGATAAGGCTTTAAAACAAACATTCGATACAGCTGCTGAACTTCTTGAGGTTCAAGCCAAAAGAAACAAAGCTCGCGGATTTGCATTCAAGATATACGAGGAAGAATTCTTGGACTTTGTTAAAAAATTTCCTTACGAAGAGACCTATGATCAAAAAAGAACGATTGAAGAAGTCACTTTTGATATGCAATCAATTAGACCTATGGATAGGTTGATATGTGGTGAAGTGGGTTTTGGAAAAACTGAAGTTGCTATGAGAGCTGCTTTTATTGCTGCTCTCAACAATAAACAGACTTGTATACTTGTACCGACTACATTGCTTGCCTCACAACACTTCGCAAGTTTTGTAGAGAGATTTACAGATAGTGGAATTAGTATTTCTATTTTATCCAGAAATATCAGCAATAAAGAGAAAGATGCTCTCCTTTTAGGACTAGAGTCAGGCGAAATAGATATAGTCATTGGTACACACGCATTGATACAAGGAAATATAAAATTTAAGGATCTTGGTTTATTGATTATTGATGAAGAGCATCGTTTTGGAGTTAGGCAAAAAGAAAAAATTAAAACTCTAAAAGAAGAAGTAGAAATTTTAAGCCTTTCAGCAACCCCAATTCCAAGATCATTAAATTTTGCACTATCTGAGTTGAAAGATTTATCAATTATAGCTACAGCTCCTGATGATAGATTACCTGTTAAAACATTTACTTACTCTTTCAATGAAAATTTAATTCATGAAGCTATCCAAAGAGAAAACTTAAGAGGAGGACAGACATACTATCTTTGTAATGACCTAACTCTTATTGAAGACAGGAGAATAAGACTCAAAGATAAATTTCAAGATTTAGAGATAGAAGTTGTTCACGGACAATTAAAGCCTAAAGATATTGAAGCAATAATGTTGAAATTCAATGCTGGTCAAATTGATATATTAGTTTGCTCTTCAATTATTGAAAGCGGTATTGATGTTTCAAATGCCAATACATTGATTGTGGAAGATGCAGATAAATTTGGTTTATCTCAATTACATCAACTCAGAGGGAGAGTTGGAAGATCAGAAAAACAGGCTTATGCATATTTCTTAAGATCGAGGAATATAATCAATAAAAAAAATGCAGACAAAAGGTTTGATGCCTTAATGAGTGCAGATTCATTATCTGCAGGATTTCTTTTGGCACTAAAAGATCTCGAAATAAGAGGTGCAGGAGAAATTCTTGGATCAAGTCAAAGTGGTGTATTTGAGTCAATTGGTCTAGAGCTCTATACAAGAATGATAAAAAAAGCTTCTGAATTCATTAAAAGCGGAGAGCTAGATTTTCAATCCTTGGATGAGTCTCCTGAAATTAATATTAATGAAAATTGCTTTATACCTGAAGATTATCTACCAGATATAAACGTCAGGCTTCTTATGTACAACAAAGTAGCTTTGGCGGAGACAAATGAAGACCTAAAGAATATTCAAATTGAAATGATCAATAGATTTGGTTTATTGCCAGATGAACTTAAAAATTTCTTCCATCAGGCTGAATTAAAGATTGTTGCAGAGAATTTCTCAGTCAAGAAAATCAATTTTAATGCAAATAAAATAAGTATTTTTTATAAGAACAATGAATTAGATACATCCTTTTTTAATGATGGTAGATTAGAGGATAAAGTAAAAATGACTTCTGATGTGATAAAGGCTATTAGTAAAAATGTCTCTTAAATTAACTCTAATATTTGCTTTTGTGGTCCAAAATATTTACGCGAAAAGCTCCGACGAATATGTTCAACTATTTCTGAATGAAGAAATTGAAAGTAATCTAATCAAGGTCGATTTCTTAATAATCCAAAATCTTAATTTGGAAGAAGTTGATCTAAAGGAAAAATGGGAAGATTTAGATGAATTTATATTCTCTGAGGAGCTAATTTATCTCAAAGAAGAACCAACGACATTGGTTACTTTAATTCAAAATGAAACGAATGCATTAACATTACCTGATATAAGGATCGAGTCTTCAATCGATTATCCAGTCATTAATGAGGAAAAAACTCAGGTTAAAGCTCCTGAACCATTTCTTTTTGAAAGAATACCCTTTCAAAATAAGATGATGGCTATTGAAGCGAACCTAAACAGAAGTCGAGATTATAGGGTTGTTTATTATAATTCTTGGTACCAACCTGCAGTTCAGCAAGAAAGATCTTTACCAGTATTTATAGAAGCAGTTAAACAAGATAAAAAGGTTTATGGTGAAATAAATATCTATAAAGAACGTTTTATACACCTAGATTCTAGAATTAGATTTTCACAACAAACGGAAGTAATAGATACCAGTAAGTTGGTTCCTAATTTAATTAATATTCAAGAACTTGTTGAAAATAAGAAAAGAAAAAATTCTGAAGTAGAAATTGAAGATAACTATTGGATGGAAACTATCTTTAATACTGTTAAATTGAATTTCAAATACTTAGAAGATTTTATCACGTCAGATGATTCAATTATTTCGCCTGTTTTAATAGAAGAACCTAATTACAAATATCAAGATTTATACGAAATAAAGAAAGACATAAAACTTGATCCAGAAACTTTAAATTTCGTAGATCATCCATATTTTTCAATCTTAATTAGAGTTGAAGAAATTTCTAATTAAATTCTGATTTTTTAACCAAATTCCTTTCTAGCTGTTCCAAAATTTCTTTCTTTTCTCCGGTTGCTTCCATGAGCATAGAGCGAGTTTTATCTAGAGTTTTTTCAAGTGAAGGCCAAGGCCCTTTGTCGTATAGTCTTTGGTTAAGAAAATTTTGGTATCTATCAAAAGTTTCTGCTGAGACTGATTCGGGGTTATTAACGCATACTAGTCTCTCTGCAAGTTCTTTGTATCTGGCATCTTCAAATCCATCAAGTACTTTAGATCGTTCATCCCAAGGAAGTGTGTGGAACCTTTCCATCCATAGATCATCAGCATCTGATGGAAAACCAGAGTATACGGTTTGCTCAAGATGCTTCGGAGCTGGATAGTTTATTTGATTACTGGCTAATAATTCACTAACTCTACTTTGAAGTTTTATATTTTCTCTTACTTTATGTGCTCTTTCGATAAGCTGCTCGTGAGGTATATCCAGATAATTTTCGATAGCAGGTATCTGATCAGAAGGCATTACTGGTAAACTTTTGTTGATTCTTACCTTCCTAATGGCAGTGCCACTATTACCTATTTGCTCTAGAAGTTCAGCATCCGTCAAATCATCCAACTGATCCGGATCAAAATATAGGTCTGCTACAGCGACTTCGTTATTCATCTTAGGGTTTTGGCCACAGAATGTGACGGGATATGTAAATTTTTTCCTCCTTACAACCTCACCTATCATTGCAAAAGGTTCAGATTGAAGAATTTCAAGGTTGCCTATTTTAGATGAACCTTTAATGGATGCGCGCCAAACAGGACTAGCCTTTTCCAATATCAGCTTAGCTAACTCGTGCATTTGAACACAATCTGCAAGAGCATCATGAGCATTCTCAATTTCAATTGAATTAGCATCTGACCAATCTGTGAGTTTCATGCTTATATTGCCTTCATCGAAAATGGGTAAATTTAAACTATCAGGAAAAAAGTTAGCAACAAGCTGTAAAGTGCTGAGCATGTCTAAACGAGATGCTCCTAATGTATTGGTTATGTATAGAGGAAGTAAATTCCAGAAGAATTGTCTTCTGAAAAGCTCTTCATCAAATCTATGACCATTATAAGTAATATAAACTGGGTTTCGCCCTTTCGACCATTCCAACCATGTAGACCTTAAAAGTCGCATCATCTCGTAATGGGACATGGAATCATCTCCCAAAGACTCAACTTTTTTATGAACCAAATATGCCTCTGGAGAAGGCACTATCCAAGGCAATAATTTACAACCTATGTCTTGGGAGTTTTCTTCTTTTAAAGATTCATCAGTTAATAAAGATCCAATTTGGATAATCTGAGAGAAATTTATATCGAGGCCTGTGGTTTCAGTATCGGTAAAGATATAGCAAGAATCTGCATTTAATTGCGACATATACTACTTGTAGTATGCGTTTTCTCTGTAACTATGATCAGTTACATCCTTAACACTTTTTAATCCTTCAACCTGCTCTAGTAAAGTTTTTTCAACACCATCTTTGAGAGTCAAATCTACCATGCCACAACCTTGACACCCTCCTCCAAACTGAAGGATTGCAGTTTCTTCATTAAGAACCTCAATCAAAGATACTTCACCTCCATGAGAAGCAAGTCCCGGATTAATTTCAGAATAGAGAACATAGTTTATTTTATCTTCAATAGAAGCGTTTTTACTAATTTGTGGCAGTTTTGCATTGGGAGCCTTGATTGTTAAAGTTCCACCAAATTTATCAGGTGAATAGTCAACTTCAGCATCTTTCAAAAAATCTATAGATTTTTCTTCGAGGTACAAACTAAAATCAAATTCTTCAATGAGACGAAATTCTGAGAAGTTTTCATCTTGTTTGGCGTAAGCAATACAAGTTTCAGCTCTAGGAGTTCCTGGTTCGGAAACAAATATCTTAATTCCTGTTGTATTTTCTTCTTGGTTAGATAAAAGGTCTGCAAGATACTCTTGTGCTGATGGGGTTATATTCATTTCATCCATAGTTATATTCTATCAAATTTATTGAGTCTTGATTAGCTATGTTAAAATCGCACAAAAGTGTTTACCAAGACTGAATTCAAAAAACTTATGTCTGAGAGGATTCTTATTCTCGACGGTGCTATGGGTACAGAAATTCAAAAACACAAACTATCGGAAGAGGATTTTAGGGGCAAACTCTTTCAAGAATACGATATAGAGCTGAAAGGTAATAATGATTTACTAACCCTCACTAAACCAGATTTAATTAAGAATATTCATCAGGAATTTGTGGAAGCTGGTTCTGATATTATTGAGACAAATACTTTTAATTCTAATAGTACTTCTCAGTCAGATTACGGTTTAGAAGAGTTAACCTACAAACTGAATTTTGAAGGCGCAAAATTGGCAAAAGATGTTGCCTCAAAAGCTGGAAAAAAGATATTAGTTGCTGGCGTCATAGGTCCTACAAATAGGACCGCATCTCTTTCACCGGACGTTACCGATCCAGCCGCAAGAAATACTTCTTTTGATGAATTGAAACAAGATTATAAAGAGTGCCTTGATGGATTGATGGACGGAGGATCAGATATCATCTTAATTGAGACCATTTTTGATACGCTCAACGCAAAAGCAGCAATCTTTGCCTATCTAGAAAAATGTGACGAACTGAACTTTGAAATTCCTCTCATGATATCCGGGACAATTACTGATGCTTCAGGAAGAACTCTGTCAGGACAAACAGTTGATGCATTTTGGACATCTGTAGCGCATGCTAAACCAGACTCTATTGGCTTCAACTGTGCGTTAGGTGCTGAGCAACTGAGACCGCATCTGAAAAGAATTAATGAGATAGCGGATGTTGCTGTGAGCGTTCATCCAAATGCAGGACTCCCTAATGAAATGGGAGGTTATGATCAATCGCCAGGTCAAATGGCAAATTTTGCGGAAGAATTTTGCGACAATCAATTCATTAATATTGTAGGTGGTTGTTGTGGAACAACAATAGATCATTTGAAATCTATATGTTCAAAAGTTGCAGGTAAGGCTCCAAGAGAGATTCCGCAAAGTACTGGTCAAACATTTCTCAGCGGACTTGAAGCCTTAAGCATCGATAAAAATAGTCTTTTTGTAAATGTTGGTGAAAGAACTAATGTTACAGGATCGAAGAAATTTGCACGTTTGATCAGAGAAAAAGAGTATGACGAAGCTCTTGAGGTTGCTCGCGAACAAGTTGAATTTGGTGCTCAAGTGATAGATATCAATATGGATGAAGGTATGTTGGATGCGAAATCTGAGATGGAACATTTTCTTAAACTACTAGCGACAGAGCCCTCTATAAGTAAAGTCCCCGTAATGATTGATTCTTCTAAATGGGAGGTAATTGAAGAAGGCTTAAAGATACTGCAGGGAAAATGTATTGTTAATTCAATCAGTCTAAAGGAAGGTGAAGAGGACTTTATTTCTAAAGCTAGACTTTGTAAAAAATATGGAGCTGCCGTAATAGTTATGCTTTTTGATGAGAATGGACAGGCCGATACTCTTGAGCGAAAAAATGAAATTGCAAAACGTTCTTACATTGCGCTTACAGAGCAAGCAAGTTTCAATCCTCATGACATAATCATAGATCCTAATGTATTTGCAGTTGCTACAGGATTAGAGGAACACAATAATTATGCAGTTGACTTTATAGATGCTTGTAAATATATAACCGAAAATCTTCCTGGAGCTAAAATTTCTGGTGGTATTAGTAATGTATCCTTTTCATTTAGAGGAAATGATACTGTCCGAGAAGCAATGCATTCGGTATTTCTTTATCACGCCATAAAGAATGGTCTTTCCATGGGAATAGTCAATGCGGGGCAACTTGTGGTCTACGAAGAAATAGATCCTGACTTAAAAGAGCTGGTTGAAGATGTAATTCTTAATCGTAGCGAGAATGCCACAGAACTTCTCGTAGAAAAGGCCTCAGACTATCTCTCTAAGGAGAGTACATCATCAATTAATAACCAAGAATGGAGAGACGGTTCTGTCGAAGAAAGAATCTCTCATGCCTTAATCAATGGAATCAATAAATTTATTGTTGATGACGCCGAAGAGGCCAGATTAAAACTGCCCTCCCCTGTATCTGTGATTGAAGGTCCTTTGATGGATGGAATGAACATTGTTGGTGACTTGTTTGGTGAAGGAAAAATGTTTCTACCTCAAGTGGTTAAAAGTGCGAGAGTAATGAAAGAGGCTGTGGCGTATTTAGTACCTTACATAGAAGAATCTAAAGATCAAAAATCATCATCAAATGGTAAGGTTGTTATGGCAACTGTTAAGGGAGATGTTCACGATATAGGCAAAAATATAGTGGGCGTCATTATGCAATGTAATAATTTTGAAGTAATAGACTTGGGTGTCATGGTTCCTGCTGAAACTATTATACAAACGGCAATTGATGAAAAAGCTGATTTTATAGGGCTAAGCGGCCTTATAACTCCCTCTCTAGATGAAATGATAAACATAGCCGAAGAAATGACCAGAAAAGGTCTCGATATACCCATACTTATTGGAGGAGCCACTACCTCAAAAGCCCATACAGCCCTAAAAATAGAACCTGCTTACACTTCAGGTCAAACTGTGCATGTAACTGACGCGTCTAGAAGTGTTGGTGTCTTACAAAACTTAGTTACTGAAAGTGAAAGAGATAGATACATAGAAGATATTAAAGAAGATTATAGAAAGACTCGAGAAAGACTGGCTAACAAAGACTCCAAACCATTATTATCGTTGCAAGAGGCAATTGATAACAAATTTCTTTTTGACTGGACAAATTATCAGCCGCCCAGACCTAGCTTCAATGGCGAAAAACAAATTAAAGGATTAAAAATAAAAGATATAAGAGAATATATTGATTGGACAATATTCTTTCGATCCTGGGATCTTGCTGGTCAATTCCCCAAAATTCTTGAGGACGAAGTTGTTGGTGAAGCAGCTTCTAGTCTTTACGAGGATGCCTTGGTTATGCTTGATAGACTCGAAAAAGAAGATTCTATCCAATTGGAGGCTGTAATAGGTTTTTGGCCAGCTCATCAAGAAAATGACAATGAAATATGTTTGTTTGATGAAAAAAAAGAAAATCTATTGGCTAGGCTCAATTGTCTTAGACAACAGAAACCACAAGGAATAAGGCCCAACTTTTGTCTGGCTGATTTTATTAAGCCTGCTTCCGAATTAATGGAAGACCATATCGGTGCCTTCGCAGTTTCTGCAGGTAAAGGCGTTGAAGAAATGTGTCTTGAATATGAAAATAATAATGATGATTACTCATCGATAATGTTAAAAGCAATTGCAGATAGACTTGCTGAAGCTCTTGCAGAATACGTGCACGAGAGAGTCAGAAAGGAATTTTGGGGTTATGCAAAAGATGAAAATTTAACTAATGAAGAATTGATCAAAGAAAAATACATAGGCATTAGACCTGCTCCTGGATATCCTGCTTGCCCTGATCACTCTGAAAAAGTAAAATTATTCTCTCTCCTTAATTCAGAAAATATCGTTGATATATCTCTTACTGAAAATTTTGCCATGTACCCCGCAGCATCAGTGAGTGGATGGTATTTTTCACACCCAGATAGTAAATACTTTGGTGTCGGAAAAATAGGACAAGATCAAGTTAAAGCTATTTCAGACTCAAGGGGAGAGCCAATTGAGCTGACCAAAAAATTCCTACGACCTAATCTTGATTGATACTTCAAAAAAAAGCTACGAAAAAAACTTCGAAGAAAAAAAGGAACTTTTTAGAGAAGCTTTCTCAGATATTTCGGAGATTGAATATTTTGCTTCTCCACCAAAAAATTTTAGATATAGAGCGGAATTTAATCTATTGAAATTAGAGAAAGATTACTCATTTGGAATGACTTTGGAAGGTAATAAAGAACCTGTTGGATCCTTTCCAATAGCCAGTAAAAGAATTCAGGAACTAATGCCTTGCCTTTTGAATCATATTAAGAAACATCCTCTTATTTCTAAAAAATTATTCCAGGTAGAATTTCAATCGACTCGTAATAGTGAGATCATGGTAAGTCTTATCTATCACAAAAAACTTGATGAAATTTGGTATGAGAAAGCATCAGAGATTAGTTCAGAATTAGGAATATCACTTATAGGAAGAAGTAGAAAGCAAAGATTGATTGTTGGTAACAATTACGTGACTGAAATTTATAACTACAACAATAAAAAATTTTCTTTAAAACTCTATGAACAGTGCTTCAGTCAAACAAACCCGTATATATGTGATGATATGTTGGATTGGGTCGCTAGAAACTCGGCAGATTCTAAGAAAGATATTGTGGAACTTCATTGTGGTCTCGGTACCTTTACCATTCTATTAAGTAATTTATATCGGAAGGTATTAGCGACGGAAAATAGTAGACCCAGTATCAAAGCTCTTGAAGAAAATATACGCTTAAACAATAAGCAGAATATCTACTATGGCAGATTGTCTGGAAAAGAAACTATTGAAGCATTAAGGGAAATTAGGCCCTACCAAAGATTATCTTCGGTAAATCTTAACGAGTTTGAGATTAATTCAATCTTCCTTGATCCGCCTAGAGAAGGATTGGATCAATATACAAGAGACAATATTATCGAGGTGGAAAATATTATTTATATCTCATGCGGTTTTGAATCGTTTAGGAGAGATATAACTGAATTACAAAAGACTCATCAAGTCGTGAACTTAGCCATGTTCGATCAATTTCCCTACACGGAGCACATAGAGTCTGGTGCTATCCTTAAAAGGAAAGCACCAGAATAATTGCTATATTTTTGCTTCCAGCTCAGGAAGAGCATCGAATAGATCTGCAACTAAACCATAATCGGCTACTTGAAAAATTGGCGCCTCTTCATCTTTATTAATTGCTACTATTACTTTGCTATCTTTCATGCCTGCAAGATGCTGGATAGCTCCAGAAATGCCTACAGCTATATATAAATCAGGTGCGACTATTTTACCAGTCTGACCGACTTGCATGTCATTTGGAACAAATCCAGAATCAACTGCTGCCCTAGAAGCACCAATAGCGGCTCCCAATTTATCAGCTATTCCGTTTAAGAGACTAAAGTTATCTCCATTTTGCATCCCTCTTCCGCCGGAAATAACTACATCTGCAGCCGTTAACTCAGGTCTATCAGATTCTGCTATTTCTTCTTTAACAAATGAAGAAACACCTGCATTTGTATCATTATCAATATTCGTAATTTCAGCCGATCCGCCACTTGCTTCGCAAGCATCAAACCCCGTTGTCCTTACTGTAATCACTTTCACAGAATCAGTGCTCTGGACAGTTGCAATACAGTTTCCTGCATAAATAGGTCTCTCAAAAGTATCTTCTGATACTACAGCGCTGATATCAGAGATTTGAGAAACATCTAACTTAGCTGCAACTCTAGGCATATAGTTTTTTCCATTTGTTGTAGCTGGTGCAAGAATATGAGAATAGCCTTCAGCTAGCTCTACGACTAGATTACCAACATTTTCGGCCAAGCTATTTTTGTAAGTCTCTTTATTTGCTAACAGTACTTTACCAATGCCTGGAACTTGTGCTGCAGATTCGGCAACTGTGTCACAATCAGATCCAGCGACTAGTATGTCTATATCTCCACCAATTGCCATTCCGGCTGCAACTGTATTAAGTGTAGCTGTTTTTAATTCTGTATTATCGTGCTCTGCTATTACTAATATACTCATGAAATCACCTTTGCTTCATTTTTTAATTTATCTACTAATTGATCAATACTCTCGACCATTATTCCTGCTGCCCTTTCAGGTGGTGG
>CALIUO010000002.1 GCA_938048695.1 uncultured SAR86 cluster bacterium
CCTTGAAGTATCATTTTCTTTACTATCTCGACAAATTCTCCAGTTTCGCTGCCTAATCCAAGTGCAGCCGTTAAAAGGCGCGGAGTATCAATTGGTGAATTTTCCTGAATATTATCCAAAGATTTTTTTAATTCATCTATTTTTAGGCTTGGATCACTAGTTACTTTCGTGACGAAATCACAATATGTTTCAAAAAATTTATCTGCATTTTCCATACTCCAATGATACCTAAAGCACATGATATTAATAGGCTCTATAAAGAAATTAATAAGAGTTTTTTTACAAAATTAAGATCGAATTACTCAAGATGTTAGTTCAATTCTTGGTAAAATAGATGCGTGGATGTATCTGAAATTTTCGAAAGTCTTAACGAACCCCAGAGAAATGCGGTAACTTCTGAATCGAAGAACTTACTTGTTCTTGCCGGCGCAGGATCTGGTAAAACCAGGGTCATCGCGCACAGAGTAGCCTGGCTAATAAAGGCTGAAAATATAAACCCTCACTCAATCTTAACTGTAACTTTCACTAACAAAGCCTCTAGAGAAATGCGAGGAAGAATTGAAGACATTGTTCAAGATGAGATGGGTAATTTTTGGTGTGGTACATTTCATGGAATTTCACATCGTTTACTAAGAACACATTGGCAAGAAGCCGGCTTAAGAAAAGAGTTTGCGATTTTGGATTCTGAAGATCAATATCGAGTTATCAAGAGAGTCGTAAAATCTATGGGCTTGGATGACACAAAATGGCCGCCAAGACAGATTCAGTGGTTTATAAACAAACAAAAAGATGAGTGCAGAAGATCAAAAGATGTAGAAGTTTCAGATGACTATTTCGCAGAAAAAATGACCGAAGTTTACAAATCTTACGAGGAACTTTGCGAAAGAGAAAGTCTGGTCGATTTTGGTGAGCTCTTATTGAGAGTTTATTTATTGCTCAAAAGTAATGAAGAGGTTCTGAGGCATTATCAGAGAAGATTTAGTCATATATTAGTAGATGAATTTCAGGATACCAACGAGGTGCAATATCAATTTTTGAGACTTCTAGCAGACGGCGGTGCGCATTTTATGTCTGTTGGAGATGATGATCAGTCTATTTATGGATGGAGGGGAGCAAAGAGCGAAAATATAAATCGATTTACCAATGACTACACAAACACTGAAATCATAAGACTTGAACAGAACTATAGATCTACTTCAGTAATTCTTGGTGCTGCTAATGAGGTTATAAAAAACAACCAAGGCAGAATGGGTAAAGAGCTCTGGACTGATCAAAAAGAAGGAGAGCCTATTTCAGTTTATTCAGCTTATAACGAAGATGATGAAGCAAGATACGTCGTCGGGAGTATACAGAATTGGGTAAATCAAGGCAGAAGTCTAGATGAAGTAGCAATCCTTTACAGATCTAATGCTCAGTCAAGGGTACTAGAGGAGGCAATTCTAAGAGAGTCATTGCCTTACAAAATTTACGGCGGGTTACGATTTTATGAAAGAGCAGAAATAAAAAATGCTATGAGCTATCTTCGACTTCTCTATGGAAGAGAAGATGATGCAGCCTTTGAAAGAGTTATTAACATTCCTCCCAGAGGAATAGGTGCTAAAACGATTGATCTTATAAGATCAAAGGCCTCCGAAAAGAGCATTTCGCTATGGAAGGCATGCGAAGAACTTATAGATATAGACGGTTTAACGCCTAGAGCTTCCCAAGCTATTCAAGGTTTCATGACTAGTTTTGACAATCTTGAGGATGAGACTAAAGATCTGCAGTTGAAGGAAATTGTAGACATCACAGTAGAGAAAAGTGGCTTGATCGAATATCACAAAAAAGAAGCTGGAGAAAAAGGGCAGACACGAGTCGAGAACCTTTCTGAGTTAGTAGGAGCAGCAAGAGATTTTGAGCCAGACTCCTTTGATGATCTAGAAGAGGGTCCATTGAAGATGTTTATTGATCATGCAGCCCTTGATGCTGGAGAAACTCAAGCTTCTGAACATGAGTCTGCTATCCAATTAATGACCTTGCATTCAGCAAAAGGACTGGAGTTTCCTTTAGTTTTTATAACCGGATTTGAGGAAGGGCTTTTTCCGCATAAATTATCTATAGAAGACCCAAACCAATTACAAGAAGAAAGAAGGTTGTGCTACGTGGGCATGACTCGATCAATGGAGAAATTATTCATAACTCATGCTGAGATGAGAAATCTATATGGTACAGAAAGCTTTAATCCTGCATCTAGATTTTTAAGAGAAATACCTGAAAATCTTACAGTTGAAGTAAGAACTGGTGGAAATGTTCCGAGAGCTTCAAAGACCAGATCAAAAAGAATATCTGGTGAAGTTCCCGATACAGAGTTTAAGTTAGGCCAAAGAGTCTTACATGAGGCATTTGGAGAAGGAGTAATTCTTAATTACGAAGGTGAGGGAGCAAATGCAAGAGTAGAGGTTAATTTTGATTCTAGTAAAACTAAATGGCTGATGGTTTCTTACGCTAAACTACAACACATATAAAGAAAGGTATTAAAAATGAAAAAATTATTAGTTATTGGAATAACACTTGTTTTGATTTCTTGCTCAGGCACAGAACAAACAAATGTGGAAGATAGTGGATGTTTTTCAACCGGTAGCAAGACCTATAAGTGGACAATGGTAACTACTTGGCCTAAAAATTTTCCAGGCCTTGGAATGGGTCCCGAGAATTTTTCTAAGTATGTGGATGAGATGACGTGTGGAAGAATGCAAATTAAGGTTTATGGTGCGGGAGAGTTTGTTCCAGCATTGGGGGTTTTTGATGCAGTTTCACAAGGTAATGTTCAGTTAGGTCATGGAGCCTCTTACTATTGGACAGGTAAAGTAAAATCTTCTCAATTTTTTACCGCTGTTCCTTTCGGACTAACTGCCCAGGAAATGAATGGCTGGCTGCATTACGGAGGTGGAATGGAGCTTTGGGAAGAGGCTTATGCTCCCTTTAACCTGATTCCTCTAGCAGGTGGCAATTCAGGTGTACAAATGGCAGGTTGGTTTAAGAAAGAAATCAATTCTTTGGATGACCTCAAGGGCCTTAAAATGAGAATACCTGGATTGGCAGGAGAAGTATTCACAAGAGCGGGTGCTGAAACAGTTACTCTTCCAGGTAATGAGATTTTTCTTTCCTTGCAACAGGGAGTAGTTGATGCTGCTGAATGGGTAGGGCCATATAATGATCTTACCTTTGGATTTCATCAGGTTTCTGATTACTACTATTATCCAGGATGGCATGAACCTGGCTCTACTCTGGAAATTATCATAAATAAAGAAGCTTACGAAACCTTACCTGATGACTTGAAAGCGATCATTAAATACGCAGCAAAGTCGGCTAATCAAGAGATGCTTGATGAGTATACAGCCAGAAATAATAAAGCACTTACAGAATTAATTGAGAAACATAATGTTGACCTTAGAAAGCTTCCGGATAGTGTGCTTATTGAACTTAAAAAGATAACAAATGAAGTCATGGAAGATTTTATTGAAGATGATCCGATGGCTCAGAAAGTTTATAAATCTTATAACGAATTTAAAGAACAAGTTATCAACTATCATAGGATTTCGGAAAAGGCCTATATCGACACAAGAGAGTTGGATTGAATAATTTAAAAGATAAAGATCTTGGTTTAACAGAATTCCAAGATGTATGGAGACAGATGCAGGTAGTTACTGACCAAAAGTCTGGTCAAGAAAAGGATGAGATCTGGTTTACGGAACATCATCCCGTTTACACCTTAGGGCATGCTGCAATAGAAGAAAATATCATTTCAACAGATGATATTCCCGTAGTCAGGACTGATAGGGGTGGACAGGTTACTTACCATGGACCTGGGCAGCTGATGATCTACTTTTTACTCAATTTAAAGAGACTTAACTGGGGGCCGAAAAAGTTAATTTGTGAATTGGAATCGCTAATCATCGACCTTCTTGAGCAATATGAAATTAATGCGTGCAGAAGACCCGGAGCTCCAGGTATCTATGTTCAAGACAAGAAGATAGCCTCTATTGGCTTAAAAATTAAACGAGGATTTTGTTACCATGGTATTAGCTTAAACGTCGATATGGATACGAAGCCCTTTGATGGAATAGTAACTTGTGGAATCGAATCCTTGGAGGTAACTCAAATAAACGAATTTACAGAAATTCCAATTCATGATGTCAAAAGAGATTTCATACAGCTTATCAAGAGTCAAGGAGCTAGGGCCGCCTAATGGATAACTTGATACCTACAAAAACCATAAAAGAAAATGGCGTAATAGCTATTAAAAATGGCATTAAGCCTAATTCAAACAAACTTATTCCAATAGAGAGAAAGCCCACTTGGCTCAGAGTAAAGTCACAAAATTCTTCGAAGTATAGAGAGCTTAAAGAAATTGTTGCCAATAAAAAGCTTCATACCGTTTGCGAAGAGGCAATGTGTCCAAATATTCAAGAATGTTGGAGTCACGGAACAGCAACTTTTATGTTACTGGGTTCAGTTTGCACTCGGGCCTGTAAATTTTGCGCTGTAGATACTGGCAACCCTAAAGGACTTCTCGATAAAGACGAGCCTCTTAAGGTTGCTAATTCAATAGCTCATATGAATTTAAAATATGCGGTCCTAACATCAGTGAACAGAGATGATCTCGATGACGGAGGTGCAGAGCACTTTTCAGACACTGTCAAAGCCATCAAAGAGAATGCTCCTGAGGTAGTTATTGAAGCACTTGTTCCCGATTTTCTAGGAAATGAAAAATCGATTGAAACTCTCTTGGATTCTCAATTGGAAGTTTTTGCTCAAAACCTAGAGACAGTCAAACGATTGACCAAAAGAGTCAGAGATCCTAGGGCAGGTTATGACCAAACCCTTCAAGTATTAGCTTACGCAAAAAAATATTCTCCTTCTATTATCACTAAGACTAGCTTGATGTTTGGTCTTGGAGAGACTGAAAAGGAGATTTTAGAGTCCTACCAGGATATTAAAAAAGCTGGGGTTGATGTTTTAACTTTAGGTCAATATATGAGGCCTACAGTAAATCATTTACCTGTAGAAAAATGGTATTCTCCAGAAGAATTTGATTATTATAAAAATCTAGCAGTTGAATTTGGTTTTCTTGAGGTAGCTGCGGGTCCTATGGTCAGATCTTCTTACAGGGCCGACAGGATAGCGCACCTTATCTCAACTTAACTGCCATATACTGCCTCCGGCAAGGCGGTGACAAGTTCAGGAAATATTGCCAAAGCAATAAGAACTCCCAACTGGATAAGTATGAATGGAATTACCCCTCTATATATGTCTTTTGTGGCAAGAATGTCTGGTGCGACACCTCTTAGATAGAAGAGTGCAAAACCAAAGGGAGGCGTTAAGAAAGAAGTCTGAAGATTTATTGCGATCATAATTCCAAGCCAGATTGGATCAACTCCAAGCATCAATAAGGCGGGCCCAACAATTGGCACAACTACTAAAGTTATTTGTATGAAGTCCAAAATGAAACCCAATAAAAAGATAAGAACCATTACAACCAAAACAGCACCGAAAGCTCCACCGGGTAATTCTGCAAAGATACTAGTTATAAGATCGTCTCCTCCAAAGCCCCTGAAAACTAACGAAAATATTGATGATCCTAAAAGGATCATAAAAACCATTGCAGTTATTTCGGTGGTTGTTTCTACAGCTTCCGTTAAGTTCTTTCTTGTTAAGCTACTTTTACTGACGGCCAGAAGAACAGCTCCAAAAGCTCCAACACCAGCAGCCTCAGTTGGTGTTGCTATACCTAATAGGATGGAACCCAAAACAGATGAAATTAAGACAAATGGAGGCAGTAATGAGGTAAGCATTATCTTCCATCGTCCTGAGACAATGGTTGTTTCTTGGGCAGGTGCCATCTTGGGTGACATGTAAGCTCTAATCACCACATATAGGGCATAACAAATAACTAATATCAGCCCTGGAATAATTGCTCCCATAAACAGATCACCAACAGAAACAGTCCTAGCTGAGAAATTGCCTACGCTTAACTGAGATTGTTGATAGGCAGCAGAAAGCACATCACCCAGGATAACTAACGCAATAGATGGAGGGATTATTTGGCCTAAAGTACCCGTGGCACAAATAGTCCCTGCAGATAAGCTTGGATCATATTGCCTAGATAGCATTATGGGTAAAGAGATTAATCCCATTGCTATAACAGTCGCACCTACTATACCTGTACTGGCTGCTATCAAGGCCCCAACAAATATCACAGATATCGCAAGACTTCCTCTGAAGCCTCCAATAACTTCGGCCATATTACTCAGCAAGTCTTGTGCCAAATTTGATTTTTCCAGAAGCACACCCATGAAAACAAACAGCGGAACAGCAACCAGAGTCATATTCGTCATGTCTCCATAGAGACGATTAGGGATTGCGCCCAAGAAAGCGCCCTCGAAAGTTCCCGTTAATATACCTATACCTGCAAAAATTAGGGCTGTACCAGCCAAAGAAAAAGCAACTGGGAAGCCTGCTAGCAGCACTAAACAGATTACTCCGAACATCAGCAATGGAATAAATTCAACCATTGTGTTTGATAGTCAGAAAAGACTTTAATATCTCAGAGAAACTTTGCAGTGCAAGTAAAGCAGCAACTGCAATTAACAAAGATTTTTGAATATAAACAAATGGGAGGCCATCAGGCTCTGCTGAAACCTCTAATATTCGCCAAGAAAATTCGACATAACCCCACGAATAAAGCAGTATCGTCCAACAAACAGGTTGTAAGAAAATGATGTTGCCGATCAAGTCTACAAAAGCTTTTCTTGAGTCGCTGAAATTTCTATAGAAAATATCTACCCTTACGTGCGCTCCTCTCTTTAAGGCAAAAGCAGCTCCTAGAAGAAATAGGGCTCCATGAAGATACAGGACGACATCTTGCAAAAATACAGACCCCATATCAAGCCCATATCTCATCACAACAACAAGACAAGTAACCAAAACCATTATCGCTACAAACCATGAACAAATTTTTCCTGTTATTTCAGAAAATCTATCTAAGTTCGAGCTTAATTTTTCCAAGGTTAATCTATTTTTTCTTAAAAGGTATTTGAATTATAATTACGGAGAGGTATTTATGAACTTACAATTTACACAAGAAGAACTAGATTTTCAAAAAGAAGTTAGAGAATGGATAAAAGATAATTATCCGGAAGACATGAAAGAGAGGCTTACGAACGCACCTAATGGTCACGTAACTAAGGAAGAGCACGTTCAATGGCAGCAAGCACTTTATTCCAAGGGATGGGCTGGTATAAATTGGCCTAAAGAATACGGAGGCGCTGCTTTTACGGCTTCTCAAAAATATCTCTTCAGTAAAGAGATGGCCGCAGCAAGAGCTCCAGGCTTTACAGCGTTTGGAATATCCATGGTTGCTCCGGTCATAATGGCCTTTGGATCAGATGAGCAAAAAAAGAAATATCTTCCAGATATACTCTCTTCAAAAGTGTGGTGGTGTCAGGGTTACTCTGAGCCCGGATCTGGTTCTGACTTAGCTTCATTAAAGACAAAGGCTGAAGACAAAGGAGATCACTATCTTGTAAACGGAGCTAAAACATGGACCACAATGGCTCAACATGCCGATATGATATTTTGCTTAGTGAGAACTAGCCAAGAAGATATTAGACAGAAAGGAATTTCTTTCTTGTTAATAGACATGCATTCAGAAGGCATTGAAGTTCAACCTATTAATACATTAGATAATACTCCTATAGGTCACCATGAAGTGAATACAGTTTTCTTTGAAGACGTGAAAGTTCCTAAAGAAAATTTAATTGGAGAAGAGGGCAAGGGTTGGACATACGCAAAATATCTTCTTGAATTCGAAAGAGGAAATGGTTATTCATCTGAGCTTTATCAACAACTTCAACAAATAAAGTTGAAGGCAGAAACTGAGGACTCAAGCGGTACAAAATTATCTGAAGATCAAGCTTTCAAGGAGTCAGTTGCAGAGATAGAAATACAAATTAATGCAATGGAAGCGACTGAACTTAGAATATTGGGGAGTTTAAGTGCCGGTCAAAATGTGGGACCTGAATCTTCTCTTCTTAAAACAAGAGGTACAGAAATTGGCCAGGCGATCACTGAGTTGGCTGTTGAGTTGGTTGGTTATTATGGTATTCCGTTTAATAATCCGGGACCTGAGATTGGCAATAATGAGCCCGCAATAGGAAGTCGCTTTGCAAATACTGCTGCGCCTAGATATTTTAACTACAGAAAGGCCAGTATTTATGCTGGCTCTAATGAAGTGCAAAGAAACATCATGGCTAAATTAGTCTTAGGCTTATAATTAATGCTTGTTCTTGTTTCTCCTGCTAAGACTCTGGATTACGAAAGTGACATGAGTGTCGATGACTTTTCCGTTGCTTCTCATCTTTCTGATAGTCAACTGCTAGTAAAAGAGCTGCAAAAAAAGAATCCTGAAGATCTAGCTTCCCTGATGGGTTTAAGTGAGAAGCTGTCTTTTCTCAATTTCGAGAGGAACATGAACTGGTCCAAGCCCACCAAACCAACCAACACCGCTAGGCAAGCTATATACGCCTTTAAAGGAGATGTTTATCAAGGACTTGATGCAAACTCACTTTCAAAAGCTGATATTAATTATGCCCAGAAGAATCTTTGTATCTTGTCAGGGCTATATGGAATTTTAAAACCTCTTGATCTGATGTACCCCTATAGACTAGAAATGGGTACAAAAATGGAAACTAAGCGTGGAAAAAATTTATATGATTTTTGGGGTTCTAAGCTAACAAAACATATCAACGATCTATCGGCTAATAATAAGTCTAAAGGGATCGTTAATTTAGCCTCTTTGGAATACTTTTCCGCTATTCAAGCAGATAAACTTGATCTTCCTGTTATTAGTCCAGTCTTTAAAGACTACAAGAATGGAAAATATAAAATTATAAGTTTCTTTGCTAAGAAGGCGCGAGGCTCAATGACTAGATTTATCGTCCAGAATAAAATCAAAAAGGTAGAAGACCTTAATGATTTTAATTTGGACGGATACCGTTACAGTAAAAAAGATTCAGAGTTGAATAAGCCAGTCTTTCTTAGAAAGGCTTAGACTCCAACCTCTCCATCAAGATATTTTCTTCTTGGTAGCATATCTTCAAAATCCGGTTTTGTGTTTTCGGCTTTTGCTTTGAAAGCTACGGACATCTCATCACTGATGCCTACTGCAGTGTTCCATAATGCTATATGATTTAGAGCTTCCTCTATAGTGTGATCTCTTCCATAGTTTAAAGACTCTTTAGTCCCTGCTATAGCTAAAGGACCTTTTGAGGCAATCTCTGAAGCAATTTCCATGACTTTTTCCATCATCTCTTCTTTTGTTTCAAAGACTTCATTTACTAAACCATGTTTCATGGCTTCATCTGGGAGAAATCTTCTACCAGTATATGCTAATTCTCTGACCACCCCTTCAGGTATTAATCTAGGTATTCTTTGCAAAGTTCCTACATCAGCGGCCATTCCAATATTTATTTCTTGTATACAAAAGAATGCATCTTTTGTGCAGTATCTCATATCTGTTGCTGTTGCTAGGTCAACTCCACCTCCTACACAAGCACCCTGAACGGCTGCAATAACTGGAATTCTGGCTTTTTCCAAACAAGTGATAGTGTGCTGTAAGTCTAACGTTACTCTATATCCAGATTCTTTTCTCATACCCATATGAGCATTTGGCTGTTTATCTGCCGGTGAAAAATTAGCTAAGTCCATCCCTGCACAAAAATGCTTACCTTCTCCAGAGAGCACAATAACTCTTGCTGATGCATCATCTGAAATGCTTTCCACCAAATGAGGAAGTTCCGACCAGAAAGCTTTATTCATAGAGTTGAATTCGTCTGGCCTAGACATCTTTATATGAGCAATTTTGTCTTTTATGTCTAAATCAAAACAAGTGTATTCCATTTTTTATCTCCGTATTCTTAGACAGTCTCAGCTAAATTAATTATTTCATCAACTTTTACTTTGAGTTGATCGACATGATCAAAGGCTTTGTTGTGGGGCATCACAACTTTTCTTTCTCTACTGAGAAGATCTAACCCTTTTTTTAGTTCTTGAGCACTCTCTATTAATTTTTCTTTATTTTCCATATTAATTTTTTATATGTCCTTTGATGATATATTGTAGAAGAAAAGACAGATTCAAGAAATGGAAGTTTCAAATTTAAAAGAAATCTCAAAAGAAGTCCTTAAGGCAGTCGACTCTGCTTCTGAAGAAGTAATGCAAATCTACGAATCAGGAAATTTTGATATTGAAGGCAAACAGGACGGGTCGCCCGTTACGCTTGCAGACAAGAAGTCTCATCAAGCCCTCTCATCTTCTCTCATGTCGATAGATCCAAATATTCCTATATTGTCTGAAGAAGGAGATGTCCTAGAAAATACTAAATCTTTATTTTGGTTAATAGATCCTTTAGATGGTACCAAAGAATTCATTAATAAAAATGGTGATTTTACTGTTAATGTTGCCCTTATCGAAGATGGAGTACCTGTTCTTGGAGTCGTATCTGCACCTGCTATCAAAGAGTGTTTTGTAGGTTATATAAACCAGGCATTTAAGATAGTAAATGGGGAAGAAATTCAGATAAGTTCAAAAAAACAGACTCAAGATATGTGCTTAGTTACTGTAAGCAAGAGTCATAAAAGCGATAAGGATAATCTCTTCATAGAAGCTTGTACGAGTGAATTTGATAAAGTTGAGGAAGTGCCAACCGGAAGTTCTTTGAAGTTATGTCGTGTTGCAGAGGGGGCGGCTAATATATACAGCAGAATGGGCCCCACTTATCAGTGGGATATAGCTGCAGGACAGGCTGTAGTTGAAGCAGCCGGGGGCTCAGTTTCTGATTTAGAAGGACGACCGCTGAGATATGAGTTTAAATCAGAGAAAAAAAATCCCTTATTTTATTGCTCAGGTGACCCTTCATTTCCGTGGAAAAATATATTTGATAAATTAGTCTAAACTAAGAATTATCTTGCCTATATTCTTATTAGCTTCCATTATTGAGTGAGCTTTTTCACACTGTGAAAAGGGCAGGGCTTCATGAACAATGGGCCTTAGCAAGCCTTCATCAAAGAGGGGCAAAACATTATCTGAGAGCTCTTTCATAATATCGTTCTTCTTAATTACGCTTCTTGCCCTGATAGTTGATCCAATAATCTTTTGTCTCTTTATCATCAAGTGCCCCAAGTTTAGGTTAGATTGTGCACCTCCCATTAATCCTATAATGACTAGCCTGCCTTCCAGGCCTAGAACTTGTAAATTTTTTTCAAAATATTCTGCCCCAATAGGATCCAAAATTACGTCTGCTCCTTCTGGAGACCAATTCTTGATACTAGCAAATATATCATTAGATCTTATTTCTCCAGCAGAGGCTCCAAGGTTCAAACAAAAATCAATTTTTTCTTTGGATCCTGCCGAGACAAAACTATCGCATCCGAACGCTTTAGCCAGCTGCACTCCCGCTGTACCGATGCCACTCGCACCCGCATGAAAGACAACTTTGTCACCTTCCTTCATGCCTGCTTCCATAAAAAGATTTAACCAACACGTCGCGTAAACTTCTGGAATAGATGCTCCTTCTATCCAATCCAACTTCATTGGTTTTTTTATAGCATGATGTTCAGGACAGGCTACATACTCTGCATATCCTCCGCCTGCCAGAAGTGCAATCACCTCATCGCCCATTTTCTTTGAGGTAACATTTTTTCCTACACTCTCAATAATCCCACTACACTCAAGCCCTAAAATTTCACTTGCTCCTGGAGGCGGAGGATATAATCCATTTTTTTGAGCTATATCGGCTCGATTTAGCCCAGCCGCTTTAACCTTTATTAATACCTCATCATCTTTTACTTCAGGCAGGCTTGTTTCTCTTACCTCAAGTCTGTTATCTATAACTTCTATTGCTTTCATATTTGTATCCAAAAGATTATACCTTTCTTCTATAAATTTACGTTTTTTAGCTAAATTTGCACCAGTATTCACTAAAAAATGTAAAATTCATATTGGATATGCCTAAAAAAGAGCTCAAAAGCGAGAATTCAGTAGGAACGGCTCTTCAGGAAATGGAGACTTTATCCCCTGGAGGAGACCTTCAAGCCTATATAAATTCTGTACATAGCATTGGTATCTTAACCTCCGAGGAAGAGAAAAAGCTTGCTGAAGATTTATATTATAGAAATGACCTAGATGCAGCGAGAAAATTAGTCTTGGCCCACTTAAGGTTCGTTATTTATATAGCCAAGACATATTCTGGTTATGGTTTACCAGAAGCCGATCTCATTCAAGAGGGTAATGTGGGTCTGATGAAGGCAATCAGGAAATTTAATCCTGAGATGGGTGTCAGACTGGTCTCATTTGCAGTGCACTGGGTAAAAGCAGAAATTCACGAATATGTCCTTAAAAATTGGAAAATCGTAAAAATCGCAACCACTAAAGCCCAAAGAAAGCTCTTTTTTAATCTTAGAAGTAAGAAAAAAGGACTAGGTTGGCTTACTGAGGAAGAAGTGGAGTCTATGGCTAAAGATCTGAGGGTAAAACCTTCTGAAGTGAGGGAGATGGAGAAAAGATTAAGTGGTATAGACATGTCGTTCGATCCTCTATCTGAATCTGACGATGAAGAAGCTTCTTATGCCCCTTCACAGTATTTAGAAGACGTAGATGCTGATCCTGCTGAAATCTTTGAAAAAGATAGTCTCGATGAGACTAATGCTTCTCAGCTATATCAAGCTATCAATGAACTAGATGATAGGAGCAGAGACATAATTCAGGACAGATGGTTAGCTGATGAGAAGCTAACACTGCATGAACTGGCAGAAAAATATGGCATATCGGCTGAGCGAGTCCGGCAAATTGAAAAAAATGCTATGAAAAAGGTTAAGCAGTCCTTCTCCTCTGGAGACTAATTTGCAAACTCAAGATCGTCTTAAAAGTTTTGTTTTAAGGAAGGGAAGAATTACTTCTAACCAGCAACGGGCTATCGATACTCTTTGGGACAAGTACATAGTAGATAGTACTGAAGAGCTTAAGAATATTCTGCCTAACACTCATCCAATTTTAGATATTGGTTTTGGATCTGGCGAAACCACCGCTTTCATATCCAAACAAAAACCTGAGACATTTGTTCTAGGAGCTGAAGTTTATTTATCTGGTATAGGTTCACTACTTAGTAAAGTATCTGAAGACAGTTTAGAGAATATTAGAATTCTCAATTCAGATATTGCTCCTTTTCTAGAAGAAAAAGTTTCGGATAATTTTTTTGAACTGATATTGATGTTTTATCCTGATCCTTGGCCTAAAAGGAAGCATCATAAAAGAAGGTTAATTAACAAGGACTTTATCGATTTGCTTAATAGCAAGATAAGACCTGAAGGTATTTTTTATTTCAAGACTGATTGGAGCCATTATTTCCAAGAAGTAAAGAAGATTGTTTCAAGGGATAAAAAGTGGGCAGTGCTAGAAAAGAAGGATTTAAAAAATTATCTTCTTGATCTACCCCAGACTTCCTTTGAAAGTAAAGCTTTAGTTGCAAAACGAGAACTCAATGAGTTGATCTTACAAAGAATTAGCTAGCTAATTTATGAATTTCTTTTAACAAGAGTTTAAAAGCCTCCGATCTATGTGAAATTTCATTTTTTTCTTTCTTGTTCAATTCCGCCAAGTGAAACCCATTTTTTATTATAAATATAGGATCATATCCAAAGCCTTTAGACCCCTTAAATTCAGTTGCTATATCTCCCTCTAAGCTTCCATAGCTTTTTACAATCCTTCCTTCAAAGTAACCCACTAAACAACATCTAAATCTTGCAGATCTATTATTAACTTTGTAAGGCTCCATATCTTGCAGTAGCTTTAAACAATTGCCTTCATCAGTGCCTGATTCAGAGTATCTGGCAGAATATATCCCAGGTTTTCCATCTAAAGCATCAACCTCAAGACCAGAATCATCTCCAAGTGCTGGTATGCCTAATTTCTTGGAGACAAACTCAGCCTTGATAAGTGCATTTTCATAAAAAGTACTTCCTGTCTCAGGTGGAAGTTCCCCAATATCTTCTGGTATATGAATAAATTCATACTCGGTTTTGGAAGCTAATTCTGTGAATTCTTTTAGTTTTCCTTGGTTCTTTGTTGCAACCGCTATCTTCATTTAGAAATTTTATATATAGCTGTGGCGGCAAATAAATTAGGAGAGATTTTAGCCAGAATACTTTCGTTACCGGTGCTGTTAAAAAAACGCCTTTCATTTATATTTATCGAAGATTCATCACATAGGATTTCAAAATCTTTGATAGTACAGAGATGAATATTGTCTGTCTCATGCCAATCCTTTGGCAACGACCCCGTTACAGGCATTTTGCCTGAGAATAACAGGCTTAATCTTGTTGATATATGACCAAAGTTGGGTATTGTAACTATGCTCTCTTTACCAATCCTTGTAACTTCCATTAAAGCTTTTTTAGGCTCTCTAAGAACCTGAATTGTTTGACTCATGATGACAACATCGAAGCTTTGATCACCAAAATTTTCTAATCCTTGATCAATGTCTTGTTCGATAACATTTAGTCCAGATTTGATACAAGCATTTATGTCCTCTTGATTGATTTCCACTCCTAAAACTGTTGCTCCTGAATCATTAGAAAGAATTTTTAAAATCTCACCATCTCCACATCCGAGATCAAGAACCTCGGAATCTCTTTCAATCCATTGTTGTATGACTTCGATTGTATCCATTTAATAGTCCAGGAAAGATGATAGTCCTCTAGTGTACCTGTTATCAGCAAATAAGAATGAATCATGGCCGTGGGGACTCTCAATTTCTAAGTAACTAACTTTCTTCTTTGCGGCTATGAGTGCGTTAACTATTTCCTTTGACCTATCTGGTGAAAATCTCCAATCAGTTGTGAATGAAACTACTAATAATTGGGCTTTAATAGATTCGAAGGCTTTGGAAAGATCTCCTTCATATTCATCAGCAGGATCAAAGTAATCTAAGATTTTTGTCATCAAAAGGTAGGTATTGGCATCAAAATTTTCAGAAAAGACATCACCTTGGTATCTTAAGTAACTTTCGATTTCAAATTCAGCGTCGTAAACGAAATTTAATTTATCTTCCTTCAAGTCTCTACCAAATTTGCTTTTCATGGCCTCCTCTGAAAGATAAGTAATATGTCCTACCATTCGTGCAAGTTTCAAGCCTTGTTTAGGAGACTTGTTAGTATCTAAATACCTTCCAGCATCAAAGTCTGGATCGTTCAGTATTGCTTGTCTAGCCACCTCATTAAAAGCAATATTTTGAGCGCTTAATTTTGGTGCTGCTGCAATAATCCCAGCCTTTTTGATTCTGTCAGGAAAAAGTCGAGACCATTCTAGGGCTTGCATTCCACCCAGACTGCCGCCTACAACAGCATGCCATTTTTTTATACCAAGAGAATCGGAAAGCAAGGCTTGTGATCTTACCCAATCCTTAACCGTAATAATTGGAAAATCAGGTCCAAAATACTCACCGGTTTTACTATTTTTTGAAGACGGGCCTAGAGATCCATGACATCCGCCAATATTATTGGGACATACAACATAAAATTTATTGGTATCTATGGCCTTACCAGGACCAATGAGAGAATCCCACCATCCTGTCCTTTTTTCGCCTTCGTATACTCCGGCCGCATGATGGTTACCGCTTAAAGCATGACAGATAAGAATGGCATTAGAGGAGTCTTGATTTAAATTGCCGTATGTTTCGTAAACAATTTCTATATCTTCAAGCGATTGACCGCACTCAAGGTCCAGCTTACCTTCAAGGATAAGCTTTTTGGGCTTTACAATACCAACTGACTCATTCATAAAAAAACCTGTTCGCCTTTGCTAAACAGGTTTAATTTAATGCATTAGCTGTATTTCAATTAAACGCCCGCAAGCTATATCAAATCGGCGAAAGGTTTATTATATTGAATCTATAGCTAGAAACCAACAGATAGCCAAACTGGCAGACCTGACTCTATCGCAAACTGCACAAAAATTGCTTGCAAAAAATTTAACGCGATAAATGCAAAAATAGGGGAAAAGTCTAATCCGCCCATAGGAGGCAAGAAGATTCTGAATGGATTGAATAATTTATCTGACATTTGTCTAATCAGAACTATGGCAGGATGAAAATTACTAGCCGCAACAAAACTTAAGATTATGCCTCCAAGCAAAATCCACCATATCATTTTTAACATGAGCAAAATAACGGAGTAAGTAGACCACATTAAAATCTTAATTGGAGCATATTCAATGGAGCCAGCTATAGCTGCCATATAAAAGGCTCCAGCTTGAATAAAAACAGCTACAAAGAAAGTGGCTAAGTCCACATTAAAAATTGGTTTGATAAATGACCTGATAAATTGACTTGGAAAATCAACAGCCCTTATTATTCCTTGAACAAGAGGGTTGTAGTAGTCAACCTTGAGAAGACGAAATAAGAAGTTGAATACAACTCCAAGTGTAAATACATCCATTAAGGCCTTGAATAGGAAGAATGTAGCTTCTGACATTATTTGTCTCCTAGTTCGATGGATTTCTCTTCAGCAGCTTTCATTGATTTTTTTATTATCTCTTTTAAATTTTGTTTCTCAAATTCTTCTATAGCCTTTTGTGTAACCCCGCCCGGAGAGGTAACATTTTTTCTCAAATTCTGGGGTGAATCAGTGGAAGCTATTGCTAAATTAGCAGAACCCGAAATCATCGAAGCAATTAAGTTAATCTTATCATCAGTTGGAAGGTCAAGATTTTGGGACGACTCCAGTAAAGACTCAATTAAATAAAATACATATGCTGGTCCCGAACCAATTAGAGCAGTGAAAATATCTAATTCTTTTTCTTTAATTTCAGCTGTCTTTCCAACCGAACCAAATAGTATCTTGGCTTTTTCTATATCGGTTTCTTTCACTCTTTCATTTGAAGAAAGTGCAGTTACACCCTCCATAATACTAGCAGGAGTATTCGGCATCGCTCTTATAATCTTTGTTGATGAGCCTATGATCGATTCTATGTTTTCTATCTTCACACCAGCTGCAATAGATATAACAAGTTTGTCTTTTTGATCAACGTTTTCTTTGATTTCAGATAATACTCTTTCGATGATATTAGGTTTTACAGCTAAAATAATTACATTGGAATCTTCACAAACCTTTTGATTATTTTTTGACGTTAACACACCAAAATCCCCGGATAGCTTATCTAAATGTTCTTGCTCCGGTGATGAAGAGATAATTTTAGAAGCTTCGTGGCCATTATTTATCAAACCCGATATCAGTGCTGTAGCCATATTGCCAGCACCTATAAAGCCTATTATTTCATCAAGTGTTTTCATTTTCTTGGACCAAATATTCCTGTTCCTATTCTTATCATTGTAGCGCCTTCTTGAATGGCTACACCATAATCTGATGTCATCCCCATCGACAGGGTATCAAGCTTATATCCTTTTCTTATTAGTGAATCATAGATTTCTTTTACTTTCATAAAAACCTTTCTCTGTTCTTCTTCGGAATCTCTAGGCCTAGGAATTACCATCAACCCTCGGATTTTTATATTTTCCAAAGCTTCTGATTTTTGGATAAGTTCTTCAAGGTTTTCTATCTTTACTCCAGACTTACTTTCCTCATCGTCTATATTGATTTGTAAGCATGCATTCAGGACACCCTTTGATTTAGGTCTGGCAGAATTAAGTTTATCTGCAACCTTAAAGCTATCTATGGTGTGGACCCAGTCAAAAATCTCGGCTATCTTTTTCGCCTTTCTGGATTGAATTGAGCCTATAAAATGCCAGACTATATCTTGATCTAATTGAGTTATTTTTTCTTCTGCCTCTTGAAGGTAATTTTCTCCAAAGTTTTTGATCCCTTCTTCGTAGGCCATAATAATTTTTTTAATAGTCTGAGATTTGCTAGCCCCTATGAGAACAACATCCTCAACAGATCTCTTAGAAAGATTACAGTTTGCTTCTATGTCCAAAATGATTTTTTGGATAATCTCTGATTTCACAAGCTACATTTCCTGAGGAGCATTGATGCCCAAAATTGATAGCCCATTATGTATAACTTGCTTAACTCCGCTTAGCAGAAACAATCTAGAGTTCATTAGATTTTGATCTTCAACAAGAAATTTTTCACTGTTGTAGTAACTGTGAAAGATGCTAGCTAAATCTTTGAGATAATAACAGATTAAATGAGGCTCACTTGATAGAGCAGCCCTCTCAATTAATACAGGATATTGATTAAGAACTTTCTGTAATTCAACTTCCTTATCTAAGTCCAATAAAGTTAAATCAGAGTTTGCAAGTTTGCCTTCATCTATATGTGACTTACTTAAAACGCTACAAATACGAGCATGAGCATATTGAATATAATAAAGAGGGTTATCTTTAGACTGTTCTTTTGCAAGATCTAAGTCGAAATCCAAATGTTGGTCAGACTTCCTATTAATATAAAAGAATCGAGCCGCTTCAGTTGTAACCTCATCAATTAACTCTTTGAGTGTTATAAACTCTCCGCTTCTTGTAGACATGGGTACTTTCTTGCCAGACCTGATTAGGTTCGCAAATTGAATAAAGACCACCTCTAATTTCTGAATATTCCTTGCACTAGCTTCCATTGCAGCTCTCACTCTTGGAATATAGCCATGATGATCAGAGCCCCAAATATTGATTATCCTGTCATACCCTCTGTCATATTTGTCCAGATGATAGGCCACATCAGAAGCAAAGTAAGTATATTCTCCATTTCCTCTTTTTAGCACTCTGTCTTTATCATCACCTAACGTTGATGATTTAAACCATGTGGCACCTTCTTGCTCATAAATAAATCCATTGGAATCAAGTTCATTGATAGCTTTGTCAACAATACTATCTGATCCAAGCTTATTCTCATAAAGAGATGATTCCGAAAACCATTTGTTATGGTTGACTCCGAACTCAGATAGATCAGCTTGAATCAGGTCCAGTATTTCCTTCAGAGCAAAATCTCTAATAAAAAGGAATTCATCTCCAAGCCTAGATCGTATTGTTTCAATAACTGAATCTACAAAACTTTCATCTTCTTGTGTGTCTTTATTAAGAAGATCATTCAAATCTGAATCACTTAAAAAAAGCTCATTTGATCTCTTTTCCTTTAAGTTTTTAGCTATAGGTATCAAGTATTCCCCTTGATAACCATTTTTAATCATCTGTATATCATTATTAAAAATTTGTGCATACCTAATCCATAGACTTGCAGCCAAGATGTTCATCTGCCTACCAAAATCGTTTACATAATATTCTTCATCAACTTTAAATCCTGCTTCGTTTAAAAGTCTGGCAAGAACTGATCCAAAAACAGCTCCTCTTCCATGTCCTACATGTAATGGTCCGGTAGGGTTACTTGATACATACTCTATTAAAACTTTTTTGTTATTTGATTTGGAAGAACCATAACCATCCTTTTCGATAAAGATCTCTTTAAGCACAGCTCCATGAGACTTTTTTGATAGGAAGAAATTAATAAAACCAGGTCCCGCGACTTCAACTTTTGTAATATCTTGGTCTGTTTGGAAATTCTCTTTGATTTCTTCAGCTATTTCTTTTGGATTTCTACCAAGTGGTTTAGCTAGTACCAGCGCAATATTTGATGCAAGGTCCCCATGTTCCTTTTCTTTATTGTCTTGAATATTTATATCGAATTTTTTGATATCAATATCAACACTGCTATATAACTCACCTAATATCCTCTTAAGGTCCTTTTGGATCTTTTCTTTCATTTACTTTTTATTTACGACCCTGATATTCACCATTTCTAGTATCAATGGTTACTATTTCGCCTTCAGAAACAAAAAGAGGTACTTTCACAACAGCTCCCGTTGATAGAGTGGCCGGTTTTGAGCCTCCGGTTGCAGTATCTCCTTTTACGCCCGGATCTGTCTGGCTGACTTCTAAGTCTACGAAAGTAGGGGCAACAACTGAGATGGGCTTCTCATTCCACAAGAGAACTTTACAGATATCTTCTTCAGTAACCCATTTTTCAAGTTCACCCACTGTATCAGTACCTACGGGTATCTGTTCGTAGGTGTCAGGATGCATGAAAAACCAAGCGCTACCATCGCTGTATAAAAATTGCATATCAAGTTCTTCTACATCAGCAGCTTCAAGCGACTCTCCGACCTTACAGGTCTTTTCTCCAACTCGCCCTGTTAAGTAGTTCCTAAACTTAATTTTGCTAAATGCTTGACCCTTACCGGGTTTATTGAACTCTTCTTCAATAATTACACATGGATCATTATCTATAATTATTTTTAGACCCACTTTAAAATCACTAGTTGAATAAGATACCAAGTTTTTTCCTTATATATTTTTTAACGAAACTAATTTGTTACCAAATTTTACAAGCTTATTTTCTATCAAGGAATCTAAATCTAATTTACTTGAGTCTTCAAAGAGCAGAATAATGGTAGAGCCCATCTTAAAATGAGCTAATTCGTCTCCTTTTTTAATTTGTTTCTTATCAGATGGTCCTCTCTTCCATTCATTAATAAGCTGACTTCTGGAGGCATTATCATCAACACTCCAAAATGGAACAATACTACCCACTACAGAAGCTCCAACTGAAACTAAAGAAAAATTTAACCCATCGGAATCAATCTGAAGGACGGACCTCTCATTTTTAATGTATAGGTTAGGTATGGATTCTTGTGCCTTTTTATTGACACTAAAAAGAGAAGTACCTAAATGTTGAGAATCGATTATTGTTCCATCAAATGGACAATGGATTCTATGATAGTCTGTAGGGGCTAAATAAATTGTTATAAAGTAACCCTCGTCGTACAGTGATTTATAACTGTCTCCAACCAAATCTTCCAATGCATACTTAAACTTTTTTGCTTGTATAAGCTGACCTTCTTCAATGAATCCATGATCAACTATTTCACCATCAACAGGAGAGATAAAGGCTTTATCAGAATCATCAACAACCCTGGAACCATCTTTTAACTTTCTCGTAAAAAATTCATTATATGATCTATATTTTCTTATATCAGAATGTATAGCTTCATTAAGATTGGGCTTGTATAGTGCAATAAAACCTTTTATCAAAATGGTTTTGATGAACTCTAGTCTACTGTTTGCCAGATATCCTAATACTAATGTTAAGAATATATGAGGGATTAATTTATGCATTATCTTCTTAAGAGAGTTGGCAACACAGGAGTTGTATCTCTGTATTCCTGATACTCAGGATACTTAGCTAATAACTGTCTTTCAAGAAGTGGGATTAATTTTTTTAAGACGATTAAAAGTAGCATTACAAAACCCATAACTGACCATTGAGAACCAATACCGTTTAATGCAATGAGCTGAAGTCCGAAGAAAAATAATAAGAGACCAGCTAAGTTTGGATGCCTTAAATAGCTCCATAGCCCAGTTCTAATAAATTTATTTTCATCCTGTTTTGTCTTTTTTATCTTTCTTTCACAAATAAATTCCATAGCGATTCCAAGGGTACAAAAGGAGATTCCCAAAATATCTAAAAAATTTAATGATGAATAGCCTGATAAATAATTTAAAGACAGTGCAGAGCTGAAACAGGCAATTTGAATGAAAGAAATCTTTATAGTGTTTATTATGATTATTAAAAATTTCTTTTGATGAATTAAATCACGAATTGACTCGAGAAATTCTTGAAGTAGAAGTGATTTTATAGAGCTATAGGCATTAAAAGATTTCAAGCACCATGCAATTACTATTAGATTAGAAAATAACTGCCTTAAAGATATATCTGATATCTCAAATTGTAACTGAATGAATGCGCCTAAAATCAAAGTAAAGAGAACAGGGAAGAAAAGGAACTTCAATAACACTCTTGGACTTTTTTTATTGATACTGATGAGGATTAAGCTTATTAATGTTATTGAGTTGAAAGAAAACAAGATTAATAAGTATGCAAAATTTGACATCTTCTAAATTTTCCTCAAATGACATTTTTTTGGCATTGCAATGAACCTTATTTGTCACTATAGTTTAAACGTTCGCACTCGGGGAAGGTGAAATAATGTGCTTGCAAAACACTTAAGTTTCATCTACTTTGCGAATAGATTAAATAAGAATTTTAGAAATTAGGAGATAGCTATGACGCGTCTTTGTAAATTTGTTTTCGTGTTGGCCGGAATTTCAGTTTCGGGCCTTGTGTTTAGTGATCAAATCCAACCTTTATTAGACGTTGGTGCGGCTAGACAAGTTGCCGAGAAAACATCTCAGTCAAAAATCGATGAAATGGACGAACAGACTTCAGTGATAGTCAGCGAGTTCAAAACAGTCAGTAAACAAATAGAAGGTTTGAGGGTATACAACGCTCAAATGAGACAGCAAATTCAGCGTCAAGAAGAGCGTTTGAAGGAAATTGATAGAACGCTAAAAGAAGCACAGGTTATGCAGAGACAGATTCCACCATTTACAAGAAGAATGTTAGCTGGAGTAGAAACTTCTATTGAGCTTGATCTGCCATTTCATTTAGCTGAAAGAAAAGAGCGAATTGCTTTTGCTAAAGCGGCTTTAGATAATCCAACCGTCTCTCCAGCTGAAGGTTTGAGGCAGGTTTTAGAGGCTTTCAATGTAGAAGCAGAATATGGAAGAAAAATAGATGCTTATAAAGATAGCATTGTTATTAATGGTGAGCTAAGAGAAGGTAACATTCTAAGGGTCGGTAGACTGGCAATGGTTTTCCAAACAGCCGATGAAACGCAAACACATGCCTGGAATAATGCTACTAGGTCATGGGAAGAACTTGATAATAGTTATAGGAACCCTACAAAGAGAGGCTTAAGAATAGCTAATAAGCTAGCTACAGTTGACTTGATGGAACTTCCTTTACCAGCAGCAACGGAGGCAAACTAAAATGAGAAAAATAAAACTTTTTATACTTATACTTAGCCTCGGGCTAACATCCTCAATATCTTTCTCTGAAGAAGGAGAAGAGGAGGCAGTACAACCATCTAATCCTCAAGAATTATTAGAGATAGTAAAACAAGGACAATTTGCTGACACTCAACAACAAAGGGATAGAGAAGCCCAATTCAGAAACGAAAAGAACAGACAAGCTAAACTTCTATCTGATGCGAAAGACGAAAGAGCTAGGCTTGAAAGAGAGGCTGCTAGGTTAGAACAAAAATTTGAAGCTAATGAAGCACTTTTAGTCGTAGCTGAAGAACAACTTCGAGAAAGACTGGGGTCACTAAACGAAATCTTCGGCCACCTGGCTGGAAATACCACAGAAGCTCGTAATATCATGGAGCAATCAATTACTGCTGCTCAATTTGGTAAGGAAAGAGAAGAGTTCATGACTGCTTTAGGCTCAAAAATGAACGAAGGTATCAAATTAGCTTCGATAGAAGAGCTTGAAACTTTATGGTACGAGCTGCAAAGAGAAATAAATGCTTCCGGTGAAGTGGTTAAGTTCAATACAGAAGTAATAACTACTGATGGAAATGTTGAAAATAGAGACGTAGTTAGGGTGGGCAATTTTAATGTTGTATCTGATGGTCAGTATTTAACTTATTCTCCATCACGTGGGACATATTCTGAACTTCCTTCTCAACCAGCTGGAAGATATACATCTCAGACTTCAGACATATTGAATGGTGACACTTTCCCAGTTCAATTTGCCGTTGACCCAACAGGACCTCAGGGAGGCTCATTGCTTGCCAGCTTGATTTCTATGCCAAGCACATGGGGTAAAATGCAAGAGGGTGGCCCAGTAGGCTATATGCTCATGGCAATCGGACTCTTGGCAACGCTCTTATTCATTTGGAGATTCTATGAACTTTGGAATATAAGGGGCGGTGTTATAGCTCAATCAGCTTCTTCAACCTTAAGTAATGATAATGCTTTAGGAAGAATTCTTAAGATAGCAGAAGACGATAAAGAAGCAGATACAGAAACATTGGAGCTAAAGATGGCTGAACAGATCTTGAAAGAAAGACCTACTGTAGAGGGATTAAATTGGGTTCTTAAGATCGTCTCTGTTGTGGCTCCCCTAATGGGACTTTTCGGAACAATCATAGGTATGATAGAAACGTTTACTATGATTACCTTATTTGGAACAGGTGATCCTAAAACAATGGCGAGTGGTATATCTACTGCTCTTGTAACAACATGGTTAGGACTTATGGTCGCTATCCCAACTACTTTTATGTACGCAACGGTTAATAATATTTCTAGAGGAATATTAGGTACTATTGAGGAATCAAGTACTGGTATGGCTGCTAAAAGATCGGAAGGTACAAGTTAAGATTTACTGAAGAAATAAAGAATGCAATTTTTTTATAACTTTTCAGATGCTTTATTTGCTTTCATGCAAAGAGGTGGGGATGTACTGTATCTAATTGGACTTTTAGCGTTTGTAATGTGGTTCCTAATATTCGAAAGAATGTGGTTCTACTTCTACACTCATAAGACTTATCTAGGTCAATCCATGAATGAATGGGATCAAAGACAAGACAAGAGTTCTTGGAATTCTAAGGCTATAAGAGATATGCTTATTTCTGAAAATGAGATAAGAATTGATAAGAATCTCGGCTTAATCAAGATGTGTGTAGGAATAGCACCTTTGTTTGGTTTATTTGGAACTATTACTGGAATGATAGAGGTTTTCCACTTGCTAGCTGTAACTGGCGGTGGTGATGCTAAGGCCATGGCCGGAGGAGTTTCAAGATCTACAATACCCGCTATGGCAGGACTTGCGGTTGCTTTAACCGGAACTCTCGCTAACCAATTTTTAGTGAATAGAGCACAGAAGGAGAAAGACCTGCTGGTTGATCAGTTGGTCGCAGAATAGGAATATATTATGAGAAGATCACCAATAAGTAGCGCTGTTGCAGAAGAAGAAGACATTAATTTAACACCGATGTTAGATGTTGTTTTTATTCTGCTTATTTTCTTTATCGTAACTGCAAACTTCATTAAAGAGCCAGGTCTTGAAGTAAATAGACCTGATGCAGAAACCTCTAATATCCAAGAAAATGCAGCTATTTTGATAGCTATTGGAGCTACAAATGACATCTGGATAGATGGAAGAAGGGTTGACGTTAGACAAGTAAAGGCAAATATAACCAAACTTTTAGCCGATAACCCTCAAGGCTCTGTTGTCATTCAGGCTGATGAAAAGGCTCAAGCTGATGCCATAATACAAGTTATGGATCAGTCTAGAGAAGCTGGAGTTTATGCAATTTCATTAGCATCTGAACCTAAGTTTTAAATTTTATGGGATTTTTTGCAGAACAAAATCTTAAAATGCTAGGGGCAACCCTAACAGGCTCCTTCCTATTAACTGTTGCAATTTTTTATACCATGCAATGGCTTATAGATGTTGGAGATGTCGAGCTAAATGATAAATCTATCAAAATTGCTGACGTCACCATGCCGGAAAGAGAGTTAGAGTTAATGATGGATATGGAAAGGCCACAAGAAGAAGAGCCACCTCCAGAAACAATGCCACCAGAGTTTGATATGACTCCTCCAGCTGATTTAGATACATCTGCGGCAAGACCAAATTTAGGATTTAAAGGAAAAAAAGCTGGTGTGTTTGCCGACGGTTCATATGTACCTATATTTCAGGTACCTCCTGTCTATCCAAGAAGAGCATTGGAGAGAGGAATTGAAGGGTGTGTTATGCTCAAGTTCACTGTTACTAAAGTTGGCTCAACTAAAGAACCTGAAGTTGAGTGGGCTGTTCCCCCAGGAATTTTTGATAGAGCAGCAATGAGATCTGCTTTGAAATATAAATATAAACCTCAGATAAGAGATGGTGAGGCTATTGAAGTACCTAATGTAAGAACAATTATTGTTTTTAAAATAGAAGACCCCGGTAAGCCTGCTGATTATGTACCTGAGGGATGTGCGTAAATTGTTATGATTAGACTAGGTTATCCATTAAAAATATTTCTTATTGCATCAGCTATAAGCTTGCTTCCAGTCACACTAGGAGTCGCTCCTTTAGACTACAAAGGTAGTTCGCTTGAGGCTGCTGAAGATGATAAGAAGAAAAAGAAAAAAAGAAGAAGAACAAAGCTACCCAGTAAAAAGATGCAAAGAATTTTGCAGACTATAGTTCCTTTTATAGAGGCTGAGCAATGGAACGAAGCACTATTGGCATTAGAGCCAGTAGCTGCCATAGACTCAAAATTTACAAGTACAGATAGATCTAAAATGTACTACTACCGAGGTTATATATACTTTTCTAAAGAACAATATGGAATGGCTGAAACCGCTTATAAAAATCTCATTGCAGAAGAAGACTCAAGTGATCAAGAAAGACAGGGTGCCATATATTCTTTATCCCAACTTAGGTATATAGCTGAGGATTACAAGGGAGCTATAAGCTACTTATTAGAATGGTTAGACAATGAAGAAGAACCAAGCTCTGACGGCTATGGTTTACTTGCTCAAGCTTATTATCAAGTTGAAGATTTTCAAAAATCTGTTGACGCAATAGATACGGCAATTGAAATACAAGAATCACGAGATATCGCAATAAAAGCCCCAGTTTTGGATGCAGAAGGAAATGAAACTGGAGAAATGATTGATACAGGCGAAACAAGAAAAGGTGTTGCTAAAGAAAACCATTATCTCCTTAAGATGGCCCTTTATTCTGAGCTGAAAAAGGATCTTGAGGTTTTGCCAATTTATGAAATCTTAGTTCAACACTATCCTAAAAAGAGGTATTGGACCAATCTATCCGGTCTTTATGGACAAAGAGATAGACAAATGGATCAAATGGGGGCCCTAGAGGCTGCTTATGATGACAGACTTTTGGACAAACAAAGAGAGTTTACGGCACTATCACAGCTCCTTTTTATGTTCGAGAATCCTCGAAAGGCAGCTAGAGTAATTGAGGATGGTTTAAATCAAGGTATAGTCAAAAAAGAGGAGAAAACTCTAAAAGCAGCTGCACAATATTGGCATGCCGCTAAAGAACTAGAAAGAGCTAAGCCTTATTATCAACAAGCAGCTACAAAATCCAAAGAAGGTGAGCTTTTTATATTCTTAGGACAAGTGCACTTTAGTCTTGACGAATTTGATAAAGCAGAAAAAGCCATAAAGGACGGAATCAAGAAAGGTAAGCTTAAAGATGAGGCAGCAGCCTACATGCTTCTAGGTCAAATAAATTTCGAAAATCAGAAATGGGAATCGGCTATAGAATCTTTCAGAAAGTGCATTGATGTTGCTGAAAGACAGTTCGACGATAAAAAAGAGAAGCAAAAAGAGAAAAAGAAGAGAGTACAAGATCAAGCTAGAAAATGGGTAACCTATACTGAGGGTGAAGAAGAGAGAGTTGAAGCTTTAAAGCTTAAGAGAAAAGCTCTAGGCGTTTAATCCTTAACATACTCAACAAAGCTAAAATTAATTCCGTTTTCCGAACTTTTTTGCCTAGAAATTTCTTTCCAAATTTTAAAATCCCATTTAGGGAAGAAAGTATCGGCAGAATCTACTTCCAGCTCAATTTCTGTAATTAGCAGTTTCGTTGCCAACGGCAAAAATTCTTTATAGATATATTCTCCGCCTATTATATTCACCTTTTCAGAGTAGCTTCTTGCTTCGTTAATGGCTTCTTGACTAGAGCTGACCTCGACCACCCCATCCCTGCCCTGAATAGACCTTGTCATGACAATATTTTTTCTGTTTGGCAGTGGTCTGCCAATTGAATCATATGTAGCACGACCCATTACAATCGCGGTATTTTCTGTATTTTCTCTAAAAAATTTTAGATCTTCTTTTATATCCCAAGGGATTTTGCCTTTCTTACCAATTGCTAGATTGATATCTACAGCAGCGATTAATACTATCTCCATCAAACTGCTATTGGCGCACTAATGAAAGGGTGAGATTTATAATCTACAAGCGTAAAGTCTTCAAATTCATAATCGAATAGGTTTTCTTTTTTATTGATAGTTATTTCAGGAAGAGAATGCGGTTTTCTGGATAACTGCTCCTCAACTTGCTCTAGATGATTAAGATAAATATGCGTATCTCCTAATGAATGAACAAATTCTCCAACTTTTAAGTTTGTCACCGAGGCTATCATATAAGTCAATAATGCATAGGATGCTATGTTGTATGGAACACCTAGGAATACGTCCGCACTTCTTTGATAAAGCTGACATGATAACTTGCCTTCGCTTACATAAAATTGAAATAAAGTATGGCATGGAGGAAGTCCAGACTTAACCATGATGGGTATTTCCTTTGGGTTCCAGGCAGAAACTATGTGGCGTCGGGAATTTGGGTTATTCTTCAGATCTTCTACAACTAAACTCAGTTGATCAATTCCTTCAAAATCTCTCCACTGCTTTCCATATACAGGTCCCAAATCACCGTACTGTTCAGAAAAAGAATTATCATTTTTTATTAAATCTATGAATTCAGATAATTTATCTTTCCACTCCTGAGAGTGCATCTTTAAATCTTTACTTTGATTTGTTTCTTCTAACCAATTTTGAAAAGGCCATTCATTCCATATGTTTACTTGATTTTTAACTAAGTATTTAATGTTTGTATCACCTTTAATGAACCACAATAATTCATGGAGGATAGAGTTAAAGTTCACTTTTTTTGTTGTAACGAGAGGGAAGCCCTCTTGTAAATCAAATCTCATTTGATGGCCGAATATACTTATAGTGCCGGTACCAGTTCTGTCTTCTTTTTTGGTTCCTTTAGCTTTTATTTCTTTTAGTAAGTCTAGATATTGTTCCATCAATTTAAATTTATTTTCTGTGAGAATAATAAATGAGAAGTAATCCAATTACTATCATTGGTAAACATAGTAATTGTCCTCTTGTAAGGAACTCAAAAACAAACCCAATATGCTGATCTGGCGTTCGAAAAAATTCTGTTATGAATCTTATAAGACCATAGCCTATTAAGAAATGACCTGAAACATTCATCAATGGCTTGGGTTTTCTAGACACAAAGAGCATATATATGAAAAGTAATATTCCTTCTCCAAACGCTTGATATAGCTGAGATGGATGCCTTGTTAAACCTAGAGGATCTGAAGGAAAAATTACGCCCAATCCTAATTCAGTTGGTCTACCCAGCAGCTCTGAATTAAGAAAATTTCCCAATCTAACAAATCCGAGTCCAGGTGGTACATAAGGTGCCACTCTATCCATTAACCAGAAAAAATCTACTCTCCATTGTTTTGATAACCAAAGGCAAGCTATTAATACGCCTAATAAACCGCCATGAAAAGATAGTCCGCCTTCCCAAATAAAGAATAAAGATAATGGGTTGTTCAAGAATTGGTCTAAAGAATAAAAGAACACATATCCAGCCCTTCCGCCCAATATTGCTCCTATTAGGCTGTAGAACATCAAGTCGCTTACTTGATTTTCGTTGAGGTCTTTCTGATATCTTTGAATTAGGAGGTAAATAGTAATGAAGGCAGACAACCAAGTTAATCCGTACCACCTAATTGCTATAGGGCCTAATTGTATGGCAATAGGATCAATTTCAGGAATAATCATTAGGGTTGCCTTATTTCATCTACCATATCAGAAACTTCATCGGGAGGAGGGCTAGTAAGGCTTGAAATTCCAAGGGCTAGTATAAAATTTAAGATCATTCCAAAAGAGCCTATACCTTCCGGCGAAACACCCATCAACCAGTAATCTGAATTATTGATTCCTGGATTTATGAATTTAAAATAAATAATGTAAGAAGCTGTAAATAAGAGCCCACCCAGCATGCCTGCAATTGCTCCTTCTTTGTTTAATCTTTTATAAAAAATACCAAGAAATAAAGCAGGAAAAAAAGTTGCAGCTGCAAGTCCAAATGCAAACGCCACAACTTGTGCCACAAAGGCTGGAGGGTAAATGCCAAATATTCCTGCAATACCAATAGCTACAGCTGCTGCTATTCGTGCATATTTTAATTCCTGTTTTTCTGTAATATTTGGCATGTAGGTCTTCTTCAGAAGGTCATGGGAAACTGAAGAGGAAATGACCAATAACAAGCCTGCAGCTGTTGATAGTGCAGCCGCAAGTCCACCTGCAGCTACAAGCGCTATTACCCATCCAGGAAGTTGAGCTATTTCTGGATTTGCTAAGACAATAATATCCCTATCGATATAGATCTCGTTTTCATTGGATAAATTTGGATTATTTTCAACAATTCTCTCACCACTATCTCCTCTATCACTCGTATATTTAGGTTTAGTTTCTTCTAGTGCATCTCCGGACGAATATTGAATCCTGCCATCCTGATTTTTGTCTTTCCAAGCTATTAAGCCAATTTCCTCCCAATTTTTAAACCAAGAGGGTGAAGTACTGTAAGGTTGATCTTGGATAGAATCGATAAGATTCATTCTGGCAAATGCAGATACTGCTGGAGCGGTTGTATACAAAAGAGCTATGAATATAAGTGCATAGCCAGCTGATTGTCTAGCCGCGCCAACGCTAGGCACTGTAAAAAATCTTACAATTACATGAGGTAAGCCTGCTGTACCAAACATCAGGGCAGCAGTTATACAGAAAATATCAATATTACTCTTAACATTCTCCGTATAGGCAGCAAACCCTAGATCCTTTGTAACTTGATCGAGTTTATCTAAAAGGTAAATATCACTGTCGACCATTGTGCTTCCAAATCCAATCTGAGGAACAGGATTACCAGTCATTAGAATAGATATAAATATTGCGGGCACTAGATAAGCAAAAATCAGTACACAATACTGTGCAACTTGAGTGTAGGTAATACCTTTCATGCCACCTAAAACAGCATAGAAAAAGACTATTGCCATACCAACAATAACCCCAGTATTAATATCAACCTCTAGGAACCTAGAGAAAACAATTCCTACCCCTCTCATTTGACCAGCGATATAAGTAAAGGATATAAAAATTAGACATATAACCGCTAGTTTTCTGGCAGTTTTAGAATAATATCTTTCGCCAATGAAGTCAGGGACAGTGAATTTGCCAAACTTTCTTAAGTAAGGAGCAAGAAGCAAAGCTAAAAGAACATAACCTCCAGTCCATCCCATTAGATATACGGAGCCATCTTTTCCTAGGAAGGCTATGAGGCCCGCCATAGATAAAAATGACGCGGCCGACATCCAATCTGCCGCAGTTGCCATGCCATTGGCTACCGGGTGAACACCTTTTCCAGCAACATAGAAATCATTTGTTGACTGCGCTCTGGACCAAAGAGCTATTCCTATATAAAGACCAAAGGAGATACCCACGAAGATATAAGTAAGCAATTGTGTAGTCATATATCCTCTTCTTCAGAAAGTTTTCTATCTAGTCTTTTCATTAGCCAGACATATAGAAAAATTATTACAACAAACACATAAATACTTCCTTGTTGAGCAAACCAAAAACCAAGCTTGAATCCACCAATTTTTATTTGATCTAAAGAGTCTGAAAAGAGTATTCCAAAGCCAAATGAAGCAATAAACCAAACTATTAACAAGGAGAAGACAATCTTAATATTAGATCTCCAGTATTGATCACTTTTTCTTTTCATCTAACGCATTAAAAGATTTAAAGCCATTATCATAACCAAAAATGCAAAAGCTATTCTTAGTTTTTTTTGCTTCATTCTATGGGCAATGTTCACACCGTATTTTGCCGTAATAGAGCTCATGATCCCCACAATGATTGTCGCGGGTAAATAGATGAAGCCCAGGCTATTTCCGGGCAAGCTCTCATTATCGTATCCTATAATTATGTAAGATATTGAACCAGCTAAAGCTATTGGAATACCGCAAGCCGCAGATGTACCTATAGCGTTCATCATCTTCAGTCCTCTGTGATAGAAGTAGGGTACAGAGAATATCCCGCCCCCTATGCCGAATACTCCCGAAAGCCATCCAATTCCACCTCCTGCTACTACCGGACCAACTAAGCTCGTTCTAGGATTTTGAGGCGGCGGAGGAAATTCAAAAATTAACTGGATGGACGCTACAACCAGGAATAACGCCACTAATCCTTGCAATGTGCTGCTCTCTAGATAACCAGCTGTAACTCCGCCAAGGCATGAACCTATAATTATACTAGGCGCTACTAGTTTAATAAGATTCCAGTTAACTGCCCCTTTAATATTATGAGAAAAAGTAGAAGATAGGGAGCTAAAGACTATTACACCTAAAGAACTTCCTAAAACCATATGTGATAGAATTTGATCAGGAAACCCTAAATAAGAGAATATGTAAAAGAAGGTAGGAATAATAATTATGCCTCCCCCAATACCAAACAAACCGGCCAAAACACCAGAAAATGTCCCAAGAAAGAAGTAAATTAGAATTTCCAAAGGCGCATTTTATCATTAACTACAGCTTCTCTCTCTGATTTATGTGTCTTATTGCATTATCTGTAGAGAAAACAAAGGATTGGAATGGAAAAGACTCTTATTTTTTTATCATTATTGCAAATAGGGACGAATATCATGAAAGACCAACCACTAAAATGCATTGGTGGTCTAATAAAAAGATACTTGCTGGCAAAGATGAAGAAGCTGGTGGAACTTGGTTAGGAACCAATAAAGAAGGAAAGTTTGCGGCAATAACAAATCTAAAAGAAAACACTAATAACAAATATCTAGTTTCTAGGGGAGAGCTTGTTACGGACTTTCTTGAATCCAAATTATCTGCAAAGGTTTACTTAGAGAAATTGGAAAGCAAAAAGGATCAATATGCTGGCTTCAATCTTATTGTTGGAGACAAAGATGGATTATTCTATTTGTGTAATCGACTAGATGGCATTTTCTTCATATCAGAAGGTATCCATGCACTAGGGAATCTAACATTGAACTCCTCAACCAAGAAGGTAGAGGCGATAAAAAATGATTTTCAAGAAATCCTCCACGAAGGATTTTCTAATCAAAAAGGCTTTCAGATAATGAAGAGGGATTATGGAAATCTTCATGAAAAAACAAAAAAAGAGCTCAAAGTTAGAGATGCAGAAGAAATTCCATATAGATTTATTCGATCACCAATCTACGGAACTAGATGTACTACCATATTTTCCTCTTTACCTTCCGGTGAAGTAAATATATCGGAACTTACTTATAAGAAGGAGGGTATAGAAGGATCTTCTGTAGATTTTTCCTTTAATATTAAGGATTAAGCTTTTTATATTTTATATAGAAAGGCAATAAATCACCCAATGCCTTTCTGTAGGCTTCCCTTTTAAACTCAACCCCTCCACGAATGGGGTGCCAATATGTTGACCAAGTCCATTCAGTAAATTCAATTTGATCATGTAGAGTAAGATTGATGGCATTATCTTCACCTATAAACTCTGCTAAAAACCACTTTTGAGTTTGGCCTCTAAATTTCCTATTCTTAAGCGAGAAATATTTTGGGATTTTATGTTTAGGTACATCATAGTCAATCCATCGATCGTTTTCTTTAATTATCTTTATATGATTTTCTCTAAGCCCAACTTCTTCGTAGGTTTCCCTAAGAATAGCTTCTTCTGGAGATTCCCCGTCATCTATTCCTCCTTGGGGGAATTGCCACCCATCTCCTGATTTTCTTTTGCACCAGAGCAGTTTGCCCTCTTTATTAAAAATAATAATTCCTGCATTGGGTCTGTATAATCCATCTTTCATAAATCAATCTTCTTTGTATATATTAATGAAAAAAAATAAATTAGCCCTATTTGATTTAGATGACACTCTTTTCAATGGTGATATAGAAGGAGAGTGGGTTAAATATATGGATCAAAAAGGGTTTATCAAAGATTCAGAGTTTTACTCAAAGATGGATAAATTTGGGAAATATTATAGAGAAGGAAGGCTAGACGTTGACGAGTATTCCGAGTTCTTACTTAGCCCTGTAATTGGAAAGAATTTAACTGAATTAGGGAGTTTTATTGAAGAGTTTACCTCTGATATTACAATCAGGTTTAGTGATGAATTATCAGAAGAGCTCTTAAATAAACACAAGTATGACACCAAAATTTTGACTTCAGGCTCTTTATCTTTTCTAGTTCACAAGATTGGACCCAAATTGGGAATTGAAAATTGCTTTGGCACTGATCCAGAGTACTCTGAAGGAAACTTTACAGGAAAGGTAGAAGGGCAGCCTAACTTCTCTAATGAAAAAGTTAGAAGAATAAGAGAATGGATGGAAAATAAAGAATTCGATGAGATATTCTCTTACTCAGATTCGATAAATGATTTACCTCTTTTAGAATTTGCTGACTTCCCAATGGTCATTAGTCCAGATAAAGAATTGAGAAAGGTTGCAAAAGAAAGAAAGTGGTTAATTGATGACCGAAGAAATTTTAGTCGTAGTCTTCCATAGAAGGGCAGCTACAAACTAAATTTCTATCCCCATAAACATTGTCTACTCTACCCACAGGAGACCAATACTTATTCTCATAAAGGCCATCAACTGGGTAGGCTGCTTGAGATCTTTCATATTGATGTTCCCACTTACTATCTATTAAAGTCTTGGCAGTATGTGGTGCATTTTTTAATACATTATCTTCTTTAGAAGCATTTCCTTCTTCTATTGCTCTTATTTCGTCCCTGATTTTTATCATGGCTTCACAAAATCTATCTAATTCTTTTAATGACTCACTCTCGGTAGGTTCGATCATTAAGGTCCCTGCAACTGGCCATGACATGGTTGGGGCATGAAATCCATAGTCGATAAGTCTTTTAGCAACATCCTCTACTTCAATTCCTGCGCTTTCTTTAAGTGGTCTTATATCAATAATGCATTCATGTGCAACGAGGCCATCCTTTCCTTTGTAAAGTATCTCATAATGATCTTTTAGCCTTGCAGCAATGTAGTTTGTATTGAGTATTGCATTTTGAGTAGCCTCCAAAAGACCTTTAGTTCCCATCATCTTCATATACATCCAACTTATGGGTAAGATGCTAGCACTTCCCCAATCTGTACCTGAGACAGGTCCTACAGCCTTGTTTTCATTATGATGAGAAGGCATAAAATCTTTAAGCTTATCCACCACACCTATTGGACCGATACCTGGACCACCTCCACCATGAGGTATGCAAAATGTTTTATGTAAATTTAAGTGGGAAACATCCCCGCCAAAAGATCCTGGGTAACATAACCCAACCATAGCATTGAAGTTAGCTCCATCTATATACACAAAAGCGCCATGAGAGTGAATTATTTCGCAAACCTCTGTAACCGAAGTTTCAAATACGCCATGTGTGGAAGGATAAGTAATCATCAAAGAGGAGAGGTTGTCAGAGTGAGCTGACGCTTTTTCTTTTAGATCATCTATATCTATATTACCTTCATCATCACAATCAACAGGGACTACCTTTAAGCCTACCATCTGAGCGGAAGCAGGATTTGTCCCATGTGCTGATTTGGGAATTAGACATATATTTCTGTTAGCTTCATTATTATTTTGATGATAGGCATCGATTGCAAGCAGCCCTGCATATTCTCCTTGAGACCCTGCATTTGGTTGTAGTGATATACCTGAATACCCTGTAAGAAGAGATAACATTTCTTCCATATCTGAGACCAGTTTTGTATATCCTGCTAGTTGATTTTTTGGTGCAAATGGGTGGATATTTGAGAACTCTGGCCAACTCACTGGAATCATCTCTGAGGTGGCATTTAACTTCATAGTGCATGAACCTAGAGGAATCATTGCTCTGTCCAGGGCTATATCTTTATCGCAAAGTTTTCTTATGTATCTCAGCATCTCTGTTTCTGTGTGAAATGCATTAAAAATATTATGGTCGAGAAAGTCAGACTTTCTGACAATATCTTCAGGGATAGATGCACTTTCAATTTCTTTAATTGGATCATTAGAGCCTGAAAATACTTTCATAAGGGTCTCTAGATCTTCAATGGATGTTGTTTCATCTAATGAGATGCCTATCGAGGTGGAGTCTATTTTTCTTAAATTAATCCCATTTTCTACTGCCCTATCATGAATTGCTTCTGTATTAGCATCTGTTTCTAAAACCAAGGTATCGAAGAAATTTTCATTCTTAGATTTAAAGCCATTTGCAGATAAGTTTACTTTAAGCAAGTTCGTTAGGTTATTAACTTTCTTAGCTATTTGTAATAGCCCTTCTTTGCCATGGTATAGAGAATAAAACCCCGCCATGATTGCAAGCAATGCTTGGGCAGTACATATATTACTAGTAGCTTTTTCTCTTCTTATATGCTGCTCTCTTGTTTGAAGAGCGAGTCTATATGCTAAATCTCCAGAACTATCTACTGAGGCTCCAACTATTCTTCCAGGCAAAGACCTTTTTAGATCCTCTTTTACTGACATAAAGGCTGCATGTGGTCCTCCACAACCAAGCGGAACACCAAATCTTTGAGACGAGCCTACAACTATATCTGCTCCCATTTCTCCTGGAGGCTTAATTAAACATAAAGCTAATAAGTCGGTGGCGAATATGGCAATTCCTTTTTTTTCATGAATGGAGTTAACAATCCCAGAATAATCTTGGATTAAGCCATCTGAGCCAGGGTATTGTACGAATACACCATAACAATCTTCGTTCACAGCCTGCTCTATGGGTCCGATTATTATCTCTATTCCTAGAGGTTTGGCTCTGGTTTTAAGGACATTTATAGTATTTTCAAAGCTATTCTCATCTACGTAGAAGGTATCTGATTTAGATTTAGAAACTCTTTTCGCCAGTGTCATTGCTTCAGCAGCAGCAGTAGCCTCATCAAGAAGAGATGCATTTGCAATGTCCATACCTGTGAGGTCGCTAACCATAGTTTGAAAGTTTATGAGAGCCTCTAGTCTTCCTTGAGATATTTCAGGTTGATAAGGAGTGTAAGATGTATACCAGCCAGGATTTTCAAAAACATTTCTCAGAATTACTTTAGGCGTGAAAGTATTGTAGTGACCTTGCCCTATGAGACTCTTATATACCTTATTTTCTTGTGCAATAAGTTTTAAATCAGCAAGTGCTTCTTCTTCTGTTTTTTCTTCTCCGAGATCAATTTTACCTTTCTCAAGAATGTTTTCTGGTACAACAGCATCTATAAAGCTATCCATAGACTTGTATCCTATGGATTGCAGCATAAAGTCTCTATCGTGAGAACTAGCTCCTATATGTCTGTTAGAAAAGAGATTATTTTTTTTTAGCGTGGTCAAATTTTTGGATTAATTTAGTCCTCACAAGAGGCATTGTATTCTTCTTCAGTCATTAGGCTTTCGAAAGCAGTTGAATCGTTAAGTTTAATTTTAAAGAACCATCCATCCTCCAAAGGGGAGTTATTCACTATTTCTGGTTCATCAAGTAACTTCTCATTTATTTCGATAACTTCTCCTGAAAGAGGAGCATAGACATCTGAAGCCGCTTTAACTGATTCTACTATTGCCGATTCTTCTTCAGCATCTAATTCTTTACCGATATCAGGTAGTTCAACAAATACTATATCGCCTAACAAGTCTTGTGCATGTTCACTAATGCCTACAGTTAAAATACCTTCTTCATCGATTCTGCCCCACTCATGACTGGCTAAATAACGTAATTCGCTTGCACTGCTCATATTCTTTCCTTAAATATTTCTTTACCTTCTTTGATAAATCTAGGTGAGCCTATTTTAGCAAAAACCTCCTTACCCCTCATCTCTGCATAACAACTTTTTGCAGAAATTTTTGGAACTCGTGCTAAAGCGATAGGCTTTTTTAGGGTAGGGGAGTATGTACCACTCGTAACTGTGCCCTCTATATTTTTCTCATCATCAAAGTAGACTTTCTGGCCTTGTCTCAATATTGCCCTTTCTTCAAGCATTAATCCTACAAGTTCATATTGCTTGTTTTCTTTTTTCATCCTCATGAGCGCTTCTTTGCCAAAAAAATTTCTATCTTCATCAGTGAAATCGACTGTCCATGTCATATTGCATTCAAATGGAGAGATGGAATCATCCATTTCAAAACCATATAGATTCATACCCGCTTCAAGTCTTAATGTATCTCTGGCACCCAGGCCTATGGGTTGAGCACCTGCTTTAATTGCATTTTTCCAAAGACCAACAGCAAGATCATGAGGCAGTATTACTTCAAAACCGGCTTCTCCAGTGTAGCCTGTCTTTGTTGCAAACATGTCATTTCCATATACGCCCTGTTGTTTTTTTTTGGATTCAAGTGTCCTAACTATAGGGGCTGGACAATTTGAAAGGACTTCAGAAGAATTAGGACCTTGAATTGCAACCATTGATAAGTCATCTCTTTCTTCCATCTCCACTGAATAATTTTTTGCTTTAGTCGAAATCCATTTCAAGTCTTCACCTCGAGTAGCGCAATTAACTACCAATCTATAACCATTTTCTAGCTTGTAAGCAATCAAGTCATCTATGACCCCTCCATCATCATTCAACATAGCTGAATACAAGCCTTCATAAAGTTCATTTAGCTTTCGAACGTCATTAGAGATTAATTTTCTTACAAATTCTTCTGCGTCTTTACCTTTTAAATCTAAAATTGTCATGTGAGAAACATCAAAAATTCCGCAATTTTCTCTCACACAAACGTGCTCACTTATCTGAGATCCGTAATTTATAGGCATAGACCAGCCATGAAAATCTACCATCTTGGCGTTTGCGTCTATGTGGTTTTGATATAGAGAGGTTTGTTTAGTCAAAGGTCAATAATTAAAAAAGAATTGTACTATTTCCTTCCTATTATGTCTTTTGTAATTAGTCTTTATCCACCAAAAATGTGGATAACTTTGTTAGTGAATTCATGAGAGTCTTGTCCCAGTGATCCTATGAACAATTGATTAAAATTTAATCATATATATTTAATATACCTATCAATTAAATGCAGTGTTAATATCATGTTTTTTTATAACACCCTAATCAACTAAATGGATTATTTTTCTAAATTTGAAGAGCTTAAATCTGAAAATCTATCGTTAGATTTGACAAGGGGCAAACCATCTTCAGATCAGCTTGATTTATCTAATTCTTTAATGGAAACATCAGAAAATTTAGCTATGTTTGAAAGCTTGGATTTAAGGAATTATGGTGAAATTAAAGGTATAGATTCCTGTAGAGATCTAGGAGCTAAAATTTTAAATTGTGATAAAGATTTAGTATGGGCTGGAGGAAATAGTAGTCTTTCTTTAATGTCTCAATTCTTAACCTTTTTGTTTGTTCAGGGAAATGGAGGAGGGCCATGGAGCAACAAGGAAAGAATATCAGTTCTATGTCCCGTACCTGGATATGATCGCCATTTTAAACTTTGCGAAACCTTTGGAATTAATATGATCTCAGTACCTTTGACAGGAAGAGGCCCAGATTTGGGTGAAGTAAAGAGACTTGTTGAAACAGATGAGTCAATTAGAGGAATATGGTGTGTTCCTAAATACTCAAATCCAACTGGCGAGGTTTATAGTAGAGATACGATCGAAGGCTTGTTGGACATATTTGGTAACCAATCAAGAAAAAATATAATTTTCTGGGACAATGCCTATGCGGTTCATGATTTATCCAATCAACCGCCTCTAATAGACATATTTTCTCTGGCACAAGACAAGAAATGTGAAGATTCTGTAGTCCAGTTTGGATCTACCTCAAAAATTACCTTTGCCGGGTCTGGCATTGGTTACATAGCGATGTCAAAAACTAACCAAGAATTATTCCTTCCATTCTATTCATCATTAATGATTGGGCCAGATAAAATAAATCAAGCTAAGCATGTGATATTTTTTAAAGATGTGGACTTAATGGATCACATGAAGAAGCATGCCGAAATCATCAAGCCCAAATTTGATCTTGTTATAAGTAAGCTCAACTCTCAGAGTTTGGGTAAGTGGACAGCTCCTGATGGGGGTTATTTCTTACTTTATGAATCTGATAATGGTATGGCGAAAAGGATAATTAGCTTGGCTGAAGAGTTGGGACTAAAACTTACCCCTGCCGGAGCTACTCACCCGTACGGTATTGATGAAGAGGATAAATATATAAGAATAGCACCTACTGCCTGTAGCTTAGAAGAGTTGGATAAGGCAATGGATGTATTCTTATGCTGTATAGGTCTTGCCAGCGAGGAAAGAAGAAATTAATTCTTGCTGTTTTCTAAAATTTCGTAAGATTTACCATCAAAACCTCCAAAGAAAACAGGAACATCTGGATGTTCAACAGGTACCCGACTATCATCTACTGAAAGGTTCTGCTGAGATACGTAAGCTGAATAAAAAACCTGATCGTTTTCTGCAAATACATGGTAAAAGGGTTGATCTTTATTTGGCCTGATTGCTGCAGGGATTGATTGATACCATTCTTCAGTATTATTGAATTCAGGGTCAACATCATAAATTACTCCTCTAAAGTCTAGGTATTTATGCTTTACGACTTGTCCAAGGGCATATTCAGTTTCTATAGTCTTTTTCATCAAATTAAATCGTTTAAGTTTGTGGTTGGATCAGAAATCATTTCAGGTTTTATTTTAACTTTATTTGCTACTAGCTTTCTACAAATTAAAAATTCTTTTGAATTATTTATTGAATCAACTGCTAGTAACTCATCTTCTTTTGTATAAAACAGCATAAATTTAGCATCATCAGCATCACCTCTCATGGTGACCTTGTCGTGGCTACCTGATAGCCCCACAATTTGAAGCTTATGGTCGTATTGGTCTGACCAAAACCATGGGATCTGGCTATATTCGCTCGGGTTGCCATTAATAGAGCCAGCCACCGTCTTAGCTTGCTCCATTGCATTGTGCACTGATTCCAATCTTAGTTTCTTACCCAATAGTTTATTGGGATGATTTGTACAGTCCCCACAGGCATAAATGCCTTCATGACTTGTAAGGCCAAATTCATCAACAGATATACCATTATCGCAATCTATTCCTGCCTCTTCGGCTATTTCAGTATTGGGCATAATTCCTGCACCAATTATTACGGTATCCGCCTTAATCTCAGTTCCATCAGAACAAATGACGTACTCAGGCTTAGACGAACCCTTTATTTGTTCAAGACTAGTATTGAATTTAAATGTAACTCCATTATTTTCGTGAAGCTTTAGGTAATATTCGGATATTTGTGGATCTACTGTCCTGTTCATGACTCTATCGGCCATTTCTACAACTGTAACAGAGATATTATTTTTGGCGGCTATGGCAGCTACTTCCAATCCTATATATCCAGCTCCTATAACAACGAGATCTTTGCTAATTTTTAGATCTTCTTTTATCGATTCAGCATCATGTAGACCTCTTAGATAGTGAATCGATTCAAGATCGTTTCCTGGAAAATCTAAACGTCTAACTCTGCTGCCTGTTGCAAAAATTAATTTGTCATAGCTAATGTCTGTACCATCTCTTAAGAAGACCTGCTTATTTTTTGTATCAACTCTCTCTGCTGTATTTCCCAGTTGAAGCTGTATTTTATTCTCTGTGAAGAACTCTAGTTTTTTGAAATAAAGTCTTTCTTTATTAATAGAGTCTTCGAGAAAACCTTTTGATAAAGGAGGTCTTTGATAAGGAAGGTGTTCTTCTTGTCCAACAAGCGTAATTGAACCTAAATAGCCTTCTTTTTTTAAAGAAGTGATACATTGGATTGCAGATTGTCCTGCTCCAATAATGACTAAGTTTTCCATGTTTAAAAAAGTTCTCGATTATTTTTTTGAAACTATCTAAAGTCTACATCTAATTTAAAAATAAGGGAGAAAAAAATGATAGGAATTGTTGCCACATTAAAGATTAAAGAAGGATCTGGTTCAGATTTTGAAGCAATAGCCACTCAATTGGTTGAAAAAGTAAATGCTAATGAAGATGGAGTTGTTTATTACGATCTCTATAAAGAAGATGACACTACTTATGTCTTCTTAGAAAGATATAAAGATGAAGAAGCACAAGCTGAACACGGTAAGACTGATTATTTTAGAGAGCTAGGTGCCAAGATGGGACCATTTATGGCAGGTGCGCCTGAGATAAGAACACTTCAATCTGTTTAATTAAATCAAATGAGGTCTTGAGAGATATTCTCTGGACCTCATTTCTTCTAATCGGCTCAAGGTCCTCTTAAAAGGCTCGGTAAGTCTGTTTCCTCTATAAATCTCGTTTAAATTTGCCTCTAAAGAAAGGATTAAATTAACATTCCTTTCGTAACATTCATCAACAAGGGCTATAAATCTCCTTGCAGCATCACTGTTATTTTCTTTCATGATTGGAACTCCTGAAACAAAAACAGTATGAAATTCGCTACAAACTTCAATATAGTCTTTTGCACTTCTTGGCCCCTCACAAATCTCTTGAAAGGACATCCATACGGAACCTTTCGATAGTTTTATTGTTTTTATCTTTCTTCCAAGAATCAGAATATTCTTATTTTCTTCATATTCATTGTTAGTCAGTTCTGAGAAATTAGACTCGAGTTTCTCTATGCTTTTGCCTTCACCTTCAACGACAAATATTTCCAATTTTTCAAGCGTTCTTAGACGATAGTCTTGCGCAGAATCTAATTCAAAAATCTCACAGTTCTCCTTTATAGACTCTATTGCTGGGATGAATCTACTTCTATGCAGTCCGTCTTTATATAGGTTATTTGGATGTGTATTTGAGGTTGTAATTAAGGTCACTCTATTTTCAAATAACTCATTAATAAATCGCCCTAATAGCATCGCATCGCCTATATCTTCTACATAGAATTCGTCAAAACACAGAACTTCGGTCTGTTTAGCGATATTTTTAGCTGCTATCTTTAAAGGATCTTTTTGGCCAGATATTTTGTCTAAATCTTCGTGCAAAAGCTTCATGAATCTATGGAAATGAACTCTTTTTTTATTGTTAACTGGCAGAGTTTGAAAGAAAATATCCATCATCTGGGTTTTCCCTCTTCCCACTTCACCCCTTATATACAGCCCCTTTATTTTTTTTTGGCCAAACCACGCTTTTGAGCGTTTGACTAAATCAAAGTTGAGCTGATCAAGCTTATCTAAAAGCTTACTTTGTTCTTCATCAAAGCTCAAAAGCCCATCTTCAATTAATTTTGAATACAGATCAGAAGGTTTCAATTCTTATGCGAAGTCTGGATTATGGGTAAAGGTATGTATGGTCTCATCAACTGGAGACCAAGATTTGGCTGTAGAACTCCAAAAGTTTGAGTCTGCATTTATCCAAGTTGAGTCATCAATACTTCCAGCTTTTATAAATTTAATATCGGGATTTTCTTTAACAAAAGAGATTAATGGGGAGCCGCACTCTGCACAAAAACCTCTAGATATATTAGAGCCTGCAGAGCCAGTTACAGTATAGTATTTTAACTCTCCATTAATTTGTAGAGATTCATTCGGAATTAGCAATATTGTTGCTTTTCCACTCCCCGTGCTTTTTTGACAATCTGTGCAGTGACAGTGATGTGCCGAGATCACATGAGACTTGTCAAATTTATAGGTTATTTTTTTGCAAAGGCATCCACCACTTTGTAGTTCACTATCCATTTTCTATTCTCCTCTTATCTTTGTGGTTTCTTTAAAATTAAAGAAGGTGTATTTTCTACGTAGTTCACATATTCAGGATCAGATCCCCATTTCTTCATTCCTCTATTTTCTAGCATCGGAATTCCACTTACCCTTGTTAATAGTACATAAACAAAAATGGGAGATATCAATGTCACTAATTGCCAACCACTTAAGACTGGGAGGGCAATCAAGGTTAGTCCAGTCCACAAGGTAATCTCACCAAAATAATTAGGATGTCTAGACCAAGCCCATAGACCTGAAGTAATGAATTCTTTTTCTTTATTCTGTTGCTTTTTAAAGTTTCTTTTTTGCCTATCTGCAATCACTTCAATCGAAAATCCGAATAGCCACAAAGCCAATCCAATATAGGCCATTAAACCAAGCGGAATGCTCACATCAGAGGTTATAGCTGCCAAGCCTGCAGCCATGGTTAAGAAGACCCAGAGCCCTCCCATAGTCCAAGTCATTATGTACCAATGAAATTGGGTTTTCATAACCGTGAATCTATTATCTTTACCATCCTGCTTAACCCTCAAGAACAAGAAAGACCCTAGCCTCACTGCCCATATCACTATTAACGCGCCTATAAGGATATCTCTCGTATCTACAGACGGATTAAGATAAAACCCCAAAGCTATTGCGCTCAAATAAGAGATTGATCCAGTCAAATCAAAATAATGTTCAGTTTGGTAAATATAGGAAGGAATAAATATTATCCAATGAAGCAGATAACTAACACTTGCACACAATGCAAATAGAGAAATTCCATTATAGTATTGCGAGCCCTGACTGCCAGCTAAAGCAATAAGCACCCCTAGGGCAATACAGACAAAAGTAGTGGGTATTGTGACGGTTCGTTTCATAGTAATTATTAGTGAGTTAATCGACCATTAGAAGAGACAAAAGCTTACTTTTCAAGTTTATTAATCCTATTTTTTGAAACTTTTTCCACTAAGGTAAGTCCTACTCCGACACAAGGACCAATTCCAAAAACGAACAAAATAGTTCCGATTCCAACAATCCCACCTAAGAACCAGCCTACAGTAACGGCAGTGATTTCGATAATTGTTCTAATTAAAGGAATAGAAGTGTTTGTTTTTTGCTGCAGTCCAATCATAAGACCATCTCTAGGTCCTGGTCCTAGATTGCTAGCGAGATAAATGCCACTTCCTATTCCAACTATCAAAATGCCAAAACTGGCTTGCAATATTTTTAGGTAAATCAACTCTGGTTGAGGTATGAAGCCAAGAGTTAAATCAATAGCCGAAGCTATTATGATTGCATTTAATATAGTTCCAATTCCTGGTGTTTGTTTAAGAGGTACCCAAAATATTAGTATGAAAATACTTATTAAGAATGTCGCCATTCCTATTGAGAGATCTGTCTTTGATGAGATTCCTTGAGCTAAAACTGTCCACGGACTCACCCCTGAACCACTACCAATTATTATTGCCTCTCCTAAACCAAATAAGAAAAGACCAATAACTAGCATAATTAGGGTACTAAGTTTTGGCCTGGTATTCAGAGGAAAATCAGAGCTCCAACTTACGATTGGTACTTTTTTTATGTTAAAAACTCTACTTAGAAACCCCATCTGATTAATAAATTATATTTTGCTTTAGGTTGAATGTAGTTTAATCTTCAAGTGAGACTAACACAGGAGATTGATAATGATTACATTAATTCTTTTAGCTTTATTGCTTACCTTAATTCAGCTGATGACGCCGGCTTTGCTTAATAGTAAGAATTTAGAATTTCTTATTTCTAATAGAGAGGGTTCAGTGGAAGAGGCACCGATTGTTGGGCGTGCAAGAAGAGCAGGTAATAATATCTTAGAAAGCCTACCCGCATTTTTAGCATTAGCCATCTTGTCTATAATCCTTGAAATTGACACATATAATTTAGCTATGATTTGGTTGGGCTCAAGAGTTTTATATTATTTCTCTTACGTATTTGGAATATTGTATATAAGGACGATTATTTGGTTTGTATCAATAATCTGTTTGATATTAATGGGTCTTGCGCTGATTTGAAGATAGGTGAATTATTTTTTATCAGATATTGAAAACGAGAAATACCTTAGGGATGGATTTATCCTCAGGAGTGACCAATTTTCAAAAACTGAGTTAGTTAATTATCGAAACTCTCTAGAAAAAACCGTTTTAAAAGCCCAAACTCTAGCGGGTAGTGGTAAAAAATATTTCCTTGATAAGAAAAAATTCATAGATATTGATTTCTTGACCCTTCAATATGAGCCACAACCTAATGAAAAGTATCTGAAAGTTATAGAGCCAGCCCACTCCTTAAATTCTGAGCTGGAAGGTTTAATCTTTGATAGGAGGCTAACCGATCCAATTAAATCAATTTTATCAACAGATTCGCTGAGTCTTTGGACGGATAAACTCAATCTTAAAAGGCCAAAGGTTGGATCTGGTTTTGGTTGGCATCAAGATTCTCCTTACTGGATTCATGATAATGACGATGTAGACGCTCTCCCGAATGTTTATGTGTGCCTAGACAAGGCAGACAAAGCAAATGGATGTTTCAGAGTTATTAGGGGTAGTCATAAAAGGGGTTGTTTGCCTGGTACATACGATGATTCTCAACTAGGTGGTTTTTATACTGATAAAAATCATTTTGATTTAGAAGACTGCATCGATATTGAGGCTAATGCAGGATCGCTGATATTTTTTAATCCACATATAGTGCATGGGTCTTCACCCAATGAGTCTACTCAAGAGAGAAGGGCATATATTGTTACTTATCAACACAAAGATAAACCTTCCTTGAAATCAGGAAAAGTCTTAAATATATAGCTTTATATATTTACTCTCCAGGCACCTTTTTTAATTGAAACGAAGATCATAGTTCCAAAGATCATCATTGCTATGGCAGATGAGATAAAAATTGATCCAATTCCAAAGCCTAACCAGTGAACGGAGATACCACCACCTATGCTTGCTATTAGAAACCTGGCGATGGTTGCAATGGTTGGCCATTTCATAGCATTAGCACCCTGAGATGCGAAATATAGTGATAGACCAATCCCCTGAAAAATATAAAAGGGACCAACTATTTGTATATAGAGTTTTGTCACTTCAAATGCTTTCACATCATCTGTAAAAAACTGAATCCAAGTATCTGGAAATAACGCCAGTGTTAAGCCAATAAATATTGAAACTATACCTGCAGATGTTCCTCCATAAATACCTACAGTTTCAGCCCTTATGATATTTTTTGCACCTATATTTGCTCCCACTATAGAAGTCATTGCAGTACCTATTCCGAAGATTAAAGGAATCATTAAAAACTCTACTCTTGACCCTATACCATATCCTGCAAGCGCTTCAGTGCCGAAAGTACCAACTAAGCCGGTAAGAACCAAAATAGTTCCAACCGTCAAGAGTGGGGATACTGAGGCAGGTATTGCAACTTCAAAAATATTATTAAATAAATCCTTGCTCAGCATTAATTGCTTCAGCCTTAATTTAACGGGAATAGACTTACTCATTAGTTTAAGAAAGATAATTATGACCATCACAGAAGCGCTTATGAGAGTCGCTATAGCTGCCCCTGGAACGCCTATTTGAGGGAATCCGTACCATCCTAAGATAAACCCACCTGACAGAAATACTTGTAAAAATGAAGTGCATATCATTAGAGTAGCCGGAAAGCGCATATTGCCCATTCCTCTCAATACTGCGCTCATACTTCCTGAAAGCCACAGTATTAAACCTCCAAGAAATAAATAAGAGCAATATGTATAAGACTCTTCTAAGATATCTCCTCGACCACCAAGCAAGAAGAGAAGTTGTTCACCAAATAATAAGAAAAATAAGAGGAACGTAAATGCTCCTCCGAGAGATATAACAACAGAATGCCAAATTAGTCTTTCAGCTTTATCTATATCATTTGCTCCCATGCTTCTAGCGATGGCAGAAGTTATTGCTCCACCAAGTGCACCACCTGACATAGTTTGCGTTATCATCAATAAAGGGAAGGCAAGTGCTACAGCTGCAAGAGAATTTGTTCCTAATTTACTAATGAACCACACTTCAGTTAAAACAACTATAGACTGAATGAAGAAGGCGACAGTATTTGGTGCTGACATTCTTATCAGCAGGGGCATGACAGGTTGTGTGAGGAACTCTTGGGTTCTATTATCCACTAATCCTTTAGCTTATTTTCTTGTAGATTCTTTTACCAAGTTTTCAGGGGTTGCTAAACTTTCGTACTGATCTTTAGACTCTCCAAATATTTTTTCGGGAGAAACTGATTCAAGCCTACCTTCTTTGTCCTCAGGATCGGTAAAGAAACCTAAAACATAACCACCTTTTGAGTATCCTATTAGAGATCTAAGCTCAGGACTAAAATCTTTCGCCACTTCAGGAGGACAAGAGAGATATTGATTTTCTTCTTGCCTTAACCAACTTGGCGCGTAATGAAGAAAAACACCCAATCTAGGTTGCTCTGTGACATTTGTTCCACCTCCATGTAAAACCGAGCCTGTATAAATAAATACAGAACCAGCTTTCATCTCCGCATAAGCTATTTCTTCAGGTAAGGGCTCCCTATCTTTGTGCCACTTATGAGAGCCTGGTACAACTTGAGTTGCTCCATTTTCTTTTGTGAAATCATTAATTGCCCAAACCGTACTGAATTGGGTTTCAATTTTTCTTGGAATATAGCCTCCCCAAACACCTCTATCTCTATGGAGTATTTGACTGGATTCGCCTGGACCTATTTGAATGGCTGAAGTGAAATGAAGCTGATAACTTTCACAATGAGGCCCTAAGAAGCTATCTGCCACCTGATTAATTAATGGATCTAAAGCTAAATCTTGGCAAGTTTTTGATCTTGCCATTAGAGCACCTACTCTTTTAGTTTCAAAACCGGTGAATTCATCTTGCCCATTTCTAGTTACATTTAAATAAGGTTTTAAGTCATTCTTAATTGATTCTAAATTCTGATCACTTAAAAAGTTATCAATTATTAGACCGGCATCCTCATCTAAAATTTCAAGTATTCTTTCAATAGGGGTATCCATTGAAACATGCTTAATCTCTCCCATAAATTCAGTTTAAACCAAATTTACGGAATTTAGAATTTTGTCTGTAATAAGTACTTACCTGTAAAACTCTTCTATTTGATCATTTATAAAGAGAGCATCTTCAGGCGAGAAACCAGCTCCCGCAATATGCCCCCATAAAGAAGGTATAACTCTGAATTTAACACCGGGAATTAATTTCGCTTCCTCTCTCAAAGCATCTATGTGGAAGTACATATCGGTTTCGCTAGGCATATATAAAACATCTGCTTTTATAGAGCCCAAAGCTTTAGTGTAGTCCCCATCAAAGCCCGGAGTATTACCAATATTATTATTCTGCCAGGTTCTGGCTAGAGCAATGAGATTATTAGCATCCCAAGTAAGAACAAATTCTTCAAACCACTCAATTACCTCATCAGTGCTATTAAGGCCCATTTCTTCATAAAGACCTAATCTAAACCATTCCTGAGACCAGCCCCAACTTGCCCAATGTGCACCTCCAGCTCTCAAGCCTATTTCAGGAGGGGAGGCATATTGTCCCTCATTGAAGTCTTGATCTGATTTTATCGCAGCTATAAAACCTTCCAATCTAACTATGCCATGTGGATATTCAACAGCTGAACCGGCTATACCTACTATTTTTTCTACAAAATATGGATAACTAACTCCCCACTGAAATGCTTGCTGAGCTCCCATAGAAAAACCAACTACACTTTTGATTTTCTTTACTCCAAATTCCTCCGTAAGTAATTTATGTCCAGCTTTTACATTGTCTCTAATCGAAATCAGAGGAAAATTTGGGCCATCGTAAGGAGCCGGAGTATTGCTTGGAGAGCTAGATAAACCATTCTGAAACATATCTGTTGCAACAATAAAATATTTATTTGGGTCTAAGGCTTTTCCTGGCTCTATTAAAAAATCAAACCCATGATGGTCGCCCAAATATGCTGAAGGCACGAATATCAAATTATCCTTTTCTTTATTTAATTCTCCATGAGTCACATATGAAAGTTTGGCATTAGGTAACACCACTCCGCTCTCCAAATCAAAGTTACCGAGATTAAATATTTTATGCTCTCCTTCTGTGTAAGAATTTAAAGAAAAGAAAAGAACGAATGCTAATATTTTGATTTTGAATTCTTTTTTCATTTTTTTGTCTCTAATTATTCGCAAAATTATTAGTAGCTTCTATGAGTAAGTGAGTAATTTCTTCTTCAAAGGCTGAGTGGCCAGAAAAAGGTGCTATCTTCAATTCTGCTTCAGGCCATCTTGAATGTAACTCGTAAGCGGTAGTCGGAGGACAAACTACATCATATCTTCCTTGAACTATTACTGTAGGTATATTTCTTATCTTGTCGATATTGTCCAGAAGTTGATTTTCATCTTCTAGAAACCCCTTATTCACAAAATAATGATTTTCTATTAAGGCAAATGCCAAAGCGAATTCGCTGTTAACAGAATCCTTCACTGCCTCTGGATTATGATTAATAAAACTTGTTGATGCTTCCCATTTAGACCAGGCCTTGGCAGCTGAAAGTTTTTTTTCTTCATCTTCACCATTAAATATTTCCCTATACGCTTCTATAAGGTTAGATCGTTTTTCTAGAGGAATCTCTTTTAAAAAACCTTTCCACGCCTCAGGATAAATCTCACTGGCTCCATATTGGTAGAACCATTGGAGTTCCTTTTCCCTAAGCATAAAAATACCTCTAAGAATAAGCTCAGAGACAACCTCAGGATGGCTTTGGGCATAGGCCAGGGCAAGAGTACTCCCCCATGACCCACCGAAAACTAACCATTTATCGATATTAAGTTCATTTCTAATAGACTCAATGTCTTCTACCAGGTGCCACGTTGTATTATCTTCTAGACAAGTGTGCGGTTTGCTCTTGCCACAACCACGTTGATCGAAGAGAACGATACGATACTTTTTAGGATCAAAGAATCGTCTTGAAAAGCTTCCAGCCCCACCTCCAGGACCTCCATGTAAGAAGATAAGCGGCTTTCCTTTAGGATTTCCGCATTGCTCGTAATATATTTCGTGAATTCCTTTATTTATGTAGCCTGAATCAAATGGTTCTATCGCCGGAAATAATTTATTTTTCTTATTAAAGAATTTCATCTCTTTCTTTAAAGAAGTTCACCATATCTTCTATGACTAAGGGTAATACTTCAGGAGGTAGATTGTGACCCATATTTTTATATGCTTTGTACCTTGAACCTTCAATAAGTTCAGCTGTATGCTCTCCATGATCTATTGGCAACAGTGTATCTTCTTCCCCATGTTGCACTAGTGTAGGAACAGATATGCTCTTAACTATTTCTGATCTATCGCCTGCTTTAAAAATAGCTGTTAATTGTCGAGGCATAGCCTCAGGAAAAAAGCCATAAGATCGGGCATTGTCAGAGTCTATTTCCTCAATATTTCTGAAAGTGTTTTCATTTCTTTCCGACATTTCAGATAAGTGGGGTGCGCCCGTAGAAGACATAATTGAAACGAGACTTTTTGTTTTTTCCGGATAATTAGCCGCAATAATTTGGGCTATCATTCCACCCATAGAGGCACCAACAATGTGCGCTTCATCTATATTCAGGTATTCCAGAAGAGCAACTCCGTCATTTGCCATGTCATTTAGCGTATAAGGTGCGCTGAAATCAAAACCAAGAGAACTAAGAAAGAATTTCCAGTAAAGGTTTGGTCTACCTAATCTGTCCAATTTCTCTGAATCTCCCGTATCTCTATTATCAAAAAGTACTACTTGATATCCCGAGTCGACAAGGTCATTGACTATCTCTTCCCCCCATACTTTATGAGATGCCATCAAACCCATGATCATCAAAACAGTTGGATCTTCTTTCTTTCCTGCAGTTGTGTAAGCAATAGAGACACCATTTATATCAACAGAAGTTGTTTTCTGTTTAACGCTATAAGCTGAGTATGCGTTTAGGGAAATTAAGCAAACAAACGAAGCAATTATTAATCTTTTAATTATCATTAATTTTCCTTTTTCTCTAGAGCACCTATGTATAGAACGCCAAATATTAAAGTTTGAAACAATCCATAAATTAAGCCGTCATTAGAATCTTTAATTTTCTTAAAGAAGACAACAAATTCGATAGCGTGTATCCCTAGAAGAAGAGCCGCAAAGTAATTGATCCACATAGAGAAGCCCAAAAAGTAGTTGGCTGCTAATACTGCCCATAAAAATAGAGTAAAAATTTTTTCTTTATTCATAATTTACCTTTTTGAAGCTTGCTCTCTCATTACTATCTTTAATCCTTCTAGATAGCTTGTCCAATACTCTATTTGAGGTTCTTTCAAGGTATCCTTCATGCGCTTATCCAGTTTGCTGTACTGACGTTTTATTCCTCGCTCTATTCTTTTGGGTATATTTACACCTCCTTTTCGAATTTCACGTTGAACCACCTGTTGAAGCCCGGTTAAACACTCCTTTAGAGCCTCACGAAATTCATCATTCTGCTTGTCATCCATTTCCATAGCCGCTATGTGGACTAGCAGTTTGGGTTGAAGCCAGGGCGGCAGATCTTCGGGAGTAATTGCAGATTCAGCTGTTGCAGAAGTTGCTAATAGTATTCCTATGACTAGTGTTAGTTTCTTTATATATTTCATAATAGTTTTTTAATTTAAGTTCCCGTTAGTAATCAATAACCAAATGAAGAAACCGCTTACTATTATTATAGAAATGTAGGTCTGCCACTTGTTAGCCTTCTTGTCTCCTTCAAACTTCGACTGCTCTTTGTTGAAGTTCTTAGACAAATTTCTAAACCATAGAATTCCTACGAAAATTAGTATGGCTAATAGTATAAGTTCAATCATATTTTTAATTAGAAAAAGAAATAAAGTATTAAAACTATTATAAGACAGCCATAGATAATCCAATTAACCCAATTATTCATAATTTCTCAACCAAACTCTTTTTTCTTTCTATAGATATAAATAATCTCTGGAATTCCTAATAAATTGAAAGCAAGAAAAAATAAGAAGGATTTCTTCTCGTCTAGCTTCGCTGCTATCCAACAGGCATTGTAAGTCCAGTAAATTTCCCAGGCAGCCAATACCAAAATTATGAATATCCACATAGATATCTACTCTACATTTAGCTAATAAAAAACAAAAGGGCGAATATATAGTGTCTAAAAGAGAAATCTGCTGTAAATACCTTTCTTGTATCGGGATTGCTTTTTCTAATTTTCTAGACAGAAAGCCAAATCATGGAAATAACAAATATCACAACGCATAGTAAGAAGATTAGTGGTGCTTTCATTTACCAAGAGAGAGGTTGGAGTTTATAAAACCTGCTTTTAACAACCACTTACCATTTTTGTTAACCAGTAGATAAGTAGCATCGGTTGTTGAGAGAACTTTCTCATCGTCATTCAATCTAGAAAAATTAATATCAACCATCGCGGATAATTCGTCGGCATATATCAATTCAGATTTATTTATTTTTGAATAAGCCCATCCCTGTTTTCTTAGACCTTCGAAGTCTACAGAGTCACCATAGTTTTTAGACACAGTCTTATTATTTCCTATTAAAAAAACAAAAGGAGAATCCGAGGCTTCGTTAATTGCATCTTTATCAGCAATATTAAATAACTCAAAATATTTATAGAGAGCTTCTTCAGGGTTTTGTGCCCACAAGCTTCCAGAGACTAGCAAAGTTAGTAGGAGGGTGGTTAGGTTCTTAGTCATTTAATTTCTTCCAAGGTAGAAAGTGAATCTTACCTGATATAACAAATCGAAATAACCAACCCATGCCATGACATCCAATGAAGATAACAGGAGCAAACAAAAGAACAAGTTCTTTGATGATACCTCTTGTCGGTTCTTGGGCTTCAAAAAAAGCTATGTAGACCAGAACTAAAAAAAAGACTATTCCAACCATAAAACTAAACCAGTGAACTATTAGTGCGAATCTGTGAAGTATGTCCATCAATCTAGAGTGCGAATAAGCCCATAAAGAACATAACAATAGCGAAAGCAATTGCAGCCTCCGGAACATCATCTCTATCTTTTTTGTTTTTAAAGAAATAGAAGCATCCGAAAGTAACTGAGAGGGCTATTAGAAATATACCCATTAATCCATCTCCTCTTCATGAATCTCAAAATATTTCTTATTGAGTTCATTCTTCTTTCTGTGTTGGTGTCCTTTAATCCCATTGGAAACAGTAGTGTCTTTGTTTAG
>CALIUO010000003.1 GCA_938048695.1 uncultured SAR86 cluster bacterium
CTGCACCATTATTTTCTGCTTCAAAATATTGTGCAAATAACCGAAGGCTTGAAGTATCACTTACATCAAAAAGCCAATCAGTTCTAAGAGTGGTGTGATTGGTATCATCTAAATCCTGACCATTCACTAGATTTTCTGTAAAACCATCTTGGTCAGTTGTTACCCAAGAAAAACGAGTTGCTACGGAATCTGAAAGAGGAATATTGATACCTCCTCTTGCCTTGGCTAAGTCATAATCTCCTAGTGTTAGATCAATCTTGCCACTGAGTTCATCGAAAGAAGGTAAGGTATTTATAACATTAACAGTACCTCCAGTAGAGTTCTGACCGAATAATGTACCCTGAGGGCCTCTTAAGACCTCTATTCTATCAAGATCTATGAAGTCAGTTCTTAAAGAGAATTTAGAAGCTATGAATATACCATCCATATGCAAAGCAACCGATGGAGCCGCTATAGCATTTTGGTTAGTCTCATCTCCGACACCTCGAATAGAAATAATAGTTTTGTATCCTTCGTTCTTAGCAACTGTAACTCCTGGAGCTATAGCGCTTAAACCCACAAAATCTACTATATTTTTTCTTTCAATCTCATCATTGCTCAAAGCTGTAACAGCTTTAGAAACGTCTTGTAAACTTTCAACTCTTTTCTCTGCTGTAACAATAACTTCATCTATAGCCAACTCGTTAGAGAAGACATTAAGACTCATTGAAGTTATTGAGAGCGCAAGAGAGATTGAGAGGAAAGACCTAAAAAGGGAGTTTGATAATTTCATTAAAAATCCTTGTCTTGCAACCAAAAATATATTCTAACGTTGAATATTTCACTTGCAATAGCTGTAGTGAAGAAAGCTAAAAATTTATGTTATTTTTCCCTAAATATTACTTTTTTTCACTTAATATTACTTTTTTTAGAAGAATTCTGTAGTAACAAATAAATAAATCTTTAAAGTAGACCTTAAGGAGATTCCATCAAATCATGAAGTCATTATTAGAGAATTTTTTTGCAGTTTCAGAGCATCAAACGAGCATACAGAAGGAAATACTGGCCGGTATAACTACTTTTATCACAATGGCTTACATAATATTTGTTAACCCTCAAATGATGGCTCAATCTGGAATGGATTACGGGGCTATATTTGTTGGTACATGCTTGGCAGCTGCAGTCGCTTGCCTTTTCATGGGACTCTTTGCAAATTGGCCGGTTGGCTTAGCTCCCGGTATGGGATTGAATGCATTTTTTACTTATACCGTAGTTGGGGAAATGGGTTATTCATGGGAGGTAGCCCTAGGAGCAGTCTTCATAGCAGGGATTCTATTTTTTATCATGAGCATAACCCCCTTGAGACGATGGATGTTAGACAGTATTCCTTTGAATCTTAGGATTGCAATGGGTGCGGGAGTTGGTCTATTTATTGGATTCATTGGTCTCAAGAATGGAGGAATAATTATTGCAAATGGGGCGACTTTTTTAAGTTTAGGAGACTTCACAAATCCAGGAACTTTATTAGCTGGCTTAGGGTTTTTGCTTATATCTATACTCTCAATAAGAAAGATACCTGGAGCAATCATTATTGGAATATTATCTGTAACACTAATCAGTATCTTTTTAAATCTAGTTGAGTTTGAAGGTGTCTTTTCTATTCCTCCTGATGTAACTCCAGTACTTATGAAATTAGATATCCTTGGGGCATTAGACGTCGCAATGATAAGCGTCATCGTCTCGTTTCTTTTTGTAAATTTATTTGATACAGCGGGAACTCTATTTGGTGTAGCAACTCGGGCAAACCTAGTAACTGAAACAGGACATATTAAAGATTTAGATAAAGCTTTAAAGGTAGATAGCAGTTCAAGCGTTTTTGGTTCTTTCCTAGGTTGTGCCCCTGTAACAAGTTATGTAGAAAGCTCCGCAGGAATAGAAGCTGGTGGTAGAACTGGTATCACGGCTGTAGTTGTTGGAGTTTTATTTCTTTTAGCAACATTCTTGTCACCACTTGCAGCAGCTGTTCCGGCTTACGCCACAGCTGGAGCTTTGATTTATGTAGCAATCTTAATGCTAAGTGGAATGGAAAGGCTCAATTGGGACGATCAGTCCGAATTGTTGCCGGCTTTGATAATGATAGTAATGATCCCACTGACATTCTCGATAGCAAATGGTATAGCTTTAGGATTTTTAGCCTATGTATCCATAAAAATATTTATAGGTGAAATCAATAAGATTTCTTCAGGTGCTTGGTTCCTGACTTTGATATTTGTAGCTAAATTTATTTTTCTTTAAATATTAAAGTTTAATGTCGCTGGCATCATGCCTTTCTAATATTTCTTTATCGTCGGGACCATTGGGTTTTCTATTTACCAAGGAACCCCTCTTATAAGCAGGGCGTTCAGTTATTTGCTTAGCCCATCGACCCAAATTCTTGTAAGAATCTACTTCAAGAAATTCTGAAGCATTGTAAGCATTATTGAGAACTAAGGTTCCGTACCACGAATGAATAGCAATATCTGAGATGTTGTACTCATCCCCACAGATATATTCTCTAGCATCTAAGTTTTTATCCAATAAATCTAATTGACGTTTAACTTCCATAGCATATCTATTAATTGGGTATTCATATTTTTCAGGGGCATAAGCGTAAAAATGACCAAATCCACCTCCCAAGTAAGGAGCACTTCCCATCTGCCAAAAGATCCACGACATACACTCTGCTCTAGCAGAGGCTTCAGTAGGGAGAAATTCTCCAAATTTTTCTGCCAGGTAAACTAAAATCGCACCTGATTCAAATACTCGTGTAGAAGGGTTGGTGCTTGTATCAAGTAGCGCCGGTATTTTTGAATTTGGGTTTATATCCACAAAACCGCTACTGAATTGTGCGCCTTCTCCAATATTTATTAAGAATGCATCGTATTCAGCACCCTCATGACCCAACGCTAATAGTTCTTCTAATAGAATAGTTACCTTTATCCCGTTAGGAGTGCCTAGTGAATAGAGTTGCAGAGGATGTTTTCCAACTGGCAATTCCTTTTCATGTGTAGCACCCGCTATAGGTCTATTTATATTTGCGAATCTCCCGCCACTTTCAGTATCCCAAGTCCAAACTTTAGGTGGTACATATTCTGAAGAATTACTCATTCAAGCTCCTGGATTATTAATACTTAGATATAAACTTTAATAACTTTTTTCTTTATTGAAAAGATGAGGTAAAGAATAACTCACTCAAAGCCTCTTTGTAAGATTTATTAGTAAATAACCTTGAAGCATTGAATTTTTAAAGAAAATTGATATAAAGGATTTATGAATCTACTCAATAACCAAGACTTAAAATGGAAACATTATAAGGATGATAAAAATTTTAATTTCCCAATTGATTATTCTGATGCAGTTTTAGATGCTCGAGAGGATGGAAGGTTAGAAATTTTAGTTAAGTGGGCACCTAATTCATTTTGTCACTTCCATCGACATACAGCTGAAACAAGTTCTGTTGTAATCCAAGGGGAGTTACATGTCTCTGATATAGATATTGAATCGGGGGAAAAAACTTCATCCAGGGTGAGAAAAGTAGGAGATTTTGTTCATAAAGAACCTGGAGATATACATATGGAACAAGGCGGTCCAGAAGGTGCTTTGGTGCTATTTAATATCTATGCACCTGAAGGTGATGGATCTCTAGCTGAATCATTAGCTCAAGATGGCAAAGTACTAAGTGTCTCTACTATGAAAAAAATCCTTCAAAAAAGGGTTTAAGTAGTTATGGAGTCAAAGCAAATAGATGAGTTCCTGAGCTCTTGGTGTAAAGGTGTCATAGAGATTGGTAAGACACACCTAGAAGGTGGAGACGTTAACCAGAGAGCCGAACATTTCCTCGGCACTCACTATGCTTTTGACGAAATGGACGTTTTATTTAAACCAACTTTCACAAAGCAAGCTGTTTTTAGAAACAATATAAAAGATGCTTTATCCTATTTTGTTGGAGGGGATATCTCTGAAGATAATGGCTTTGCACTTAAACCTTGGGAAGATATTCATTTAGAAGAATTAAATCTTCTTCTCAAAACAGATCTTACTGCTGCAATGGGTACACTTAATTTTAAACCCTACGATTCTGAAGAAACTACTTTAGTTGCTTTTACATTTATTTTTGTAACAGTTGATGAAGGTTTGAAAATTCAAGTACATCACTCATCTCCTGTGAGTTAGTCACTAGAAAGTGTAATGGTCTGAAAAGTGTTTCTCTCTTGACTCTTTGTTCATTCCTGCGGTTTCGTCCATAAAACTATTTCTTTCTTCTCGGGTTTTGAATATCCATATGCATACACAATCATTACTGTGATAAATGGCCTTTAACTCGTCATCAATTTCGCATACCTCTTCAGGTACTTCTACTTGTAAACAAATCATTTATTGAACTCCGGTTTTCTTTTTTCTAGAAAAGCAATCATACCTTCTTGTGAATCTTTGGTGCCGCTATTATCACGTACAGCCTGTCTTTCTGCTTTCAGAAGATCTTCTAATTCCCTATCGGAGCTATTAACAAGAACACTCATCATGCTTTTGACAGCCTGTGCTGGTTGTGAAGCTAGCTCATGTGCAAGAGATACGGCAGCAGATTTTAGTTCCTCTAAAGGCCATATTTCATGAACCAATCCTATCTCTAATGCTTTCTTTCCAGATATTTTTTTTGATCTCAATATCATATCTATGGCTTGATTCTCCCCAACACACTTGGCTAAGCGTGCACTACCTCCCCAAGCCGGAACCGCTCCCAAGTCAAGTTCAGGTAATCCTATCTGAGCTCCCTCATCTGCTGCAAGACGAAAATGACATCCTAAAGGCACTTCCAGACCTCCTCCCAAGCAATAACCAAACATAGTAGCTATCCATGGTTTATGCATAGTCTCAATTGCTTCTATGACATTCAATCTTTGATCAAATAAAGCATCTGAACTCCCCTTCCTTTCAACTCCCTCTGGTAACTGTTTGAGGTTCATTCCTACTGAGAAGTTATCCAGTCCTTCAGCAGTTAAAACTACAGCTCGAATAGAATTATCTTTTTCTATCTTAATTACCAATTCTTCAAGAGAATCCATGAAATCTAAGGACATGCGGTTATAAGGGGCATCATTTATTGAGATAATTGCTATCGCATCATCCCTTTCAAAAACAACACTTTCTTTCATTTTATTCACCTAATTTTTTTGAACTTACAATACATTAGCAAAAGTATTCTTAATCAGAAGTTTGAGGCATTTGAATTAAACCCAACTTAAGATAAAGAGAAAATAAGTCAGTTAAGCCACGTTGACTTATAATTTTGTCATTTTCCAAAGTAAGTATCGTTACGTCTCTGAAACTAACTTTTTCTTTTGTAGTTGGATGAGAGCCACTGATCTTTAGAATAACAATTACTTCCTTGTCAGCAATTAAAAGCTCTTCTATATCTTCTCTGTAATCTGGTAAATCTTCTCTTACCTTAAGCGCTAAATTTGTTACTCCTTCTAAACCCTCTCCCCAATCAGGAAAAGGATAGTCGGCCTTAAAGTTATCTGAATAAAATTCACCTACCCTCGATATATCTCCTTCAGTCCATATTACCCGCATCGCCTCTCTAACAATATCTTCTGAACTTTTAGAAAACTCTTCACCTGCCGCTTTATTCTGAAAGTATCCCCTTATCGCAATGTAAGTTTGGATGAGATTTGCAATTACAAAGGCAAATAAATCTACAAATAGAAATATTATCGCTCCTGAAAATCTGCTTAAAGCGGTCATGAGATAACCTTTTAATCTTGTTTTATGCCTGACAGAGCTTACTAAATATAACGCCAATATACTTAGTACCAGGATTAACCATTGACCGTATTCAAGTATAAAGAAATAGTCTTTCATGTAATTTAACTTTTTGTTTAATTTGTGAGATTAGAAGGATTAAAAGATGGTCTGGTTACAGAATATGCCCAGTAAAAGAAGAGAAATTGTAAAGCGAGACGAAAATATAAA
>CALIUO010000004.1 GCA_938048695.1 uncultured SAR86 cluster bacterium
AGAATCTAGAGTAGACTGCTGTCTATTACTAGGGAGAAAATATGTTTGATTTAACAGGAAAAACGGCAATTATTACCGGCTCATCAAAAGGAATTGGTAAATCTATTGCAATGCAAATGGCTCTTCATGGAGCTAAGGTAGTTGTTTCAAGTCGTAAAGCAGATGCCTGCCAGGTTGTGGCCGATGAGATTAATGAAGCATGTGAAGGAACAAAAGGCGGGGCGATTGTAATCCCCTGTAATATTTCAGATAAAGTTGCTCTTCAGATGCTAGTCGATGAAACAAGGGCACAATTAGGAAAAATAGATATTTTGGTATGCAATGCAGCATCCAATCCCTTTTTTGGATCTATGATGGATATTCCTGAGGATGCCTTTGATAAAGTCATGAATAACAATATCAAGAGCAATCACTTGTTATGCCAAATGGTTATACCAGAAATGACTGAAAGGAAGGATGGAAGCATAATAATTGTTTCCTCTATTGGTGGACTTAAATCAAGCACAGTTATTGGTACATATAATATATCTAAAGCAGCAGATATCATGTTGGTAAAAAATCTAGCAGCTGAATTTGGACCTCATAATGTAAGAACCAATGCAATTGCACCTGGTCTATTTAAAACCGACTTTGCAAGAGCATTGTGGGAAAATCCTGAAATATTGAAACAATCAACAGCGACCTGCCCTCTTAGAAGAATTGGTGAGCCAGATGAAATAGGAGGAGCTGCAGTTTTTCTAGCTTCAAGCGCCGGAACATTTGTTAATGGCCACACGCTAGTTATAGATGGCGGCTCAACTGCTTAAAAAGGAGATTAAGATGAATAATGCAGTTTTGTATGAAAAAAAAGAAGGTGTAGCAATTGTTACATTAAATAGACCCGAAAGACTTAATGCAGTTAATGATGAAATTAGAGCTGGATTAAGAGAAAAATTAGATGATGCAGCTAAAGATGAAGAAGTCAAAGTCATTATAGTCACTGGTGCTGGCAGAGGTTTTTGTGCCGGAGCGGATATGGATGGTCTGGCTGCTACTAGTCAAGGTGAATCTCAAGGATCTCAGGTTGAAGCAGAAGAAAGAGAGTATGCAGCCAACGAGGTAAAAGGATTTGATGGTGGTTTTAGTTATTTCCCAACAGTTCCTAAACCTATTATTGCAGCAATAAATGGACCAGCTGCTGGAGTAGGTTTTATCATGGCACTATATGCAGATATAAGATTCGCAAAAGAAGGAGCAGTTTTTTCAAGTGCTTTTTCAAAAAGAGGTTTAATAGCTGAGTGGGGAGTGGGATGGATCCTTCCAAGGTTGGTAGGAATAGCTAGAGCTAATGATATTTTGTTTTCATCAAGAAAATTTAGTGCTGAAGAGGCAGAACAAATGGGAATAGTTAATAAAACTTTTTCAGAAGAAAATTTTGATGATGCGGTATTTGCTTATGCTGCCGACCTTGCAAAAAATGTCTCTCCGAGATCTCTCAGAATCATGAAGCAGCAAATTTATAATGCTCAGGGAGAGACGATTAAAGAAAATTTAGATAGTTCGATGCAAGCAATGTTAGAAAGTTTTAAATCGGACGATTTTAAAGAAGGTGTGTCACACTTCGTTGAAAAAAGAGAACCAAAATTTACAGGAAAATAAAAAATGGATATAAAAGAATTTGTCAAAAAAGAAGCGCGTGAAAATCTTGCAAGAGAATTCACTAAAGAAGGGCTGTTTGAGCTTAAAGAACAAGAAATACGAGGCAATAATTATCATGTCTTTGCAAACCTCCCTCAAACACTCCGAGATTATTTTCAGTTCCCCTTAATACACGGAGAGTGGGATTTTTTAGCCTATGAAGAAGAAACTTATTCTTATCAAGAAGTTTTAAATACTTCTGCAGGATTAGCACATGTGCTAATGGATAAATATGGTATCAAGAAAGGCGATAAAGTTGCCTTTTCAATGAGAAATTATCCTGAATGGATTAATTCATATATAGCTGTCACTTCTATAGGTGCTGTTGCAGTTCCACTGAATTCATGGTGGCAAGGAGAGGAATTAGATTATGGATTAACCCATAGTGAATCCTCCATATTTATTGCTGATGAAGAAAGGTTACAAAGATTAGAAGGCTACGTTGAAGATATGCCTAGAATAGCTGTTCGTTGTGATGCAAGTAAGTTTACAAATACCGAGTCATTTGATGACCTGGTGTCTCCAATGGAAGCTTTCCCTGAAGTTGAAATTGATCCTGAAGATGACGCAAGCATCATGTATACATCAGGAAGTACTGGATATCCAAAGGGAGTGGTCTCTACGCACAGAGCTGTAGTTTCTGCACCTATAACTTGGGCACTAATGGGTCAGCTTGCTACTCAAATTGAAGTTGATGGTGAGCCACTAGCTTCACCAATCGCAGGTGAAAATCCTTGCACAATTGCTGCAGTACCCCTCTTTCACGTAACGGGATCGCATGCCGTATTTTTACTTTCATTAGTGACTGCCAGAAAGATCGTATTTATGTACAAATGGGATGCTGTTGAAGCCTTACGACTGATTGAAAAACATAAAGTAACGGATATGACTGGTGTGCCGACAATGTCTGCTGAAGTACTGCAAGCTCACAAGGATAATCCAGAAATAGATATATCTAGTTTGAAAGGACTTGGATCAGGTGGAGCAGCTAGACCTCCTGAGCAAATTAAAGCTCAGGAAAAAGATCACCCCGATAAAGTTGCCACGGTTGGATATGGTCTCACTGAAACTAATGCTCACGCGACAAATGCCTCAGGGATAACCTTGTACGAGCGTCCAAGTACGGCTGGTTACCCTACTCCCTTCCTAAACTTAATTAAAATAATGGATGAAGAAGGTAATGAATTAGGACCTAACGAACTAGGTGAAGTTGCTATCAAATCTACTTGCAATTTTAGGTGCTACTTAAAAAATGAAGAAGCAACCAATGAAGTACTAGATAGTGAGGGTTGGTTCCGAAGTGGTGATGTTGGAATCATTGATGAAGATGGTTTTCTTTACATTAAAGATAGAATCAAAGATATAGTCATTAGAGGTGGAGAAAATATAGCTTGCTTAGAGATCGAAGCAGCCATTTATGAACACCCTTCAGTAAGAGAAGCTTCGGTATTTGGAATACCCGATGAAAGACTTGGCGAAAAACTCGCTACAAGAGTATCTCTTAATCCGGGGGCAGAACTTTCTGAAGAAGATTTGTCATCCTTTTTGGCAGCCAAAATTGCAAAATTTAAAGTTCCTGAATATATGTGGTTCCAAGCTGATGAACTACCAAAAGTAGCTGCTGGAAAGATAGCCAAAAAACAAATGCGAGAGGAAGCCATAAAGGAATTAGGATTAGACTAATGCAAATTCAAGACAAAAGAGTTGTAGTAACTGGAGCGGCCAGTGGTATCGGTAAGGCTTTATGTGAGGCTTTTAATAATGCTGGAGCAAAATCAGTTGTTTGTGTAGATATGAATATAGAAGGTGCCACTGAAACAGCGAATGATATAGGTGGTTTGGCAGTTCAGGCTAACGTAGGTCAGGAAGCAGATATTATTAATGTTATTGAGAAAGCGAATGAGTATTCTGGCGGAATAGACATATTCTGTTCCAATGCTGGAATAGGTGGAGTTCATGGCTTTTTCGAAGTTGAAACTTCGGATTGGCAAAATATATGGGAAGTGAATGTTCAATCTCATATTTTTGCAGCTAAGCATGTTCTGCCCCAAATGTTAGAAAGAGGTGAAGGCTATCTAATGAATACCTCTTCTGCTGCAGGTTTGCTCACTCAAATTGGTTCCGCTGGCTATTCGGTAACTAAAGCTGCTGCAGTGAGTTTTGCGGAATGGATAAAAATAACATATGGAAGTAAAGGTATTGGTGTTTCATGTTTATGTCCACAAGCAGTAAGAACAGCAATGACGGCTCAGGGTGCTGGAGTTGCAGGAGTTGATGGAATGATTGAGGCCGATGAAGCTGCTGCTGATGTTCTAGATGCTATTGAAAATGAAAGGTTCTTAGTCACTCCTCATACTGAAGTTCTTGAATATGTTTCAAGAAAAGGAAATGACAGAGATCGTTGGATATCTGGAATGCAAAGACTTCAAGAAAGATATGAAGACTGGAAACCAGGAGAAGATTAAATATGGAGATTCATTACTTATCTGCCCTTGAAATAGCAGAGAAAATAAAAAGCAAAGAAGTAAGCTCTTTAGAACTCACTCAACATTTCATAGACAGGATAGAAAAGTACGATGATAAAATTAATTCTGTAGTTGTCAGAATATTTGACCAAGCAATTGAAGATGCTAAAGAAGCAGATAAGTCTCTTTCAACTAATCAAAATTTAGGTCCTCTTCATGGCGTTCCTATGACCATAAAGGAGTCTTATAACATCAAAGGTCAAAGTACGAATTGGGGTATACCAGAGTATAAGGGTAACATTGCAAAAGAGGATGGTTTGGCTGTGCAAAGATTTAAAAATGCAGGAGCCCATTTCTTAGGAAAGACCAATGTTCCAATGAACCTTGCTGACTTTCAAACTTACAATGATATCTATGGAACTACCGGTAATCCATGGGATGTGAATAGAACGCCAGGAGGTTCTTCTGGTGGAAGTGCGGCTGCACTAGCTGCTGGATTTACCTCTCTAGAAGCCGGTTCTGATATTGGCGGTTCAATAAGAAATCCTGCTCATTATTGTGGTGTTTTTGGTCATAAACCTAGTCACGGAATTATTCCTTCATCTGGACATGAGTTGATACCTAATGTTCCTGAACCGGATCTGTCTGTCTGTGGTCCACTTGCAAGAAGTGCTAAAGACCTTGAGATTGCACTGGATATTATGGCCGGTCCTATAGAAAGAGAAGCTAGAGGATGGCAACTAAACCTCCCTGAATCAAGAAAATCTAGTCTTAAAGATTTTAATATCGCTATTTGGTCTAATGACGAAATGGCACCTGTTTCCAAGGATATTTCTCAAAGATGCGAAGAAGTAGGTAAGAATCTTGCTTCTGTAGGTGCCAATGTTTCCTATACGGCAAAACCAGATCATGATTTTTTGAAAGGAGAAATTAATTATCAATTACTACTTCAATCTGTAATGCAATCAGGAATGTCTGATGATGAATTTAAGAAGATAGAAGAAATTGCATCAAATCTAGATAAAAATGACTTATCCGCAGAGGCTATCTTGGCTAAAGGAACTGTTCTATCTCATAGAAACTGGATTCGACAGAATTATGCTAGAGAACAAATCAAGATATCTTGGTCTAAATTCTTTCAAGACTGGGACATACTAATTTGTCCTCAGTTAGCAACTACAGCTATTAAGCATGATCATGGAAAGATCTCCGAACGCACAATCATGATTGATAATCAAGAACAGAGATTCTTCCAGCAAATATTTTGGCCTGGTCTTGCTGTCAATGCTCATCTCCCAAGCACTGTATTTCCAACTGGTCTTGCTAGTGATGGAATGCCTATTGGTTTACAAGCCATTGGAGGTGCTTATGAAGATAAAACAACGATTAAGTTTGCTGAGCTTTATGAACAAGAATTTAAGGCTTTTGTGGTCCCTAATTTAGATTAAATATGAAATACACTAAAAAATATCAAGAAGTTAGAAATAAAAAAATGGCCTATGTTGATGAAGGGAATGGTGATACTTTTTTATTTCTGCATGGTAATCCTACCTCTTCTTACTTATGGCGAAACATAGCACCTCATGTAGAAGATTTAGGTCGAGTAGTGATACCTGATCTAATAGGTATGGGGGATTCTGATAAGTTAGATGGT
>CALIUO010000005.1 GCA_938048695.1 uncultured SAR86 cluster bacterium
ACAAAACCTTGAATCTCTCCTTCAGCTAAAAAAGTTTGAAGTTCATCAAAATTTCCTATCACTAATGTAAATAGTTCCTCCTTTTCTAGAGCTTGTATAAAATCTGAAGAAAATTTTGATTTAGATTCATCGTTTATGCCGATCAAAAAAGGATCTCTTTCCCCGCCTGAAAAAGAAAAAGCTCCCATAAATATCAGAGGGAAAAAAAGACTAAATAGAATTGCCTGTCTATTCCTTAAAAATATTTTAAGAAAAACTTTAGCTAAATGTATCTGTAACGAAGTAATCATTTATTCTCGAAGACCTCTGCCCGTTAGATGGAGAAAAACATTCTCAAGATTGCCCTTTTCGGCATTTTCTGAATCAAATTTAGCTATTAAATCTTTTGGGCTACCCTCCGACATTATTTTTCCTTTATCCATGATTGCTACTTTATGACAAAGCTTTTCCGCTTCTTCCATGTTATGGGTAGTTAAAATAATAGTCATACCAGATAAGTTAAGTTTTTTTATTAACTTCCATAAGTTGTGTTTTGCTTGAGGATCAAGTCCAGTTGTAGGCTCATCCAGAAAAAGAACTAATGGCTGATTGACTAACGCACAGGCAATAGAGAATCTTTGTTTTTGTCCTCCTGAAAGCTCTTCAGGTTTTGCGTTGACCTTATCTAATAGATCGACACTGTTTAAAAGGTCATTAACATTAACATTATTTTTATATAACTTACCAAACAGGATCAATAACTCTTTTAAACTTAAAGAGTCAAAATACTCATTTGATTGCAGTTGAACTCCAATAATTTCTTTAACTTTATAGGGATTTTCGGCTACGTCTAAACCATTTACACATGCGAAGCCGCCATCGATATCAGTTAAGCCTTCAACCATCTCAAGTGTAGTTGTTTTTCCTGCTCCATTTGGGCCCAATATTCCGTAAATCTGTGTAGTCTCTATTTCAAAAGAAATACCATCTACTGCATTAAACTTCTCTTTAGTGTCAGGATTTAGGTAAGACTTCTTTAGGTCTTTAACATTGAGAATGCTCATTTATTAAGCTTCTTCTAAAGGCAAAGATTGTAAGCCAAGCGCTTCTCTATAGGTATTATGATAATGATGAAGTGCAGGCTCGTTCTTGCCAAAAGTTAGGTAATCAAGGTTTCCAGACTTTAAACCTTTGTGAGATGATGCTGCCGCAACATAATCTTCGTCTCTGATCACTGAAGCAAATCCCCCATACTGATCTTCCAAGAGTTGTTTGCCATCAATTCCTGTTTTTTCTAATTCTTTGATTTGTTGCAAAACATGGGGATAAAAATAAAAAGAGATTTTAGAAAAACTTTTATGTGGAGAGTTATCAGATGGGTACTCTTTAACAAGAAAAGCTCCTTCCTGAGTTGGCATAAATATAATATTTGGAAAAAGGTAATAAACTGGTAGTGATCCTGCACATATATCCCATTCTGACTCTGGTAACTTTCTCATATCATCTATAGTTCTCTTACAAAGAATCAGTCTTCCATTACGTTTAAAACTATCGAACATTTGACAATTACCGTAAAAAGACTCGAAAAGAGAATCTTTGTGCAATACAGAAAAGTGATAGGTTTCTCCAAAAGTATCTATCGCTAGCTTCCAATTCATCTCTGTGAAATATTCATCCTCATTAGCGAAAACTAGGCTTTCAAAGTTCCATTGATTAAATTCCTCTGTGAGTTCCTTACCTAATAGTTGATCAAGGTCAATCTTCCCATCTTGTTTGGGATGAACCCACAAAAACCCAAATCTCTCTTGCGCCGGTAACTCTTTCAGGCCGTAACAATCTTTATCTATTTCACCAAACTGTTCATTTTTAGGGTAGCCAATCAAACTTCCATCATTATTGAATGTCCAGCCATGGAATGGACATGAAAATCTTGATTTTTCTCCCCTCTTTAAAGTTTCAACTGTAACTCCTCTATGTGAACACACGTTAGCATAAGCCTTAAACTCTCCTCTACTATTCCTTGTTGCGAGAACAGGAACTCCGAAATCTTCTGTCGTAATGAAGGTATTGGGTTTAGGAAGATCGCCAGACATACCTATGATTTGTGGATGATTTAAAAAAAATGTACTCCACTCTCTTTCAAACCTTTCTTCAGAGATATAAGTATCAGCAGGTGTCTTAAGAATACCGCCTGCACTTATGTTCGTCTTGTTATCAAGATGTCCTATTAATCCTTTTAATAACCTTAATTGCTCTCGTCTTTCCACATAGCAATTCTATCATTGAAAATTAAAAAATAATGCTGAGAATATTCATAAAGATCCTCAAAATAAAAGGTACATGTTCTTGTAAAAGGTACAATTTTAGCTATAATGCACTCGTTCTTACGAACATTCACATTAACTTTCTGCTTTGCTAAGTTTGACGCAATTTTGGGGCACCATTATTGCTTACTAGATTCTTAGACGCCCAGACTTAAAAAAGGAGTAAAGCATGAAATATATTTTCATTTTGTTTTTATCTTTGGCCTCTAACATAGCACTTGCAAGTTATCACGAGAGTGAAGGATCTTCAGGAAGCAGCGATAGTGGCTATGGTAGCGGCGGTTCGGCTGCTGCAG
>CALIUO010000006.1 GCA_938048695.1 uncultured SAR86 cluster bacterium
GATGGTTGGAAAGTTTCGCTTACTACTCTTATGAATGAAAGATTAGCTGTTGGTGATGCATCTGGACCTGATTTTGAAGAAGCTTTTTCACTGGCAAGAGGACAGGACCTAAATGGAAAGCTGGCAATTGAAAATGATTCAGTAAGAGAAAAGCTTGCAGATTGGTATTGCCAACAGAGTGGATTAAAGTATGCCAAATACAGAAACATATCAGCTCTTTCTAGAGGAGAAACTCCTGGACCGCAGTCTTCAATTACTAAAATAGTAAGCGGAAACAAACTGCAAGAGATTGCTAATTTTGGTCTAGATATGCTTGATTCAGCTGGGATTTTAAGAACAGATGAAGAAGGAGCCGAACAATCTATGTATCAATATGGATTTTATGGAGCCGCCGGTATAAGAATTGCAGGTGGAACTGATGAAATTTTGAAAAATATTATTTCGGAACAGGTACTTGGAATGCCACAAGACATGAGAGCAGATAAAGGTCTACCGTTTAACGAAATACCTACAGGAAATAAATAAACCAAAAGAGATCGATAAGGGCGCAAACTCATTTTTAAATAGTGAGTATGCGCCCTTTTCTTTTAAGAATAATTCTCTTTACTCCGAGGAATATGATGATTTGTACTCTTCCACAGATGGTGCGGTAAGAGAAGCTGAGCATGTGTTTATTAGAGGCAATAATCTTGAAACTAGATTTAAAGACCTTAGTTCAAACTCTGACTTTCTTATAGGGGAAATAGGATTCGGAATTGGGATCAACTTTCTTACCACATGTAAATATTGGCTTAAGAATGCCAAGCATAATCAAAGACTTGAATACTATTCATTTGATAAATATCTATTTGAAATAAGTCATTTTAGAGAAGTATTTAAAGGTTATCCTGAACTGCAACAGTGCAGTAAAGAACTTCAAAATAATTATCCTAAAAACATTCAAGGAGTTCAAAAAATCTATCTTTTTGAGGGAAGAGTTACTTTAAATCTAGTCCTAGGAAACATATCTGAAAAATATAATTATATTAATACAATCGCAAATATTGACGCTTGGTATTTCGATGGCTTTTCTCCATCAAAAAATTCTGACCTCTGGTCTAGAGAGTTATTTAATGCTGTAAGTGAAACTTGCCATAAAGACAGCACCTTCTCGACCTATACTTCATCAGGAATGGTTAAAAAAAATTTAAAAGATGCAGGTTTAAACTTCAACAAAGTAGAAGGTTTCTCTCATAAAAGGCACATGTTACGGGGCAGCTATACTTCTAATCAATCAGTGAACCAATCAACTGAAAAAAAAATTGCTATTGTAGGCTCTGGTATTACAGGTTGTTTGTTGAGCTACATGCTTGCTAAAAAAGGATTTGAAGTTGACCTCTTTGAACAATCAGAAGATATATGTTCAGAAGCATCTTTTCATGAACTATTAGTAACTTATCCAAAACTTTCAGCTCATGATACTGCTTATGGACGCTTCAATCTTCAATCCTATTTATATGCTACCTATTTCTATGAAAGCTTAAAGACGGAGGCATGGAAGAAGACAGGAGTTCTCGTACTAAATCATGATGATGCTAGCAATAAGAGACAATCATCGCTTCTTAAAAAGAGATCTGATGGTGAAATTTATAGATATGTAAATTCCAGAGAGGCGTCTGAGATAGCAGGTATACAATTAAAAATGGATGGCCTTTTCTATAAAGATGCTGGATACATCGTACCGAAAGAAATGTGCAAATTTCTTACACAATCACAAAAGATAAATATAAATACCTCTTCTAAAGTTCGGGAATTGAAGAGAGATGGAGACTTGATCTCATTCTATGTCGGGAAAAAAAAATATGAATATCAAAATGTATGCCTTTGTTCAGGAAGTAATACATCTAAACTTTTTGAATTAAAAGGATTCAATTTTAAGAGAGGCCAAGTTACTCACATTGAGAGTAACGAGAATATTTGCAATATAAACCTACCTATTTGCGCAAAAGGTTATATATCTCCTTTAATAAATAATGTACAAGTTTTAGGTTCAAGTTATAGCGATATTGATCATACTGAAATATTAGACGATGAGCATCGACATAATTTAAGAAATTTGAAGTTAATTTCTGGTGAAAAAGTGAAAATTAATTCAGGGAGGGTTGGCATGAGGGCAGTCTCTAGAGATCATCTTCCTTTCGTAGGAAAAATAGATGGTGTATTGATCAATACAGCTCATGGTTCTAGAGGGTCTATTTCTGCTCCAATCAGTGCAGAAATAATATGCAGTCTTCTAACAAGCGGCGCGGCGCCGCTTGAAGAAAGAGAATTAAATTCTCTCTCTCCATCAAGATTTAGTTAAAGTTAGATAGTACCTCTTGAATGAGAGAATCCACGCTTGCTTGGTCATTTTGATTATTTGCTCTTTTAAGTCTTGTAAAAGCATACCAGATAACATCATTGGTTTTTTTGTCGTGAAACCTAATTGATATTTCATCTTTATCAGACCTAATATATCTCTGATCCCTTGAATCAAGATATCTATAACCGTAATATCCGTAACCTCCTAAATCAGTTGACCTCTCTATCTCTCTTTTGGAGCCTATAAAGAATTTCACAGTCATATCGGCTTTATCTGAATGTTTGAGACCCTTTTGCGTGAGTACTGAATCTATAGATCTGGAGATTCTTTGCGCAAGAATAGGATTAATATCAATCATCTCATCTTGTCCATCTAGAGTGGGAGAAATAATAGAGTAAGTTTTATAAGAAGATAGATCGTACTGAGAATCAGAATCTGATTGAATGGAAAGAGAAGTTGCACATGAACTAATCAAAATTGAAAAAAAGGAAACTACAAGTATCTTATATATATATTTCATAGGTAGATTTTAGAAAAAAATAAATCTTTTTCCTAATTTTTTCTTACATCCTTGATATTGGACTTTATACCTATCGGCCTGTCTCTGAACTTTATCAGCAACAGATAAAAGCCATGGCTTGGTTCTGTAACTGCCTCTTTTGTAGCCACCTCTTCCTTCATGATAGGCAAGGTATAGAGCTCTTGCGTTTGTCATAGATATACCTAATTGCTTATGTGTCTTGTAGTTATACCAGCCAACAAAATCAACAGAGTCTTCAAAGTCATTTCTACTTACGAACCATCCACCTCTATCATTTAAATACATTTCCCAAGTGCCATCCACAGCTTGAGCATATCCCCTTGCACTGGTTACCCTCTTCCAAGGTATAAAACCAAGTAATTTAGTTCTTTCTGGTCTCGCATCTGCTCTAAAACTTGATTCCTGTTTGATTATAGCCATTGAAACATAAACAGGAATTTTCCATCTCTTTTCAGTCTTCTTAGCTGCCTTATACCAGCTGTACCTCTCTTTAAATATCTTACAGACATCTGTTGTAGAGCTGGGAGGGCTGTTAGAAGCGCAGCTATATAAAAAAACTAAACTAAAAGTAACAAGAATCAATTTTCTCATTTATTCTTGAAGTAGCTTTAAAGCTTCTTCTTCCTCCAAGATATCTATTTCGAGCTCATTCGCTTTCTTTAACTTAGATCCAGGGTTTTCTCCCACTACAAGAAAGTCTGTTTTAGCCGAGACAGAACTAGCTACGCGAGCACCAACTCGAATTAACTCTTCCTTTAACTGACTTCTGGCAATACTAGTGAAGGAGCCAGTGATTACAACTGACTTTGAACTAAATGGATTATTATTCTCTATTCGGATTTCTTGTGGGTTTACACCAAGTTGAAGAAGATCTTCTATAAGATCCACATTTTCTTTAAAGGATAAAAACTCTAATATAAATTTTGAAGCTACGGGACCTATGTCATTTATTTCTAATAGATCATCTTCAGTAGCTCCAAGGAAATTAGCAATATTATTAAAATTCAATGCTAGGTTTAAGGCAGTTGCCTCCCCAACTTCTCTAATCCCAAGAGAATAAATAAAACGCGCTAAGGTGGTCTCTTTAGAAGAGTCTATTGAATTTATAAGGTTTGTTGCCGACTTTTCTCTAAAACCTTCAAGGTTTAACAGATCTTCCTTCTTAAGCCTAAATAAATCTGCAAAATTAGTCACTAAGCCTCGTTCAACTAATAAATCTATAATCCTTTCTCCAAGTCCATCTATATTTAATGCATTCCTAGAAACGAAATGTATTAGAGATTCACATCTCTGAGCAGGACAGCTTAGACCTTGCATACATCTCAGAATGGCCTCCCCTTCAGGTTTTATCAAGTTACCATTACAGGAGGGACAGGCATTTGGAGGTATAACCTCAGAAGACGATTTCTTTCTTTGACTTAAATCAACTGAAATGATTTGAGGTATTACATCTCCTGCTCTCTTAACTCTTACTGTATCTCCTTCTCTAACATCAAGACGCTCTATTTCATCAAAGTTGTGAATACTTGCATGAGATACAACTACACCTCCGATATTTACGGGATCAAATTCTGCAACGGGAGTAATACTTCCCACTCTTCCGACTTGAAAAGAAATCTTTTTTACATATGTTGTGCCTATTTCTGCAGGAAATTTTCTTGCAATAGCCCATCTTGGAGCTCTAGAAACTTGTCCTAAAGTAATTTGATCTTTTAATCCATTTACTTTGAAGACTACTCCATCAATCTCGTAGGGTAAGTTTTCTCTTTTATTTGAAATTTTTTTGAAATAGTCTTCGCATCCCTCTATGTTTGACATAACTTCACTCAGAGGATTTATGGGAAGACCCCAGGATTTGTATAATTTAAGAGTATCTGATTGAGAATCAGGTAACTCAAAATTACCTTTATCAATGAATCCGATACCATGAGCGAAAAATTTTAAGGGTCTTGATGCAGCGATAGCAGGATCTAATTGACGTAAACTTCCAGCTGCAGCATTTCTTGGATTTGCAAAAGTTTTTTCGCCTAACTTGATTGCCTTTTTATTGTTGGTATCAAAATCCTTTTTTTCAATGAAAACTTCACCACGTATTTCAATAATATTGGGGAAATTGGAAGTATTCTCTATCAATGAAAGTGGAATGGAATTTATTGTTTTTATATTGTGAGTTATGTCTTCTCCTATTTTCCCGTCACCACGAGTAGTCGCCTTGTCTAGACGACCTTTTACATAAAGTAGGTTTACTGCAATTCCATCTAGTTTAGGTTCGCAAGAATATGAAATGATTTTTTTTCCTGTCAATCGATCTAATATGCGTTTATTAAAATCGTTCATGTCATCAGAATTGAAAGCATTATCTAATGAAAGCATTGGAGCTAAATGTTCAACTTTTTTGAAACCTTCAAGAGGCTTACTGCCCACTCTTTGAGATGGTGAATAAGGATATTTAAATTTAGGATAATTTGCTTCTAAATCCAATAATTCATTGAATAAAGCATCGTATTCCTGATCTTGTATAGCAGGAGAATCAAGAGTGTGATAGTTGTGAGAATGGATGTTGATGAGCTTATGAAGCTCAGCAACCCGTTTTTTAACTTTTGGGGAATCTTTCATCAATAATCGAACTAACTTGCAGAGGCAAGGAATTGCCTTTGATGCTCATGAAATTGATGTTTCATATGTTCAATCATTTGTTTTGTCATAAAATTTCTATCTTCATCAAGGATATTACATTGGAAGGTTTCTTGAAGACTTTGAGAAACTTCAACAAATAATTCAAATGCTTCAACAGGATTAGACAAATTCTTGGGATCAAGCACTAGAGCAATATCATTCGATGCTACTGATTCAGAAAAGAGTCCCGGATTCTTACCGTTGATAATACTAAATGCAGGAGAATTTTCAGAATCTAGAACAGTAAAGAAACCTTTCTCTTCGAATGTGTATTTATAAAAAACTAGAGCCTTAGACAAGGAAGATTCAGAGAATACAGAACCCGTATCATCATGAAGATGAATGATATTTAAAACAGTATTTGGTGAAATATCTATCTCTTCTTCTAGATTATCAACTTGGGACTCGGATTCTTCCTCTAGTTTATCAAAGGCTTGCCACTCCTCTTCAAAATCTGAAATATCAGTCGCAGATGTATCTATAAGATCAACTTTTAACTTACTTCTTCTTATACGTATAGCTCGCCTAACGCCATCGATAAATACCAATGCCAAA
>CALIUO010000007.1 GCA_938048695.1 uncultured SAR86 cluster bacterium
GGAGGTTCGAGTGGAGGCGAAGGCGCTGCAATAGCATCAGGCATGAGCCCTTTTGGTATAGGCAACGACATTGGAGGTTCATTGAGAAATCCAGCTTACTGCTGTGGAATTGCTTCTCTTAAGCCTTCCATTGGAAGAATACCTTTCGTAAGAACTATTGATGGATTCAAGGATTTTGGCATAGCTGCTGCTTTTCTTACTGATGGCCCTATGGCCAGATCTGTCAAAGACCTTAGATCGGGACTGCTTACTATGGCAGGAAGGCATATTGAAGACCCTCAATCTGTGACCGTTCCTTTTGAAGGTCATATACCTCAAAAACCCAAGGCAGCACTGGTAACTAAGTTTGAAAATCATACTATTCATTCTGCCAACGTGAAGGCAATTGAAAAGGCCGGAAAAATATTATCTGATAAAGGCTGGGAAGTGGAAGAAGTCGATGCACCTGAAACAGAAAGGGTTTACGAAATATGGCATAAGGTACTCAATAGTGGCATGTTAGATGAAATGCCTGAAGAAGCCTTTAAACCTGAAACTGCAGATTACTTGCGCCGTTTTGAAAAGCAGTTCCCTCAAAATGATATGACTTTGGACCAGGCTTTACTTGAAAGGAGAAGACTTAGAAGATTGTGGTCAGCTTTCTTAACAGACTATCAAGTATGTATAGGGCCTACATGGGCAAATCGTCCTTGGCCAATTGATACAGACCTTGATCCAGATATTGGAATTCAAACCTTAAAAGAAAGTTTCATTTTTATATCTCCTGGAAATTGCCTAGGACTTCCTTCTGTGGCATTGCCTATGGAAGTTCATGATGGACTGCCAACGGGCATCCAAATATATTCGGAGCTATATAGAGAAGACCTATGTTTAGCTGTTGCGGAAATGATACAAGAAGAAGTTCCATGCCCTACTCCTATTGACCCTGTATCTTGAATAAATTTACACAGCTTTCAATAGTCTTTTTAAAATTAGGTCTTTAAGTAATTTTTATGAAAATCAATAATGTCTGGATCAACAAGAGCATCTGAAACTTTCAGTTCTCTTTGCAAATGCAGTGAATTTAAATTTTTACACCTACTAAGAGCTACGTAAGCTTGTCCAGTTGCAAAAGCTCCTGAACCTAAATCAACAGAGCAACTTTCTAATGTCAATCCTTGAGATTTATGAATTGTTACTGCCCAACCTAACTTAATAGGAAACTGCTTAAAAGATGAAATAACCTCTTCTAAGACCTCGTCTGAATCTTCATCATAGGTAAAACGAACTTTATTCCATTCTTCTCTTTCTACCTTGTGAGTCTTATTGTTTATTTTGACCTTTATATTTTTTTTCTTTTTATCCAAACATTCTGACACTGTACCCAGAGTTCCATTAACCCATCTACCTTCAGGATCGTTTTTTATGAACATTACGTTTGCACCTACTTTTATTTTTAGTTCCCTGGGAGCGGGCAAGTCATTCTCGTTGAGATCGCCTGATTCTTTGGACTTTATAACCTCTTCTTGTCCTTCGATGTGTCCAAGCTTATATTCATTTAGCTCTTCTGCTCTCTTCTTTCGGGACGTCAAGGTCATATAGAAATCTGACTCGAGAGTTGGATCAAAGCAGTTAGAGTTGATCTGACTGATTGTAGGCTCTAGATCTTTTCCAATACGTATATTATTTAGAAGTTCACAGAATTTCTGATCTTCTTCTTGTCTAAAGGATTCCGTAAGCTCAAAGAAGTTAATTGCTTTCATTTCCTTAAAAGAATGGGAATCAAAGAAATATACTGAATCATATTTCTCATAAATTATCCGCTCTTCACTCTCCTTGATAATGGGAGGAAGTTGAAAAAGATCACCGCAAGCTAACACATGAACTCCCCCAAAAGGCTCTTCCGAGTTTCTATGGATTTGAAGAGACTGAGATATAGCATCCAGCATTGGAGCTCTGACCATTGATACTTCATCAATGATTAATAGTTCAAGATTTCTTAATAATTTAACGAATCTTGGGTCTTTAGATTTTGTGATGACAGGAATAGTATCGAAACCAATTCTAAATGCTGAATTGATTGTAGTCCCTCCTATATTTAAAGCAGCTATACCTGTGGGTGCAACCACTATCTTCTTCAAAGAAAGTTGGTTTTTTACTCTTTCAAGAAGAGTTGTTTTTCCAGTCCCTGCTGCTCCCGTAAGAAAAATAAATTGTTGATCTGAATCTTCAGACAGTAGATCTATTATCTCATCATGAACTTTATCAAAAGACATATAAAACCTTTAAGAATCAAGCTTATCCATGTTATCGATAGCTCGCTGCATCTGTCTTTCTCTTGTTGAATACTCATTTATAGATTTCTGTAAGCCGTCAACTTTTTTCATTAGATCCTCAGTAGAGCCGCCGAATTTTTCAAACTCTTTTTTTAATTTACCGAATTCATTCATTATTTCTCCAGCCCTCTCATTGAGAGCAAGGGTTCTAAAGCCCATATGCACGCTTATGAGATATGCTGCAAGAGAATTAGGTCCCATGATCAGGACACGGTAATCACGAAATATAGATTCTCTAATATTATCTAGCGTATCTATTATCTGCATCAAGCTCTCGCTTGGTATATACATAACTCCCAAATCAACTGTAATGCCTGACTGAATATACTTTTCTTTTATATCTGATGCGTCTTTCAGCACATGCCTTCTAATGTCATCCTTAGACTTCTTTACTAATTTCTCATCACCGCTTTCACTAGCATTTAGGTAATTGTCAAATAGTGCAGAGGGAAATTTGGCGTCGATAGGCAGGACTAAACCTTCTGGTAGTTTTACAGTGAATTCAACTCTTCTGCCACTTCCTGGTATAACTTCCGCATTAGTTTCATATTGATTTGGATGGAATATATCTTTGATTATTGATTCAAGGGACCATTCACCGAACTTCCCCGCAAGTGTTCCTCCAGACAAATACCGATTTAGTTTTGTAAGTGGTTCATTAAAAGATTGAATATCTCTTGAGAGCTCGCCTATAGAGGTTCTCTGAATCTCCATGGAATTATCTATACCTTTTAGAAAATCTTGAGAGTCATCTTTGCTCTTTCCTCCTCTAAATGTATTAAAGAAGATTAGGCCTAGAATTGAGACTAATAAGACAACTATCAAGATATCCATTGATACAGACTAAGAGTAAGTATACAAAAAATCAATTAGCTAGATAATTCATCATAGGTTTTTTGATATCTTCTTTGAGATATCCAGAAAAACATAGTTGCGATAGGCAAAACAAATCCGCCAGTTAATGAAACTGCCAAACCTAACTGGGCGGCATCTTGAATGATGAAATCAGTAAAAAAAGCTGTTATCTGGGGTCCAAGACTTAATCCAAATGCCATCATCAAAAAGGCATGCACAGCTGCCATCTGTCCTTTGACCTCATTACTTGATATTCCACTTACAGCCAATAAACCCAAAGGGGCAAAAGAACTTATAAAAAATAAATATACAGCTATCAAAATCCATGAAATTACTAGGCTCTGTACAAGTGGGGCGAAACATATTGCAGGCATTGCAAAGATACAAGCATACATAGCAGTCCTTATAGGGGCATCAGAGTGACCTCTTGTTCTTAAATAATCAACCGTAGCTCCTGAACAAATCGTTCCAAGTATGGAAGAAATTATGGTTATTATTCCTAGAGTAAAACCTACCTCTGTCAAACTCAAGCCGTAGGTCCTGACCATCATTGATGGCGCCCAAAAGGTAAAAGAATAAAAGATAAGTGCCATGAATATGAGGCCACCAAACATGGGAAATAAGGTTGATTTATTCTGTTTCAAATGAGAAAAAATATTGACCTTTTTTGTGTCATCAAACTGTTTTGATAGCCCTAAACGCCTTGGCTCATGCAACAAAAAGGCAGCAATAGATATTAAAATACCCGGTATTCCAACTACTAAAAAGGTTGCTTGCCAGGGTTTGAAATAGCCAATTCCTGGGATAGTTATGCCACCTATATCTGTAAGATAATCAATAAGATAACCACCGCCAATTAAAGTAGTACCTATACCAATATAAACTCCCGCAGTAATTATTCCCATGGGCTTACCTTGTTTATTTTGCGGAAAGTAGTCACTGACCAACGATACACTCACAGGTGCCATTACCGCCTCACCTACCGCTACCCCAATCCTAGCTCCAAATAATCTTCCAAAGCTATTAGCGAGACCTGCCAGTGTCGTCATTAAAGACCATACAAATATACCTGTGCCGAGAACGTTTACCCTTTTATATCTATCCACTGCGTAACCAATAGGTAGTGCCATAATTGCATAAAAAATTGAGAATGCTGCACCTCCTAGAAGAGCTATCTGTGAATCATTCAGACTGAAATCTTGTTTTATGGGTTCGACCAACATTGCCGGTATCTGTCTATCGATAAAAGCAAATACTTGAGCAAGAGTCATAACGGCAACTGCCGAATAACCTGCCCTTTGACTAGGGTATTTAGAGATATTAGATTCATTCATACTTCAACCCTTTATTCATCTCTCCCACGTCCTGAGACGTAGTGCGGGTTTTATGAAGGGGGGAACTTGGAGCGAGATACGAGAATTGAACTCGTCTCTCAACCTTGGCAAGGTTGCGTAATACCACTATACCAATCTCGCTTAATTTGACTGACCAATGTGCTCAGCAGGCACAAGTATACACGAAAGATTTTTTAAAACTCTAGGTTCTTTTGTCATTTGTAGTTACTCGGGCTTATACACTTCTTTAATGCCCAATCTGGCCTTAACCTCCCCAGCTTTCATATTTGACTCCCAAACTTCTTCGATTAATCTATCGAGAATGTCTTCTGTTTTTTTATAATCTTGTCGAACAGCTAGTCCTAAGCCGCCTATCAAAAAAGTCAAGAAGCCGAGTCCATAAACAAACTCATTATCAGCATTATTTAAAAGAACCAAACCAAAAATTGTTAAGAAAATCACAAAGAGTATTGGTGCTAATACAATCAATCTATTATTACTATGAAGAAGGTTTATTTCATAAAATTTATCATTAGCAGACTTAAGCTCAATTATTGCTTCAATATCCTCACGAACTTGATCAGAAGAATATCCACCTACATTATTCATGTGTTCCAATATGTTTTTAACAACTTCTTTATATTCCGCATTATCAAGAGGCTGATCTGGCGGAGAAAAACCCTTCTCTTTGAGTTTTTTAAGGAACACTGCACGCTCATTCTTAGCTTTCTTCTTCATGTATAGTCTCCGTTAATTGTTCGTTTCCTCATTATAAATATCTCTGAGAATATTTTTTTGAACCTTGCCCATCGCATTTCTTGGTAAATTTTCTACAAAGTAAATCGACTTTGGTACTTTAAATCCTGCCATATCATCTTTAAGAGTAGAAATGAGATCTTCATCAGATAGAACGCTTTCTTTTTCTAGGACTACAATAGCCACTACTCTCTCACCCAAATCATCATCCTCTAAACCTATAACGGCTGACTCTTCAACCCCTTCTAAGCTATCAATCAAACTTTCAACTTCTTTAGGATAGACATTCAGACCTCCTGAAATAATCATATCTTTAGTTCGACCAACTATCGATAAGTAGCCATCTAAATCGATGAAACCTTTATCTCCGGTATTGAAATAATTATCTGCCGTAAAATCTTCCTGAGTTTTTTTAGGAAGGTTCCAATAGCTATTGAATACGCTGGGTCCTCTAACTTGAATATTTCCTATCTCTTGTGCAGAGAGAATATTTGATTCGTCATCTACGATCCTTATATTTAGATCAGGAAGGGGTATCCCCACTGTTCCGGACTTCCTTTCTCCATCTAATGGATTTGAACAAATTATATTTGTTTCGGTCATACCGTATCTCTCCAGTATGTAATGATTAGTTTTCTTCAAAAATTTATCAAAAGTATCTTCTAGAAGAGGGGCTGAACCAGATATAAATAGCCGAATATTTCTGACAACATCCTTATCTAGGTTTGAGTGATTCAAGAGCCTTGTATAGTAAGTAGGAACTCCCATCATGACTGTACATCTTGGCAGGAGATCAATTGCCTGATCTGTATTAAAGGAATCTGTCCACAAAACTTTAGAGCCTGATAAAAAAACACATCCTAGCGCTACAAACAAACCATGGACATGATAGATTGGCAAGGCATGTAGCAACACATCTTCCTTATTAAAGCCCCAAGCCTCTTTCAATGCTTTCGCATTAGACCCAATATTTCCATGAGTTAACATGATCCCTTTTGGCTTACCTGTGGTTCCTGAAGAGTACAATAAAGCGGCTACATGATCAGACGAGCAATCCACAACCTCATGATCGCCCTCTTTTTTTATACCTTGGATAGATTCCTTGTCTTCAGAATCGATTGTAAAAATATTCTTAGGGCTTTCAGTTATATCTAATGCGGAAAGGTTTGCATAATTTCTTTTGTCACATATAAATATTGAAGGTTTAGCATCCTCCAAGAAAAAAGATAATTCTGTCTCTTTATAGGCGGTATTCAGTGGATGAAATATTAAATTAGATCTAAGGCAGGCAAGATATATAAAAATTACTTCAGGAGACTTGCTAACTTGAATAGATACTCTATCTCCCGCTTCTAACCCTAGCGCCTCGAATCCACTTGCATATTGTGCAGACTGCTCTTCTAACTCCCTGTAACTAATTTTAGATCCATCAATATTTTCAATGAAAGTACTCTCTAGGGCTTTTGGAAAACCTTCTCTGTATGCTAGGTACAGATTCCCCATCTATATTATTAACGGGCAGTTTGTCCGTCATCTATCTTGATACAAGTCCCAGTGACACATTCTGAAGAAGGAGAAACTAAGAATAATAGAGTGGAGTCCATCTGCTCAGGTACGCATATTCTTTTTCTTGGAAGTCCCTTACTTACATCCCCTATTCTTTCTAGCATGGCATCCGCCATCTCTGAATGAAATATTCCTGGAGCTATAGCATTTACATTAATGTTGTGCCTCGCCCATTCAACAGCTAAAGATTCAGTCATTCGGACAATGGCTGATTTAGTAGTTGAATATAAAACTGAAGCCGATGTGGGACTTATATTAAAAGCCGCCATTGAAGCAATATTGACCATCCGACCTGATTTTTCAGCTTTAATAAGTCTTCTAGCAACTTCGTTCGATAGCAGATAAGGTCCAACAAGGTTCGTATCGACAACTCCGTCGATTAAAGCATCATCTTGTTTGATAGCCCATTGGGCATCTACCATTCCTGCATTATTTACAAGTGTATTTATTAATCCAAGTTGATTTTCTACCACATCAACAGCATTTCTTATGCTGTCTCTGTCTTGAACATCAAGGGGTACGACTGCGCATTCTCCGCCTTCATCACGAATTTCTTTCTCTAAAGCCTCTAATTTCTCTACTCGCCTTGCAGCTAGAGCGACTTTAGCTCCGCACTTTGCCAGTACTTTTGAAAATCTATATCCAAGACCAGAAGAAGCGCCAGTTACTAAGGCCACTTGATCAGATAGGTCTACTGAAAAATTAGGTGTGTCAAAATTGCTCATTTGCTCTCCATTATTTTTTATTAGTTCATAATTTATATGTACTAGAGAGATAAATCTATAGTCTAATTTTTTTTTAAATTCTTGATGTATAATTATTTCAGAGGTAAATTATGAGTGAAGAAAGGAATCAAAAGCCATCAAGGGAAGAAGCCGAAGCAGCCGTAAGAACTCTTATTGCATGGGCTGGAGACGACCCCACCAGAGAGGGCCTTATAGAAACCCCCAAAAGAGTAGTGAAATCATACGAAGAATTTTATGAAGGCTACGACAAAAATCCAAAAGAGATATTGTCTAAGGTATTTGAAGAGATTGAAGGATACGATGAAATTGTTTTAGTTAAAGATATACCACTTCAATCACATTGCGAACACCACATGGTTCCAATTATTGGTAAAGCTCATGTTGGATATCTTCCAGATCAAAGAGTGGTGGGATTGAGTAAATTAGCAAGAGTAGTAGATATGTTTGGTAAGCGACTCCAAACTCAAGAAACAATGACAGCTCAAATAGCAGATACTATTAATGATGTTCTTAAACCAAAAGGGGTTGCTGTTGTGATAGATGCGGAACATCAATGCATGAGTAGCAGAGGTATAAACAAGCATGGCTCTAGTACTATCACTAGCAGAATGATAGGTGTTTTCAGAGAAAATCAGAAATCTCGTATGGAATTCTTGAACTTGATCTCTAATAAATTATAGATAAGTTTATAACTTCATATTTGAGTGAATTTCTTTAGCATTTAAATTAACATTAATACGAGGGGTAAGATATGGCAGTTGAATTAGATAGTATTGATTTTGATCCAGATTTTTTAAGAAAAAAATATAGAGAAGAAAGAGATAAGCGTCTTAGACAGGACGGTAATGAACAGTACCAAGAGGTAAAAGGTGAATTTTCTTATTTTGTAGAAGATCCTTATATTGATGAAGAAATCAAACGCGAAGCGATCAAAGAAGATGTTGAAGTTGTAATCATTGGAGGTGGTTTTGGTGGAATGCTTGCAGGCGCAAGATTAAGAGAAGCTGGCATTGATGATTTTAAGATCATAGAAAAAGGTGGTGATTTCGGAGGCACGTGGTACTGGAATAGATACCCAGGAGCTTCTTGTGATATAGAGTCATATATTTATTTCCCACTCTTAGAAGAAACAGGTTTTGTACCCAAACAAAAATATACAAACGCTCCAGAAACTCTGGAGTATTGCAAAGTCATTTGTGAAAAATTTAAACTTTATGACAATGCATGTATGCAGACTGAAGTTACTTCCACTAACTGGGATGAAGAATCTCTAAGATGGACGGTAAAAACTAATCAAGGTGATGAATTAAGAGCAAGGTATGTAGTTCACTCAAATGGACCTTTAAATAGACCGAAACTACCTGCTATCAAAGGAATAAATGACTATAAAGGGCACACCTTTCATACCAGTCGTTGGGACTATGCTTATACGGGTGGATCGTCTCACGGAGATTTGACCAACCTTAAAGATAAGAAAGTAGCTATCATAGGAACGGGTGCGACAGCGGTTCAGTGTGTGCCTCATCTAGGGGCGTCAGCAGAAAAATTATATGTGTTTCAAAGAACTCCTTCATCTATAGATGTTAGGAATAATCAACCAACAGATCCTGATTGGATTTCAACTCAACCAAAAGGTTGGCATGACAGGCGTAGAAAGAATTTTGAGACGCTGCTAACTGGTGGCATGGTGAAAGAAGACCTTGTTTCCGATGGATGGACTGAGGCATTCAGATTGCTATTCGGTAATCTAAGAAATAAAGCTCCTTCAAAGCTGAAAATGGCAAGTTGGGCACTATCAGGAGTCTTTTCTCCCAAAATGTACAAGGCAGGATTTAAATCTTACATGACAGATAAAGTTACAGAAGCCATGGACTTAAGGAATGCAATGCAAATGGCAGACTTCCAGAAAATGGAAAAAGTTAGAGCAAGAGCTGATGAGGTTGTAAAAGATAAGGCAACAGCCGAATCATTGAAGCCCTACTACAATCAATTTTGTAAGCGTCCTTGTTTCCACGATGAATACCTTAAAACCTTTAATAATCCTAATGTTGAACTCGTTGATACAGATGGAAAGGGTTTAGAAGAAATAACCGCGGAAGGTATCGTATTTGAAGGTAAGTTGTATGAAGTGGACTGTATAATTTTTGCAACTGGATTTGAAGTAGGAACTGACTATAGCAGAAGAGCTGGATATCAAATCCACGGCTCTGATGGACTGACTGTTTCCAAAAAATGGGAAAATGGATTGGCTACATTTCATGGCATGCATAGCAGAGGCTTTCCTAATTCTTTCTTTTTTGGCCCTGCTCAGTCAGGCTTTACTGCAACATATACATACTCGCTTGATGAACAAAGTATTCATTTAGCTCACATACTTAAAGTTGCTAAAGATAAAGGGGCTACACGCATAGAAGCTTCCCAGGAAGCAGAAGACCAATGGATTCAGACAATTATAGAAAAGGCGAGATTAACTGCTGAATTCCAAGAGAACTGCACTCCTGGATACTACAATAATGAAGGTAAAGTAAATCAAACCCCTCAAAATAATACTTACGGAGGTGGTCCAATAGAATTTTTCTCTCTTATGGAGAAGTGGAGATCTAAAGGAAACCTAGAAGGCCTAGAACTGAGTTAATCATTGTATAAACTCCAAATTCTCGAAGAGCCTTATTCATCTTCTGATCTAGAAGAAATCTGGGCAATAAATCAAGAAAATATTCCTGAAGTTGGGAGTGTTCAAGACATCGAACGTCTAAAAAAACTTATTGATTGGAGCAGTCACGTAATTGTGGTTAGAGATAAGGAAATTGCTGGTTTCATTCTATTGATGAGAGAGGGTAAAGATTATGACTCTCTCAACTATGATTTTTTTAACTCCAAAGACTATCCTTTTTTATATGTAGATAGAATAGCCATTAAAGATGGCCATAGACGCAAAGGGCTTGGTCGGATGATATACGAAAAAACCATTAATCTATCTCAGGAGTTGAACGTAATTACCTGCTGCGAAGTAAATACCATCCCCAAAAATGGTCCGTCATTGGCATTCCATGATAGTTTTGGATTCCAAGAAGTTGGAACAAAGGACTACGAGGATCACAGTGTTGTTTACTTGACTCGGTCTCTGTCCTCTTAAGAAGCTGTTTCGTCTTTAAAAAAGTTTACTAGCCCTACTCCAGTAATAATCAGTAGACAACCAACTAACATTGTTGAGGTTATAGCCTCATCAAGAAATAAATTAGCCCACAACATTCCGGAAACCGGAACAATTAAAACTACTGTAGAAGCTTTGACAGGTCCAACTCTTTTAATCAAAACAACATAACCCATATAGGCCATACCTGTGCATAAGAATCCAAGAAGGAAAACACTAAATAAGACTTCACTGGAATGGTCCAGATTCAATCCGCTTTCTAAGAAAGTAAATGGAAAAACTAGAAATGTAGCTACAAGTAGAGTCATGGAAGCTAAATAAGTAGCATCTATCTCTTTAGACTTAAAGATAAAATTAGAACTAAACGCGTAAAAGAATGAAGCCAGGAGGCACAAAATAAGAGCAATTAAAGAGAATTCTAAGGACTCATATCCAACAAATATTATTAGTCCAATCATACCAATAAAAATACCAATTAATTGAGTCCAGTTTGAACCTAATTTAAGCCAGAGACTGGCGATAATAAAAGCAAATAAAGGTGTAGTTCCATTTAAAACCGACATAGTTCCGGCATTTAGTTCTATAGCAGCTTTGGAAAATAGATAAAACGGAACAGAGGCATTGATAAGCGCCAAGAAAAGAATTGAAGGGAAATCTTCTTTAATATTTTTTAAGTGTTCTTTGGTTATGAAAAAGGGAGTTAGTAATAATGAAGCTATCAAAAGTCTTGAAAAAACTAGAGTAATTGGACCAACTTCTGGGGCCGATATCTTGATAAATAAAAAAGAAGCTCCCCAAGCAATACCTATGGCAATAATTAAAGACCAGTCTATAACTGAATTCTTATTCATTAATTTTTTATTTCTTACTAAAGAAGCCTAGTAAGGTCTGTCTCCGATAATAGTGACTCTTTCTACTTTTCTTACATTAGGCCAGTAATCAGAATTTGCATAATGTTGGCAGGCTCTATTGTCCCAAAAAGCAATCGAATTCTCCTGCCACGCAAATCGACATTGGTATTCAGGAATAGAGGCTCTTGAATATAGATATTTTAACATTTGTTGAGACTCATCCGGATCCCATCCTTTGATGTATTGTGTAAAGGCTGCATTCACATATATGACCTTTTTCGAAGTGTCGGGGTGAGTTCTAATGACAGGATGTTCCGGCATCGGATATTCCCGATTAAAGGCTTCGATCTCTTCTTTAGATTTTCCCTCATGTATCAGTCTATTTCTAAAATTAGCGAAATCATGAACTGCTATTGCCCCTTCTAATTTTTCTTTCACTTCATCGCTCAAACCGTCATAAGCTGCATACATGTCAGCAAAAAGAGTATCGCCTCCATGATCAGGCTTCTCAATCATTCTTAAAACAGAACCTAAAGATGGTTTAAGTCTCCAAGTAACATCTGAATGCCAGGTATTCTCCCTACCCTTACTTTTTTCATTATGAGTAATTACAAGAACTTCCGGAAAAAGATCTTTTTTTGGCGCAAAGGGGTGAATTTCCAGTTCTCCAAAGTTTTTAGAGAAGTCTATATGCTGCTCAGTGGAGATATTCTGATCTCTAAAAAAGATGACTTTATAGACTAGAAGTGCTTCATAAATTAGATCTTTTGTCTTCTTGTCTATTTGTTGAGATAAATCGATACCTAAGATTTCACCTCCAATAGTAGGGCTAAGTCGATTGACTACAAAAGGCAAATCCTTATTTTCAAAACCCTCAGGACTAAAGTCGTTCATATTTTTCCCCCTACCTATAATCATCAACAAGCTTCTTTATCTTGTCAATCTCCAATTCAGAGTGATGGCTTTCATAAGGTTTCATCTCGGGATAAGACCAAACTGGATTAGGCCATGCATCATCTGTTCTATACCTCGCAATTATATGAGTATGCAGCTGAGGAACGAGATTACCCAAACTAGCGATATTCATTTTGTGAGCCTTATAGAGTTTAGACATTTGTTCTAATAAGTAATTTGTTTCTGATTGATAGTTAACTTTTTCAGACTTATCTAGTTGAAATAATTCATTTATCTCAGGAACTCTTGGAACAAGGATAATCCAGGGGAAATTAGAAACATTCATTAGCAAGACTTTGCATAGAGGCATCTCTCCTATCAAAAAAGTGTCACTCTCTAGCCTTGCATCTAGAGTAAATTCCTTTCTATTTATCAAGAGACGTTTCTTTCTTTTCCTTCCCAGTAAGGAGCACGTAAATCCTTTCTAAGAATTTTCCCGGAAGGATTTCTAGGCAATGCATTAATATGCTCTACCGTTTTAGGACATTTATAACCAGCAATTTGAGTCCTTACATAGGAAATAACTTCTGCTTCTTTAAGAGGTTCGCCTTCTGCTTGAACGATGAAAGCCTTTGTAGCTTCGCCCCATTTATCATCTGGGATTCCTATAACTGCAGCGTCTGCAATTTTCGGATGACTCAAGAGAGCATTTTCTACTTCTGCAGGATAAATATTCTCTCCTCCTGAAACTATCATATCTTTCACCCTGTCATGAATATAGAGAAAACCTTCATCATCGAAATAACCTATGTCACCAGAATAGAACCAACCATCTTTTATGGCTTCTTCTGTTGCTTCTGGTCTGTTCCAATAACCTTTCATATTATTAAGGGATTTAATAATGACCTCCCCAACCTCTCCTGCAGGAACATCATTATCGTCTGCATCAACAACTCTTAATCCAACATCTTTACCGGCTTTGCCACATGACCTTAGTTTTCCTCTCGAAATGTCATGGTCTTCAGGATATAAGAAAGTGATAGCACCGTTAGTTTCAGTTAATCCATAGACTTGCCAAAAATCACACTTCATAAGCTCCATGGCTTTAATTAGTGTATCGTCAGTGATTGGTGAAGCGCCGTAAATAACTGTCTTTAGTGACGAAAAATCTGTAGTTGCAGCATCAGGATGCTGAACCAAAAATAGTATTACCGCTGGAACGAAAAGAGCATGCTGAATTTTTTCTTGTTCAATTGATTTAAGAATTAGAGTGGGATCAACTTCTGGAATTATTATGTTCTTTGCACCAGTTACCATGCCGGCAAGTCCCATATTTGTTCCAGCTACATGAAATATCGGCATACATACAAGATTAATCTCACCTTCATTCATTTCTCGGTACATAGAATCTTCATTCATCAAGAAACAACTACTAAAATTATCATTGGTAAGCTGAACCCCTTTTGGATGTCCTGTTGTTCCTGAAGTATAAAGTTGAATTACGTCATCATCCCCTTTACTTTCAAGCATAGGATCAACATCTTCATGAGAGTCTCTCCAGGAAGCATAATCTTCCCATTCTTCATGACTCCCCCCTACAGTAATTATCTTTTTAACCGAAGGGATGTCATTTTTAATCTCCTCTATTAAGCCAAAGAATTCAGGTCCTACTAACAAAACCTCACTTTTTGAGTCATTTATGATGTAGGCAACTTCAGGAGGTGCAAGTCTCCAATTGATACCTACAGTGACAGTATTTGATTTGATGGTTCCATATAAGAATTCAAAAAATAAATCAGAGTTTTTACCTAAAAAGGCCACTCTACTATCAGGCTTGCAATCTAAACCTATAAGACCTTGAGCAACCTTATTTGCAAATGCATCTAGTTCTTTGTAGGTAGTCTCTTTATCTATAAATTTGTGAGCCACATCGCCACCAGATTCAGCAACTCTCCATCTAAATAATTCTGCCAATGTTTTTTCATATGGTATTTCCATCTTCTCCCTCCTCATTCCAACCCAAAGGTTTTAAATGTTTTTCTACGAATTCACTTGGAATATCTTCTAACGAAGTGCCCAAAGTATCATTCCATCTATTTAAGTATCCAAAAAGTGATATTACAGAAACTATATCTATAATTTGACCTTTAGAATAATATTTTTTTAAATTATCGAAGTGTTCTTTGGAGCTTAAATTAGGCGCTTTGCCTGCAGCAAAAGCAAGATCCAAAACTGCTTTTTCTTTTTGACCATAAAGGGGGCTATCTGTGTAGTTTAGAATTTCAGAGATTTTTTTTACACTCACTCCTGCCCTTTCTGCCCCGTGTGATGTATGGGCTTGGCAGTATTTACAACCTGACGATAAGCTTGATGCTAATGCTATAAGTTGTTTAGTCTCAAGATCAATTTCCTGAGATTGAAAGATACTACGAGCTAATTGTGAAAATGCTATGAGCAATTCAGGTCTCTCAGCCATTAATATATGCGCATTTGGTAAGTACCCCATAAAGGCTTCAACTCCTTCAAATAAATCATCAAATTTTCGAAAGCTCCCTCTATCAGCATCTCCCAAGAATGATGTTGCGTTTTTGTTATCCATATTTATATAAATTTACCTATTTTTTTACGATATTTTACTTTTTGTGTAATATCAATGAATAATAACTATAAAAGATAGCTCTAATGGAGAGAATGTATGGAAAATTCAACATCAATTCTAGATAAGTTTAAACAAAACAAAATATTTAAAGTTATTTCTGGCTATGCCATTGTTGCTTTTATTACAGTGCAAATTGCAAGTTTGGTGAGTGATTCGTTTGGTCTTGGTCAAGAATTCATGCAAAACGTTATTATTGTCTTTCTCCTAATACTTCCATTTATAGCCTTGGTAGCATGGGCCGCTTCATCAAGGTACAGTACTACAAAGATTTTAGGTATTACATTAGCTGTCTTGTTTACTGGTTATGGAACAGGAAGTTATGTTTGGGTAAATAATTTTGTTCTTCCTGATTTGAAACAAAAATTACAGCAGGATGATTATGTAGGTGCATGGGATCAACTAAATCTTCTTAACTCTTTTGCTCCTTTTTTCTATAACTCTGAGAGCATCGACTCAGATATAAGTCTTCCTGTGTCTCTGAATGTAAATGAAGACGGGGTTGATGTTTACTGGAGACCTTATACAGAAAACAAAGAATATGATTGGAGATATGCTGGCAAGACCCCTCTATCCCAAATTAGACTTCCAAAAGGTGTGGTTCACTTAAAATTATCTAAAGAAGGTTTTCATACAAAAGAATTAGTTGAAGCAAATCCGAGTTTTACTTTTGCAAATCATCCGATTCCTCCCTCCTTCGAGATTTCTAAAATTGAAATGAATAAAGACGGAACTGTACCGGAAAATATGATCGCTATAGATGGAGGACGTTTTATACCTGCGCTCATCGGTGAAGGCGTTACTGACTATAAGCTGAGTCCTTACTTTATAGATAAATTTGAAGTTAGTAATAAACAATTCAAACAGTTTATAGATGATGGTGGTTACGAAATATTTCAATATTGGAAAGATATGGAGTTCATTAAAGATGGAGAATCGCTCTCTTGGGAAGAAGCAAAAGAGCTGATGGTAGACTCCACAGGAGTCAATGGACCATTATCTTGGGAACTAGGATCGTATAGGAGTGGTGAAGAGAACTTACCTGTAACCGGGATTAGCTGGTATGAAGCACAAGCCTACGCTAGATATAAGGGTAATATTCTTCCGCCAATGTATCATTGGGCAAAAGCTGCTTTCCCGATAACAGAAATAGCTGCACCTATCTCACCAGTTCTACTTAAGAAAAGTAATTTTTCAAATAAATCTATCCATGAGATAGGTAAAAGCGGGGTTGGCGCTTATGGAACTTATGATATGGCTGGAAATGTTAGCGAATGGTCATGGAATATTTTTGGAGGCAGAGGACTGACATTAGGAGGTAATTATAAAGATGCTGCTTACCTTGCTTCTTCAGCTACCCCATCTCCTAGATTTACACGCTCAGAATTGATAGGTTTTAGGACAGCTCGTCTATTAAATCCTAGAGATCTTAATCCATTTGGTGACCCCATCAATAGACCGGTTCCTAAACCAGCAAGTTTTTATAAACCTTTTACTGATTCCGAATTTGAATTTTATTCAAGAAATTTTGAGGTTGGATCAAAAGATTTAAATACTAAAGTTGTGTATTTTGATGACTCCCATCCTGTTTGGGATAAAGAGAGAGTTCAAATTGATGTTGGTTATGGAAATGAAAAAATGGATATCCTTATTTTTAAGCCCAAAGGAACAGCTTTTAATAGCCTTGATTCAGTAATTCTATATCCGGGCGCTAATTACTATAGGACTCCACCAGAAATAGATGAAGTGAATCCAGGAGAATATGGATTGGATTTTATAATTAAGTCTGGAAGAGCTCTTATATGGCCAGCTTACAAAGGTTCAATGAATAGAATAAGTGATATGAACATTAGCTTTCCTAGAACACAAGATCATATGAGATTATTCAGGCAACTCCTGTCAAACTGGACCGTTGACACCTCAAGAACAATAGATTTTTTAGAGAGTAGAGAAGAATTTAATTCAAATATTTATTATGTTGGAATGAGTTATGGGGGTCTTTATACAACTCATGTGCTGCTATTTGAAAAGAGGTTTAAAGCTGCAGTATTGTATGTAGGTGGTCTTACACCTTATATACCCCCTATGTCTGACGGTAAAAATCATCTCCCTAGGATGAAACTTCCCATACTTATGTTGAATGGAAGACAGGATTACTTAGTACCTGAATCTGCACCTAGATCAATGTATGCATCATTAGGCACGCCCGAAGAAGACAAGAAATTAATTTTTTATGATTCTGGACATTGGCCTTTACCCAGGAATCAAATGATCAAAGAAACTTTGTCTTGGCTAAATAAATATAAGGATTAATTATTATTTTGTATTAAATCAAGCTCTTTAAACTCGTGATCAATACTTAGAGAGATTAGCTTTCTCCATAAAGGTTCAGATATATTTTTGTCCAAACCGCAAGATTCTCCAAATGTGGTTACTTTAGAAATTACATCTTCAATTCTCTCTTCATCAATAATTAAATTTTTATCATTTTTTACTAGGGCCGCCATCTCGACACATTTCTGACGTCTAGCCAATAACATTACCAACTCTTTGTCGAGAAGATCAATTTCTTCCCTAACCTCTTTCATAGTTAAATCCATATACTTTTGACCTTAAATTGAAGCTTATTATATAACAGATATTTTTGTTCTTGCCCTTGGGTTTATAAGGTTATAAATTAAAACTATGAAAATACTCAAAGAGTTACAAGAGCTTCAGCCCGAAATGCAAAACTGGAGGCGCGATATTCACTCTCATCCTGAAATAGCCTTTGAAGAACATCGCACCGCTAAGATAGTTGCTGAAAAGTTAGAGAGTTTTGGTATTGAAGTTGAGACTGGAATTGCGGGTACTGGTGTTGTAGGCACCCTCAAGAAAGGAACTGGAAACAGATCAATCGGGTTAAGAGCAGATCTAGATGCATTGTTAATTCATGAAGCAAATGAATTTCCTCATAAATCTCAAAATCCTGGGAAAATGCATGCTTGTGGGCATGATGGTCACACCACAATGTTGCTTGGTGCAGCTAAATATTTAGCAGAAAAAGGTGAATTTGACGGGACTGTTAATTTTATCTTTCAACCTGCTGAAGAAAATGAAGGCGGAGGAAAGGCAATGATAGATGAAGGTTTATTCGAAAAATATCCTGTCGAATCAGTTTTTGGGATGCACAATATTCCTGGAATGCCAGTAGGTTCATTTGCTGTAAAACCTGGCCCTATCATGGCAGCTTTTGACATATTTAATGTCAAAATAATTGGCAAGGGCGGGCATGCTGCAATGCCTCAAACAACAATAGATCCTATTATCATTGGCACCAAGGTAATAGATGCTTATCAATCTATTGTGAGTAGATATATTGATCCTCAAGAGCCAGTGGTATTAAGCGTTACTCAATTCCATGGGGGAGATGCTTATAACGTTATTCCTAATGAGATAGAAATTAAAGGATGTACGAGATGTTTTTCCCCGAAAGTACAAAGTCAATTAGAAAAACAAATGAGACAAATAACTGAATCTATTTGTGCTGCTTATGGAGCTAATTTTGAATTTGAGTTTGAGCATAGATATCCTGCAACAATCAATACTGTAGATGAGGCAGAGCTTTCCGGAAAAGTTGCACAGAAAATATCTGGTGAGGAAATGGTTAATCTCTCTCCTACCCCTGGTATGGGATCTGAAGATTTTGCATACATGCTTCAAGAGAAACCAGGGAGTTATATTTGGATTGGAAATGGAGATGGCGAAGGATCTTGTATGATTCATAATCCAGGTTATGACTTTAACGATGAAGTTTTACCCATAGGGGCGACTTATTGGGTAGAGCTTGCTGAAACTATTTTAGCTCCAATTTCATAAGAAAAATTCAGTTATTTAGCTGTCTAGGGGGTTTGGACCATACTCATTGCCCTCTTCACCTTCAAGCGCCATGAAGTAAATAAAAACGAAAAGTGCCATTATCGCGATGAATTGAAAAGGAAATATATTAGGCATCAAGCTAGGCACAATTTGGAGACCTACATACCACCAACCCGACTTACCTATGTCATGCAACCTTCTTATTGAAAGCGTTATTTGCGGTATAAAAGTGATCATTACCGATAAACCGAACCAAGAAGTCACAAGATAAGTCAATATTTCTCTACTACTCTCCTGGCTGGAGTCTGTATCTGATATAACCTTCTCTAGACCTTCGATAGACAGACTCAGTGTGAATAAATAAAGCAATATACAGAAAAGAAAAAAATACCAGAACTGAGATCTACTAGCCCTTCCAGAGAAACTAAAGTAATTTATGAAAGCAGAGGTAACAGCATCAAAAAAAGTTGCAAATCCAAAGCGAATAAAGCGATAGCAGTAAACTATTGTAGAAATGAATATAGTAAGGAAATTCATATTTATTTGAGAGGTTGGTAGCCCGTAGGAGAATCGAACTCCTGTTGCCTGGATGAAAACCAGATGTCCTAACCACTAGACGAACGGGCCGAAAATGGGCATTGTATGGAGGCTAGCTTCTTAGGTCAAATGTATTTTTAATCTATAGCATGATCGCTATTAGAAGAACGAACATAAACTATACCGGCTACTAAAATTACACTAGCTAAAATTCCTATCCAGAAGGCTTGAGTTGAAAACAAAAGCAAAATATCCGATACATCTACTACTCTTAATTCTTGATATTCTTTAGGAAAAGAGTCTGCTCTAGACCAAAATCCTATCCTGTTCTCAATGAATTCCAGTACAAGGTTAGTCTTAAAGATAATCCCCTCAAGTACTATTAAAATGACTGGTGGGACTATGGCTCCTGCAATGGGTCTTGCTGCATAGGTTCCGGCCAACATTAGCCACAAAAATAGAGGTAAAGACCAAAGAGATTGTACCCATAAACTGAATATTATTCTGAACCAATCAGTAAAGATATAAGACCCCCACAACCAACCAAAGGAAACAATGTCATTAGTCGCGAAGAATATTGAAGCACTTGTCATAGACACAAGCTGTAACAGAATAATGTAAGGCAAAACCATCAAAGGAACTACCAAGGTTACTGTGAAAACTTTTGAGAGAACTGTTGTTAAATCAGAAACTGGTAGAGAACGCCAAAAAATTAGACTTCTATCTTTTCTCTCATCAGCAAAAGTAGAAAGACTGTAGGCTAACAATCCAAATCCAACAGTGAGTAAGATAGGAAATCCTAGGACAAGTAAACCAGTCCTGACAATATCAATCCTCGATACACTTGAAACTGATTGCATCGCTTGCCTTATCTCTTCATCATAATATTCTGTAGAAAAATTGAATTGATCTGTTTGTATATTTGTTCCTCCAAAATATACCGAGGCGATTACCAAACATAAAATAATAGATACAAAAAATGGTGCATAAACAAAAGCAACTTTATGCTCTTGTATTTCTCTTACAATCATAGCTTTAAGAACCTGGATCATTGCTGACCTCCTTTCTTAGATGTTTCCATGATAGCCATAAATAAATCTGCGATTACAGGCGGTCTCACATCTCCAAGCGTAATAAGTTTATCTTTATCAATGTCTTCAAAGAGCATCACTTCCCTCCCCAACTCAGTTCTCTGATGCATGGGGTTTAAAGATTTAGCAGCATCCAAATAATTTTGATCTGGTCTTAGTTCAAGATATTTTTTATTTATTGATTCAATTGAATCCTTCATAACAATCCGTCCTTGATTCATGAATACAGCATCAGACAAAACTCCCTCTATCTCCTCAACCTGATGCGTGCTAATCAAGATAGTCTTGTCGCCTTCGTAATAGTCTTCGATAAGCTGAGAGTAAAAACCTTTTCTATAAACCAGGTCAAGTCCTAGCGTTGGTTCATCAAGTACAAGTATTTTTGCATCAATTGCCATCACTAATGAAAGGTGTAGCTGAACAACCATGCCTCTAGATAATACCTTTATCTTTGAGTAAAGCTTGATGTTTGTTCTCGATAAAATAGATTTGCATTTATCAAGATCAAATCCAGGATGGACACCGTCCATATAATCAAGTAATTGCTGAACTGTCATCCACTTAGGCAAAACTGCCACATCAGTTATTGAACAGACCTCTTTCAAGAGTTTATGACGATCCTTTCTAGGATCTAAACCCAAGACTTCTAGATTTCCTTCAGTTTTCAAAAGCCCTAAGACAGATTGTAAAAAAGTTGATTTACCAGCGCCATTAGGTCCGATGAGTCCCATGATTTGACCCTTGCTAATTTCTATATCTATGTTTTGGAGGGCATAACTCTCGTCATACCTTTTAGAAATATTGTTGGCTTTAATAACTACTTCAGTATTCATTTCATTTTTTACCCAAGAGTTCGATAAGATCTATTCCTAAGCTTTCTGCCCTTTTAACCGTATTTGGCCACTCATTGTCTAGAAACTTACTCTTTTCAAGTTTTAAAAGTTCTTTTTTTGCACCCTCAGTGATAAACATACCTAACCCTCTTCTTTTTTCGACAATATTTAAATCGACAAGTTCTTGGTAGGCTTTCGAGACCGTTAAGGGGTTTACACCTCCTTCTACAGCCATTTGTCTTACTGAGGGAATAGGATCACCTGACTTTAATACATTGTCGATGATGAGAGAAACTACATGATCTCTAACTTGTTGATATATGGGCTGATCGTTTGTCCACTGCATGAAGCAATCCTTGAACCTAGTGTATTACGTAACTAATACACTTACAACCTTATCATTTCAACTTCTTCTGAATAGTAGCAAAAAATCCTCTAAAAATATTTGCTTCCATAACATCTATTTTGCTCCTCTTAAAGAACCTTCTTACCCTCACTAAAAGTTTTCTTGGGTTCTCAGAATCATAAAAGTTAACTTCTTGCATAAGTTCGTCCATATGATTAATCAGCCTCTCAGTTTGTTCGTTATTAGCAAGATCTACGTCCCAATAATCCTCGTTTCTTTCATTTTCTTTTAAATAAGCAAGCCTTATCTCATAGGCTAAGATTTGAACAGCCTGTGATAGGTTTAAGGAGGAGTATTCTGGATCTGATGGAATATGTACGTGTAAATTGCACATACCTAACTCTTCGTTAGTTAAACCCCTATCTTCTCTCCCAAATACAATAGCCACCTCGCCATTGAGGGAACTTTTATGCATTTCTTCAGCAGCCTCTCTCGGACTGAGAACAGGCCAAGGTATTGTTCTGTCTCGTGCACTTGTTCCTACAACTAATTCACACTTCGAGACAGCATCTTTTAAACTTTCATATACCTCAGCATTTTCCAATATATCTTTGGCAGCCTTAGATCTAAATGTTGCTACATCGCTAGGAAATTCTTTAGGCTGAACAAGGGCAAGATTAAGAATACCCATATTCTTTATAGCTCTTGCTGTAGCGCCAATATTTCCAGGATGAGTGGTTCCAACTAAAACCACTTTTACTGAATTAAGTAAATTATTTTTTCCATCCATGTGCATATTCTATCAGGGGAACAGATGCAATATGTTAGGATGCGCATCTAATTATGGAACCAAAAGTAAATATTGCTCTAGAGGCGGCTCGTGCTGGTTGTAAAGAACTGTTAAGTTTTGCTTATAGACTCGATCAACTTGAAATCAAAGAAAAAGGGCCATCAAATTTTGTAACTCAACTAGATAAAAGAGTCGAATCAATAATCATTGATTCTCTCAAATCAATTTATCCTAAACATACCTACGTATCAGAAGAAGTTGGAAGATTAGAAGGTTCTGGTAAGGATGTAGAATCAATGTGGGTAATTGACCCGCTAGATGGAACGACTAATTATATTCATGGTTTTCCCTATTACGCAATTTCAATTGCATACGTTGAAAAAGGCAAAACTCTGCATGCCCTTATAATTGATGTCGCTAGGCAAGATGAATTTACAGCTAGTTTTGGTAGAGGAGCATACCTCAATAACAGAAGAATTAGAGTAAGTAAGGCAAAAGATCTTTCAGGAACGTTACTAAGTAATTCCTCTCACGATACAGATAAAGGCAGAGTCAGACACGATAACATGTCGACTTTTCGTTCTCTTTATTCCAACGGACTAACCATAAGAAGAACTGGGTCTGCTGCACTTGATATGGCTAATGTAGCAGCAGGAAGGCTTGATGGCTTTTGGGGAAGTGGACTCGGTATGTGGGATATTGCAGCTGGCGGATTATTAGTTAGAGAAGCGGGAGGCTTAGTAAGTGATTACTTTGGGAATCCAGATTATCTCGAGGGGGATAATATAATTTGCTCAACCAATAAATGTTTTAAACCAATGTTGCAGTCAATTAAACCTTATACAACTATAGTAGAGGACTAAGGCAAAGGATTGTCATCAGCGTTTTCAGGTTCCTCTACTCTTAAATGATCTTTATTCAATCCCATTATTAGTAGTGCATTAGCTGCTATGTATATTGAAGAGTAAGTTCCAATTACAACGCCGAAAATTAAGGCCAATGCAAAGTTTTTAATTAGCTCTCCCCCAAGAAAAAACAAAGAAAATAGAACCAATAAGGTAGTTAATGAGGTAATTAATGTTCTTCCTAAGGTTTGATTTAAAGACATATTGATAATGTCTTTTGTATCATCTGACTCAGCTGATCTTAAATTTTCTCTAATACGATCAGATACAACTATGGTGTCGTTTAAGGAGTAACCAATTACAGCTAAAACAGCAGCAACTACAGTTAAGTCAAACTCAATTTGGATAAGCGAAAAGATGCCCACAACTATAATTACGTCATGAATCAAGGCTATAACAGCTGCCCCAGCAAACATTGATTGGAATCTGAAGGCTATGTATAGCATCATGAAAGCGAGCGCAAGAAGCATTGCCGTACCTCCATCATCCCTAAGTTCACTACCTATCTGAGGGCCTACGTACTCTATTCTTCTTAAATCTATTTGATCTGCATTATTTGAACCAAGTAAAGTAACAATTTCAGATCCCAGACTATCGCTTACGGTACCAGGTAACTTGATCAAGACCTCTCTTGTTGAACCAAAATTAGCTACTTGGGCACCTTCAAATCCCCCATTTATGAGTGTATCTCTAATGACTGAAATATTTGCTTCTTCAGGATAACTTAGCTCAACTAGAGTACCGCCGGTAAAATCTAAACCCCAATTGAGTTCTTTAAATATTACAGAGCCAATTGATACAACGAGAAAAATAGAGGAAAAAATGATCGCAATTTTTCTCCAAGCTAGAAAATCTATATTAAAGGTCATATCGATATCCTCTCAAGATCTTTCTTTGAACCATAGACTAAATTAACGAATGCTCTAGTACCCATAATGGCAGTAAACATTGAAGTGATAATGCCGATAGAGAGAGTGATAGCAAAACCTTTGACTGGACCCGTACCATAAGAAAGTAAGATAACCGCTACGATAAGCGTGGTTACATTGGCATCCCAAATAGTTAAAAAAGCTCTATTGTAACCAGCATCTATAGCATCTAGAGGCTCTCTTCCTCTTTTGAGCTCCTCTCTAATTCGAGAAAAAATAAGCACATTTGCATCAACAGCCATTCCCACTGTTAAGACTATTCCTGCGATACCAGGTAAAGTAAGCGTTGCTGAGAGAATAGACATTATCGCTACCAACAAAACAATATTGAATGTCAAAGCTAAGCTGGCAGCTATTCCAAATATTCTGTAATAAAAAAGTATAAATCCAAGTACCAGCAAGAGTCCAAGCTGCATGGAAAAAATTCCTGCCTGAATATTATCTGCCCCCAAACTTGGCCCAACTGTTCTTTCTTCGACAAATGTCATTGGAGCAGCTAAAGCACCAGCCCTCAAAAGTAGAGCTAATTCAGATGATTCACTGGGACTATCTAGACCTGTAATTCTAAAAGTAGTCCCTAAAGCCGCCCTGATTGTTGCTAAGCTTATAATTTCCTTTACTTCATAGGACTCTTGAACAGGAATCTGTTTGCCCTCTATATCTCTTTCATAAACTGTTCTAGTTTTCTGCTCTACAAAAAGAACACCCAAACGTTTTCCTATATTACCTCTTGTGGCTCTATGCATCATAGAACCACCTTCACCATCCAGCGTTATGTTAACCTGGGGTAATCCGTTTTCATCGAAGGATGCTTGAGCTGTCGCAACCTGGTCTCCTCCTAAAATAATAGAATCTTGTAAGAAGGCAGGTGCACCTAATCCATTTCTATAGGGATATGAAGTTTTTCTAGATCTTGGGGTATCCATCTGAGCCTCTAAATGGAATTCTAGTGTGGCAGTCTTTCCTAAAATATTTTTAGCTTCGGCTGTATCTTGTATACCGGGCAACTGAACAACGATTCTTTTTTTTCCTTGTCGTTGTACTATGGGTTCGGAAACACCGAGTTCGTTTACCCTATTCCTTAATGTTGTGAGATTTTGATCGATAGCATCTGATTCAATTTGTTCTATCTCGATGTCAGACAATGATAATTCCAGAGAATTTATCTCATTAGATATAAGGGGAAGATTGAACTGAGTATAGTTATCATTTATAAATTCTTCTGCTCTTTCCTTTGATTCAAGATTATTGAATTGCAGAAGGATTGAAGAATCGCCTTGGACTATGGCTTGGTTGTATCTAATCTTTTCTTCTCTAAACCTGATTCTCAGATCCTGAAGAGTTCCATTTTGTCTGTTTTTTATTGCAGTTTCAGTATCAACTTGCATTAAAAAATGAACTCCCCCTCTAAGATCTAACCCCAACTTCATAGGATTGGCGCCGATATCCATTAGCCATTTTGGTGTTGTTGGAGCCAAATTTAATGCAATGACCACGTCATTGACTAAGCTCCTCGAGAGGAGATCTTTTAGTTTTAATTGATTTTGATAAGTATCTGTTCTTATCAAGACATAATCTTCCTCTAATTGGATGGTCGTGCTGATATTCTGATCTTTAATTACTTCCTCAACCCTTTCTGCAAGAAAAGAATCTGCGGATTGAGAACTACTGGTATATGAGATTTGAACTGCAGGGTCGGGAGCATATAAATTAGGCAAAGAATATACTACCCCAAATCCCAAAACTAGCAGGATAAGCAAGTATTTCCATATGCCGTAGCGTCTCATCTTTTATATGGACTTTAATGTACCTTTAGGCAAAATCGCTGAGATAGATGTTTTTTGAATCTTGATTTTTGTGTTATCTGCAATAGATAGTTCAATATATTGGTCGGTTAATTTAGAAACTTTTCCTAGGATACCTCCTGCTGTGACTATCTCTTCTCCAACCTCTAGGCTGGCCAGCATATCTTGATGAGTTTTCCTTCTTTTATTTTCAGGGCGTATCATCAAAAAATATATCAAAATCATGAATCCAAACAGTAAAAATAATGTTGGATCAAAAAAAGTTGGTGATTGTTCCATGTCTCTCCTCTAAATATCTATATTGGGGTTACTTGTATTATTCCAAGTGGCGTCAAATTCCCTAACAAACGAGTGCAATGTACCTGTTTCAATGGACAGTCGCAAATTTCTCATGAGATTTATATAAAAATAAAGGTTATGTATTGTTTGCAAAGTGGAACCTAACATCTCCTTTGTTTTATCTAAATGATGCAGATAACTTCTTGTAAAATTTGAACAAGTATAACAATCGCAGTTTGGATCGAGTTTTTCTAAAGAATTTTTGTGAATAGAATTCCTAATCTTTACGACTCCTTCTGAGGTATATAAATACCCATTTCTTGCATGTCGCGTTGGAATTACACAATCGAACATGTCTACGCCACTCTGCACTGCTCTTACTATATCTAAAGGTGTTCCCACTCCCATTAAATATCTTGGTTTGTTTTCTGGCATCAAAGGAGCAATATGACTAGTAATATTTTGTAAATCTTTTTTTGGCTCCCCTACAGACAAACCACCAATGGCGTAGCCTTCAAATTCAATTTTTTTGAGAATGTCTAAAGATTCTTCTCTTAACTCTTTATATACTCCACCTTGAATAATGCCAAATAAACTCGATTTATCACTTTGAAAAGCATCTCGAGATCTTTGAGCCCAGCGCATTGATAAATGCATCGACTCTTCTGCTTCAGGTATATCAGCAGGATAAGGGGTGCACTCATCAAGTGCCATAGCTATATCAACTCCATAGGATTGTTGAAGCTCCATACATATTTCTGGATTCAAAAATAACTTATTACCATTTAGGGATGAATTGAATTCAATGCCCTCCTCAGTTATTTTTCTTTTTTTTGCAAGACTAAAAACTTGATAGCCTCCAGAGTCAGTAAGTATCGGTTTATTCCAGGACATAAAATTATGTAAACCGCCGTTAGCCTTGATTATTTCTACTCCAGGTCTTTCCATTAAATGATAGGTATTAGATAGAATTATCTCTGCCTTCAGAGTATCTAGAATTTCAGGACTAATAGACTTTACAGCACCGTAAGTTCCTACGGGCATAAATGCGGGAGTTTGGAAGGTACCATGAGCTGTAATAACCTCGCCCCGTCTGGCCTCTCCATCTTTAGATTTTAGTATGTACATTTAATTGTCTGATTTTCTATTAAGAAGCATGGCATCTCCATAACTATAAAATCTATATGACTTATCTATAGCATGTTGATAGGCGTCTCTTATAGTAGCTTCTCCAGCAAAAGCGCTCACCAGCAAAAGTAAAGTTGTTTTAGGAAGATGGAAATTTGTAATAAGCGAATCAACAACATTAAACTCAAAACCCGGATATATAAATATATCTGTCTCGCCTTTAAAGGGTTTGATTTCGCCGTATTCTCTGTAGATTGATTCTAAGCATCTAAGGCAAGTAGTTCCAACACTGATAATCTTAGATTGAGATTTAAGAGTTTTATTGATTTTTTCAGAAGCTTCTTCGGAGAGGTAAATCCTTTCTGAGTGCATCTTATGGTCCATAATTTTTTCAGAAGTTATTGGTTTAAAAGTACCTAACCCAATATCTAAAGTAATGGGAACTATTTCAACGCCTTTATCTTTAACAGTTTCTAATAGATTTTCATCAAAATGCAACCCTGCAGTTGGGGCTGCGGAAGATCTTTCCTTTTCTTTATCAGCATAGATGGTCTGATATCTTTCATAATCATTTTGACTTGGGACTCTATTCATATAAGGAGGGATTGGTATTGTGCCATGATCTTCTATTACTTCTTCAACATCACATGAAAATTTTAGTAGGCAGAGATATTCTCGCTTTTCAATTACTTCTGCTGTAATTTCTGAATTTGGGATAATCAGCTCATCTCCTAATTTCATTGGCCTATTAGACTTTGTCATTGCCAATGCATGATATTGATCTACTTTTCTTTCCAAGAGCACTTCAACTTTTCCTCCTGTTGACTTAGAGGCATCTAATCTTGCCTTGAAAACCCTTGTATCATTAATAACCAACAAATCACCTTCATGCAAATATTTTGAAATGTCAGTGAAATTTCTATCGATTAATCCATCATCAACTACTAGTAGCCTACTTGATGCTCTCAGTTCAGGTGGGTTTTTTGCAATTAAATGCTCTGGTAGATCGAAATTGTAATTCTGTATTTTCAAATGAATATTAGATGGTGCCGAAGGAGAGACTCGAACTCTCACACCCAAAGGGCGGGGGATTTTGAATCCCCTGCGTCTACCAATTCCGCCACTTCGGCATATTTAAAAGCATAAAGTAAGTTTAAATTTTACTATGAAAAGGTAAACTCACCGCAGATAACTTTACAAAATTGAAGAAATAATGAATTTTTACACCAATAGTTTTATTTTTAAGCTATTGAGCTACCTTATTAAACCTTTCGTTTCTTCCAAGCTAAGGTTTGAAGACCTTGCTAAATTAGAAAAGAATAAAAATATTGTATATGCGCTTGCAAGCGAATCCCTAATAGACCTTGTTGTATTAAATGAGCTGTGCAAAAAAAATAATTTAATAAGCCCGCTTGGAAATCTTCCAGATGTAAGTTCCAAAAGATATATTTGCCTAAAGAGTCCAAAATATTTAATTTCTGAACAAAGGTTTAAGAGACAAAAAACTCATAATTTAGAGGAAATTCTCAGAACTGGAGATGATATTTCTATAATTCCAGTAACATTATCCTGGGGAAATAGACCTGATAAAGAACAATCATTGTTTAAAATTATATTTTCCCCCTCATGGCGGCCAGCAGGTTCAATAAAAAGAATTTTCAAACTGTTTATCCATGGAAGAAATCTAACAATTCAATTTGAAAGGTTATTTAATATTCAAGAAGAAATTGAACAGAAAAATTCTATAGAAAAAAATGCTTTAATTATTAGCAGATATTTAAGGGCTGTTTTTAGAAAATCCAAACAAGCAATGCTCGGTCCTGACATCTCACACAGAAGAACTCTTGTGAAATCACTTGTAAGAAATAAATATGTGAGAGAAGAAATTAAAGAATTATCGAACGGTAATTCATCCAGAAAGAAGCAACTCACAAAAAAAGCATATAGATATGCTAATGAGATTTGTTCAGATTTGAACTATCCTATAGTGAGTTTGCTTGCTTCTGGATTTACCTGGTTTTGGAATACTAGATATGAAGGTTTGCATACTAAAAACCTTGAAGAAATTAGAGAACTTTCTAAAGATAATTCTTTAATATTTTTGCCCTGTCACAGAAGTCATATTGACTATTGTGCTTTGACTTATTTACTTTATGAAAATGGTCTTATGGTCCCACAAGTGGCAGCAGGAAATAATCTTAATCTACCAATAATTGGAGGTATTTTAAGAGGAGCCGGAGCCGTTTTTATGCGAAGAACCTTTATGAGTAATGCCTTGTATAGTACTGTTTTCTTTGAACATATTAGGGCTTTAATGACTAGAGGAAACTCAATTGAATTCTTTCCGGAGGGAGGAAGAAGCAGAACAGGCCTGAGTCTTCCATCCAGACCAGGGCTACTCTCTTTAGTGATCAGAAGTTACGCATCTTTAAAAAATCAAAATGTTAAAATTGTGCCCATCTACATTGGCTACGAAAAGATTTTAGAGGGGCAAAGTTATCTTTCTGAATTAGCTGGAGGTAAGAAACAAAAAGAGAGTATTTTTGATCCTTTAAAGGTTTTTAAAGACTTCAGAAATTATCTCGGAAATGCTTATCTTAACTTTGCTGAACCTATTGATTTAGAAAATTTTTTAAAGGAACATTTAGATGAGTATTCAATTTCTTCTCCAAAAGAAAAGCCAGAATGGTTACAACAAATAACTAGCCAATTAGGGCAAGATGTTATTAAGTCTATAAATAACTCAGTTGCCGTTACTTCTACCAGCCTTTTCTCATTAGCCCTTCTTACTTCTTCTACACAAGCTATGAGCGAAGAGGATTTAATAAGTAGAATCAAATTTTTTATGGAATTAATTGAAAATTCCTCTGACTACAAAGATGTGTGGATTACTCAAACCGATATAAAAGATATGATAGTAAAAACAGAGAAATTAGGATTTATCACTCCCAACTTTGTTTCTTCTAAGAAAGTTTACCGCCCTACTTCAGATCAAGTAGCAACCTTGTCTTTTTATAAGAACAACATCGCTCATCTATTTATTCTTTACTCTTTAATTTGTGAATCTGTTAAATTTGTTAAGAAGGCCTCTGAAGAAGATATCATCAACTTACTGGTAATGATCTACCCAATCTTTGCAAAAGATTTTCATTTGAAAAAAAATACAATTAATTCTGAGGCCATCAGAGACGCTATGAGCATCCTAAAAGGCATTGGTGTAATAGATACTGACGAAGAAGGTGACATTATTCCACCGATAGTAAATAGTCCTTCCTTTGAAAAATATATAGCTATTTCTAATCTTTGCGAGCCAAGCCTGAAAAGGTTTTATATTGTTATGAGTTCTATATGGAGACAAGAAAAGATAATGAAGGATGATCTGAAGACTCAATGTAAGGAATTAGCAGAGAAATTGGAGCAGATAGAAGGTTGGCCTTATCCAGAATTCTCAGATAAAGCTAAGTTTGATAATTTCGTTTACATTATGAAAGAAACTAAATATTTTAAGGAAGACGAAGAAGGTTATTTATCTGCCTCCAAAATTACAAAACGAGCAAAAAAACTTTATAAACAATTTTTTGATGAGAATTTCTTAGAATTCGTCGATAACTTTTCTAAATGATATTGTAAATATCGAATCGCACCACTTTACCTTTTATAGACCTTGTAGGGGCTTCATCATCAAGATAACTCATGTGCTTATGTCTTTTGACGATAACTCTAAATTTGGCACAATTTAGGCTCTCCCTTAACAATCCTTTTTGAGCTTCATCTGAGGACAAATCTCTCAAGGCTTGCATATGTTTTTTTGCTTTTGATTTCTGAACGCCATAAAACATTGGGTCAATATAAATTAAATCGTATTTTTTTTTTGATGAATTAAGAAATGTTAAATTATCTGTATTACGAAGGGAAAATTTCTTAGTCAGTTGTTTTGCTTCTCCTGAATAAACATTTTCAAGCCCATCTTCTAAAAGTGAATACATCCAAGATGCTTTTTCTAGTAATGTAATTGAGCGGCAATGATTTAATTTGGAGATTTCTAAAGAGTCTTTTCCGAATCCTGCCGTGACATCAAGACAAGAAAATTGTTTCGGTAGTCCTTTCAGTGCTTTTTTTAGTAACTCATCATTATAGTTTGTGGCCCAATCATCAAAATTTGAAAAGATAGGTTTTAGGTTTTTCTTTAAACCTTTTTTTAAAATCAGTCTTTCACTTGTACAAACCAAAAAATAATCATTGGAGAAAGAAGCAATATCGTCAATCTTAAAATGATCAAATAACTCTAAATTAAGGTTTTTTGATAAGGATAGTGCTTTTTGTTTTAGGCAGGAATGAGAGTAACTGACAAAAAATCTCATCAGATAAATGCCATCAACAGTATTAGTCCCAGAATAATTCTATAAATTACGAAAGGAAGAAAACCTATTTTATTTATAAATCTTATAAAGAAATCAATAGTGATATAGGCAACAATGAAAGACACAAATAGACCCAAAATATTTACATGCGAATATTGAATAAGATAGTTTAGCTCTACAGAGACCAATTGGTAGGCTGCAATAGCTCCTATGGTTGGTATTGCCATTAGGAAGCTAAATCTTGAGGCTGTTTTATTATCTAAGCCCAAGAACAAACCAGTAGAAATAGTAATTCCGGATCTAGATGTACCGGGAATCAATGCAAGAGATTGAGCTAATCCTATTAGCAATGCTTCTTTTATTGTTATTTCATCGACTGTCATTTTCTCGGGAGTTTTGAAAGTAGCTGCAAATAGAACTACTCCAAATACAATTGTTGTAATGGCTATAATTGCACTAGTACGTAAGAAAGAGTCTATTAGGTCAACTAAAATAAATCCCAAGATTAGAGTAGGAAGAGAAGATATTATTAATTGCATTAGAAGTTTATTATTCGAAGGCGATCTATCCTTAAAGATTGAAGCAATAATCTCCTTCAAGTCATCTTTAAAGTAAATACAAACAGCAATTAAAGTACCTAAATGAAGAGATACATCGTAAAAAAGATTTTGGTCCGATCCTAAAAATTCTGATAATAGAATTAAATGAGCAGAACTAGATATAGGTAGAAATTCAGTCAATCCCTGTATAACAGCTAGATAAAAAGCTTCTAAGTAAGTCATTTTATTTTTTTCCAGCTATCTTCGTCATTCAAGTAAATTGGGAGGAAGTCTTCTGGGTCTGAGAGAATATCATTTTTAAATCTCATACGAGCGATTTCAACTAAGTTTGATGCTTTTGGTAAGATTCCTTCTAATTTATTAGTTATTTCAGGAAAAAGAGAACAGCCAGGACCCACGAACAGACTGTTATCATCAAAGTCCTCTTGCTTAAATTCCTCTTGAGAGATTGCTTTGAATGTGGAGTCTATATCTCCATCGGAAAACTTTGATTCAGAGATATATAACTTTTCTAAATTTAAATCTGATATGGCGACAATATTTGATGATTTGGTTTTATGAAAAGCTTGGATTGCAATTAACTCTAAACTAGAAAGGGTCAAACCTTTTATGTTGTGTGAAAAAGCAATACCCTGTGCCACAGCACATGCCAATCTTATACCTGTATAAGATCCAGGACCTACTCCTACGGCAACAGCTTGCAAGTCAACGTAGTTCAGCTCAGATTGACCTAGCAGATCCGAAATGACGTTAAGAAGATTTTCAGTATGTTGCTTTGGAAGACTTTTATGAAAATCAAAGATTTCTTTTCCCTTTCCTAGTGAAACGGAACAAATATCTGATGAAGTGTCTATTGCGAGAATATTAGTCAATTAGGTATTAAGTTCTTTGAAGATAGCTTCTGTGACTTCTTTTGGAGAAGCAGTGCCAGAAACCTTTATGTAATCCAGTTCACTCTGAGAGGATAAATCGGAATAAAATGCAATCAAAGGAGATGTCTGATCAGCATAAACTTTGAGTCTATCCTTTACAGTTTCAGGCTTATCATCTTCTCTCAAGATAAGCTCCTCTCCAGTAATATCATCTACACCTTCGGTTTTTGGTGGGTTATAAATTATATGATAATTCCTTCCTGATGCAGGATGCATTCTTCTACCTGACATACGCTCAATTATGTCTTGATCAGGAACATCTATTTCGACAACAGCATCAATATTTACATTTCTCTCAATCAGGGCTTCGGCTTGTGGAAGAGTTCTAGGAAAGCCATCAAACAGGAAACCAGACGAGCAATCAGGTTGAGATATCCTCTCTTCTACCAATCCGACAATTACTTCGTCAGAAACTAAAATTCCTGCATCCATAAGAGATTTAGCCTCTAGACCAAGTTTTGTTCCTGCATCAACTGCTTCTCTCAACATATTTCCAGTTGAGATGTGTGGGATTTTATAATTGTCACATATTGATTCAGCTTGAGTTCCTTTTCCTGCCCCTGGAGGCCCCAAAAGAATAATTCTCATATCTATTCTCCTATTACAAATGCTGTAGATAAATTATTGGTATCAGTGATCGAAACATTAATATTTTTAATTTCCAAGCGGTCGGCTATTTTGTGTGTATTGCCAGATAAATGAATGTAGGGTTTTCCATTTTCATTTCTCAGAATCTCTATCTCTTTTAAAGATACACCTTTCCTAAAACCAAGCCCTAGAACTTTGGAAAAGGCTTCTTTGCAAGCAAAATTATTAGATAAATATCTAATTTTTTGAAATTTGTGTGACCTAATTTTCAATTCTTCTTTTTCGCTTGGACCTAATATTTTGTCTTGAAATTTTTGACCATATCTTGAGAAGATTCTCGCCATCCTATCTTGGTCAACTGAGTCGATACCAATTCCTTTAATCATTTTAATTTTTTGATAAATACTTTCTTATGTTTAAGGTTTTATTGCCTAGATGAAAATCTAAGGCCTTTCTCATTATAGTCTTTGCGCAATCTCTTGTTGCCTTTTTTTCGAAATTACCATTGCTAAAATTTATTATATCTTCTCCGGCGAAAAGCTTTTCGGAAGGAATTTTTTCTTCACTGGAAAACCCTCTATCAGGGTTAAATTTGTAACTAACACCTCTTTCTATCTTTCGGTTCGTCTCTGCATCTCTAGTTAAATCTATTCCGTAGCCCATTTCTTGAAGAAGATTAAGTTCAAAATCTCTTAGAACCCTCTCCAATTCTGAATTATTTGAGTTATTGGATAAATTAATGATCAAGTTCTCGTATTGGTTAAATATTTCTTTGTGAGGATCTTCCTTTTCCGTTGCTTTGGTTATTAATTCATTTATGTAAACAATGGAATTGAAGGAAATGCTATTGTCTAGTTGGTAGTGATCAATAATTTCCACATTGGACAAGGTTTTGAGGTCATTCTTTCCCGATAAAGTTATAGACAGTTTGGAGGCAGGGGTTAAAACACTTCTTAATGGACTCTTGGGTCTTTTTGCCCCTTTTGCAATGGCATTTAACCTGCCGTAGGACTGGGTAAAGAAATCAACAATAATACTGGTTTCCTGAAATGCTCTTGTATGAAGAACAAATGCAGGCTCCAATGAGATTTTATTTATCAAGGTCATATCCCATAGATGGAAGTAATGACTCGTTATCAGACCAGCCGCTTTTGACTTTTACCCATGTTTTAAGCATTACTTTTGATTCTAATAATTTTTCTAACTCCTTACGTGACGCTGTACCTATAGACTTGAGCATAGAGCCAGACTGCCCTATCAACATTCCTTTTTGACTTTGCTTTTCTACAAAAATTACTGAATCGATATGAATGATCCCTTTCACCTCAGAAAAGCGTTCTATTGAAACACTGATCCTGTATGGAAGCTCATCACCAAGCCTGTTAATGCAGTTCTCTCGTATTATTTCACTTGCTAAAAATCTTTCAGATATATCTGTTACCTGATCTTCAGGATATAAATGACCTCCAATTGGTAACTTTTCATGAATTAGCTTTACTAAGTCCTCAACACCTAAATTTTTTAAGGCAGATATAGGGATAATATGACTAAATAAATCTTTCTCACTGAGCTCTTTTATAAAAGGTAGCAAGCTATTCTTTTCTTCAAGCTTATCAACTTTATTGATGACCAAAATTACTGAAGTTTCATCTGAGATTGAATTAACTCTAGAAAGATCTTCCTCAGTCCAATTTAACTTATCTAAAACATACAAAACAATATCCACTCCTCGCATGGCGTTTGAAGCTACTTTATTCATGTATCTATTTAGAGCTCTTTTTTGACCTGAATGGAAGCCGGGTGTATCTACAAAAATGATCTGAAATTCATTGTCAGTTCTTATACCCAAAAATCTATGTCTGGTGGTTTGTGGTTTTCGTGAGGTTATAGCAATCTTCTGGCCCAATATGTTATTTAAAAGTGTAGACTTGCCGGCATTGGTTTTACCTACAATGGAAACATATCCAGACTTAGTTTTAAGATCCATTTTCATCCATTAAATGAAGCATGTTTATGGCAGCCTGAGACTCCGATCTTTTTCTTGTTTTTCCTTTGCCTTGACTTGTCATATCCGCCTCTCTGACCAAGCAGGTGGCTTCAAATCTCATAGAATCAGAGCCTGTAGTCTCTTTTACAGAATAAGTTGGCAATGATTTATATTTCTTTTGAACAATTTCTTGTAAACGTGATTTAGGATCCTTCCACTCATCAATCTCATCAATCTCAAGAAAATCTTCTTTGAAGAAATTATCAAGAACTATCTTAGTTGTGGCGTAGTCCGAATCAAGAAAAACGGCTCCTACGAGAGCTTCAAAAGTGTTTCCAAGAATGGAATTTCCTTCCAATTTTTCTCCCTTACCCAGTTTTATGAAATCGCCAATAGCAAGTTTATATGCAATGGAATTAAGGTTATCTCTGCTAACCATGCTGGCTTTGTGTCTTGTAAGCTTTCCTTCATCAAGATCGCTGTAAGAATTAAATAATCTTTCAGAGATGTAAAGATTAATTATGGCGTCACCAAGGAATTCTAGCCTCTCATTATTCTTAGAAGAAAGGCTTTTATGGGTTAGGGCTAAGTCAATCAGACTGATGTCTTTAAAAGAGTATCCAATATTCGAAAAAATTTCCTTCATTATTGAATTTTTTTATTTCTGGAAAGAGTTGGTAGTGACGAGTAAGAAGACCAATGCATCCAAATAAAGTCTGCTTTTCCAATTAAATAATCTTCGGAGAAATAACCCCAAGCTCGACTATCTAAACTATTGTCCCTATTGTCTCCGATAGCAAGATAGCTGCCGTTTGGAACTTTCCATCTATGCTGCGCATAATCACTCAAACCAAGAGTTCTGATGACATGTATTCCTTCATTTAGTGTCTCTTGTATAAGATTTTCATCTGAATCGGATTCTATTAGCTTCTGCTGAATCTTCGTTCCATTTACCCAAATCTCATAACCTTTAATTTCTACAACATCACCAGGAACTCCGATGACTCTCTTAACAAATTTAACGCCACCAGGCGTACATCTGCTTTCTTGAAGGCTAGAGAATTTTTTCAAAAAAAGCTGGCTTTCTGCAAGTGATAAATTTGCTAAATCGGGCCTTGCCTCAATTGCTTCGGTGTCACAAAGCGTATGTGGAGGAATAAAGACCGCCACATCATTCCTTTGAGGAGCATTAAAAGCTGTCAAAAGTAAATGAGAGCCTGGAAACTTCAGCCCATAAGCGTATTTATTAACCAAAACGAAATCCCCGACTTGCAATCCAGGTACCATCGATCGACTGGGTATCTGATAAGGCTCATAGGCAAACGATCTTATACAAGTTATAACGAGAAGTATAAAAAAATAAGACTTACTTTCTTTTCTTAATTCCTCTAGTTTAATGAAACTGCCTAAAATCCAAGCAAAAGCTGCAAATAGAGTGGCAGTCGCCAGTACCAATCCAAAATCTAAGTTTAATTTAAATACTTGGTAGAGAATGAATAAAGCAACCAAGAACATAAAAGCACTTGTGAAGTCTTTGTATTTATTTTGACCATCTCTAACAAACTTGATCCATAAAACAAATCCTAATAATTCAACTAGGATAGAAAAAATTAAGCCAGTAGATAGCACCTTAATCTCCAACCTTGAGAACAGATAAAAAGGCATCTTGAGGGACTTCAACTCTACCTATATTCTTCATCCTCTTCTTTCCTTCTTTTTGTTTTTTCTGTAGTTTCATTTTTCTAGTAACGTCACCACCGTAAAGTTTAGCCGTCACGTCTTTTCGATAAGCTTTTACTGTTTGCCTGGAAATTATTTTTGCTCCAATAGCAGCCTGTATAGCAACATCAAATTGTTGTCTTGGTATGACTTCCTTTAAAGCTTCAGTAAATTGCTTTCCTTTAAGATTGGCTACTGTTCTATGGGCCATGTAAGCCAGAGCATCTACTTTGTCTCCGTTAAGAAGTATGTCTAGTTTGATGACGTCCGATTCCTCATATCTATCTAAAGAATAATCTAAAGAGGCATATCCTCTACTAACGGATTTTAATCTATCAAAAAAATCTACCACTATTTCACTCAAAGGTAAGTCGTAACATAATTCGACTTGACCGCCTACATATCTCATGTTGACCTGCTTTCCACGCCTGTCATTACATAATTTCATGACAGATCCTATGTAGGAATCTGGAACAAGAATATTTGCCCTTGCGATAGGTTCCAGTATTGTTTTGATTTTTGATGTATCGGGCAAAGCACTAGGATTTTCTACTCTTCTCACTTCTTGATCAGTAGTGATTACCTCATAGGCAACCGTAGGTGCAGTAGCTATCAAGTCCATTCCATATTCTCTATTGAGTCTTTCTGAAATTATCTCCATATGCAATGTCCCTAAGAAGCCACATCTAAAACCCGCACCTAAGGCTTCAGAATGTTCAGGTTCATAATGCAAAGAAGCATCATTTAGGCATAATTTTTCTAGCGCTTCTCGAAAAGCTTCAAAGTCATCTGAATCTTGAGGAAATAAAGCCGCATAAACCTGAGGATTGACTTCCTGAAATCCCTCTAAATTTTCTGTTCCTGAATTAGCTTTAATAATTGTATCTCCTACTGGAGCGCCTCTAATTTCTTTAATACTTGCACAGATAAATCCTACCTGACCAGAATGTAGTTCTTGAAGATCAGTTATTTTGGGCGTAAAGACCCCTATTTTGTCTACGGTGTGAGTTTCTTTTCTTGAAAAAATTTCTATTTTATCTCCTTTAGCAATTTTACCTTTTACAACCCTAACTAATGAGACAACTCCTAAATAATTATCAAACCATGAATCAATAATGGAGGCCTGCAAAGGTTCTTTAATTTCAACTTTAGGTGCTGGGACCATCTTAACTACCTGCTCTAAGACTTCCTTAATACCCGTTCCATTCTTAGCACTAATTGCTGGAGCATCAGAAGCATCAACCCCGATAATTTCTTCAATCTCTTTCTTAATTCGCTCAGGATCAGACTGAGCTAAATCTATTTTATTTAAAACTGGAATGATAGTGAGACCTTCTTCAACAGCGTTATAGCATGTTGAAAGAGTCTGGGCCTCAACTCCTTGAGATGCGTCCACCAATAGAATTGCACCTTCGCAAGCAGAGAGAGATCTTGAGACTTCATAGGCAAAATCGACATGTCCAGGAGTATCTATCAAATTGAACTGATAAGATTCTCCATCATCAGATTGGTAATTTAGGTTTACAGTCTGAGATTTTATGGTGATGCCCCTTTCTTGTTCCAACTCAAGTGTATCAAGAACCTGAGAGGTCATTTCTCTTTCTGACAAGCCGCCGCAAAGTTCAATAATTCTATCAGCTAAGGTAGATTTCCCATGATCGATATGGGCAATGATTGAGAAATTTCTTATATTCATTGCATTAGGTCTAGCTAATAAAAGCTAGGAACTCTATTTTGACAAATTTAAACTAAGAATTCTCTTATTTCCGTTCCTTGAGACACCGATGGTGGTATTTCTTTCAACATCCAAATCAGAAAGAACATCTCTAAACTCATTAACATTTTGAATCTTTACTCTTGCTAGTGAGTAAATAATGTCCCCTCTTCTTATCCCTGACTTGTAAGCAATGCCATTTGGATCAACAGAAGTCACCATTACACCTTCGATGAATATTCTTTGATTATTTTCAACCTGATTTTCAACAACGATTCCCAAAATATTCTCCTGAGTATCATTGAAAGCAACAGCTGGATCTTTGGGCAATTCACCTACAGTTACTTTTATGGTTTTTTTCTTACCGTCTCTTAAAACCATAGCGTTTACTTCAGTCTCAGGCCTAATAGCCCCAACAGTTAGGGGCAGATCAGAAGAATAAAAGATTTCTTCCCCATCAAAGAACAGAATTACATCTTCTTCTTTCAGGCCAGACTGCTCTGCTGGACTATCTTTAATGATCTGAGAGATTAAAGCCCCTTTTGGAATTTCCATATCTAAAGCCTCAGCAAGTTCGCTAGTTATTTCTTGAATGCTGACTCCTAACCATCCTCTGGCAACATAACCTTTTTCTTTTAACTGATCTGCTACATCCATCGCATAATCTATTGGAATTGCAAAAGATACGCCCATATAACCACCCGACCTAGTATAAATTTGTGAGTTAATTCCCACTACCTCACCTTCTAGATTAAAGAGAGGACCTCCAGAATTTCCAGGATTAATTGCAACATCTGTTTGTATGAATGGAACATACGTTGAGTCAGAGCCATTGGGTATGCTCCTACCTTTTGCACTTACAATTCCCGAAGTGACTGAGAACCTAAGCTGAAAGGGAGAACCAATAGCCACGACCCATTCTCCTACCTTTAGATCTTTAGATTTACCAATTTTTAGAGTTGGTAGATTCTTGGCATCGATTTTTAGTAACGCTACATCAGATCTCTCATCTGCTCCTATAACCTCTGCCTGATATTCCCTTCTGTCCCCTAAGCTTACAGTTATCTCATCTGCGTCTTCGACTACATGATTGTTAGTCAATAAATATCCATCTTCAGAGATAATAAATCCTGAGCCCGTAGACATGACTGGTCTAGTATTCTCTCTGGGTTGAGATGGTCTGGGTTGCTGGCCAAAAAATCTCTCGAAAAATTCGTCATATCTAGGATCACCAAAACCTCTTCCGTAAGTATTCCTTTCTTTTACAGTTCTTGAACTGGTGATATTAACAACAGCAGATGACGAATTCTCAGCTAAATCTGAAAAATTAGGTAACTCTCTTGCTTCAATTGCGCTAAAAAAAGATACAAGCAGGGTCAGCAAAAATATTTTGTTTTTTGTCATTTTTTTTATTTTAATTTATCAGCAAAAAAATTTGCTTTCTGAAGAATTTGATTTTTTTGGTCAGTAGAAATGTTCCCACTAACCGATAAGACATAAACTCCGGTTCTGGATTTTATGTATGAAATCTTTGTAGCTTCATTTAACCCTATTTTATTGATTTCTTTAATCGGATACAAACTCACTTTGAAGGTTTCTCCTGAATTAGAAAATTTATAATTGGCTAGTGTGCCTAGATTATTCGATTCAAAGCCTTGAAGGATAACATCCATTCCAGACACTGAATCATTCAAAACCTGCATTGCTTGTGGACTTTCTATTGCTTGATTGATCTTTTGAGAAGCAAGATCAGAAAAACTTTCTGTTGTTTGGGGCATCAAAGAGAAGATAATAACGCCAAAACACCCTATCAAAGAAGCTAAATAAAATTGATATTGAGGAAAAAGGTTGTTTTTAATTTGCTTTGTTTGGTTTGGTCTTCTTTTTCCAAGCTTAGAATAAAGTGATTCAGTTATATCTGAATCAAGAAATTCAGAGCTGGGTTTTTCCAATGCTTGTTTGGTCTGATGAATGCTTCGCCAAAATTCTCTGTACTCAGGATTTGACGATATTTCGGTCAATATTCTTCTAGTTTCAAAGTCTGAAAGCTCTCCATCAGCCAAAGCAGATATTTTCTCTTTCATATTTTTATTATTATTCATTTCGTAACCTCTAAATGTTTTGTCTTATAGGCTTGCTTATATTGCGATATTGCTTCGTCAACAACTTCTCTACCTCGAAATATTCTCGACCTAACCGTTCCCACAGGACAATTTACAACCTTAGCTATCTCTTCATAACTTAGTCCATCTAGCTCCCTTAATGTAAGAGCAGTTTTGGTATCTTCCCCAAGCTGATCAATAGTTTCTGTTATAAGCTTTTTTAGTTGTGAAGCTTGCAATAAGTCTTCGGGAGTGTCGGTATCTTCATATTCAATTTCATAAGTTTGATCTTCTGATATATCGGAACTTAATAATTCATTCTTTCTCTTTTTTGATACGAGGAAGTTCTTTGAAGTATTGACGGTTATTCTATATATCCAAGTGTAAAAAGAACTATCCTCTCTAAAAGATGCAAGAGAATTAAAAGATTTTATAAAAGATTCCTGAACAAGGTCCTCTGCTATATGTATATCTTTCACAAACCTAAAGGCTGTTGATATAAGTCGAGATTGATATTTCAATACAAGCAGATCAAATGCTTGATAATCTCCTGCTTTAGCTCTTCTAACGAGCCCTAGATCTATTGCCTTATTTGAAACTTTCATTTTACGTAATGATAGACCATTAAATAAAGATTAAGTTCACGAAACGAGTAATTTCTTCGATAATTCTAGACCTCCAACAAAACCTATATTTTCTATATTTACTATAGCCAGGGGTATTGATTGCATGAAATCGCCCATAGTCTCACTATCTTCAAAAGTTTTTCTAAATTCTTGATAATCTTCTTCAAGCAATAAAGAGTTAACTATGGAGCCTGATAGCAAAACACCACCATTTGCTCCCCAGACTAATGCCATATATCTTAGGTAAGAAGATAAAAGGTAATTGAGGAGGTTAATAACCTGAAGGCAATAAGTATCCGTCCTGTTTGAAAGTATGTCCTCGCTAGACAGTGCATTGTCCGCATTTTCGGTTAAAGAAGAATAGAAGTAAGTTATACCCTTCCCTGAGAGGAAATCTTCATAGGTGGGAACTCTCTTAAAATCTGAGATGAAACGATCAATTATTTTTTTTAAATCAGGTCTTAAGATCTTGTCAGATATATTGATATGTCCCGCTTCGGTAGCAACCACATTGCCGTTTACTATTCCCGCTAAACCTAGTCCAGTGCCAGGTGCAATAAGTATTTTAGCCCCATCAGAAAGTTTTGGTTCGCCTATATAAGATAAATCTGAAGTCTTGAGACTTGAAATTGCATACCCCTGAAGTTCAAGATCATTAACAACTAGCAAGCCTGCAGAAAAAAGCTTCCTTCTAGTTTGAGAAATACTAAATTCAAGATTAACATTTACGAAAATAACTTTATCGCCAAGTATCGGTGCGGCTACTCCGATTATGGCCTTATCAAGATCTTCTAGTTTATGATCTGACATATATTGCAAACAGAGTGATTCTAGTGAATTGAAATTGCTAATTTTATAATTCGCTTCACAAAAAAATGATGAGCTGTCTTTTGTAACGCAAAATCTTGCGTTGGTTGCACCCAAGTCTGCGATAAGAATCATTAGGACTTTTCCAATTGAGAAATTTGAAAATCAAGTATTTTAGAAATGATTGAATTTAGATCTTCATCATCAAAAGCTTTCTTATTTACTAAAATATCGAATATCTCAATATCCTCGTAGGCCAGCAATTTCCTAAAATTATTAATTTCTTCTTCTTCCAATGAAGAAAAATTACTTTCCACAAATGGAATAAGGATGGCGTCTAGTTCCCACAAACCGCGCCTGCATTGCCACAGTATTTTTTTCTCTAATTCATTCAAAATATTGCCTTATAATAGTTATCGTGGAACAAAGTAGTCTTATAAATCTTGAGTATTTGAGCATACTTGAATTAAATGGCAAAGGCTCATTTGAACTGCTGCAAGGTCAAATAACGTCAGATATGGAAAAGGTCTCTGAAGACAATTGTGTTTTAGGTTCAATTTGTGATGTGAAAGGCAGGGTCATAGGTTCATTCATTACTGCTATAAATTCCAAAAAAGTTGATTCATATCACCTAATAGGTGATCAAAAAGTGCTTGAGTTAATCCAGAACGTGCTCCAAAAGTATCAGCCCTTTTATGATTCCAAAATGTCATTGGAAGTTGGGTATAAATTCTATGGAATCCCAGCTGATTGGCTTAAGGAGAACTTTCCCACCGCTAATTTAGATAAAACATATGAAAGTAATGATTCATTTTCTAGAATCCATTACCTAGAAAAGAAGTTTCATATAATTTATGCCCAAGATCTGACTGTATTTGATATCTATGATATTTCTAATGATAAGAACGAATGGAAGTTAGATGAAATAGCGAATTTCAATTACGAAGTTACTTATGATTCTAGCAATAAATTTACGCCTCATGAGCTTGGGTATCACCTCACATCAAGAGTGGATTTTGAGAAAGGTTGCTACACTGGTCAAGAAATAGTCGCAAGAATGCACTACAGGGCAAAAAAACTTCCTAACATAATCATCCAAAAAGCAGACAAAGAAGTAAAAGCATTATCAAAAGTTTATGATGAAAATCAAAAACCAATAGGTTTAGTTTTAATGTCCTCATCAATTGAAGGGGAAAATCACTACCTTCTATCTATGAACAAGAACTACATAGATCAGAAGGTAATTTTTTAATTACCCTCTTCTTCGGTCCATCGAATTGGAGTCTTTCCCACCATGATAAGATAATCATTTGCCTTGGAAAAATGCTTAGAGCCAAAAAAACCTCTATGAGCTGACAAGGGAGATGGATGTGGTGCATGCAATATTTTATGTCGAGTAGATTCAATAATTGAACCCTTCTTTTGGGCGTAACTGCCCCATAGCAAAAAAACTAAATTAGTTTTTTGATTCAATATCTCAATAATTTTATCTGTAAAAACCTCCCAACCTTTATTTGCATGTGAGGCAGCTAAACCTTTTTCTACAGTCAGTACCGAGTTCAAAAGCAATACTCCCTGTTTTGCCCAAAAAGTTAAATCTCCATGATTGGGTGGAATTTGTTTAGTGTCTTCTTTGATCTCTTTATAAATATTCATTAGCGATGGAGGAATTTTTGTCTGTCTTTCAACCGAAAATGCGAGGCCGTTAGCTTGCCCCAGTCCATGGTAAGGATCCTGCCCCAAAATCACCAACTTTACATCATTTAAAGGAGTCATTTTTAGGGATGCAAAGGTCTTTTCAGTAGAAGGAAAAATAGTTTTTTTATTTACTTTTTCTTTAATCAAGAATTCACGTAAATTAAGCATGTATGGTTTTGTAAATTCATTTTCTAGCACTTCAAGCCAAGACAAATCCATATTTGGCAGTTTGTTTAGAGTCATAAATCTCATTATGATGAATAAATAAAAGAATCGAAACTTTCCTAAAAAAAATTTGTTTTTTTTATCCACATTTTCTGTGGATAACTCTTTGGATAACTTACTAGTTTTTTCTTAGGCAGAAAAAATAGGCGACTTTCAGCGAATTGATCAAATTTCAAACACATTTTAAAATTACTAATAAAAACAATATCTTAAAGAAAATTATGATTATTTTTGTTTACAAGTAAAAAAAAAATTGACTATTGACGCTTTTCAGCAAACAGGGATTAAAACTGTGCGTAATTTGAATAAAAGAAAGATTAATTAATAGCTTTAAACCTTAAAAAATAAATCTATAAATAAAACAACAACTTAAAAGATTAACGTATTAATCGAACATTGATTACATTCTCAATCTCTTTAAGTTTTGATATTGACTCTTCATTAACTTCGTTCTCAATATCTATGAGATTGTAAGCAATGTCCCCTCTGCTGACGTTAGTCATTTCAGCAATGTTGAGGTTTAATTCTCCAAGGGAAGTAGCAATCTGACCTATCATAGCAGGTACATTTTTATTGATGATGCTTATTCTAAATTCTGTAGTTCTCTTGAGTTGTACATTAGGAAAATTAACTGAATTTCTTATGTTTCCGGTTTCGAGAAAATCAACAACTTGATTAACTGCCATGACTGCGCAATTCTCTTCAGCTTGAGCCGTACTTGCACCAATATGAGGTAGAAGTATAACATCTTTATTTGTGTTTGCTCTTTTTATAAGTCCAGGAGTAGGAAAATCAGTTATAAAATTTCTTAAACACCCTTTGTCAAGGTACTCTAAAACATCATCAGTATTTACTACTTCATGTCTAGCAAAGTTAAGAAGTGAAAGGTTAGAAGCTTCTTTGAATAAATCTCTGTTAATAATACCTTCTGTGCTTGGCAAGGCAGGAATATGAATTGATATATAGTCACTGACCTTAAATAACTCTTCCATTGAGCTTGCTGGCTGAACTTGACTGGGGAGTTTCCACGCAGCTTCAACGGAAAGTGCTGGATCATAACCTACCACTTCCATATCGAGAGCAACTCCCATTCGTGCAACTTTCGAACCTATAGCACCGAGACCAACAACACCAAGAGTTGAGCCCGCAAGTTCACTACCCTTGAATTGTTTTTTGTTACTTTCTAAAAAAGGTTCAAGGTCACTCATTTGATCCATGTGAACAAGCTCATTTACAAAATCTATGCTTGCGTATACATTTCTAGAAGAAAGCATTAGACCCGCAAGCACCAATTCTTTTACGGCATTAGCATTAGCACCTGGAGTATTAAAAACAACTATCCCTTGTTCTGTGCAGCTATCTACTGGAATATTGTTAACACCTGCACCAGCTCTAGATATTGCTTTCAAATCTGAATTCAAATCATCTTTCGAAAGTTTCGTGCTCCTTACTAAAACTCCATCAGGGTTATCAGTGTTTTCCTCCAAAGAGCAGTCTGTGCCTTCTAATTTTTCTAGTCCTATTTGAGCTATATTGCTCATTGGCTTAACTGTAAATTTCTGCATATTAATAAGCTTTATTTTTAAGGCCGCGAAGCTTACCATTAATTGCTTAAATGATCGATAATCTATATAGTCACGCACCTTTTTTAATCATATGAATTATCATTTTTTAGATTTAAACAATTACGATGTAGCAGACCTTGAAAGGATTATCGAAAATTCCATTCAACTTAAAGCTAAGAAAAAAGTTTCTAATGTTCTGGAAGGTAAGTTCCTGGGTTTAATCTTTGAGAAATCCTCAACTAGAACTAGGGTTTCTTTCGAAGTGGCTATGACTCAGCTAGGAGGCAAAGCAAGCTTTCTGTCAGTAAATGACCTACAACTGGGGAGAGGTGAACCGATTGAAGATACAGCTATAGTCCTAAGTTCTATGGTGGATGGACTTGTTTTGAGAACACTTGACCACGAAACACAAATTAAGTTTTCAGAAAATTCCACTGTTCCGGTGATAAATGGTTTAAGTAATAAATCTCACCCCTGTCAGTTACTTGCAGACCTCCTCACCTTTTATGAAGAGAAAGGATCAATAAAGGGAAGGAAGGTTACATGGTGCGGTGACTTTAATAATGTCTGTTTTTCTTACGCTCAGGCTGCAGAGCTTTTTGATTTCGATCTTTGGGTAGCTTGCCCCGAAGAATATCTTCCTAAAGAACAGCTAAATTTTAAAAATGTAACTTTCACTCAGTCTATATCTGAAGCTGTTAAAAATAGTGATTTAATCTCTACAGATGTTTGGGTTTCGATGGGTGATGAGAACGAATCACAAGAGAGGATAAGAGTCTTTAAAGACTATCAAGTTAACGAAAGTGTTCTGGATCAAGCTAAGTCGGAAGTTCTATTCCTGCATTGCTTACCAGCAGTCAAAGGTCAAGAAATTTCACCTACTCTATTGGATGACCCGAGAAGTAAAGTATGGAAACAAGCTGAGAATAGATTACATGCACAAAAGGGTCTACTTTTAGAGCTTTTGGGCTAGCTCTTCGTTAAAACTTTTGTAACTGCATCTTTCCATTCAAGGTACCTGTCCTCCACTTCTTCTTCAGGAACGAAGGATCTTTCTGTGGCCTTTAACTCTCGGAGCATCTCAATATCTTCAAATAGACCTGCATTAATTCCTGCGAGGAAAGCAGCTCCAAGAGAGGTAGTCTCAATAATTTTCGGTCTTGTAACCTCAACAGTAAGGATGTTCGCAAGCTTTTGACAAAACCAATTATTTGCAACCATTCCACCATCTATCATTAGTTTATCCAAGGAGGCATTATCCTTTTTCATCGCTTCTATCAGGTCTCTGGATAGATAAGCAATCGACTCCAGTGTAGCTTTAGTGACTTCTTCCTTTCCCGTGTCCCTTGTCAGTCCAAATATAGCTCCCCTTGCTTCCGCATCCCAATACGGTGCTCCTAAACCTGTGAGGGCTGGTACAACAAGAACTTTAGAATCCGATGACGCTTCTTGTGCCAGCTTCTCTGTTTCTGAGGAATCTTCAAAAAAATCTAAGCCATCTCTTAACCACTGAATTGCAGATCCAGCAACAAATATACTTCCTTCAAGGGCATAGGAAGTTTTTCCATTAAGCCTATAGCCGATCGTCGTTAATAATCTATTTTCGGAAAACAAAGGTTTCTCACCAGTGTTTACAATCATAAAACAACCGGTACCGTATGTGCTTTTTACTTCACCAGGACTGAAACAACATTGACCTATAAGGGCCGCCTGTTGATCTCCTGCAACACCGCCAATACTGACTTCTCCACCTAATATTTTCGTAACTCCAAAATCATATACATTGTCGCAAACTTCAGGAAGCATGCTTATAGGAACTTGAAATAAATCTAATAAGCTTTCATCCCACTTCTCTTGCTTAATATTAAAAAGCATAGTCCTCGAAGCGTTAGTTACGTCTGTTAAATGATGTCTGCCCTCGGTCATTTTCCATATCAAAAAAGTATCTATTGTTCCAAATAGTAAGTCCCCTTTTTGTGCCAGCTCTTTGGCTCCGTCAACATTATTTAAAATCCAATTAATTTTCGTAGCAGAAAAATACGGATCCAAAGTCAGGCCTGTTTTTTTTTGTATTTCTTTATCATGGGAAATAAGTCCCTCGCAGAAGCTTGCTGTCCTTCTATCTTGCCAGACTATGGCATTATAAATTGGTTGCCCTGTTCTCTTGTTCCATACGATAGTTGTTTCCCGTTGATTAGTTATGCCAATAGAGGCTATATCTGAGCTAGTTAGTTCATTTCTTTTAACAAGAGTAGTAAGGGTTGCGATAACGGTATCCCAGATTTGATCTGGGCTATGTTCAACCCAACCTTCCATTGGAAAAAGTTGATCAAATTCTTGTTGAACAGAGTCTATGTATCTTCCTTTATTGTCATATAGAACAGAACGAGTGCTAGAGGTACCTTGGTCAATTGAAATGATTTTTTCTTTCATAATGTCTCCAAAAGCGCAGTATACAAAAAACTGACTTACTAAATACTTATCCACAGAAAATTAACAGAAAATTTGTGTGTTTATAGTATTGTGTTTTAGTTAAAAACACAGTATCTTGTGTCTGTTACTAAAACTAGACACAATATATAGGGATATATAAAAAAGAAGAAAAATAGAAAAAGGGGAAGGAATTAGATGGAATCATCGACACAGTCACCAGAAACAACACAAAAAACAGCCCAAACAACACAAGAACAGACAAAACCAGCAATAGCTCCAGGGCAGATGAGGGTTATAAAAAGAAATGGGTCAGTAGTATCTTACGACGCTGAGAAAATTGCTATAGCTATAACAAAAGCATTTCTGGCCGTGGAAGGAGGAGCCGCAGCAGCGTCAACAAGAATTCACAATGAAGTAAATGAGTTAGCAAATGCAGTCACAAATACTTTTAACAGGAGAATGCCCTCAGGAGGCACACTTCATATAGAAGAAATCCAAGACCAAGTAGAACTTGAACTCATGAGGTCGGGCGAACAGAAAGTTGCAAGAACATACGTCTTATATAGAGAAGAGAGAAAACAACTAAGACAACAGGAAGCACCTCAAAAACAAGAGAAAGAAGGCATAAACATAACTTTAGAAAATGGAGATGAAGATACATTAGACATCAAACACCTTGAGGTTATGGTTGCAGAAGCATGTGAAGGCTTAGAAGGAACAAATGCTCAAAACATAATAGATGAAGCAAATAAAAATCTATATGACGGAGTGACTGAAGAAGATGCAAGAACATCTCTAGTTATGACTTCAAGAACTTTGGTTGAACAAGAACCAAACTATACTTACGTAACAGCTAGAATATTGCTAGACAATATAAGGACAGAAGCACTTTCTTATTTAGGAATGCAGAAACAAGCAACACAAAAGGAAATGGAAGGGCTCTATCCGCAGGCATTAAGAAATTTTTTGGCTAAAGGAGTAGAAAACGAAATCCTTAATCCAGAGCTCTTGGAAATGGATATAGATAAACTTGGGCAGGCCATTGACTCATCTAGAGATACGGAGTTTACCTACTTAGGTCTCCAAACACTTTATGATCGTTACTTTATCCATGATACGGAAATAAGGTATGAATTACCTCAAGTTTTCTTCATGAGAGTCTCCATGGGTCTTGCACTCAGAGAGAATAATAGAGAAGACAGAGCAATAGAGTTTTATAACTTGTTGTCTAGTTTTGATTATATGAGTTCAACCCCTACCCTATTTAATTCAGGCACCAAACACTCTCAACTTTCGTCATGTTACTTAACAACGGTACCGGACGATTTGCACGGTATATACGGAGCTATACAAGATAATGCCATGCTATCTAAATGGGCAGGAGGACTGGGCAATGACTGGACTCCGGTAAGAGGATTAGGCTCACAGATCAAAGGGACAAACGGTAAATCTCAAGGAGTGGTTCCCTTCCTAAAAGTTGTAAACGATACAGCAGTTGCCGTAAATCAAGGAGGAAAGCGAAAAGGGGCAGTCTGTTCTTACTTAGAAACTTGGCACGTTGACATAGAAGAGTTCGTAGAACTAAGAAAAAATACAGGAGATGATAGAAGAAGAACTCATGATATGAATACGGCAAATTGGGTCCCTGACCTTTTCCTTAAAAGAGTATCTGAAGATAAAAAATGGACTTTATTCACACCAAGTGACACTCCAGACCTGCACGACTTATATGGCCTAGAATTCGAAAAGAGATATGAAGAGTATGAAGCTCAAACACAGACGGGAGAAATAGAATTCTTCAAAGAAGTGGATGCAAAAGAACTTTGGAAAAAAATGCTTTCTATGGTCTTTGAAACAGGACATCCTTGGATAACCTTTAAAGATGTATGCAATCTAAGATCACCTCAACAGCAGGTCGGTGTTGTGCACTCTTCAAATTTATGTACTGAAATAACACTAAATACAAGTCAAGATGAAATCGCAGTCTGTAACCTGGGATCTGTAAATCTAACCCGTCACATCAAAGACGGAGGCATGGATGAAGAAAAATTAGAGAAGACAATCAATACAGCCATAAGAATGCTTGATAACGTCATAGATATAAATTTTTATGCCGTCAAAGCTGCAGAGACATCAAATATGAAGCACAGGCCAATAGGTTTGGGGATTATGGGCTTCCATGATGCGCTGTACATGTTACAAACTCCTTACGCTTCACAAGAAGCGGTAGAGTTCGCTGATAAGTCGATGGAAATGGTAAGTTACTATGCTATAAAAGCATCAAGCGATTTAGCAAAAGAAAGAGGAGCTTATAAGTCTTACGAAGGTTCACTTTGGAGCCAAGGTATTTTACCCATAGATTCAATTAAATTACTCAAAGAGAGTCGAGGAGATGATTACCTTGAGGTAGATGAGAGTTCTACAATGGATTGGGATTCTTTAAGAGAAAAAGTTAAAACTCAAGGAATAAGAAACTCAAATGTAATGGCTATAGCACCAACAGCAACAATAGCCAATATAACTGGTGTGTCTCAATCTATAGAACCTACCTACCAAAACCTATATGTAAAATCTAATCTCTCAGGTGAATTTACTGTCACGAATATTCCAATGGTAGAAAACCTAAAAAAACTAGGGCTATGGGATTCAGTGATGATAAATGACCTGAAGTATTATGACGGAAGTGTTAAAGGTATCTCTAGGATCCCAGATGAAATAAAAGAGCTATACGCTACAGCATTTGATATAGAACCTAGATGGCTCATCGATGCGGCAAGTAGAAGACAGAAATGGATCGATCAAAGTCAATCTTTAAACCTTTATATAGACGAACCAAATGGGAAAAAACTAGATATCATGTACCGTATGGCCTGGTTAAGAGGTCTTAAAACAACTTACTACCTTCGCTCTAGATCAGCAACAACAGCTGAAAAATCTACGATATCAACGGGAGAGCTGAATGCTGTTTCTGCTTCTGCTCAACCTGAAGTCCAACCTCAATCAAATACCACAGCACCAGCAGCATGTTCAATTCTTGATCCTGACTGTGAAGCATGTCAATAAAATTTAGGAGTTAAAATGTTAAATTGGGATGATTACTACGAATCAGAAAAAACTCAGAAAACACAGCCTGTAGTTAAAGAAGAAAAGCCTGTGGAGGCTCCAACTTCTCAGGAAGTAATAGAAGAGTCGATTCCAGAACATATTCCTGCCTCGGCCGGAGATAGAGCTATGCAAGCAAAACAAGCTATCGAAGTTCTTGATACGAAAGAAGGAGAGGAAGAGCTAGAAGGACTTGCAGGAAGAGTTCAGGTAGATGATAAAGCTATGATTAATTGCAGGGCAGATCTCAATCAACTAGTTCCCTTCAAATATGATTGGGCTTGGCAAAAATATCTAGACGGAAGTGCAAATCATTGGATGCCGCAAGAAGTAAATATGACAGCTGATATTGCACTCTGGAAATCAAATGAAGGGCTAACGGAAGACGAAAGAACTATAGTTATGAGAAATCTTGGCTTCTTTTCTACAGCAGACTCGCTGGTAGCTAATAATTTGGTTCTAGCAATCTATAGATTAATTACCAACCCAGAATGCAGACAATACATATTGAGGCAGAGTTTTGAGGAGGCAATCCACACGCATGCTTATCAATATTGTATAGAGTCATTGGGTATGGATGAAGGTGAAATCTTCAATATGTATCGGGAAATACCTAGCGTAGCAAAAAAAGCATCTTGGGGCCTTAAATATACTAAAGAAATATCTGATCCTGGATTCACAACCGGTACTGATGAAACAGATAAACTTCTTCTAAAGAACCTAATAGCTTTTTATTGTGTATTAGAGGGCATATTCTTTTATTGTGGATTTACACAAATACTCTCAATGGGCAGAAGAAACAAAATGACTGGAACAGCTGAACAGTTCCAATACATACTCAGAGATGAATCTATGCACCTTAACTTTGGTATAGATATGATTAATCAAATTAAGATTGAAAATCCGCATCTTTGGGATGAGCAAATGCGTCATGAGGCAGCACAAATGATCCTGGAGGGAACTGAACTAGAAATACAATATGCCAGAGATACGATGCCAAGAGGCATATTGGGTATGAATGCAGGGATGATGGAAGAATATCTTCAATTTATTGCTAACAGAAGACTAGTTCAAATAGGTTTAGAGGAAGAGTTCGAAGGAGCAACCAACCCCTTCCCTTGGATGTCTGAAATCATGGATCTTAGAAAAGAGAAAAACTTCTTTGAAACTAGGGTTATTGAATACCAGACAGGTGGTGCTCTAACCTGGGACTAAAGACCAAAATTATAGCTCATCGAGGCGCATCTAATGATGCTCCTGAGAATACTCTTTCGTCTGTGAAAGAAGGCTTCAATCAGAAATCGGATGGGGTTGAGGTTGATATAAGATTAACTAAAGACAGTAAGATTGTATGTCATCATGACAAGAGCGCCCTACGCACTACTGGAGTAAATAAAAACATTAAAGATATGTCTTTGGAAGAAGTAAGGGCATTAGAATGTGGCAGTTGGTTTGGAAAATCTTGGAGTAATGAAAAAATTCCACAGCTAAAAGATGTCTTAGAATCCCTGCCTGTAGATAAACAAATATTTATAGAGGTTAAAACTAACAAAGAAATTGTTCCTTTTTTATTAAAAATTATATATGAAACGGGTATTAGTTTAGGACAACTGACTATAATCTCCTTTTTTCCGGACGTCATAAAATCTATCAAAGGAAAAGAATCTCATATTAAATGTAACCTGCTTATCGCTTTTGATCATCAAGATATGCCGATACAAGAGATATTGGATCTTGTCTTGGAGACTAAAGCTGATGGAATTGGAGCCCAAAATCATGAAAAACTTGATGAAAGATTTATCCAATCAATGAAGAGTATTGGAAAATCGGTTCATGTGTGGACTGTAAACTCTAACGAAGAAGCTGAAAGATATTATAAAAGTGGCATAGACTCAATCACCACTAATAAGCCTCTATCTATAAGAAATTACTTAGAAGCTTTAAAATAAGACAAAGGAGAAATTATGAAGAATCACAATTTAAATTTTTTAGAGCTTGTTGAGTCATCACTGAAAGAAGTCAAGGAGTGTGATATACATCAAGTAAAGGCAATGCTTGAACGAGATGAAGATTTCTTTCTCATAGATGTTAGAGAAGATAGAGAATGGATACAGGGCCATATTTTAGGTGCTGAACATCTTGGTAAAGGAGTGATAGAGAGAGATATTGGCAATCTAATCTCTGATAAAGACTCATTAATTGTACTTTACTGCCAAGGTGGATTTAGATCCGCTCTAGCGGGTGAAAATATACAAAAAATGGGCTACAAAAATATACTCTCCATGAGTGGAGGATTTAGTGATTGGGTTAATAACAACTTTCCTATCGATAAACCTTAATAAAAGCTAAAATATCCTTCTGGGGAATTATGGAATCATCTAAACAAGTTGGTATAACTGAAGTTGTCGTAAGAGATGGAATACAGTCTCTTTTAGCAACAAGAGTGCCTTTGAGAGATCTAGTATCTATACTGCCAATTCTGGATAAAGTTGGGTATTGGTCACTTGAAACCTGGGGTGGTGCCACTTATGATTCTTGTATTAGATATCTGAATGAGGATCCCTGGGAAAGGCTTAGGACTTTTAATTCTCTCTTAAAAAATACCCCACAGCAAATGCTTATAAGAGGTCAAAATTTAGTTGGTTACAAGCATTACTCAAATGAAGTTGTCTCTAAGTTTTTAGAAAAATCTGCAGAAAATGGTATCGAAATCTTTAGAACTTTCGATGCATTGAATGACTTTGATAATATCGAATTTTCAATTAAGGAAGTCAAAAGAATTGGGAAACATGCACAAGGAACAATAGCCTATACAACTAGTCCTGTTCATAATCTAAACACTTGGCTCGATCTAGCAAGGAAGATTGAAGATGCAGGAGCTGATTCTTTGGCTATTAAAGATATGGCTGGTCTATTGAGGCCTTTCGATGCTTATGACCTTGTTAGTAGCCTCAAAGAAAATCTATCCATACCAATTCACATGCAAACTCATGCAACAACAGGTATGTCTACCGCTACGAACATGAAAGCGATTGAAGCAGGAATTGATAATATCGATACATCAATATCATCTCTGAGTATGACTTACGGACATACTGCTACTGAGACTATGCTTGCAATATTTGAAGGTCAAGATAGAGAGATCTATTTAGACTTAGATTCGCTAGAAGAAGTCTCTATTTTTTTTAAGGAGATTAGAGAAAAGTATGCCGAATTTGAGGGAGGTCTTAAGGGTGTTGATTCAACAATGCTGGTAAAACAAGTTCCTGGCGGCATGTTATCTAATTTGGAATCACAATTAAGAGCAAATAAGCAAGAAGATAAAATTGATCTTGTTAAAGATGAGATACCAAAAGTTAGAGAAGATTTCGGCTTTCCACCTTTAGTAACACCGGCTTCTCAGATAGTCGGGGCACAGGCCTTGCTCAATGTCATGAGTTCTAGAAGATATGAAAACCTTTCTAATGAATCTCTGAATCTTATTTTAGGTAAGTATGGAAAACTACCAGGAGATATCCAGCCAGATCTGCTGAAAAAAGCCCAATCTAAAGGAGTTGTAGAAACAAACTTAGATGAAGATGAAGTAGATAAAATGTCTAAGGAGCTGAAGGCTCTTTGTGCAGATAACGATTTACCTGACTTGAGTGAAAATGTAGAGATGCTACTGACTTATATTATGTTCCCAAATATAGCTCTTTCATTTTTTAAAAAATTAAACTTCTAGTTATAAGTAGTTTGAAGCTGCTTCTGAAATTGGATCACCTTCTATTCTTGAGTGGTACATAATTCTGCCTTCGCTTAAATCCCACATACAAGCTTGATGCATTAAACACCTATTATCCCAAATTACAGCATCACCAACTTCCCATGAATGGTGGTAAACCCAATCTTCGTTACTACAAGCATATTCTTCTAATTCACGAGCAAGATTTTGAGCTTCCTGATCAGTCATGCTAGGTATTTTATTAATGTGTCTGCCAATAGTTAGACATTTTTGTCCTGTTTCATTATGTGTCTTTACAAGGGGTCTTAGGGGTTTGGGGTCTATATCAAAACCATAACTATTAAACTCACTTACCTTTGGATCTTTGTGACCAAACCTTTCCTTTTGACTCCATTCATAAGAATGAAAGGCGGATAAATCATTGATCTTATCCTTCATGTCCTGACTAAGTCCTTGATAGGCTGCTCTCATATCTGCCCAACCCGTCTCACCTCCTTTAGATGGTACTTTGTGGGCAGTAAATACAGCCCCTTTAGCCTGTATAGGCATATAGGTACTATCATGATGCCATTCCATATTACCCCTTAGAGATTTGACTATATCATCATCATTGGCATCTCTTATAGATCCGTCATTTCTGACATTGCTGATTGGCGAAAGATCGAACTCTAGAGCACCAAAATTCTTTGCAAATTTAATTTGCTGATCATTAGTAAGATTTTGATCTGGAAAAATAAGCAAAGCATATTCCAGCCATAGCTTATAAAGCTCTTCAGCTTGATTTTGGTTTATTTCGGCCAAAGTTAAATCATAAACTTTTGCACCGAAAGATCTTTCTAATGGTTCTACTCTCACTGACGTTTCTCTTTCTAGTTATATTTGTTAATCTAATATAAAACAGTATAAGTATTTTACAAAGTTATGCCTTACATAGAAAACAGAATAGTTCACGACGCTGATGCGCACACAATGGAGTTACCTAATTGGTTTGATCAATACGCTAATAATAAAATCCAGAAAGCTTTTAAAGATAGATTTCAGGGAAACAAAGGGCTGGCTCAAACCTACTTTGAAAATATAGATCAAGTGCATCAAGGTAAATCTTATCAAGAAAAGAATAGCGAAGAGCTGATGGTGAGAAAAAATTATGATGCTCTAGGTTCCTTTAATAAAGAGGATCGGTCTAAAGCATTAGATTTGCTAGGTGTAAAAAGTCAGTTAGTTTTCCCAACTTCACCCAATGTGTGGCTTGAGAGTCTCGAACATGGAACTGATATTGATATGCTGTATGATGTAGCTGAAGCAACAAATAGAGCTCAAATAGACTTTTGTTCACAAGATTCTAGGCTTTTGCCAGCAACGTATGTACCTTTAGCTGATATTGAAAAAAGTATAAAAATTGCTAAATCAGCTATTGATTTAGGTTCAAGTGCACTACTAATTCCCTGGGCTTGCCCCAAAAATCATTCTACTAGTCATATCGGGTTTGACCCACTTTGGTCTATGGCAGAAGAGGCTGGTATTCCAATCTTATTTCACGTCGGTAGTGCAGACTTTGTCCTTCCTAAGGCTCACTCTCTAAATGGGATGCCAAAAGTTAAAGATTTCCACGGAGGGGAAGAAAACTTTAGATCTATTTCTTATATGGCAATCTCTTCAGGCCCAATGCAGGCCCTATCTCTCTTGATCCTAGACGGTGTATTAGAAAGGCATCCTAAACTTATGTTTGGAGTTATTGAACTAGGGTCAGTATGGGTTCCAGGTTTCATGAGACAGTTAGATTCAGCTTTTGAAGCGTTTTCAAGACATGAAGAGAGACTTCAAGGACTTTCTCTGAAGCCTAGCGAATATATACATAGACAAGTAAGAGTGACGCCCTACCCCACAGAACCTACCGGTTGGGTTATTAAAGAGGCAGGAAGTGATATTTTTATGTTCTCTTCCGATTATCCACATGTTGAAGGAGGAAGAAACCCTCTTGCGCGATTCGAAAAATCTATTAAAGATATAGATGATGAAGCTCAAGATAAATTTTTCAGGGCAAATTTCGAAAGTTTAATGGGATCAGCTCTGAAGTAATGAAACTTTCTAACTCGTATATCGGATTACCCGAGGAGTTCTATCAATTAGTTGATCCTTCTCCAGTCAAAGATCCATCCTTGATTATCTACAATCAAGATTTAGCTGCTTCTCTTAAAATAAATCTAGAAAAGGAAGAAGTTTTAAAATACTTTTCAGGAAATGAAGTTCCTAATGGATCTGTGCCAATAGCTTTGAACTACGCGGGTCATCAATTTGGCAATTTTGTTCATCAGTTAGGAGATGGGCGTGCAGTCTTACTAGGGGAAATAAGTAATAAATCAGGAAGTTATGATGTCCAGCTTAAAGGTTCTGGACAAACTATGTTTTCCCGACAAGGAGACGGAAGGTCTGCCTTAGGTCCGGTTATAAGGGAATATATATTAAGTGAGGCTATGCACCATTTAGGAATACCAACTTCTAGAGCACTAGCTGCTGTTGCGACAGGCGAACATGTTGCTAGAGAAGTTTTTGAACCAGGTGGTATTCTTACCAGAGTAGCTAGCAGTCATTTAAGAGTCGGTACTTTTGAATATTTCGCCTCCAGGCAGCAATGGCAAGATGTAAAGTTACTAGCTGATTTTGCCATACAGAAACACTACCCAGAAATAAGGGAATCAAACAACCATTATCTTGAATTACTCAAGAGTGTTGCTAAAAAGCAATCTATTCTTGTTTCTAAATGGATGAGTGTAGGCTTTATACATGGTGTCATGAATACAGATAACTTTACGATCTCAGGAGAAACAATTGACTATGGCCCATGTGCTTTTCTGGATGAATACCATCCTGGAAAAGTTTTTAGTTCCATTGATCAAAATGGAAGGTATGCTTTCGGCAATCAGCCCAGTATTGCATCTTGGAACTTAGCTTCATTAGCAGGTTGTCTTATTGCTTTCATCGATAAAGATAGTGATAAAGCTAATGAACTTGCAACAGAAGTCTTAGATAATTTTTCTGTTGATACAAATCAAAGAATCCTTGATTTAATGTGTACAAAAATAGGTATTGATGGATCAAATAAGTCAAATCAGAGCTTGCTTAGAAGGTTTCTAAAGATAATGTTAGATAATGAATCAGACTATACGATTACCTTTAGAACCTTACCTAAGGTTCTCCTTGAAGATTCAAATGAATTCTTTGAGCAGTTTCATAACAAAAAAGAATTACATCTATGGTTGGAAGAGTGGAAAGCTGCTATTAATGCAGAGAATAATGATATTAATACTTTGGTAGGTAATTTAGATCAAATAAACCCAGTTTACGTTCCTAGAAATCATCAAATACAAGATGTTATTGATCAAGCTTATAATAATGATTTTTCTAAAATGCTTGAAATGGTAGAGGTAATTAAAAATCCATTTAATGATAAAGAAGAATATTTCTCTTACAAAGAAGCGCCAAGTGATGATCAAAAAGTGCAAAGAACTTTCTGTGGTACTTAAAAAGTATACTTATCGCGTTAATATTAATGTTATAAAAAAAGAGGGCCTTTGGCCCTCTTTTTTTTAAAGCTATTAGCTTTAAGCAGAAGATTTTTTATCTTCCACTGCTGCAGCCCAGATAACAATACCAAATAAGATCTTGTTAACAAAGTCTGCTAAGTTGTAGATTAAGTTAAGAGATGCATCGTTGATAGCTCCTCCCATTAAATAACCTGCAGCATATCCTATAGGATAAATGGCCCAACCTACGATTATGATCCACATCATTGTGTTGTATGCTGTTTGCACTGAAGCACTAGTTCCACTAACAGCTGCTTTACCTTCTCCGCCCCATAGGGTCCAGATCATATATAGCCAAGCAGCACAACCAATAACAAATGCTGGCAATGCAGCCATTGCACCCGATTCTCCAAGGTAACCAAATATAAGCATTACCAGAGAGCCGAAGAATAGTTTATTAAATAGCGAAGCAGCCACGTCTGTTACCGCTCTAAGAATGAAGTAAAACTCTATCATTAATAGAGGCACTGTTAATAACCAGTCGATATATCTGAATACCGTAGGTGTCTCACCTGTATCTATCCATACACCTCTCATATAGAGATAGTGCCAAAACGCGATACCTGTTACCAAACCAGCTATGGTTAATGAAGTTTTCCATTTTTCTCCAACATTATCTCTTTCTATGAAAAAGAAAACTGTAGCAGCTAATAGTGCTGCTGTTACAAGCCAAAAAGAAACTCCAACGTAATCATTAGCATCTAAGTCTCCACCACTTGCCGCGAATAAAGGCGCGGCCAGGAAACTAGAAAGAACTAAAATTGATTTCATATTTATTCTCCCGTTAAATTATTTAAGATCTTAAATTCTAGTAAGAAACAGGGGGAAACCTGTTTCTAAACAAGAACTATTCTCAATATACTACCAGAACAAAAACTTTTCAATTTACGGTTATCATATTTATTTGTAATGTCAAATAACCTATTTGCTTTTAAAAAAGGGTCTATTTAGGGCTCAAGGCAGAATAAATTAATGACCTTAGCTCTCTTCTGACTTGGTAGGTAGAAGAAGGTAGTAGTTGAGTAAGAAATATAATAAACATTTCCTCCTTGGGGTTGATCATAAAAACAGTGCTTGCTGCACCACCCCAACCATATTCACCTATATCACTAACAGATTGTGACTTTGCAGGATCTAACATCACTGAAAATCCTAAACCAAACCCTACTCCAGCATATGGTGTTTCACTAAAGGCAGACTCACTCACCTCTGTAAGATCTTGATTGTTAGGCAAATGGTTGACAGTCATTAATTCGAGTGTTTTTCTACCTATCAAACGCTTTCCGTTGAATTCTCCTTGATGCAGTAACATAGAGCAAAAATTATGATAATCACTCATGGTAGAAAATAGACCACCGCCACCAGACTCCATTTTTGTGTTTAGGAATGGAATTTCAAGAAACCTTGGATCCCCTTTGGGATTATGTTCATATAGTGCACATAAACGATCAACTTTTTCTTTGGGGCAAGAAAAACTTGTATCCACCATATCAAGAGGCTCGAAAATAAATTTCTTAAAATATTCCTCGAGTTTCATTCCTGATAGGACTTCAACTAAATATCCAAGTACATCAGTAGAAACTGAATAATTCCACTTATCTCCGGGAGAAAACTCTAGCGGTAGCTTTGAAAGTATTTCTACAAACTGTTCGAGACTTTCTGCTTGTTGGACTTTTGTTTTTCGATAAGCAGCATCAACATTGGTCCTGTACATAAAATCGTAGGTCAAACCCGACATATGAGTTAAAAGATCTCTTATAGTCATGTGCCTTTTAGGTCTTGAAGTCAAAAAATTTGGATAGATACCTGATTGGTAAACTCTCAATTTCTCCCATGAAGGAATATACCAAAATACAGGATCATCTAGTCTAAAAGCACTTTTTTCATACAATTGCATTATTGCAATGCTAGTTATCGCCTTGGACATGGAATAAATCCTAAAAATAGAATCCTCTTGCATAGCCTTTTTATTTTCACGATCCATAAACCCCAACGAATCTAAATAAGCAATCTTTCCTTTCCTGGATACAAGAGTCATAGTGCCAACATATTTTCCATCTTTGACATATGTCTTATCTAAATAATCTCTAATATTTCCAAGGACAGTAGAGTCCAATCCAACTGATTCTGGGTTAACTACCTTCATAAATCCTCCAATAAGATTTGACGTTAAGTAAATAGGTTACTTTTATATTTATTATTTAATTTGAAGTGTACAAAAAAAATATTAATATGAATAAATAAATTTTAAAAAGAGATCAATTATGTATGACTTAGTTATTAGAAATGGGCAAATTGTAGATGGAAGCGGACAGCCTTCTTTTATGGGTGATATTGCAATTCATGGAGACCGTATTGTAAAGATAGGTCTAGTTGAAGAGTCCGGCAATGAGGAGATAGATGCTGAAGGTAATTTAGTCACTCCTGGATGGGTTGATATACACACTCACTATGACGGGCAAGTTTGTTGGGATGAGTATTTAACTCCGTCCTGTTGGCATGGGGTCACCACAGTTGTGATGGGTAATTGTGGAGTAGGATTTGCTCCGGTAAGGCCTGGAACTGAAGAATTCCTAGTACAACTTATGGAAGGAGTTGAAGATATACCTGGCGTTGCCTTGAATGAGGGTGTTAGCTGGGACTGGGAAAGCTTCCCAGAATATCTTGATTCAATTGGAAAAAATAATTATGCCATGGATATTGGTGCGATGATTGGACATGGGCCAATTAGATCCTATGTTATGGGCATGGATAGATGCCAGGGCAAAGAAGAAGCCTCAGATAGCGAAATAGCTGAAATGGCACAGATAACCAAGGAAGCCATAGAAGCAGGTGCTCTGGGATTTAGCACTTCTAGAACATATCTTCATAGAGATAAATTTGGGGAATATGTCCCTGGCACAGAGGCAACTGCAAAAGAAATGAGAACAATTGCCAATACTATCGCTGATCTTGGACAAGGCACTTTAGAGATAGTCTCAGACTGGATGGATCAAGATATCGAATTAGATTGGGTAAAAGAGTTTGTAGAAAAGTCCGATAGAACTCTTACTTACGCTCAAACTGGCGGGAATCCAGTTGAAACTTGGAAATATTGTGAAGAAAATTTTTCTAAAGGTGTGAAGATAAGACCTCAATTTCCAGGTAGACCCACTGGTATGCTCTTCAGTCTTGAATCTACCGTTCACCCTTTTATCGCACATCCTAGTTATGCAGAGATAGCACACAAAACTTTAGAGGAAAAAGTTGAAGCTATGAAAGATGAGTCTTTCAAACAAAGGATACTTTCAGAAGAGCCGGCAGTAGATAAAAATCATATGATTTACACTCTTATGACTGCATTTGATAAACAGTTCCCAATGGACGAAATACCTGACTATGAACCTTCATATGAAGAAAGTATCGCCGGGATAGCTGAAAGCTCGAATAAATCAGTTATGGAAGTAATGTACGATGAAATGCTTAAAAATGATGGCAAAACTTTCGTTTGGGCTCCATTTTCTCCCTACCCTGATCACAACCTAGACACGTATAAAATGATGATGGAATTTGAGAGCTCAGTCGCTGGGCTTAGTGATGGAGGTGCGCATTGTGGTCTTATATGTGATGCCAGTATGCCAACTTGGAATATAGCTCATTACACCAGAGACAGAGTGAAAGGAGAAAAAATCCCTCTTGAATTTCTGGTAAGAAAACAAACAAAGGAAACTGCAGAAACCTTCGGTTTAATGGATAGAGGACAGATTAAAGAGGGTTATATGGCTGATATCAACATAATTGATCATGAAAATTTATGCGTGTACAAACCTGAGATGGTTCATGACCTACCAACTGGAAGTAGAAGAATTATCCAAAAGGCTGGTGGTTATATAGCGACTATCAAAAGTGGAGTTGTAACTTTTAGAAATGATGAAGCTACTGGGGAATTACCTGGTACTGTTTTGAGAGGAGAAAGGACTGCTGAAGCTATCAGCGCTTAAAACTAACTCTCTATGTCTTTTAGTACACCTGATCTGTCTGATGAAAATCCAGATGCCAAGGCCCTCGCCCCTATTCTAAAAAACTTAGGAGGAAAGAAAGTCTTCTGGGGAAAAATTGAAACACTTCAATGTCCTGATGATAACTCTTTTGTAAAAGAACTTCTCAATGCAGAGGGTGAAGGAAAAGTTTTAGTTGTAGATGCAAATGGTATATCTTCAGTTGCGCTACTAGGAGACATGATTGCTGAAGCTGGGGTTAGGAATAATTGGAGTGGGATAGTAATAAACGGCTACGTAAGGGATATAGATATACTTAGTAAGTTAGATATAGGTGTACAGGCCTTAGGTACAGTGCCTGTTAGAAGTGAAAAGAAAAACCAAGGGCAAATAGGGATTGAGATATCTTTCGGCGGATTGACCTTTTGTGCTGGAGATTACGTCTATGCAGACAACAACGGCCTTTTACTAAGCAAACAAAAGCTTAATCTGCCCTAGATTGATCTTAGAGCTTCGGTAATATCCCTTCTAGCAGCATTCCATGCGGGGAAAACACCGCCGATAAATCCTACAAACAGAGCTAAAGTTAATCCTTGTTGAACTACCTCTCCAGTCACCGCAAAAGCAAATGCGGTTTGAGAGAAAGAGCCTCCTGCAAGGGTTGAAACGGTATAACCATTAAATAATACATAAGCAATAGCAGCACCAAGCAATCCGCCGGCCATAGCTAATATAAGAGCCTCAATCATTAGTGCCGCAAGAACTGTAGCACCTTTAAAACCTAATGCTCTAAGGGTACCTATTTCAACAAGTCTAGTTGATACGGCGCTATACATGGTGTTTAAGGCAGCAAAGACTGCACCAATTGCCATAATATAACCAACGACTTGGCCAAATATTTTAATTAGGTCAGCACCCGAGGATTGATCATCATAAAAATCAATCTCTCTTTGAACTTTTAATTCTAAATTAGGGTAACTTTCGACATAAAGACCTACTTCATCGAACGATTCTTTATTTTCTAATTTTAAAATCACACTAGAAACGGTAGGACCTCTTCGGAATATGCCTTGAGCAGCTGAAAGATCAGACCATATTTCAGATTCGTGAACATCGCCATTACTTGTAAATATACCTACAACAGTTGCAAAACTGTCTCTTACTTTTATTTGATCCCCTATATCAAGACCTTGATATTGATTATTAGCGCCTTTACCAACGATTATTTCAGCTGTTCCACTCGTGAAATTTCTACCCTCTACAATTGTTAGTTCAGGTCTTATTGCAAAGCTCATTGGCTCAACACCTCTAAATGGTAAATTGGAAGTTGAATCCGCACCTTTCTTTGTTAAGTCTATAATCGCGAATAATTCTCCGGCGATCATTGGATCTCCATCAAGGCTCTTGATTCCCGAGGAACTAGATACAGTGTCCACCTCTGTCATTGCCACTCCACTGCTTAATTCGGAACTTGAACCATCTCTCAATATTATTACCCTATCGTCCTGACCTGTATTAGAAATAGTAGAACTAAGACCTTCTGCCATAGCCAGAAGAGACACCATGACAGCAACAGAACCTGCTATTCCAATTATAATTACAAGTGAAGACCCAGATCTCTCAAGGATGGATCTTAAATTCATGTTAGTTACGGATAAAACCTGTCTTATAAAACTCATATTAATTTTTCCTCAAAGCATCTACTACATTCAGTCGCATCGCAGAGTACGCAGGCAACACACCGGAGATAACAGCGGTTATAAAAGCTACTAAAATTGCACTTATTACTATAGAAATCGAAAATTCTATCTCTCCTGAAAAGCCTATAGCCACGCCAGAAAAAAGTGGGAACAATAGGTAAGCTATAAGAACTCCAATCAAGGCTCCTGCAACACATAGAAAGAAAGATTCAGCTAAAACAAAAAGCATAATAAGTCGATCTGAAAAACCAACTGCCTTCAGTGCTCCAAGCTCAGGTGTTCTCTCTCGTACTGCTTGACTCATAGTATTACCTGTTAGCAAAAGAATAGTGAAAAAAGAAGCAGCCAAAACTGAATTGATTATTAAACCGATATTGCCAATTTGTTCCGCAAACATCCTGCTAAAAGCCTCTTCTGTTGACGTTTTGGTTTCATCTAATGAATTCATAAAAAGCTCATCTATCTCTTTTGCTATAGATTCAGCCTGATCTGGATTTTTTATCTTTACAATATAATTTCCGGGTCGGCCAGTCTCAAACTGTCTTGCTTCATCAAAATATTTCCAATTTATGAAAGCTTCACCCTGCTCTTCACTGACACTGTCTGTATACGTACCTACCAAATCAAATTCCCAAACTCCTCCACCCTTCTTAGGCCATATATCAGCAATAATAGGAATCCTGTCTCCAATCTTCCATCCAAACTGATCGGCCAAGTCTTTCCCTACAATCATTCCAGTTATGTTTCGTGAGAAAGCTTCTTGTGCTCCTTCACTGAGCTCCCATTCAGGATAAACATCAAAATAATTGTCTGGAACAGGCCACTTTGGAAAAAAGTTTTGTCTTTCTTTATAAGTGCCTCCAAACCATTGACGCCATACCACAGTATCAACGCCTTCAACAGCTTCTATTCTGTTTTTATGTGCCATAGGTAATGATTCTGTAAACGCTAAACGAGAGACAACTATCAGCCTATCTTTTCCTGCAAAATCAACTTCACTATTAAAGGCAACAGCAACTGATCTTCCTAGAGAAAATAGTAAGAAAGCAGTAGCTATCGAAAAAACTGTCATAAAGGTTCTAATCTTTTTACGATTAATACCCGACTTAACTATCATCCAATATTTCATTAGCCTTCTCTCAGAGCATCAACTACTTTTAATCGTAAGGCCTGATAAGCCGGTACGGCAGCTGATATAAACGCAATAACTAAACCTATCAAAAAACCCCCAATAATAATACTTGGTGTTACTGAAACTGTATTTTCCAGCATTCCACCACTCATTGACTCCATCAAAGGGACAAGCGATAACGTCACCGCGAGCCCAGCTATAACTGCCGTAAGGCATATGGTGATAGCTTCCAATATAACCGAAGAAAAAATTGTTAAATCTTTATAACCCAAACACTTCAAGACACCTATATCGCTTGTTCTTTCTCTTATCGATTGGGCAAGCGTATTTGATGAGACCAATAAAATAGTAAAAAAAACAGATAAAAGTATTGAGTTAACAATTAATTCAACATCTGCAATTTCTCCAGCCATTTCCACAGCAACCATTGATTCAGGGCCTGATCTAGTTGCGTAAGAGGAGTTCATAAAGTGCTCATCTATCTGTTTCGATATTTTCTCACCCGCTTCAGCAGATGAAGCCTTGACCATGACCATGCCCAAAGTGCCCTTTTGGCTCATTCTTGCCTCATCAAAGGCAGTCCAATTAATTATTGCTCCTAATTCATCACCTTTAATTTGTTTCGCTGTATAGAAACCTACAACCTCAAAGGACCAATTATTTGTTCCATCTATATTTAATGATGATGATTCCGTGTTTAGTCGATCTCCAATTCTTAAACCCTTCTGATCTGCCATGAGCTGTCCAACAATTGTGGCATTTGGATTATTTCTTAAAGCAAGTTCAGCTTGTTCTGTTGTTTCAAATCGATCATACACTTCAAAAAAATTTGGACTGACAGCATAAGCTACGCCCTCCATCATGCTTTCAATGCTATCGGATACAAGAAAATCCATATACATCACTTCCTCCACACCCTCTAGTGTTTCTATATAATTAACATGCGAATAAGGGAGTTTTCCGAACATATCATATCTAGGCATTACCATCACGTTATCTGCAGAAAGGCCCTCTATAGAGCCTGTAAAAAGGCCTGAAAGAGTATTTAAAGATCCGTAGAGAACGAAGGCAATAAACATCGACATAATTGTTAAAAAGGTTCTTAACCTTTTTCTAATTAATCCTATCTTGACTAAAGTCCAATACATTTAATTAGTAAGTTTTCCTTTATCTAGGTGCAAGGTTCTTTTTGCTGATTCAGCCGCTACAGGGTCATGAGTCACCATCAAAATTGTTTTGCCATGGTCACGATTTAAAATTTGAAGGAGTTCCAAAATTTCTGTAGCTGTGTCTCTGTCTAAGTCACCTGTTGGTTCATCACAAACTAATATATCGGGATCAGAAACTAAAGCTCTAGCTATTGCTACTCTTTGTTGTTGTCCACCAGACAATTCATTTGGTTTGTGACCGCCTCTATCAGATAAACCAACCACATTCAGTGCAGTTTCTACATGCGTTTTTCTTTGGGAACCTGATAGATTAGTTAAAAGAAGAGGGATCTCAACATTCTTATTTGCCGTAAGTACGGGAAGAAGATTATAGAACTGAAATATAAAACCAACATTGCTAGCCCTCCAATCACTTAGGGCAGATGCGCCCATCTTCTCTAGATGTTCTCCATTAATAACTACTTGCCCAGATGTTGGGGAATCAAGCCCTCCAATCAAATTTAAGAGTGTAGACTTTCCTGATCCAGATGGTCCCATAAGAGCAAGATAGTCTCCCTTGGGGACTTCTAAGCTTAGATCATCCAATACAACTAGAGTCTCTCCTCCTCTTTTATATGTTTTATTAACGGATTGAACTTCAATTAAGTTGGACATAGTTACCTCTTTTTATTTAATTATTACTTTTTGATTATTTGCTAATTCTTTATCAAACTTTGCTACTACAGTCATGCCAGAAGACAGGCCCTCTATTATTCTTGCATAGTTAGCCGTTTCTTCAGCAACTTTAACTCTTGTAAGTTTAATCTGAGATCCATCAATTACTTGAACGCTAGACTGATCTTCCAAAATGGCTAAAGCTGCCAAAGGAATCATGACCCCTTCTTTTACCTCTTCACGGCTTTGAGTCTCTACTTTTTTCAAAAAGGAAACCCTGCTTCCCATATCAGGAAGAACTCTTTCATCTTTTTCTAAAAGTGCGATTCTGACTTTAACAGTAGCCTTATTCCTGTCAGCTGTAGGAATAATTGCTATGACTTCTGATGGTATATCCCATTTGGGATATGCATTTAGATTGGTGATGACGGGCTGCCCAGGTTTAACTCTGTTTATAAAAGCTTCATTAACGTCTACTTCAACTTCTAAAGACTCCATATCTACAATTGTACAAATACCAGTATTTGTAAAACCACCTCCAGCTGAAACAGGCGATATCATTTCGCCGGGTTGTGCTGCTTTGTAAACCACAACACCGCTAAAAGGAGCCAATATCTTCATATCTTGTACAACCTGCTTTCTAACGGCATTGAGAGCCTCTAATCCTTCCACAGCTGCTCTAGCTGAATCTAGAGAGGCCTGACTTGCCAGTTCTTCTTTTGCAAGTTCTCTGGTTCTATTGAAAACACGCTTAGCCTCATTAAGCTGAGACTGTGAGTAGTTAAGATCTGCCACCATAGTACTGTCATCTAATTGAGCTAGGATTTGGCCCTCTTCTACCTGCATTCCTTCCTCTATGAACACCTTCATAACTTTTCCAGTCATCTTAGAAGACACGGTAGCCCTTCTTCTGGCAACTACATAGCCAGAGGCATCAAGGATACTCGTGGCTGAGGAATCAGACATTTGGAGAGATTTAACTGTAAAAGTAGTTACTTCTTTAAGCTCGTCATCTGACAAAAATAGCCACCAAAAAAAACTTACTAATAAAACTGCGGCTCCAAGCAGATAAAGTCTATTTGAGGGTAAGTTTTCTTCTGAAGGTGCAGCAGATCTGTCTATCTTCAGATTATTAAGTAGGTTTTCTCTATCGCTCATCTCTTTATCCGTTATTTAATTTTATAGTCTTCATTAAGAGAAGTATAGGTTACATAGAACTTATCCAATCTTCTATCATCTGAATAGCTTCGGTATGAGTTAAAGACCTCCCAGACTCTGGCATCATAACCCCAGGATCAGTTGAAATCATCCTATAAAGAAGAATAGATTCATCTGCCTTTCCGGGTGAGATAGAAAATTCATGACCTCCGCTTCCTCTACCAGTAGCCACTGGTTTTTTATTAATCCCTAAGTGGGTTGGTCTGCTCTCTGTCAAATCTAAATAAAGTCCCGTTGAATTAGCTCCCCCAGTCGAAATATGACAGTGTCCACAATTTATATCCAGATAAGATCTGACTCTTTCTTCTAGAGAATGACTGTCATCCTCCCAATCAACGGGTGTATTAAGATCTGTCTGGATATTATCTATATAGTCTAGCTTCATCCATTTAGTTAATTGATTAATGGATTCATCTTGATAATCATAAATTTTATTTAGATTTCTAGCTTTGGGACCAATTGGCATCACAGCGTCATTATTTGAATGACATTCTTTGCATTGATTTTTATTAGGCACTCTATAGCGTACTGATCGATTTTCTCCTTTGAAATCTATCCAATCAGTTAATATTGTCTTGCCAGCTTTTTTTATTATTGCTTCATCTTGATTTTCATTCCACGCATAAGAAACTGCTTCCCAACCTTCCTGCTTTCTTAAAAGTAATCTAGTCTCCATAAGCTTCTTACCGAGAGATAAGTTTCTTTCATCGATTGGATAATAAAAGGTTTTAATTAGTGCAGAACCAACCGGAAAATCAAACACCTTATCTTTTATGAAAGAAGCTTTTTTACCTTCCGGTATATAGACCCATCTTTGCTTATATGAATAGTCAGAAAATAAAGAAGAAATTAATTCGTAAGGTAAAACTCCTTTTGAAGGAATTTGAGCATGAGTATCTTTAAAGAAATGAAAATCCGAAAGTTTTTTTGGAAATTTCTCCTCTAAAATTAATTCATTATCAACAGCATAGAGAGATGTTATAGAAAAAACTATTAATAATAATAACGAAGTCTTTTTCATTATTATTAGTTTAAGATAACCTCCGGTAAAGGTCTTACCTCTCCATCATATTCCTGGATATCTCTTTCTACTGGATCGAAAAAAGGTAGTAAATACTTGATAGGATTAAGTGTTAAAAATGTAGCATCACCATTATTTGAAATAATAAGCCTTTCATCATCTGGTTGGCCAAAAAGTATTTGATTCATGGGTAAAATACCATCCCAGAATATGTCAGGCATATCGCCATCTGAAAGCTCAAATAGAATTGCCGCGAGCTCTCCAGTACCTACATCTGGATCAAAGCCTCCATCACCAAATCTATTGTTATGTATTTGTATTGATTTAGGATGGGGGTTGTAATTTTCATCTTCAGTTTCGTAACCATAAGTAACAATTGAAAGGTTAACGGTTCCATTGCCATATATGTCGTTATCAAATACCTCAACATCTGAATTAGCCTGAATTATTATCCCTGTCCCTCTTGGAACTTCACCAACTATGTTCCCTTCCGGAGCAAAATTATCAGTATCGTTATTAATGGCTTTATTTCTGAAAACTCTGACATGATGACCTCCTTGTTGAGGTAAGTCAGGAAGATCAAATACTAGAATTCCTCCAGTATTATGAGATGCTAAGTTATCAAAGACATCGGCATAATAAGAATTTTCTATTTCAATTCCTGCCACATTATATTGAGCTACGCTGTTTTTAACGATGATATTTTGAGACTGTCCAACATAAATACCTGCATCTGAAGCTCCAATAGCTACACAGCCGTCTATCAGAACATCTTTAGACTCAACAGGATAAAAACCATAAGCTCCGTTAGTCTCTTTAGGCCCACCTGTCCATTCAGTTCTAAGACGGATCATACTAATTCCATCGGCCCCAATAACTTTAATTGCATCTCCTTTTGCGTCTAGTACTGCAAAATCTCTTAACGTAACACCATCTGATGTAACTAGAAGGCCTTGAGCTCCAGAAACCTGATCTCCAAAATGTAATATAGTGTCGTCTATACCGGATCCTTCAAAGATTACGTCATCTACATCTAGTGAAATGCCATCCTCAAAAAAGTATTCTCCCGGCTCCAAGGTAAGAACATCTCCAGGTTCAAGATCAATCAATGCTTCTTGTATTTCCTCTTGAGAGTTTGAGTTAGGTCCCAAAAGAATTTGCTTAGCTGATATTGAGAAGCTTGATAATACCAATAAGGTCATTAATAATAAGTTTTTCATTTTCCCCATTTGTCACATTTATTATTCAATAATTATAGTAGATTTAACCCTAAGTTATGAAAACTATTCTGTTCGTGTGCATAGAAAATTCTTGTAGAAGCCAAATTGCAGAAGCTTATGCAAACTTGTATTCAAATAACAAATATCAAGTCATAAGTGCCGGTTCTAATCCATCCGGTAGTATCAATCCTACAGCTATGAAATTAATGTCTGAATTAGGACATAAAATGGCAGGACAATATTCCAAATCGGTTGATACAGTTCTGCAGAATGTAGATTATTTAATCTCCATGGGTTGTGGAGACTCTTGTCCAAATGTCAGCGCAAAAGACAGAATAGAATGGGATATACCAGACCCAAAAGATATGAATGATAGAGAATTCAAAGAAGTTATAGCATTAATAGACAAACAGGTTCAAAACTTGATACAAAATATTATCTAAACCTTAGATTCTCTCTATTAAGTTCAGATACAGAACTAACTCCCATTAGTCTCATATCTCTTTCTATTTCTGACTTCATCAGCTCTAAAGCTCTTTCTACTCCATGCTGTCCTGCTGCAGCAAGAGCAAATAAATAGAATCTACCTCCCCCTACAGCTTTGGCGCCCATAGAGAGAGCCTTAAGAACATGAGTACCTCTTTGTATGCCACTGTCCATGATTACATCAATATCGTCTCCGACTGCGTCAACAATCTCCGATAGCTGATCAAATGGGGATCTACTACCATCTAACTGTCTACCTCCATGGTTGGATATAACTATACCAGTGCATCCTATATCAACGGCCTTTTTAGCGTCTTCAACACTCATAACACCTTTGAGACAAAATTGGCCGTCCCAGTATTCAACCATTTTTGCCACGTCATCCCAATTTAAACAAGGGTCTAGCATCTCCGTAAAATACCTACCTATAGATATTGGTCCATCTGACATATCTACATGATCGTCCAGTTGAGGAAGAGAGAATTTTTTATGAGTTAAATAATTTAGTGCCCACATCGGTTTGATTGCAAATTGTGTAATACCACTCAAACTTAATTTGAAAGGTATTGAGAAACCTGTTTTTAGATCTCTTTCTCTATTTCCGCCTGTGATTGTATCTACAGTAAGCATCATCACATCAACTTTGGCATTTTTTGCATTTTCGAGCATTACTTGATTCAATTCTCTGTCTTTATGAAAGTAGAATTGATAGCACTGTGGTCCCGAGTACTGCTTCCTTACTTCAGATAAACTTACGGTTCCCAAAGAAGATACACCAAATAAAGTTCCATACTTATCCGCAGCTGCGGCAACTGCGTTTTCTCCATCATGATGAAAAACTCTCTGTAACGCTGTGGGAGAGCAATAAATTGGCATTTCAAGTTTTTGACCTAGAATTTCAACAGACATGTCGATATTCTCAACTCCTCTTAATACGCTTGGAACTAGATCACAATCTTCGAAACTCTTAGTATTTCTATCGTAGGTACTTTCATCATCAGCCGCACCATCAATATAATTAAAGATAGGGCTTGGTAATCTTCGTCGGGCTAGCTCTCTAAAGTCGCTAAAACTATGGCAGTCCTTTAAACGCATTTGAATTTAACAGTTCAACCCACGATAGGATATAGAAAATATAAAAAGTTATTTCTTACTTTCTTGTATCAAGGTAAAAGCTTTCATCGATTGATCTCCGCCTTGATAACAAAGAGTGGCATCAGTCATGTCAGAAATTTGGTCCCAGTTAGCTTCGATATTTTCAGCGGTCATATCCTCACCAGTTCCCAAATAAACCCCTTTAGTCTCATGTATCATTACCCTTGTAAATACACCTGCCCCAGCAGCTATGATCACACCAGTAGGAGCATCTTCTGAAACCATATAAGTTACTGCGGGGGTAACGTAATCAGGTTTAATTTGTTCAATTACTTCTTCAGGCATCAAACTTTCTGTCATTCTAGTTCCAGCTAATGGTGCTAAAGTATTGCATTTAACATTGTATTTTGCGCCTTCTAGTTTCAAAGTATTCATGAGTCCCACGACACCCATCTTTGCAGATCCATAATTAGTTTGACCAAAGTTCCCATACAGTCCACTTGAAGATGAGGTCATAATAATTCTTCCATAGTTTTGCTCTTTCATTATTTCCCAAACTGCTTTTGTGCAATTTACACTTCCCATTAAATGAACCTCTAAGACCATTCTAAAATCTTGATCTTCGACTTTAGAAAAACTTTTATCTCTTAAAATTCCAGCATTATTGACTAATATGTCTATACGGCCATATTTATCCATAACTTCATCAACCATAGCTTTAACCTGAGCAGCATCAGTGACGCTTGCACCGTTAGCCATAGCCTCTCCTCCGGCAGCCTTGATTTCTTCAACAACCATTTCTGCAGCAGATAAAGAACCGTCATCAGAGCCGTCAACATTACCACCTAAGTCATTCACAACAACTTTAGCTCCTCTTTTAGCCAAATCTAGAGCATGGCATCTCCCTAGACCACCACCGGCGCCGGTAACAATTGCAACTCGATCGTTAAAAGTTATAGACATAATTTCTCCTATTTAAAAAGTTAGGCGCACATATTACCGTATGCTAGTTTTTTTGTGAAAAAGCTTTTTCTATTCTATTTAATGCTTCTTCTAATACAGATCGAGGACAGCCAAAATTTAGACGTACATAATTCTTGTCTCCAAACCAAGCTCCATCATGAACGCCAACTTTAGCTTCTTGTATAAAGAAATCTGCTGGAGTCTCAAACCCAGTACTTCTGCAGTTTATCCATGCCAAAAAACCTGCCTCAGGGCCTGTCAGTGACAAACCTTCTATTTTATTAATTCTTTCTAATAATAATTTTTTATTAATTTGAAGGTATTGAATTAATTCAGCGTGCCACTCATCAGCATCGGAATAAGCCTTTTCAGCGGCCACAAAAGCTAAATTATCAATATGTGCGACAATACCTTTAGTATTTCTTATAAAATCTTCTCTAAGTTCTGGGTTGGGAATTACTGCAGCAGCAATAGGGAAACCGGCAAGATTATAAGTTTTGCAAGGACCTAATATCGTTATAGAGTTTTCTTTATTATGATTATTCAAACTCGCGAAGGGTATGTGCTGAAGTCCTTTCTCTAAAACTAGATCAGAATGAATCTCGTCACTACATACTATTATTCCCCTTTCTTCACAAATACTGGATATTTCTGAAAGTTCTTCTTTAGTGAATACAGATCCACCGGGGTTGTGAGGATTACAAAGAAAAAGTAATTTAGTATCTTCAGTCAATAAAGTTCGTATGGCATCGAAATCAAACGTCAATCTTCCATCACAATCATTTAAATATGTTTTAACAAAGCCTCTTTCCATGTTTTCAGGAGCTTCAGAAAATGGTGCATATATTGGCGATGGAACCATGGCCATATCACCGGGAGCAAGAACCGTCTTACAGGCAATATTGAGCCCAACAACTCCTCCAGGCACCCAAACCACCCAATCGTTTTCAATTTGCCAGCCAGTATTTTTTTTCGTTTTTTCTATAAATGTATCAGTTAAACTCTGAGGTGTATCTGTGTAACCGAATATACCTTCATCAATTCTCTGCGCCATAGGCTTCGTTATTTCAGGCGGACAAAGAAAATCCATATCAGCTATCCACATGGGAATAACTTCTGCATCTGAAAACTTCAACCACTTTGTGCTATGAGTTTCTTTTCTAGAGATTATTTGATCAAAATTATATTTCATTGATAAAAATCATCTTACTCTAAAATTTAATTGATACCTATTGCTCAGTAAAGATTGAGTAGTTAGACTGCGCTCCCTAGTACTTTAATTTATGACAGAATTTTCTTACTCAAATGTTAATGATGACACTCCGGTCTTGGTGGGTAGCAGTCAATTAACTGATAAAAGAGGTGTAGATGGTTTTAATTATTTAGATATTCTTAAAGAAGTTTCTAGAAAAGCTCTTTCAGATTGCGAGGCTTCTACCAACATAAACGAACATATTGATACAGTCGCTGTTATTAGATTCGTAGCAGACACGCCTCATAGAGATTCGGCAACATCCAATCTTTGGGGCTATCCTAATATGCCAAGGAGTTTGTCTAACTCTTTAGGTTTATCCGCTTCAAACGAAATTTATACAACCACCGGAGGTAACTCGCCTCAAATAGCCTTGAACGAACTTACTAAAAGGATAAAAGATAAACAAATTGAATGTGCACTTTTAGCTGGCGGAGAAGCATTGGATACATTTGTTGGTAGATTAAAAGAAGGCCTCTCAGTCGATTGGGAAGATAATCCTGGCGGGAGCCCTGAAGTAATAGGTAAATCTACAGATGGAACCAATGATCATGAAAAGCTTCATGGAATATTTGACCCCTCTTCTGTTTATCCGCTATTTGCTAATTCAATAAGAGGTAAGAAAGGTCAGTCCGTTGAAGAGCATATGCAAGATACTGGCGAGCTGTTTTCTAGATTCTCCGAAGTAGCATCTAAAAATGAAAATGCCTGGTTTCCGATACACAGATCAGCAGAGGAAATAGCTGAGGTCAAACCTGAGAATAGGATGATAGGACTTCCATATACTAAATACATGAACTCGATCATGAGAGTTAATCAATCCTCCGCTATTATTGTTATGTCAGCTAAGAAAGCTAGGGAGTTGGGTATACCGGAATCAAAATGGATATTTATGTATTCGGGAGCATGCTTAAATGATGTATGGAACGTTTCTAATAGGGCTGACTATTATTCTTCACCAGCAATAAAATCTTGTACGGATAGTGTATTTGATCTCGCCAATGTCTCTATTAGCGAAATGGATTTTATTGATTTATATTCATGCTTTCCCTCGGCTGTTCAAATAGCTATGGAAGAACTCTCACTTGATAAAAATGATCCCAGAGGCTTTACCGTAACCGGCGGTCTCCCTTATTTTGGTGGCCCAGGTAATGCATATGTAATGAACTCTTTTGCAACCCTCATAGAAAAATTGAGATTAAATCCAGGAAAGTTTGGCCTAGCTACAGCTAACGGTTGGTATATTACAAAACACGGTGCAGCTATATTCTCTTCAAAACCTTTTGAAGGAGAATGGAATCAAGTTGCCGACACCTCTAATCTGCAAAATAAGATTGATTCAGCATCAAATAACCGCTTTACCGAAATACCAGAAGGAGAATGTTCAGTTGAAACTTATACTGTTACACATAGTCATAAAGGCCCCGATAAAGGGATAATAATTGGAAAGCTAAAAGATGGAACTAGATTTTTAGCAAATACTGAAAGAGATCCTGATGTTCTAAAGCAAATGTGTGAACGCGACATGCTTAATGTATCTGGTTCTGTTTCAAATGATGGCAAGAGGAACATATTCAAACCAAACTTATAAGGAGAAATCAATGAAAGAAATAAATGTTGCTGTTACTGGCGGAGCCGGACAAATAGCTTACTCACTTCTGCCTAGACTGGTCAGCGGTGAAACATTTGGTGCTGATACTAAAGTAAATTTGAGATTAATTGAAATACCACAAGTTGTGGAGAAATTAGAAGGAACAATCATGGAATTAATTGATTGTGGCTTTGATCAAACAGGTGAGCTTACTGCTACCTCCGATATAAGAGAAGGAGTAAAAGATGCTGATTGGGTCCTTCTTGTAGGAAGTATACCTAGAGGCATTGTGATCGATGGAAAGAAAATTGAAGAGAGAAGTGATCTTTTAAAAATAAATGGAGGAATATTTACCGATCAAGGAGCTGCTATTGGTGAATTTGCAAAACCAGATGCAAAAATATTAGTAGTCGGTAACCCTGCCAATACAAATGCTCTGATTGGAATGAACTCAGCGAAAAATACAAGCCAGCAATGGTTCGCTATGACTGCTCTAGATGCCAACAGAGCTAAGGCTCAATTGGCAGAAAAAGCTGGCGTAAAGATTGCTTCACTAAAAAATATGATCATTTGGGGAAATCATAGTCCTACTATGTATCCAGACCCTTATAATGCGACTATTGATGGAGCAAGTGCGGCGGAAATTATTAATGACAATCAATGGCTAGCAGAAGAATATCTCCCATTAGTTCAACAGCGAGGAAAGGCGGTTATAGACGCAAGAGGAGCTTCATCTGCAGCATCAGCTGCTAATGCAGCCATAGATACTGTTAAAGCTGTTATACGCCCTACTCCAGAGGGAGATTGTTTTAGTGCAGCTATTGCGAGTGATGGTAGCTATGGTGTACCGGAAGGATTGATCTTTGGATTCCCACTGAGAACATCTGAAAACGGAGAAGTAGAGATTATTCAAGGAATTGAACTAAATGAATTTGCCCAATCAAAAATTGCAATCACAACAGAAGAGTTAGAGTCTGAAAGAGAAGCAGTGGCAGATCTTATAAATTAATTTTTTGGCTTCATTTGAGGGAACAGGAGTACATCTCTTATAGATTTTGCTCCTGTCAAAAGCATTACCAATCTGTCGATTCCTATCCCAACTCCGGCACAAGGTGGTAAACCGTACTCTAAGGCCTCAACATAATCTGAATCAAACTCCATAGCTTCTTCATCGCCTGCAGATTTTTGTGCCACTTGATCTCTAAAACGTTCTGCTTGATCTTCGGGATCATTCAACTCTGAGAAACCATTAGCTATCTCTTTTCCACCTATGAACAATTCAAATCTATCAACTTCAGAATCGTTATCATCAGAGGATCTTGATAAAGGGGAAACATCTTTAGGATAGCCTGTTATGAATGTAGGGTTTATCAAATTATCTTCAACAAGCTCCTCAAAAAGCTCAAACAATATTTTTCCATCAGAAAGATTGGCAAGATTCTCAATCTTGTACTTTTCTCCAATCTCCATGAGAAAATCTCTATTATCCAAAACACTAATATCTACAGAAAGTTTTTGAGCTACTGAATCTTTTAACCGTATCCTAGTAAATGGTTTTGAAAAATCGCACTCAATCCCTTCTTGCTCTAATTTAGATGTGCCAAATACTTGTTCAGTAATATGCTTGAATAGGCCCTCAATGAAGTTCATTTGATCATTGAAATCGGCGTAAGCTGTGTAATACTCTAGCATCGTAAATTCAGGATTATGTTTTGTTGAGAGTCCTTCATTACGAAAATTTCTATTAATTTCAAAAACTTTTTCCATACCGCCTACAACCAATCTCTTTAAATACAGTTCAGGGGCAATTCTTAGATATAAGTCCATGTCCAATGCATTATGATGAGTAGTGAAAGGCTTGGCAGAAGCACCACCTAAAATAGAATGCATCATTGGAGTTTCGACTTCTAAATATTCATGATTTATAAAGAAATCTCTAACGGAGCTTATGATTTGGCTTCTCTTTTGAAAAACCTCTAAGCTATCTTGATTGGTGATCAAATCTAAATATCTTTTTCTATACCTTTGTTCTGTATCAACCAATCCTGAATGTTTTTCTGGCAAAGGCTTTAAGGATTTTGTAAGCATTTCTATGGAGCTGGCATTGACTGTCAATTCACCTGTTTTGGTGAGAAAAAGTGTTCCTTTGATGCCAACGATGTCTCCAAGATCCCAGGTTTTAAACTCATCATATTCTCCTTCTGGAAGATCATTAGATCGAACATATGCCTGGATTTGCCCTTTCATGTCTTGAAGAGTTATAAAACTAGCCTTTCCCATGATCCTTTGGAGCATAATTCGTCCCGCAACAGAAACTTCTATAGCTTTTTCTTCTAGTTCCTCCTTGGTCATTTTAAAACATAGAGTCTTGAGATCTTGAGATAATGAATCTCTTCTAAATGAATTAGGGTAGGCTTTGCCCTGCTTTCTTAGCTCTTCTAATTTTGATCTTCTTTGTTGAAGAAGTTCATTTTCTGATAGATTTTCTGTCATATTTGATACTTTAACTAAATATTTTCTTTTAAGCTCGCTTCAATGAAATTATCTAAAGCTCCATCAAGAACAGCTGAGCAATTTGTGGTTTCAACGCCAGTTCTTAAATCCTTTATTCTAGACGAATCAAGCACATATGATCTAATCTGACTTCCCCACCCAATATCTGCTTTTGATTCTTCAAGCGATTGTTTTTCAGCATTAAGTTTATTCATCTCAATTTCATAAAGTTTAGCCCTAAGTTGAGCCATCGCTTTATCTTTGTTCTGATGTTGTGATCTTTGAGATTGACATTGCGATACTACACCAGAGGGTTCATGAGTAATTCTAATTGCAGAGTCTGTCTTATTGACATGTTGGCCACCAGCGCCACTTGCTCTGTATGTATCTATTCTTAAATCAGCAGGATTGATTTCTATTTCGACCGTATCATCAACCTCAGGAGAAATAAAAATTGAAGCAAAAGAGGTATGTCTTCTGCTGCCAGAATCGAAAGGAGATTTTCTTACCAACCTGTGAACGCCTGTTTCTGTTCTTAGCCATCCATATGCATAATCACCATTAAATTTGATTGCTGCACTCTTTATTCCTGCAACTTCTCCATGAGAAACTTCAATTACTTCTGTATCAAAGCCCTTTGATTCTCCCCATTTTAAGTACATTCTCATGAGCATTTCTGCCCAATCTTGAGCTTCGGTGCCACCAGAACCTGACTGAATATCTAAATAAGCATTGTTTGGATCCATTTTGTTTGAAAACATTCTCACAAATTCAAGATCTCTTAGTAATGACTCATTCTTGATAATTTCTTTAGCAATTTCCTCCAAGGCAGAATTATCTTCTTCTTCGATGGCAATTTCAGCTAGTTCAATAGAATCCTTAATAGAAGATTCTAGTTCATTAAACTTTGTAAGCTCTTTTTCTATGTGTACTTTTTCTTTATTAATTTCTTGGGCCTTTTTTGGATCATCCCAAATTGCCGAATCGCTTAATTGCTCGATTATCTTTTCAAGTTTGATTTGCTTGTTATCGACGTCAAAGATACCCCCTTAGATCATCAATTCTTTTAGAGTGATCTTTTAGATCTTCGTTTAGAGAAGTAATTTCAATCATTGATTATAAGGCCTTAGAAAGGATAAATTGTTTAATCTCAAGATAATCATCCGGTAGGACAGTAAAAACTTCCTCTTGCTCAAAAGCTTTTTCTACTTTTTTAGGTATTGATGAAGTATATGAAGGTAAGGCCTGTTCGATAGCTTCTGTGAATTTTGCTGGGTGCGCTGTTCCCATAGTTATGACTGGCTCATCCATGTTCGCAACCCCATTACTAGCTCTAACTCCTGTAGCCGTGTGAGGATCCAATAAATAATTATGTTTATCAAAAGTTTCTTTAATCTCCCGTAAGATTTCTTCATCGTCACTTCTGAAGCTCTCAAAAAAACTGGCAACTAATCCTCTTTTTTCCTGAGGGATATCTATGCTCTTCTTAGGGAAAGAACGCATATTTTGAGCTAGTAAAGAAGAATTATCATCATATAGATTGTATAAAAGTCGTTCAAAATTACTGGCAACTGAAATATCCATACTAGGTGCCAATGTCTGGACTACTCCAGTTTTAGAATAATTATTAGTAGAGAAGGTTTGATGTAATACATCATTCTTATTAGTTGCAATTAACAATTTTTTTATTGGCAATCCCATTTGTTTAGCCGTCCAACCTGCGTAAGCATGACCAAAGTTACCTGAGGGAATTGAAAACATTAATTCTTCTTTTAACTCAACCATCTGTAAATAAGACCAGAAAAAATATACTGATTGAGTCATACATCTTGCCCAATTTATAGAATTTGCTGCTATAAACCTTACTTTTTCATTCTTAAAGGTCTCATCGAGGAACATTTTTTTAACCATGTCCTGACAACCATCAAAATCACTTTCTATAGCCATTGGGTAAACATTATTAGACTGTGTGGTTGTCATCTGTTTTCTTTGAAAATCTGTGACCTTTCCGTGAGGGTATAAAATGTAAACCTCTACATTTTCGTGTCTTGAGCAGGCCGAAATTGCTGCCGCTCCTGTGTCTCCAGATGTTGCTCCAAGAACAACTATTTTTTGTCCTCTTTCTTTAGCAAAGTGATTAAGTAAAACTCCTAGGAGTTGCATGGCTACATCTTTAAAAGCTAGTGTGGGTCCATGGAAAAGTTCTAATACCCAACGATTGTCTTGGAGTTTTTTTAGCTTAACCACATCTTCATCATCAAAAGAACTATAGGCATCTTGCAATAGGCCTAAAAAAACTTTTTCATCTATCTCTTCTTTTACAAAAGGATATAAAATTTTACATGCCAGTTGATGGAAGGACAGGTCAGACCAACTTTGTATTTCTTTAATTGAGAATTGAGGAAATGCTTCGGGCATATACAAACCACCATCGGGAGCTAATCCGCCCAATAATACCTCAGAAAAAGTTACATCAGGACTTTCTCCTCTAGTGCTTTTATAACGCATTATGAATTCGAAATTGTTTGATAGATTGAGTTGTCTCCTCAATAGATTCTAAATCCTTACTTACCTCAAATGCCTTTTCGTCTGTAAGAGGACCAGAAATTATTACCACTGGGACGTGTGTGAGATCTGTTTGGTTTGCTTTTGGTTCGTTCTGAATCAAAGCTTCAATACTAATATTTCTATCAGCAAATAATGAAGAAACTTTTGCTATTGCACCAGCTTCATTTTTGATATTCAAATTAAAATATCTAGAAAATCCTTGTTGGCTCTCTTCAGATAAGCAATTTTTACTTTCATTTTTATCGAATACTGGCCATCCTCCATTAGATAGATCAACAATGTCAGCTATAACTGCAGAAGCAGTTGGTTTAGGTCCTGCTCCAGGTCCATAATAAACAGTAGATCCAAGGCCTTCACAATAAATCTCTAATGCATTCATTTGCATTCCAACTTGAGAAAGTAATTGATCATTCGATACTAAAGTTGGATAAGCACTAACGCAAACTTCATTCTCTTCAATAGATCCATAAGCAATATGCTTTATGGAATAACCCAAATCACTTGCATACGCTATATCTTCAGGGGAAACTGAATCTATACCCCCATAGGAAACAAGCTCAAAGTTATGAGGTGTATTAAAGGCTAAAGCAGAAAGTATAGATGCTTTTTGTGCAGCGTCAGTACCATCAACATCCATAGTGGGATCAGCTTCCGCTAAACCTAAATCTTGAGCTTCTTTGAGAGCACTTTCAAAAGATGATTGATCTTCAGACATTTTAGAAAGAATAAAGTTTGTTGTTCCATTCAATATTCCAGCAAACCAATTGACTTTGTTTGCGACCAACCCTTCTCTTAAGGCTTTTATTACAGGTGTACCTCCTGCAACTGAGGCCTCAAAACCTATTTGAACATTGTGCTCTTTGGCAAGTTCAAATAATTCATCTCCATGAGTGGCAATTAATGCTTTATTGGCTGTGACGATGTGTTTTCCATTTCTAATAGCTTTTTCTACTATATCTTTAGCCAAATCACATCCACCTATCAACTCAATTAAAACTTCAACTTCGGGATTATTGGCCACATCCATTAAGTCTGTTGTTACATTCAAATCAAATGGCACAGCTGATTTACCTTTACGCGCACCTACCTGAATAATGTTGATCTTTACGCCCCCATTATTCTCGATAATTTCAGGTGAGTTAGTTAGAGTTTCTAGAACTGCTCCACCAACATTTCCAACGCCACATACGCCAACATTAATAGATTTCATTATTTGATAGCTTGAATATTTGTTGAGTTAGACAAGAATTTTTTGATATTTCTTAAAGCTTGCCTTGATCTATGCTCGTTCTCTATTAACGAGAATCTAACATACCCTTCTCCGTAACTACCAAACCCAATACCGGGAGATACGGCTACTTTTGCTTCAGAAAGCAGCTGCTTACTGAATTCTAGAGAACCAAGGTGCATATGTGAGGCTGGTATTTTGGCCCAAACAAACATTGTTGCTTTAGGACTCTCCACTCGCCATCCAGCATCATTGAGACCTTTTACGAGGACATCCCTTCTAGATTGATACATTTTCCTTATGTAATCAACATGATGGTCTCCATGGTCAAGGGCTTTGATTGCAGCAACTTGAATCGGAGTGAAGAGACCGTAGTCAAAATAAGATTTTATTCTAGATAAGGCTGCTAATAATTCTTTATTTCCACAGCAGAAACCAACTCTCCAACCAGGCATGTTGTAGCTTTTTGATAGAGTATAAAACTCAACTGCCACATCTTTTGCACCCTTAACCTGAAGAATTGATGGAGCTTGATAACCATCAAAACATATATCTGCATAAGCCAAATCCTGAATGACCCAAATTTCATGTTCCTTAGCAAAAGCGACTATTTTTTCGAAAAATTCTATCTCTACACATTCTGTAGATGGATTGCCGGGAAAGTTTAAGACGAGCATCTTAGGTTTTGGAAAAGAATTTTTCATCGCAGACTCTAACTCAGAAAAGAAATCTATATCTTCCCCTATTGGGACATGCCTAATATCAGCTCCAGCTATTACAAATCCGTAAGGATGTATTGGGTAGGATGGATTAGGAACTAAAACTGCATCTCCCTTGTCTAATGTTGCAAGCGCCAAATGACCAAGACCTTCTTTAGATCCCATTGTGACCACTGCTTCAGTTTCAGGGTCCAGTTCAACTTGATATTTTCTTTGATACCAGTCGCAAATAGATTTTCTTAGTCTAGGTATACCTTTTGATTGAGAGTATCTATGCGTACTTCCATCTAACACTGCCTCTCTTAACTTGTCTACAATCTCATCTGGGGTTGGTTGATCAGGATTTCCCATTCCAAAATCTATAATATCCTCGCCTCTCTTTCTTGCAGAAGCTTTTAAACTTTGAATCTCATCAAATACATATGGTGGTAATAGATTGATCCTTGGGAAATTATTATCCATGCCTTGATTCTAGCTCTTAGTTGTAAGAATATTAAGTAAATCTTGAGGTGGTAAGTAACCAGGTATCATCTTTCCTTCGTCCGTTATTATGGAAGGAGTTCCCTGCACTCCGATAGCATTGCCTAACTTAAAATGTTTCTCAACAGGATTATCTGCGCAGAGATTTGTTTCAATTTCTTTACCTTGCTTAAGCTTTGTTAATGAGTAATTTGAATCCTCACTGCACCAAGCAGAGGTAATTTTTTTAAATGATTCTGATCCTATTCCTGCTCTGGGATAAGCCAAATAATTAACTTTAATTCCTAATTCAAGGTAAGAATCTATCTGATTATGAAACTGCCTGCAGTACCCGCAATCAACATCCGTGAAGACAAAAATATTATGAATATAATCTTCAGGTTCAAATGTTATTAACTCTTTCGTATCTAAATTATTAATTAGTGTTTTTCTTTGATAATCTCTTCTTGCTTCTGATTTATTAACTAAGCCATCCTTTGTTATTAAATATATATCACCTGAAACCAAGTAATTGCCATCTGAAGAAACATAAAGAGGTTCAATTCCCTCAAAATTTACTTCAAAAAAACCTGTCATATCAGTTTCTTGAACGGATAAAAGCTCAATCTCTTCTGGCAGGATTTCATTTAGCTTATTTTTTACCGCCTGAATCTCACTCAAATCCTCAGAAGTTTCAGCACTGCAGCCTACTGATAGCATGAGAATTATAAAAAAAGTATGAAATTTTGATTTGTTTTGCATATTAACCCCTCGGGTGGTGCTCATTATGTAATTCTTTCATTCTATGTCTAGCTACTTCTGTATATATTTGAGTAGTAGATAAACTAGAGTGCCCTAAAAGCAATTGAACAGTCCTCAGATCTGCTCCATGATTTATTAAGTGCGTTGCAAAAGCATGCCTTAAAGTATGAGGAGATAGTTCTTTATTTATTGATGCCTTAAGTGCATATTCTTTAATTCTGTACCAAAACGTTTGTCTCGTCATGGACTTACCTCTTTTGCTGAGAAATAGTTCCGTAACCTTATTGTTATTTTTTAATAAATTAGGGCGACTCAAATTAATATATTTCTGAATCCAGTCTAACGCTTCTTCTCCCATCGGCACTAACCTTTCTTTTTCACCTTTTCCTATGACCCTTATAACTCCCTGACGTAAATTAATATTCAGAATGTCTAAGCTGATCAACTCTGTTACTCGAAGACCACAAGCATATATTAACTCCAGCATAGCTCTATCTCTTAGACCGATATCATCTTCTACGTCTGGAGCTTGAATAAGCTTTTCTACGTCTTCTTCAGAAAGAGTTTTAGGCAATGAATGACCCAATTTAGGGCTATCTACCCTGGAGGTTGGATTTTGCTTTAAATTATATTTAATTGTTAAGTGAGAATAAAAAGCCCTTAGACTTGAAAGTGACCTTGCTGTAGATCTGCTGCTATAGCCTTGCTTCAATCTCTGGGCAAGATAATCAAGGAGGTCAATTCTATCAACATCAAGAAGAGAACTGCCTTTATACCAAACAGAGAAAGAACTAATATCATGCCTGTACGCCGATAAAGTATTTTTACTTAATCCTTTTTCGAGCCAAAGCTCATCAATAAAGCTATCAATGAGGTTATCTGAATTAGTAATGTCTGAGCTCATAAACTCATGAGCAGGAAAAATTTAGCTTAGTTTTTCTTTGATTCTTGCTGATCTGCCTGTTCTCTCTCTAAGATAAAAAAGCTTAGCCTGCCTCACATCTCCACGTCTTTTTACTTTTATAGAGCTTATAATGGGACTGTGAGTTTGGAAAGTTCTTTCTACACCTACTCCGTTGGATATTTTTCGAACTATAAAGGCAGATCCTAATCCTCTTTTCTTAATTGAAAGCACAACACCTTCAAAAGGTTGAAGCCTTTCTCGTGTACCTTCTACCACCCTTACATCAACAACAATGGTATCTCCAGGAGAGAAATCTGGAATATCATCTCTTAACTGAGAAGACTCTACGGTTTGTATGTATTTATTCTTATTCACGTTGATATAGCCTTGTTTAGGATGCGCATTCTATCAGATAAAAGATCGATTATTCATCTTTAATTTCATTTAATAATTCCTTTTCTAAATCCGAAAGTTTCTTCTTTTCAAGAAGTTCAGGTCTATTTTGTAAAGTTAATTTTAATGATTCCTTCAATTTCCATCTACTAATCATTTCATGATTGCCGCTCAGTAAAATCTCAGGAACATTGCCGTAAGAACTCTTTTCTGGACGTGTGTATTGGGGATACTCCAAAAGGCCATTGGAGAAAGAGTCTTGTAAAGAAATTTCATTTCCTATGAAGCCCTTCAATTGTCTTGCAATGGTCTCTATTACCACCAAAGCTGGGAGCTCTCCTCCATTAAGAACAAAATCTCCGATAGAAATCACTTCGGCTACTGAACTTTCTTCAACTCTTTTATCTATCCCCTCATATCTTCCACAAATGATAGTCAAGTCTTCTTTGGTCTTAAGTTCATGAGCCTTATTCTGATCAAAAACGTTTCCATGTGGTGCCATAAAGATTACGTGTGTATTGCTTTGAAGTTTAATTTGTTCAATAGTTTTAATTAAAGGTTCAGCTTGTAAGAGCATGCCCTGCCCACCACCAAAAGGCTTATCATCAATTCTTCCAGTAGGATTTTCGCTGAAGTCTCTTGGATTCCATGTTTGAACTTCTATTATATTTTTAGTTAATGCTTTAGAGATTAGCCCGTGATTAATGAAGTCATTAATTAATTCAGGAAAAATAGTAATTACGTTAAATTTCATTTGCTAATAACTTTCAGGCCAATCAACTAATATCAGACCTTCATCTAAGTTAATTTCTTTGATAACTTCTGGTTTTACATAAGGCAGAAGCCTTTCCCCATCATCAACACTATCTTCAGTGCTTTCAATGACAAGAACTTCATTAGACTTAGTTCCAAAAGTGCGCTTGACCATGCCGAGGGTTCTATTCTCTAAGTTCTTAACTACTAGACCTTCTAATTGGTAAAGGTAATATTCTCCTTCATCTAGAGAAGGAAGATCGGTTTCGTTAATATAAACTTCTTTATTCCGAAGATTCTCAACTAAATTACGATCATTAATTCCTACTAGTTTTATAATTAATCTATCAGCTTTTTGTTGAACTCTGTCTAATTTGAATGAGCCGTGATCCTGGATTTGCAATTTTTCATAGATCTGTAAATTTGATAAATCTTGTCCATAGTAATGAAAATAGACATAACCTTTTATGCCATGTGGTTTGCCTAGCTTTCCTATTAGGATTTTTCGGTCACTGGACCGCATAAGAAACTACAGAGAATTAAGAATCTTTTTCTTTATCCTCTGATTCCTCTGCTGGAGCTGCTTCTTCTGCTGGAGCCGCTTCTTCTGCTGGAGCCGCTTCTTCTGCTGGAGCTGCTTCTTCTGCTGGAGCTGCTTCTTCTGCTGGAGCTGCTTCTGCTGGTTCTTTTTCAGCTAACTTTTTAGCAAGCTTTTTTTGACGTTTTATTTCTCTAGTAGCCAATCTTTTTTCAGCTTGCTCTGGTGTTTCTTTGTTTTGTTTAAGGAGATTCAATACTCTGTCACTGGGCTGTGCACCTTGACCAATCCAGTAGTCAATTCTTTCTAAATCTAATTCCAGTCTCACTTCTTGACCTGAAGCTATAGGATTATAGTATCCAACTCTTTCTACGAACCTTCCGTCTCTAGGCATACGAGAATCAGCCACGCTTACATGATAAAAGGGTCTCTTTTTTGCTCCAGATCGAGCTAATCTAATTGTTAACATTTATAAATATCTAATGAGTAATCTCTAAAAAGGCGCCTATTCTAGTGCATAAGCCACCTGTTTCAAGGAAAATTTGTATCTTTATTGCAATGAAAGAGCAACAAATGGTTATAATGACGGCTTTGAAGTTATATTTATATTACTTGAACATACTTTTCACATCTCAAATCCTGTTAAGGATATATTAAATTGAGCGAAATACCCCTTTGGATCCTCTTGGCGGCAATAGCATTTCTTGTGCTTATGTCTGCATTCTTCTCTGGTTCTGAAACTAGCATGATGGCTATCAACCGCTATCGATTGAAACACCTTGTTAAAGAAAAGAATAAATCTGCTAAAAGAGTATCAAAGCTTATAGAGAGAACTGATAGGCTGCTTGGAGTTATTTTAATTGGAAATAACTTCACACATACACTTTCTACTGCGCTGGCAACTGTAGTGGCAATTAGAATATGGAGTGATAGTGCCGTTCTAGCGGTAACGGTGTTCATGACTATCGTCATGATCATATTTGCTGAAGTGATGCCTAAAACTATAGCTGCCCTCAAACCTGAAAGTATTGCCTTCCCTGCTTCTTACATACTAAAGCCCTTGTCCAAGGCCTTGAGTCCTTTAATTACATTGGTTAGTTTTGTATCAAATGGTGTAACCAGATTGATTGGTATTGATCTGGACAGTGCCGATAAAGATGAACTAAGACCTGAAGAACTCCGGACTCTTCTGCAAAGTTCAGGTGTTCCAAAAAGGCAAGAAGAGATGTTGATGGGTATTTTTGATATGGATTACCTCTCTGTTAACGACGTGATGATCCCAAAAAATGAAATAATCGGAATCGATTTAAGTGATGGCATGGAAGAAATTTTGAGTCAGTTACAAAACATAGACTTCACATACATTCCTTGCTATGAGGACTCTATTGATAATATCCTAGGTTTTTTATCTGTGAATAAAAAAGCAGATTTTTTAGGAAACAATATACAGACTATTGATAATCTAAAGTCTGAACTAAGAGAACCCTTATTTGTTCCGGAAAATACTCCGCTTTATAAACAATTAGCTAATTTTCAATCTTCTGGACGGAGAGTAGGTTTAATAGTAGATGAATATGGCGATATAGAAGGCATTATAACTCTCAGGGCTATCTTAGAAATTATTGTCGGAGAAATAACAACAGAATCTATAGAAAAAATGGATATCATGCCTCAAGCAGATGGAACTTATCTTATTGAAGGTGGAATGATGGTTAGGGATTTGAATAAAAGACTTGGATGGGATTTACCAACAGAAGGTCCTAAAACTTTAAGTGGACTTATTCTTGAAGAAATTCAGACTATACCTGACACCAACATTGGTTTAACAATAGAAGGTTATAGAATTGAAACAGTTCTCATAAAAGACAATGTTATTAAATTAGCTAAGTTAGAGAAAATAGAAAACAACAATGAACCAGATGAGGAGCAAGAATGATAAATGAATTTTGGAATCTTGTAGTGGAGACATGGGAACAAGGCATAAGAGGAATAGGAATAGATAACTTAATTATTTGTCTGGCCATTTTTATAGGATCTCTAGTAGCCAGATCGCTCATGAACACCTATCTTCTCGACAAAATTGCTAGCTTTACTGAAAAATCGGAAACTACTTTAGATGATGAAATAATTGAATCATTGAGAGGTCCTTTTGGCTTAATTCCAATAGCTTTCGGACTATATCTAATTACATCTTATTTGCCTTTCAGTGGATCATTAGATCTATTGGCAACTAATTTAGTTAAAATGTTGGTTGTTTATACCATCTTTAGTGCTCTAGCTAACTTAACTAAGCCATTACTTAATTTATTAAGCGATACTTCTTGGCTAACGCCGGCAATGACAACTTGGCTTAGCAGAGTTGCTGGAGTGTTGATTTGGTTGGTGGGTATCACAATGATGCTTGATATATGGGGCATAGAAATTGGCCCTATTATTGCTGGTCTAGGTCTCTTCTCAGTAGCTGTAGCTTTAGGTGCTCAAGATATGTTTAAAAATATTATTGCGGGTATTTTTATTCTAAGTGAAAAGAGATTTCAACCTGGAGATAGAATAAGAATTGGAGATGGACTTCATGGAATAGTGGAGTCAATAAATTTTAGATCTACTCAGGTCAGGCTATTGGATACATCTCCTGTATTTGTTCCAAATACAGATCTTTCAGATTCTCAGGTGATAAATCATCAAGATATGAGCTACAGGAGAATCTTCTGGACCGTAAATCTGGTTTACAGCACAAAAGCCGAACAGCTTGAAAACATTTGCAAAGAGATAGAAGAATACATAAATAATAGTGAAAATTTTGTCCAAAACCCAGGTCAAGAAAATTTTGTCAGAGTAACCGAATTAGGGTCTAGTTCGATCGATTTAACTATATTGTGTTATATGGATGTGATTAGTTACACTCAATTTTCTCAAGTTAAGCAAGAGTTAATATTCAATATCATGCGTGTTGTTGAGAAGCATAATTCAGAATTTGCCTTCCCTAGCAGGTCAATTTATATCGAGAATCAAGACTCTTAAGAGCTAAGCAAAAGATAATGCATATTATCTAAAAGCTATAGGGAAACGAAGCATGTCAGTGAATGGTTTGATATGCTCTTTACTCTTATTAATTATATTGTTTGAAGCTAATAAAAGAGCCCTTTCGTGATCTCCCATAAACTTAGCTAGCCAGATACATTCTTTATCTTCTTCAGTTATTAGAGTTGCTAGTTCTTCGTATTGAGGCAAGTAAATGCTCTCAACAGAATTTTTAATGTTAAGAATGAGGTCTTCAAAAGAGATTTCCTGAAAGGTTTGACCGATTTTGATTCCTTGTTGTCTAGATAGGGGGTTTTCTTCTATGGGCAACCCTAATCTCATTAAAGTTGGTCTCATGATCGCTTTAGCTTCTGTTTCTAACTGCAACATTGAAGCAAATATAAATCTCTCTTCTTCATTTCTTGCATTTTTAAGCAGTGCTTCAAATATGATCTCTCCAGTTTGTTCGGCGCGATAAACCTCTAATAGACATTCTTTAAATTTATCATGCATAGGAGTTCTCCTTTAGATATCAAGATTTTTTATCAAAAAAAAGGGGCCAATGCCCCTTTTTTTAACTTGTCATTTAAAGGTAATAAGCGACGCTCGATAAAGCAATACAAAGGACAAAGCTAGAAACTATTACACTTCGCACAGAAGTAATCGCAGGTAACATTTTTCCCCATATTGCGTTTGCTTCTATCGCAAAAATCACAGCCAGTCCAACTAAAAGACCTGTCATTTCTAGATTAGCTCCAAGTATTTGTCCAGATGCTGGATAGTGTGCTGAAGCCACCATGAAATACAACATTCCTACTGAGAAAAGTGTATTCGTCCTTGAAGCTAGCGCAGCTTTTGGACCTGCAGTAGCTGCATCACCTTCTTTTAAACCAATAACAATTTTTTGATTAGGCCATATTATTCCCCATACATTGAGCATCATCAATGTACCCATTACAGCTCCCAATATAATTTCTAGCGTTATCTTGACAGAAATGTAATGCAATAATGCAAGGCCAGTTAAGAAAGTTAAGAATGCTGCCCATCTAAACCACCAAAGTGCTCTTGGCGCTAATTTTGCAACTGCATCCTTTCTTGCATCTTCCTCTGCTTCTTTGAAATACTCAGTCTGCACAAAGTTGAAGTAGTACAGAAGTCCGATCCAGGTAATACCTACTAGGATGTGACCAAATCTAAATAACATATTAAATAACTCGTCCATAAACCCTCCCTATTGATTTGAATGATACCTAAATTATAAACACTTATAAATTATTTGTTCTAGAAAAGAAAAAAGCCCCTAAGGGCTTTTCTCTTCGTAACATGATTATTACATCATGCCGCCCATGCCGCCCATATCCATTCCAGGAGGCATTCCGCCAGGCATTCCACCCGCAGCGCCACCTTCATCAGGGGCATCAGCAATCATGGCTTCAGTAGTGATCATGAGTCCGGCCACTGAACCTGCAGCTTGAAGCGCAGTTCTTGTAACCTTGGCAGGATCTAAAATACCCATCTTAATCATATCACCATATTCGCCTGATCCGGCATTGAATCCGAAGTTACCTTTGCCATCTTTGATTTTATCAAGAACAACTGAGGCTTCTTCACCGGCATTATTGGTGATTTGCCTAATAGGCGACTCCATAGCTCTAAGGGCAATATTGATACCTACATTTTGGTCCTCGTTATCTCCAGTTAGTCCTTCGATTTTTTGTTGAGCCCTAACTAAAGCTACTCCACCACCAGCAACAACTCCTTCTTCTACTGCTGCTCTAGTCGAATGGAGAGCGTCTTCAACCCTTGCCTTCTTTTCCTTCATTTCGATTTCAGAACCAGCTCCAACTTTGATTACGGCAACACCGCCTGCAAGCTTAGCGACTCTTTCTTGAAGTTTCTCTCTGTCGTAGTCCGAGGAGGTATCTTCTATCTGAGCTCTAATTTGGGTAACTCTTCCTGAGATAGCATCAGCAGCACCAGCACCATCTATGATAGTTGTGTCCTCTTTATTGAGTTCAACTTTCTTAGCTTGGCCGAGATCTTCAATAGTTGCACCTTCTAAAGAAAGTCCTACTTCTTCAGAAATAACTGTTCCTCCAGTTAGAATTGCAATATCTTCAAGCATTGCTTTTCTTCTATCTCCAAAACCTGGAGCCTTACAAGCTGCTACCTTAACTACACCCCTCATGTTGTTAACTACTAATGTAGCCAGGGCTTCACCTTCAACATCCTCTGCTAATACTAGTAGAGGTCTGCCAGCTTTAGCGACGGCCTCAAGCAAAGGAAGTAGATCTCTTATATTAGAAATTTTCTTATCGTGAAGAAGGATAAATGGATCATCAAGATCTGCAGTCATTCTCTCTTGATTGTTTATAAAATAAGGAGAAAGATATCCTCTATCAAACTGCATTCCTTCTACAACTTCTAGTTCATTTTCTATACCAGATCCCTCTTCAACAGTGATAACACCCTCTTTGCCCACCTTTTGCATGGCTTCGGCAATTATCTCGCCCACAGCCGTATCGCTGTTAGCTGAAATTGTTCCGACTTGGGCAATAGCAGTATCATCCTCACAAGGTTCAGAGGCATCTTGAAGTGTCTCAACTGCAGCCGCAACTGCTTTGTCTATACCTCTTTTGAGATCCATTGGATTAAACCCCGCAGCGACGGATTTCAAACCTTCATTAACTATTGATTGAGCTAAGACAGTAGCTGTGGTTGTTCCATCACCTGCTTCATCTGAAGTTTGAGAAGCTACAGTTTTTACCATCTGAGCTCCCATGTTTTCAAACTTATCTCGTAACTCTATTTCTTTAGCAACTGATACACCATCTTTGGTAACGGTAGGTGCACCGAATGATTTATCTAAAATTACATTTCTACCTTTTGGTCCAAGCGTAACTTTTACTGCATCTGCAAGTATATTTACACCCGCCAACATACCTTGACGAGCTGCATCACTAAATTTGACTTCTTTGGCCATTATTTCCTCTCTTTACTATATTAGTTTTCTAAAACACCAAGAATGTCTTGTTCGTTAAGAATAACAAGCTCATCCCCATCAATTTTAACCGTATTACTACCGGCGTATTGTCCGAATACAACTAAGTCGCCTTCGTTCACTGCAACAGCTTGCGCTTCGCCGTTATCTAAAGTTTTTCCAGGCCCTACAGCTACGACTTCGCCCTGTGAAGGTTTTTCAGCTGCTGATCCAGGTAGAACAATTCCACCTTCGGTGGTTTGTTCCTCATCAGTGCGTCTAACTAAAACGCGATCTGCCAATGGTCTAAATTTCATCTGGTTTCTCCAAAAATTTATTTAAAATTTAAATTGTTTCTACGAAAGGCTCGCCATTCTAATCAGTTGAAATCACACGTCAATGCTGTTTTAGAGTTAGCTATAACCTCTCACACAACATATATTGGGATTTTTAAACTTTTTTCAAGTCTTATGGTGTTATTTATCTTTTTTAAATTCTCCCTCTATCCAGTCATCACGAGTATTTTGACTAGACCTCTTTCGATATATTGGGCTTATTGAATTGAATAATAAACCTAGAAAAAATATTCTTGTTAAAGGCAAAAGGATTAATATTCCCAAACAATCAGTTATAAACCCTGGAATCAAAAGAAAAAATCCGCCAATTGGTGTAAATAAAGTTTTTAAGAAGTTATCTGGGGTGGGTTCAAAGCTTGTACTTTGGGTTCTTATATCTAGTAAAGTTTTAATACCCTGATTTCTAAGGAGATAAATACCTATTATCCCCGAAAGGATAATCCAAAAAATCGTGTTAAAAGCTCCAAAATAGCCTCCCAAAACAATAAGAGCGTATATTTCTATAAACGGGAAGATTAGTAAAAATAGTAAAAAATATCTCATTTTGAAGTCTTAACATATATTTTTGGGGCAAAATATAAATAAACAAGTATTCCCAGTAAATCACTTAAAAAGTCTAAACTTTCGGCTGATCTATAAGGTAAAAAATATTGAATAAACTCAATAGATCCAGCATAGGCAATTAAGAAAAATATAGAATACTTTTGTGAGCTGATGGGCTCTCTTAGGGAGGCATCTAGAAGAAAGGTCAGAAATAAAAAGGCTGAAAAATGAAGAAACTTATCGAGATAAAGAATAGATCCATCAGAATTAGAGGGGGTAAAGGCGAAGAAGCTGATAAAAATAAATGTTAAAACAAAGATAGTTCTATAGATGTAAATCATTAACGCTCTCTTTTCATATAATAAAGGAGCAATAAAATACTGGGTACAGTTAACAAAGTTGTGAATATAAAGAAGCACATCCAACCGTATTCTGTACCGTAAATAGACTTGAAAAAGCTTGCTATTAACCCGGAAAAACCACTGAATATTTTTCCTGGGAGCATCATAAAAGAAGTAAGCAATGCGTACTGAACAGCAGTGTATTTTTTTGAAACTAGGCTTGTGAGGAAAGTTATATTGGCAGTTCCAACCACACCTGCAGCTAAACTATCTGCTCCGACAACTAAACCTAGTAGTGATAGGTCTTTGTCGAGTAATGCTACTAACGAAAAGGCTAGGTTCGTAATCAAAACTAGCAAAGCGCCGATGATTAATGTGATTTTTACACCCAATTTTTTTACTAATAGACCACCCAAAAAGAAACCTAATATAGAAGCCATCACTGCGACGACTTTAACCACGTAACCTATTTCTTTTAGGGTATACCCTTTTTCTAAATAAAAAGGACTAGCCATGGGGCCCATAACAATATCAGTCAGACGATAAGTGGCAACTATCATAAGAAGAAATGAAGCGAAAAATAAGCCAAAACGAGATATGAAATCTTTTAGTGGCAAGATAATAGAATTTTGAAGAGTGAGTTTTTGAAGGCTATCATTCACTCCTTCGGGACATATCAAGACACCAATTACGCCAATTAACATCAAAAATGCCATCAACTGGTAAGTTGAGCTCCACCCATAATCTGAAGCAAAAATTAAAGCAAATGAGCTTGATACAAGTATAGCCATTCTGTAGCCAAACTGATAACTTGCTGCTAAGTTGCCTTGCTGATTCAGTTCTGCCAGTTCAATCCTAAATGCATCAATAGCAATATCTTGTATAGAGCCTGAGAAAGCTACAAGAAAGGCTATAAATGCAAAAAAATATAAACTTTCTAAAGGATTGACTATAGAAAGAAGCAATAGACAGATTGCAATTAAGATCTGAGAAGATAGGATCCAACTCTTTCGAAATCCCAGACGATTTAAAATGGGTATTGAAAAATTGTCAATTAAAGGTGCCCAAAGAAACTTTAAAGAGTAAGTTAATACTATCCACGCAAAAAAACCAATTAAAGACAACTCTATACCTATATCAGCTAACCATACCCCAAGCGTTGAAAAAATAAGAATATAAGGCAGCCCAGAGGAAAAACCGAGGCTACCAATTGTTATATTCTTCAACATGAATTATTAGTCTCTAAAATTTACAAACTGAAGAGGTATATCGTAATTTTGATCTTTAACCAATTGAATGATAGCTTGCAGTTCGTCTCTTTTCTTTCCAGTTATCCTTACACTGTCTCCTTGGATAGATGCTTGGGTCTTCGATTTAGACTGTTTGACTAACGCAGTTATCTTTTTTGCTAACTCCTTATCAATACCCTCTTGTAGATCTATATTCTGTTGAGCAGTTCCTCCAGAGACTTCAATGCCTTGTGGTTTTAAGCTTTTTAGGTCGATTCCTCTCTTAGCAAGAGATTCATTTAAAACTGGAGACATTTGATGAATTTGAAACTCTTCGTTAGCGGATAAATTAATTTGCTTTTCACCTACAGAAAATTGCGCTCCAGTGCCCTTGAAGTCAAATCTATTTTGCAGAACTCTATTTGCTTGATCTACCGCGTTCGTTAACTCATGATGATCGAGCTCTGATTTAATATCAAAAGATGCCATATTACCTTTCCTCCATATATTTAATTTTAAGTTTAAGCCCTCAACAGAAACAAAAAAAGTAATTAATAAAAATTAAAAAGTGTATGATTCAAGCTGGTGCCCTAAAAAGGGTTAAACGGGAAACTGGTGAATAGATAATCCAGTGCTGCCCTCGCAACGGTAAATAGAAGATTTTTAACATATGTCACTGTGAAAACGGGAAGGCGTTAGAAATTACTTAAATTCTTAAGCCCGGATACCGGCCAAAAACATATTAACTTAATTACGAAGGGTGATTTATGTATCGATTTAAATCAGTAGCCATACTGGTGTTTTTCTTTTCCTATGGTTTGTCAGACGAACTTGAAAATTACGAAACAGTAACAGTTGTATCATCACTCCCTAAACTCCTAGAAGATACAGTCCTTGTCGTTGATAAAATCGATAAAGAATTCCTTGAAAAAACTCAACCTAAGAATTTATCCAGTCTTCTAAGAGAATCTCTTGCTATTGATGTAAGCAGTAACGGTGGAATGGGACAGTTATCATCTATTTTCTTAAGAGGGAGTAATAGTAATCATGCCGTTGTAAAAATAAATGGCATAAAAATTAATCCAGGTACGGCCGGTGGCGCTTCCATTTACAACTTAGATACTGAATTGATTTCAAATATAGAAATAGGTTATGGACCTTTGTCGGCAGTTCATGGATCTTCTGCTATAGGTGGAGTCATTGATATTTCTACGAGACCAATTAACAAAACTTCTCAATCCTCTATTGGGATTAATATCGGTCCCGATAATTATCAAAAACAATCATTTAGATTTGATCAACAATTAACAGATAAAGCGTTTTTTAACCTGGCAGCATCGAAAACCGATACTGATGGTTATCCTGTTCTTTCTAATTCTACACTTGATCGTGGATATGAAAATTCTACCACTATCAGTAGTCTTGAAATTAATTCCGATTTTGCTGAATTTGTACTGTCATCATGGTTGGCTGAAGGAAAAATAGAGTATTTACTTTTTGGAACTCCAGTTTCACAGGATTATGAAAACTATGCTCATGGTATTGGAATCACAGACGATATTAAAAATGCTTTTACATATAGCCTAAATATAAGTAAGTCTAAGGATTTCATTCAACAAAAAGATTTAAATTTTTTAGGGCAGATAGATATAACTAATACTCATAGAGATTTTGTAGAGTTTGTAATCTCAAATTTTTCTTTTTCAAAGCAGCCTGATGAATTTATTTTGGGAATTGATAATGAAGATGAAGAAGTTGATTACTTGAGTTATGGGACTTCGTACATAGAAAATATTAAAAGCAAATCTATTTTTACTTCCGTTAATTTAAATTTCTTTGAGAATTTTTTTAGTGCCTCACTTAGAAATACTGATCATGATAAATACGGCATCAACTTATCTTGGAACATGGAATTATTAAGAGAATTAAATAAAAAGTGGAAAGTGGGTATATCTAATGCTTCCTCGTTTAGATCACCCGTTAGCTCAGAGTTATATGGTTTTGGCGGTAATATTGACCTAAAACCAGAGATCAATAAATCAACCGAAATTAATATAAAAAAAATAAACAAAAATTCAGATTTAAATATATCCGTATTTAGTAATAAACTCTCAAACTTGATCGATTTTGATTATCAAGACTATGTTCTAAAAAATATAATTAAATCATCAAATAAAGGAATAGAGGTTAGATATAAGTTAAACATGGATGAATGGAATTTAATGATCTTAATGAGATCTCAGATTCCAGAAGATAATGAGGGTAAGCAATTATTAAGACGATCAAAAACCTCAGGAAGCTTAACTTTAACAAAAGATATTTATGGCTATCTTGGAACGATTAATTTTTCTAACTTTGGTAAACGAAAAGATTTTGGGGATATCAAGCTGCCCTCTTACAGTCTATTAAATTTATCAGTAACAAAAGAATTAAATATGAGCACCAAATTATCACTCAAATTAGAGAATGTTTTAGATAAAAATTATTTTACTGCAGCTGCTTCTAACGCATTTTATTTAAATCAGGGAAGATCAATATGGTTTAAATTGCATTACGAATTAGGAAAATAGATGAATAAACGCATAACTAAGGTTACAACTAAGACTGGAGATAAAGGAACAACGGGTATGGCTGATGGATCCAGGGTGAGTAAGGCAGATCCTATAATTGACTCTATTGGTGAAATAGACGAACTAAACTCTTTAATAGGTTATCTAGATTCACTGAGTGAATCTAGTAACTTTGTATTAACCTTCCGAAGGATACAGAATTGTTTATTTGATATTGGAGGTTCTCTATCTGTCGGGACCCAGAATTCCATCTCTGAAGAAGAGATATTATTTCTTGAAGAACAAATTCAAGAATTAAATGAAGTACTACCTGAACTAGAAAACTTTATATTGCCAGGAGGAAATCATGCAGCCGCATTATCTCAATACGCAAGGTCAGTATGCAGAAGATGTGAGAGATCATTGGTTAAATTGAATGAAAATGAAGCCATTGAGAGGAATAAATTAATTTACCTAAATAGACTCTCTGATTTACTGTTTGTCATAGCAAGAAGTATTAATCAAGAATTGGGTATTAAGGAGCCTCTTTGGCGGCAAAGTTAATCTAAATTTGATCTGAAATAACTCCAATCAAACGATTTGCCAGGGTCTGTTTTCCTGTCAGGTGCAATATCAGAATGTCCGACTATAGTATCTTTTTTAATGTCCGGAAAAAAAGACATTAATTCCTTGGTAACAGAAATAAGAGATTCATACTGTTCTTTTTCATATTTACTTTCATCAGTCCCTTCTAGCTCAATTCCTATTGAAAATTCATTACAGTCTTCTCTTCCTCTAAAAGTAGAAATTCCTGCATGCCATGCTTTCTTATTAAAAGGCACAAACTGAGTAATTGAACCATCTCTTTTGATAAGAAGATGACTGGAGACCTTAAGATTTGCTATGTCTTGAAAATAAGGATGCTCTTCATGATCCAACTGATTAGTAAAAAACTTCTCAATATGATCACCTCCGTAGTTTCCAGGGGGTAGACTAATGTTATGTATTACCAATAGAGAGACTTCATTTGATTTCCTGTCAGAACTATTTGGAGATAAACAAATCTTTGCTTTTTCTAAAAAAAATGAATTATCTATGTTCAAGAAATTCTCTACTGTTTAATGAATGGTTTAGGTTTTTTTTTCTCTTTCACCTTGCCTTGCTTCTTATTTTTTCTGGATTGTTTCAACGCTTTTTTAAGTTCTTTTCTCTGAATAACTCCATCAGAGTTTAAATCCATCCTTTCAAAACGAGCGCTTATTGGTGCGAGAAACTCTTCTTCTGAGATATTACCATCACTATTTGTATCCATAAGTTGAAATCTATCTAAAGAATTGGAATTAAATTCCTCTAGTGTGATAGACCCGTCTCGATCTGAATCCATTTTTTTTATTTGATCCAATATTCTAGGTGCTGCATAAATATTGGAAGATAAAATCCAAATTAAAAAAGCCGTTAAAAGATATTGTAGTTTCATAATTTTCTCCGTTCCTCTATTAGACAAAAAGTTTAAGAAAAGGTTCTAATCACCTTAAGCCTTTAGGTAACCTAAAAGATATCCCTTCGTCTGTTCGGTTCTTATCTCCTACCAAATTAAATCCATACGCTGAAGAAAGTTTTTCTATAACTTCTGATACGAGGTGTTCAGGAGCAGAAGCACCTGAAGTAAGTCCTATTCTCGATTTTCCTTCAAGACAATCCAAAGATAAGTCGTCAATACTATCAATGAGATATGCCTCTACACCAGATCTTTCAGCTATTTCCCTTAGTCTGTTTGAATTAGAGCTATTTTCTGACCCGATTACCAGAACAAGATCAGATTCTAAAGCCAACTGTTTAATTGCGTCCTGTCGGTTTTGAGTTGCATAACAAATATCATCTTTTTTTGGCCCTTTAATATCAGGAAATTGATTAACAAGGTATTCCGTAATTTCTTTAGTATCATCTACAGATAATGTAGTTTGCGTAACAAAAGCCAAATTGGAAGGCTTCTTAAATGATAATTTTTTGGCATCCTCGATGTTTTCAACTAGGGTTATTGTTCCTCCAAAGGATGTATCAAACTGCCCCATTGTCCCTTCAACCTCAGGATGATTCTTATGACCGATTAGTAGGCAATCAAATCCCATTTTGGCATAAGTATTTACTTCAGCATGGACCTTGCTGACTAGAGGGCATGTTGCATCAAAAACATCCAGATTTCTTTCGTCAGATTGGGCCTCTACTGCTTTAGAAATTCCATGAGCACTATATACAACCACCTCGCCTTCAGGGATCTCTTCGATATCCTCTACAAAAATAGCGCCAAGATTCTTTAATTCTTCAACTACCGTCTTGTTATGAACTACTTCATGTTTTACGTATACAGGGGCACCATGGATCTCTATGACTTTTTTTACAATTTCAATTGCCCGATCTACTCCGGCACAAAACCCTCGAGTATTAGCTAACCTTATTTCCATTTGCTTTAGATTTAGAAATTACTATATCAAGAATATAAATAAAAACTCCTATTGTTATAAATGTATCGGCAAAATTAAAGATATAAAAAGAATAAGTCTCATAGTAAAAGTTTATAAAATCAATTACATAACCTCTGAAAGTTCTATCTAATAGATTTCCCATGCCTCCAGACAAGATCAGCAATAATGCTAATGACTCGTATCCGGTAAGTGATTCTGTTATTAATATAAAAATTAAATATAAGCAGACCAGGAGAGTAAGAAAAACTAGCAACCATCTACCTAAATTTCCTCCATCATCAAAAAGGCTAAATGCTATGCCTGTGTTGAGAATCAAATAAATATCTAATATTGGCAGCAGGTTTAGGCTTTCACCAATTAAAAAGTTTTTTAGAACCAGGTACTTAGTTAATTGATCAATTGAAACGAGAGACAATAAAAATATGACCTTTTTCATGAGAAGTATCTCACTTACGCAAAAGTTCTAATTTCACCGTTCTCTTCGACATTTTCGTAACATCTTTCACAAATAGTTTCATGACCTTTTATAGTCCCTACTTCAGGCCTACTGTGCCAACATCTAACGCACTTCTCATGTTCGATTTTTGAGACATTAATTTTTAAGCCTTCGATGTTCGTTTCATTACCATCTTGACCAATCTCATAAACTGTTGCTTCTGATGTTATAAAAATGAATCTCAGCTCTTCAGCGAATTCATCAAGGAGCTTTTTTATATCTGAGTCACAATATAATTCTAAGGCAGCATCCAAAGAAGATCCTATGATTTCATTATTTCTGGCCTCTTCTATATGTTTATTTACTTCAGATCTTATCTCTAAAACCTTTTCCCACTCTTCATCTGAGAATCTTAAATTTCCCGTTTCAGCCCAATCTTCAAACCACTCAAGTAAATGAACAGATTTGGTATTACTATCTAAAGATTGCCATGCTTCTTCCGCAGTAAAAGAAAGTATTGGACTTACCCATCTCAGCAAGGCTTGAAGAATATTAGATAAAGCGACTTGAGAAGATCTTCTTGCATTGGAATCTAATTTAGCTGTGTAGAGTCTGTCTTTCAGTATGTCCAAGTAAAATCCACCTAGGTCGTTAGCACAAAAGTTGTGAATTTTCTGAAAAGCCTGATGAAAGTTGTAGTTTAAATAATCATCTTTAATTTGTTTTTGTAGTTTCTTGCTTCTTAAGATCATCCACTTATCCAACTCAGTAAGCTTATCAGGTTGAACAATTTGCCCGTCATAATCATTAAGATTTCCCAGAAGAAATCTGATTGTATTTCTAATCCTCCTGTAAGAGTCCGCAGATCGCTTGAGAATATCATCCGATAAAACGATTTCTTTCGTATAGTCAGTAGAAGCAATCCAGGCCCGTAAAACATCTGCACCCATGGTTTCCCAGATTTTTTGCGGAGAAATCACATTACCAAGAGATTTAGACATTTTTTTTCCTTCGCCATCCACAACGAAGCCATGGGTTAGGACTGCCTTGTAAGGAGCACATGCATTAATAGCCATGCTCGTTAAGAGTGATGATTGAAACCACCCCCTATGTTGATCAGAGCCCTCTAGATATAGATCCGCCGGAAATTGAAGTTCATCATTAGCACTTAATACACATGCGTGTGTAACACCTGAATCAAACCACACATCTAGACAATCTGTTATCTTTTCATAATCTTGATGATCATCTACTAAATCCTCAATGGCTACATCATGCCATGCCTGAATACCACTACACTCTACTAAAGATGCCACTTTTTCTATCACTTCTTGTGTTTTCGGGTGAAGTTCGCCATTTTCATTGTGAATCAATAATGCTATTGGAACTCCCCATGATCTTTGTCTTGAAATACACCAGTCAGGTCTACTTTCAAGCATGGATTCCATGCGTGCTTTTCCCCAAGACGGTTCCCATCTAACATCTTCTATAGAATTTAAAGATTGCTTTAGTAGACCTTCTGATTCCATGGAGATGAACCATTGAGGGGTTGCCCTAAACATAACTGGCGATTTGTGTCTCCAGCAATGAGGATAGCTATGTTCAAATGAAGATTCAGAGAGTAAGACCTCTTTCTCTCTTAGCAATTGGATAATATTTTCATTTGCTTTGAAGACAAACTGACCCGCAAAATGCTCAACATCTTCATGAAATGTTCCATTTCCTTTAACAGGACTTAATACTTCAAGACCATTTGCTTTGGAAACAGCATAATCTTCTAATCCGTGTCCTGGGGCTGTGTGAACCACTCCTGTTCCTGCTTCGGTTGTTACATGATCACCTGCAATTATTAAGGAATCACGATCAAGATAAGGATGAGAGGCCTTTAGACCAAGTAATGAAGATCCTTGGCAAGAACCCAATACTTTAAACTCAGTAATGCCTACTCTTTCTAAGGTAGCCTCTACCAAATCTTTTGCCAAGATGATGTTGATATTCTGATTATTAAATTTAATTTCAATAAGCTGGTATGAGAAAGATTCATTAATTGTGAGAGCTAAATTTCCAGGCAATGTCCAAGGTGTTGTGGTCCAGCTGGCAACGAAGTTTTTATTATTGCTTTCAGCTTGAAAAATCTCCAACAATGATTCGTCTTGTATCGGAAAGATAAAATCAATCGAAGTAGATATTTTGTTTTGATATTCTACTTCAGCCTCTGCTAGAGAAGACCCACAATCTACGCACCAATGCACAGGCTTATCACCTCTTTGTAAGTGTCCTTTAGCAATAATTTTTCCTAATGATCTTATGATGTTAGCTTCAAAAGAAAAATCCATTGTTACGTAAGGATTGTCCCAATCCCCTAAAACACCTAGTCTTTTAAAATCTTTCTTTTGGAGTTCTATTTGAGAGTGAGCATATTTCCTGCAAGCATCACGAAATTCTGATGCATCTACTTTATGTCCAACTTTGCCTACTTTTTTTTCTACGTTCAATTCGATAGGCAATCCATGACAATCCCAACCCGGCACAAATGGAGCATATTTCCCATCTAGAGTTTGTGATTTGATGACGATATCCTTCAAAACTTTTTGTGCAGCGTGACCAGTATGTATCTCACCATTTGCATAAGGAGGACCATCGTGCAAAATAAATTTTTCTCTCCCTTTACGGGCCTTAGCAATCTCTTGAGTAAGGTTCATTTCTTCCCAAAATTCAATCATTTTAGGCTCTTTCATAGGCAAGCCAGCCTTCATGGCAAAACCTGTAACTGGAAGATTTAGAGTATCTTTGTAGTCAGTCATAATAAATTTTTTGCACTTTAACTTAAATATTGCTTAGCAGTTGAAATATCTTTAAAAATTTGTTCTTTTAATTCATCTAGCCCATTAAATTTCTTTTCATCTCGAAGCTTCTTAAGGAATTCTACGTTGATTTTCTTTCCATATATACTCTTAGAAAAGTCGAATATATGGACTTCTAAAACGGGGTTTTGACCGTCAACTGTAGGCCTAACTCCCATATTTGCAATACCGCCATACGTCTTACCTTCCAAGTCTACTTTCACAATATATACTCCAGCAATTGGTAGTTTATTTTTAGGCAGCCATAGATTTGCAGTGGGCACTCCAAGTTGAGTACCTAATTGTTGTCCATAAACAACCTTCCCATAGAAGGTATAGGGCTGCCCAAGCAATTCCTTTGCGTGTTCAAAATTTGCATTAGTGAGTGCACCTCTAATTCTTGTACTGCTAACCCTTTCTCCATGAAGGGAAAAAGTTTTTGTCTTCTCAACTAAAATATTATTTTTTTCTCCCCATTGCTGAAGGAAGCTAAAATCCCCTTCTCTATTGGCGCCAAATCTAAAGTCATCTCCAATAACTAACTTTTTGATAGAAAGTCTAGATAAAACGTTATTAATAAAGTCCTCCGGAGTCATCTTTCGCAGTTGGTTATTGAAATTTAGAAAAAAAGCATATTCAACGCCAAGTTCCTTTAATCTTTTAACTTTCTGCGACCAAGGAAAGATTCTAGGTGGCTTTTCTTCGTCAGTTCCAAGAGACTCAGCAAAAAATTCTCTAGCATGAGGCTCAGTGAAAATAACAAGCTTCTGCCAATCATTGATTTCTCCATCTTTTTGCATATTTTGAATGATATGTTGATGTCCGAGATGGAGGCCATCAAAGTTTCCTATCGTTGCGATTAAATCGACATCTTCATGCTTGGACAGAAAAAGATCTATATTTTGGATTCCTCTAATTAAATACATACTAATTTAAAAAGTCTTTAATTTTTAATCCTGTCAATCTTAATGCAAGTAAATACAGACCTATACTCAGAATCACGATTTTTAAAATATAAAATATTTTTCCAAAATCTGTTAGAGCTCTTAATGAAGCCGCATCTTGACCAAGATAATAAAGAAATACTGATAGGAAAAAAGAAGCAAAGCCCAATCTGATCCAAAATAAAAACCATCCGTTTGAAGGTTGATAAATATTCCGACTGTAAAGCATTAACAATAAAGTAATCACTGTAAAAAACGCAGAAATGGAGCTAGCAAGAGCAAGACCTATATGTCCATAGCCAAGATTGAATCCGAGAAACCATGCAAGCAAAGCATTTAAAATCATAGAGGCCAAAGCTACATACATGGGTTTTTTTGGCTCCTGTCTAGCAAAGAAGCTTGGGGTTAGAATTTTTATCATCATGAAGGCAACTAATCCAAATGACAAAGCAATCAGACTATATGAGGCCTGTAAGGAATCGTTGGCGCTAAAGGCCCCTCTTTCAAAGAGAATAAGTATTATTGGCTCAGCCAGCATAGTTAAACCTATTACTGCTGGAACGCCAATAAGAAGAATTAATCTAATTGACCAATCCAGTGTATTTGAAAATGCTAACTTATTCTCTGTTACAAATAATGAAGATAAGCGCGGTAAAATAACTGTCCCAATTGCTATTGCAAAAATACCTAAAGGTAGTTGCATTAATCTATCTGAAACATATAACCAACTCGGACTGCCTGTTGGCAATAAAGATGCCAATATGGTGTCTATAAGCATGTTAATCTGACTCACGCCGCCAGCAATTATTCCTGGAATCATCAAAAATAATACTTTTCTTACGCCTGGATGCTGAGTATTTAATTTAAATCTAGGCAATAGACCCATCGCAATTAGTGCAGGTATCTGAATAAGCACTTGAATAATACCAGCAGCAAATACTCCCCATGCTATTGCATAAATGGGTACCTCCAATTGAGGAGCAAACCATAGAGCAGCAACAATTAAGCTCAAGTTATAAAAAAGAGGAGTTAATGCAGGTAAAGAGAATTTTTGGTAAGAGTTAAGAATTGAACCTGAAAAGGCGACTAGAGAAACAAAAAACAAATAAGGAAAAGTAATTTGAAGAATATCTATAGCAAGTTCTTTTTTTAATGGTTCTGCATAAAAGCCTGGTGCGAATAACATTACAAAAATAGGTGCAAATAAAAGCGCTAAAGTTGTCACCAATAAAAGAACTAGGGATAAAGCTCCAAAAGTATTATTAATTAGGCTTTCAACTGAAGCTTTTTCTTTTTCTTTATATTCAGTTAAAACTGGTACGAATGCTTGATTAAAAGCACCTTCGGCAAACAGTCGTCTAAATACACTCGGAATTTTCATAATCACCACAAAGGTATCTAAAGCAACTCCTGCTCCCAGAAGACCTGTGATAACTATGTCTCTTGCTAAACCTAATATTCTGGATATAAAAGTCCAGAAAGAAACTAATCCGCTACTAGCTAAAAGCCTTAAAGATTTTTTTTTAGATGAAACGTCTTCGCTCAGACCTATTCCTCTTCTGTAGGTTTGAGATCTAAAGAAACTGAGTTGATGCAGTATCGAAGCCCGGTGGGTTGAGGTCCATCTGGAAATACATGGCCAAGATGTGCTTCACATTTACTACAGTGAACTTCAGTTCTTACCATACCTGCTGAATGGTCTTGTTCGGTAGCCACATTATCTTCTTGAGAAGGTTCCCAAAAACTTGGCCAACCTGAACCAGAGTCATATTTTGATTCAGAGCTAAATAACTCTACATCACAGACTATGCAATGATAGGTTCCAGGAGTTTTTACTCCATCATACTTTCCACTAAAGGCAGGTTCTGTACCTTGATTTTGGGTGACGTAATACTCTTCTGGAGTAAGTTTTTCTTTTAAATCTTTTTCGTTATTCATTGTTATGCACTCACTGCTTTTGATAAAACACTTCTATAGGAATTCTCAAGGCACATTTTATCTTTATATCCGTTTTCTAACATCATTAAATGTGCTTTAGGTAAGTTATACCATGGACACATCATAAACAAATGATGTTCTAGATGATAATTAACCCTATGGGGTGCTAATAAGAATCTAATGATTAATGAAGCTTTAGTAGTTCTTGTCTTATCAAAATCGCTTTCTCCAGGTGTTACGCAATGTTCAGCAATATTTCTGATTCTTATTATTAAGCTGTAGTAAGTAAATGCTGGAAGCCACCATAATAAAAAAAATAGAGACCAATGAAAGAATATTGATATCAAAATAAAAACTATGAAATTGACAATCAAGAAACCATGAATTTTATTCCAGATTCTACTCACCTTATGGGAAAAACTGTCAGCCTCTGTTTGAAATATTGAAATTAGAGAAGAAGAATATCTTTTGTAACCGGTAATTCCGGTTAAGTCTCTAATTACTTTTCTATAGAAACTTTTCTTATTTATTGGAAAAGGTGCGCTAAGAACTAAATCAGGATCATCTTCAGTTTCAGTGAATCGATGATGTTTCAAGTGATAAGGCCTGTATACCCTATTATCTTGAAAAATAGGATATGCACAAAACCACTGAGATACAAAATCATTGATCTTGGAATTAGAAAACAAAAGATTATGAGCTCCGTCATGAGCAAGAACTGCAAGAGCAAACTGTCTTGAACCAATAATGACAACAGAAGCTAAAAAAGTAAGGAAGCTAGGAAAGTGATAGAAAACATAAAGACCAAGGACCATTAGCCCCCAATCAAATATAAGAGCAAAGATATTCCTTAAATCGTTTTTTTGTCGAATCTCACTTAACTGAGATTCGCTTAGAATATCTAAAGGCTTAATCCTAATTGATTCCATATATTGATTATAACTAAGGTTGATAATGATTAAAATTTAATCATTAAATGGAACTGATTGGCTATCTCTATCTCTTGCCTGTTGGAATACTTTGCTTGATCCTTGACCTCTTAATTGTTCTAGCCAAATAACTCCATCATAAGGCATGCTATTACCCCTGGTTCCAACAAAATCTAAATCAGAATCATTATCTAAATCAAGAGGAATCCATTTATCGTACATCCCGCGTTTTCTTCTTAAGATATTATTTTTAATCCACTTATCTCCTTGGTTCTCAAACCATACAACACTGCCATAAGATTTATTTATATTATCAATATCGTCTTTATCCCTGCTACCAAGACTATAGGAGCCTGAAAATATATCTTCATCTCCATCTCCATCAATATCAGCCAAAGTGACACTTACAAGAAGGTCAGGATCTATGCTCCCTATCTTTTCGATATTCCATTTATCTTGGGGGTTTTTAGGTTGAAATAAAACATAAACAGAATTTGGCCAAACTGAACTAACTATATCTAGTCGACCATCTCCGTTTAGGTCAGCATAATCCATATTAAAACCAGTTATCCAAGAATCTTTTTCTATTGAAGATGAGAAATTAATATCGTGCTGAAAGAAGTTTAATTCTCCCATATTTTCTAACCATAAAACTCTTCTCTCTCCTCTGGATCCAACAACTATATCCATATCTCCATCTAAATCTAAATCCACAGGTTGAGAATTAATAGGAATACGAACCTGCGTTAAAACCAACTCATTCCATTTTTCACCTTCTAAAGGATTATCAGGCAACAAATAAATAGAAATATTATTTAGGGGTGCGCTAGATATATCCGGATTCTCTCCTCCCTTATTGGCTGCTACCACTTCAAGCTTTCCGTCATTATTAAAGTCAGCAAAAAAAACTCTAATAAAAGAACCTCGGTTTAAAGTTATCTCAGGGACAGTCCGTTCCCATCTAACTGAACGATGATTAGTTGAGGGATTTTTGAAATAGATAAGATGTGCAAGTTCACATGCGACTATTATGTCGGGCCATCCGTCTCCATCTGCATCAGCAATATCTACATCTTCAGCAGACGGTGCTTCAGATCCTGAAGCCAACGTAGTTAATTCCCACCTAAGAGGATCGCCCGTTCCCCATGCAATTCTTACATAACCTTTTGGGACACCGTATTCTGTATCTAGTTCATGAACTGAAACAATGTCTAAGTGACCATCTTTATCCAAATCGGCAACCTCAAGTCCATCGCTACCAGCTAAGTCAGATGGCCCTGAGAAAGAATCATCAATTATATGTTCTTTCCAAGAAATATCAGGTTGACCACTTGAGAGGTCTAAAATCAAACCAGTCAAAATTGATATAATTAATTTTGAATATATTCCCATAAGTTATTGATAAAATTGGAATCTTTAGGAAAAGAGCCAAGTCTTACTAATATTAACTCTTCGCTTGGAACGATAGCTAGAACCCTACTTCCCGCACCCAAAGCAAGGATAGTGTCATCAGGTGCATTTGGTAATAGCTTACCAGGAGAAAGATTTTTATCCCATGTCATGTGGCTTGTTGAGTTGTTAAGCCACCATAAGTATCCATAAGCTTCGTTTTTATTTTGAGATTTTGTGAAAGACTCTTCAAAGAATTTTACATCTGAATTAATGGAGCTATCTTTAGTCATTCTTTTATTGAGGATAAATTCACCAAACTTTAAAAGATCTTCTGCTGTAGTGATAAGTCCGTATTTAGAGGAATCCTTTCTAAACCCTAAGGGGCCTTTATTTCTTTCTTGCCAGAAAGTATTTTTCATTCTTAGTGGTTCAAACAGCCACTTTGAAGAAAGTACATTTATATCGAGATTCGTTGCCTTTTCAAGAACAAATATTAACTGACTATATGCTCTGGTGTTATATGACCATACAGATCCCGGTTCAGATAGAAAATTAAAATCAACGTCTAAACCCGAAGTCATGGCAAGTAAATTTTTTATAGTAATTAGATTCTCTTTTGTCTCTTCAAGTTGAGTCCATTTTCCAATATGAGTACTCACTGAATCATGGATATTCAAGACCCCTCTTTCTTGAGCTATACCTATTAAAATTGATACCAAACTTTTTTGAATAGAAGCCACGTCTTCTTGACTTCTATTTTCGATAGATCCATGTCGAAAAAGATTAAAGAACATAATGTTCATTGGATTAAGATTTTTTTCGACCTTAAACTCTTCATTAACAATTAAATCCCCCCTTTGAGAGATAAGAAAACTTGTAGTTTCACTTTCAACAAGGTATTCAAATAAATCCGTATTTGCGGTAATTTCAGAAAAAGAAAAAGTAGAAATAACTGATAAATATACTGTAAAAGAAATTTTTCTAAATCTCATGGTAATTACATCTTAACAAAATATGAAAGGTAAAAAAAACGGCCAAAAATTGACCGTTTTTTTAGATTTAAAAAGGCTTAATTCGTTGTGATAGCCTTAATATTATTTGCGGAATAAACTCTAGGCGCTGCACAGTCAGCTATCTGTTCAGGCATAGAGCCACTCATCATTGCATTCATCCTTGCATCCCTATATTCACCATATTCCTTCATAGTACTAAACGAAATATTTATATAATAATCAGTAGAGTTTTGGGTATCTGAACCTCCTCCTGCCCACCATCTCCAAACTCCGCCATTATGACCTATTCCATCGAGAAACTTATTCCATTCAGTGTCATTTGCCCCAAGGTCAGAAACACTCTTTCCATCTTTAAAGTTACAACTATGAAAAGCCCAATATCCAGTATCGCCTTCAACAAGCTGATTTGCCGGTCTTCTTGCTTCAAAAATATCCCAATGACTCCAAGAAGCACAACTAACTAGATTTTGCCACTTACCAAATACCTTAGTTGCATTGACATTAAACCAATCCAAAGAGGCACCCATATCACTATTATTTGAGGTAAAACCCGCCCAAAAAAGGTCATACCCACCGTCATTGTCGGCAAATAAAGTTGGGGTTAGAACCCAACCTTCATAAGGAACAGGATAATCAAGCGCATACCAATCTTTTTTGACCATGTTAAGAACATCCTCAACATCCTTACCATTTTGTAAGTTACATTGAAGCACCTCACCTGTATAAGTTGTATATGACTGATGATCATCAGCCATTAGAAAGTTAAAAGATATAAAAGCAAATATAAGTAAAAGAATTTTTTTCATTATTTTCTCCAATTTTAATTTATTCATTTTCTACTCAAAATCTTTAGTTACAAATTGTTCTAAATCAGATGCAGAATCATAAACTCTGGCATTGAAAAGAAGACGACTTCCTGTCCATTTCACCATTCCATCTAAAGTTTTTTGAAATCTTAAAACAGCTTTATTCGTAGCAATTTGATCCTCCCAAGCTTCCAGCTCGGCAATAGATTTATATCCCACTGTCAGCAGATGAGTTGTTTCATCAGCACCGAAAGCAACTGACGATAGCCCAAACTGGCCTGGGAAATCTCCCCTAGTTTCTTCATCAACTCTTTCAAAAGCTTTAACTATCTTAGGCAAATCAGAAGGTGCAGCATTGAATTCATGTATGATCCAATAAATATCTTCGTTTGAAGGATTACCGTATGTTTGAACAAATGAGTTAAGTTGCTCTGAAACATTTGTAGAATTCTCTCTTAGAGATTTGAAGAACTTTTGGCCTGCAGTGCTTTGTTGAGATGCAGTCATCCAGTTTGCATGTTCAGTTAAACTAGGTTGCAAAACTGCAAAAAAGTGAGTCGCCTCATTATCCCCATTTGCTAAGTATGCATTCAAATGTAAAGATCCCTTAAAATTTTCTTTTGCAAAGTTAGATGCCATAAGTTCATCTGTAGCAGCTACTACATTTGCTGCAGCTTCAGGGCTATCAACTTTAATATCGTAAATTGTCCAAATAGGATTGGCATTGATCTGTCCGAAAAGAAAGAGAGAAATTAATAATAGTATTTTTTTCATAATTGTCCTTATTAGTTATTTACCGAAAGGGTCGTGCATTGCATCATAAAATCGATAACAGGAGTTCGTAACTCATCGAAATTAGAAACAGCTCCAGACATCCAAGAAGACAGTCTTTGATCAAAAAATTCTCCAAGGCGTTCCGAGGAAGGTGCTTGTATGCTGGCCATAACAGTTAACGCTCTATCTCCACCCGCTAAAGAACCAAATAAGGCTACAGATATATCATCAAATCCATTAGCAGCTGCGGCTTCTTCCATAGCGGTTAGTGCGGCAGCATAACCTTGTACATCGTTAGTCTTAGAAGTTAAGTTGTATTGAGCACTAGTGACACCTACGCCATCAATTTCAGCTTCCTTGATCACGTACATGAGATCTCGTCTAACCACTTCCCTTTTCTTTGCTATTTTTCTAAGAGCATTTGAAACGTTCTTATCTGTAAAAAAATTGGGGTTGGACATCATTGCAGAAATCGAAGGTGCAATAGTCCAAACATAATGTTCATTTGTAAATTCGCCTCCTGCTGTAGGTGAACAAATGCCTTGTGCGGCCATACTGTCGCCTTGAGCAGCTTGAAACACAGACTGGCTTTCAGCAAGCCATTCAACATATCCTTGAGGATCGTCAGTTGTGATTGTTATTACATTCAATCCTTGTAAAGCAAAGATTGAAGAAGAAAGAAAAAGCCCCGTAAGAAGAGCTATTGTTTTTGTGATTTTTTTCATAATTTATTTATATCAGTTTTAATTACTAGAACTTCTTGCTTGGGTGGCAAGAAATACCCTTGCGTCTTCACATTGCATGAGGCCCCCATAAATAGAAGCTTGCATGGCCGCTCCTCCACCATTTACCATAGCGTCAGCGCCAGCACCCCATTCAGATAGACTAGATGTTGTATTTGCAGCCAAGAAATCATATTTAGAAGTCCAAGATAGCTGAACACCCGGCCCAGGAAACCATCTATATATTCCACCAGTATTGCCAGCTTGATCAGCAAATTCATTCATTTTTTTATCTGCAGCCATAAGATCTTCTGTAGTTGTGCCTTCAGTTAATTTACAACTTGAGAGATTAAGAACTCCACCTTCACTTTCATTTGTGGAAGCTCTAACGGTATAACTACCCCAGATATCATGCTCACTACAAGAGGTAACCTTATTAAATTTAGCTTGAAGTTTGGCACCCTCACCTGACAGCATAAGTTCTTGAGCTTTGCCCATTTCTTCAAAAGTAGTTGAAAAACCAATCCAATGAGTATCGTATTGTTCATCAGTATTAGTGTAATAAGGATCTAGAAAATAACTGCTGTAGCTAACTCCAGATTCATCTAAAAATTCATTCCACTCTTCAACAACCTTAAGATCATCATCTCGATCCTTTCCAGCGTTATAGTTACAGGCAAAATGCTCCATAGGGATAATCATTGGTTGCACATGATCATCAGAAAAAGAATAGAAAGAAACAGAAAAGAAAATTATTGGCAATAGTGCCTTTTTTATGAGTCGCATAGACCTCTCCTTTAAATCTAAAGATATTTAACTTTAGAAGTTTAAATTACAGAGAATGCTCCCCAACTATCTCCAAACCAACATTGAATTTATTTCTTTTTTTTAAGGCTGTCAATTAGTAAATTAATGTTTTTTTGTTCTAAAAATCTTTGACCTTAAATAATTTTTAATATTGTTATTTTTTAAAGTGTATTGATCTATCTGATCATATAAATCTTTGAGTCCGTCAGGATCTTCGAAGAGTTTTATTCGTGTAGTGCCTTCAATAGATGGGTCTAATTCTTTAATAATTCTTGCGGGGTTACCACCAACCACAACGTTCTCAGGCACATCCTTAACTACTACAGCTCCTGCTGCAACAATGCTATTCTTTCCGATTGTTACGCCTTTACCAACTACTGCCCTATCTCCAATCCATACATTTTCCTCGAGTATAATTGGCGCAGTCTTTCCTACGGGAATAGCTCTATCGTAAATGCCGTGCCAATCTGCATCAGAGACATAAGCACTATTTGCAAACATACAGCCATCTCCGATTGTTATTTTAGAAGCAGAAGCAATCCTCACTCCAGGAGTTAAAAGGCAGTATTTTCCTATTGATATCTCTCCTTCGTGATCTTCTAAACTCCATGTAGTTAAATGAATATAATTATCTGGTGAAGCAACCATTGTCGGATAATCACCGATAGAAATATTTCGACCGTAAATATCGAAATATTTAGCTCCCATTATGTTGTGACCTTTCCCAAAATATTCAAATTGAGGTGCCAAAAATTTATCTACATAGAAATCATTGTATCTAGCGAATAACTTTTTTAACCAATATGGTCTGTGATCTTTTCTAATATCTTGCCTCCAGCGTACATGATAAGATACGCGCCTTCTATGGAACAACCCTTGGACTCAAAAAATACTCTTCTTTCAAGAAGAGCAGCAGAGGAGGCTTCAAACTTTTTTAAGTTAGCTGTACCTATGTTTCTTACCCAACTGGCATTGCAACTAATTCAAGTTAATTCCGTTGTGCAAAGCGGAAACTATTCTACGGATGTTCAAGCAGGCATTATGTTGGCAGGAAATTTATGGTTCCCCGTCATGGTTGGTATTGGTGGTGTTTTATTTTTTGTAACACCAATGGTTGCTCAGCTCTATGGTGCAAGGAATCTCAAAGATATCGGACCACTAGCCAGACAGGCTATATGGTTATCAATACCTATCGTTTTATTTGGAATGTTCATATTATCTGAAGCTGCAACAATTTTGACGATAGCTAAGGTTGATCCGTCTATTATTAAATATTCTGAAGAATACCTAAGTTATTTTATTTTTGCTTTACCTGCAATACTCTTAAGCCAGCCACTCAGATCATTGTGTGAAGGGGTAACACGCCCCCTTCCAATAACTTTATTAAATGTCCTTATGCTCTTGATTGCCATAATTGGCAATTACACTTTCATTTACGGTAATTTTGGATTCCCTGAAATGGGAGCTAAAGGGGCCGGCCTTTCAGCTGTAATAGGAACATGGACGACATTCATTTTATTGATTTTCTACTTACGTTATAAATCAGCTTTCGGCACAGAACTCTTTTCTAGATTTGACTTGCCTAATATACAAAAACTTAAAGAAATTCTTGTAGGAGGTATACCGGTCGGTCTTGGAAACTTTATTGAACTTAGTATGTTTAGTGGTGCAGGTATTATTTTAGGAAGATTTGGTAGCGAAGTAATAGCTGCGAACGGAATCGCCTTAACTCTTGGTGGTTTATTTTTTATGGTGCCGTTATCAATTGGAAATGCTGCTGCAGTTAGAGTTGGGAACAATGTCGGTGCAAACAACATGAAAGGAGCTAAATATAGCTCTTACTTTTCATTAAGGCTTGCAACTATCTGTGCCCTCTTTATGAGTTTAATGATAGTTCTTAATGCAGAATTTCTAGCCAGTCTTCTAAATGATAATCCTGAGGTAGTTGCTCTAGCTGTAACGCTTTTATTTTTTGCTGCTTTCTTCCAAGTTGCTGATGGACTTGCTATGGCAAGTATCGGTAGTATGAGAGGTTACAAAGATACTTTTGGCCCGATGAAGATTATGGCAGTTTCATATTGGGGTGTCGGTTTGCCGTTAGGCATAGTTCTTTCAATTACAGATATCATAACTAATCAGATGGGTGCTGTTGGAATGTGGACAGGTATGGCTTCTGGCTTGCTGGTTGCAGCAATCTTAATGGTGAGAAGAGTTAGAAAAATATCAACACAATTTATAAATGAAAATTGAAGTAGACGCTCTAGGATTGAAATGTCCTGAACCCATTATGTTGCTCCATAAGGCAATCAGAGAATCTGATTCCGGTGATGTAATTCATTTAACTGCCAGTGATAAAAGCACTGAAAGAGATGTACTAAAGTTTTGTGAATTTCTTGGTCATAAATTATTGGAGAAAGAAATCACTAATGAAAGTCTTTATTTTGTTGTCCAAAAAAAAGATAAGAATATAATTTAATTAAGGAGAAATTAATGACCTATATAAATAAACAATGGTTGCTGGATCAAAGACCTAAGGGAATGCCTGGAGATGAATGCTGGAAGTTGAATGAAGAAGAAGTTCGACCTTTAGAAAAAGGAGAAGTCCTCATAAAAATTCTTTATCTGTCTATTGATCCTTATATGAGAGGCAGGATGAATGATGGAGAGTCTTACGCTGAACCTGCTGCCTTGGGCGAACCGATGACAGGTGAATCTGTAGGAGTTGTGGTTGAGAGTGAATCAGATAAATATATTAAAGGAGATTATCTGTGTGTTCATAAAGGCTGGCAGACTTATATTATTGCAAGCGATGAAGAGCCAGCTCTATTTAAAGCTGATCCTTCTATCGTACCTCTTCAAACATATCTAGGAACGGTAGGTATGCCAGGTAGAACTGCTTATTTTGGTTTATTGAGAGTGGGTCTACCTAAATCAGGTGAGACTATTGTTGTCTCAGCTGCATCTGGCGCTGTTGGCACAGTAGTTGGTCAAATGGGAAAAATACTAGGTTGTAGAGTTGTGGGAGTAGCCGGAGGAGAAAAGAAATGCTCCTATGTTAAAGATGAATTAGGCTTTGATGAATGTGTAGATTATAAAGCTGGAAACATTCAAGAAGATCTTGCAAAGGCATGTCCGAATGGCATTGATATTTACTTCGAAAATGTTGGTGGGCCAGTAAGTAAGGCTGTTGCAACACTCCTTAATGATGGTTCACGTGTTCCGATTTGTGGATTTATATCTGCTTATAATTCAGAAGATATGACAAAAGAGGAAACTCCTTTTCACATCTTTGGTGCAGTGGATCCGACTCCCGAACATAGGTTCTTTGTAGTCACTGAGTGGTTCAAAGAGTGGAGAGAAGCCACTGAAGAGTTATCTCAATGGATATCTGAAGGAAAAATTAAGTACGAAGAGACAATTACTGAAGGTTTCGAAAACGCTCCTCAAGGTTTAAGAGATGTTTTAAGTGGAAAGAATTTCGGTAAGCAACTAATTAAAGTAGCTGAGGAGTAATTACTCCCCTTCCCACTTAAAATCAGAGACATCATCTATGTTCTCCTGAGTGTTTAATAGAGCTCTCATGGCTCTAGCTGCATCTCTTGAGTTCATTGTTACATCAAAAGCCTTCTGCTCAATCATGAGGCTTTCTTCAAGAGGCATTTCTATTCCTTGATGAATTATTTTTTTAACTTGTTGTAATGCAATTGGAGCTCTACTAGCGAGGTCTTCGCAGTATGAAGCAAGTTCATGCTTAAAATTATCAGCGGGTACGAGTTTATTTATAATACCTAAGTTATGAGCCTCCTCAGGCGTAAGTAATTTGGCATGAAGAATTAAATCCAAAGCCCTGGAAGAGCCAATCAATCTTGATAATCTTTGTGTTCCTCCTCCACCCGGAAGAATTCCTACAGAAGTTTCAGGAAGGCCAATTAGAAAGTCACCATTAGACATAATTCTTAGATCACAACCGAGAGAAAATTCACACCCTCCTCCAGCGGTATTGCCATTGATGCCTGCCACAACTATTGCGTCTAAATCTCTCAATCTTAGGAGCATGGTATGAAAAGCATGGAGTTCTTTAGGGTCTTGTCTATTTTTCTTTGTTTCTAGATTCTTTTCAGCTGTATTAGCTAGTTCACCAACCTCGTAATGTTTGATAAAAACATCACGACCTTCACCAGTAAAGGCTAACACTCTTAGATCTTCTCTCTTTTCAACTACATCAAGAAATGAATGTATTTCGGAGACTCCTGTTGACGTTAAGGTATGAGATGGAGGGTTTGACAGACAACAGATTATATAATTACCATTATCTTCGATTTTAAGATGTTTAAACTCTTCTACCATCCTGTGATCTCTGCTATCCCTTTTCCAATATCCGCAGGACTTTTAACTGTATGTACTCCTGCAGCTTCTAAAGCTTTGAATTTATCATCAGCAGTTCCTTTACCTCCAGCAATAATAGCTCCAGCGTGACCCATTCTTTTTCCAGGAGGAGCTGTAACACCTGCTATATAGGAGACAACGGGCTTACTGACATTTGATTTTATAAATTCAGCTGCAGATTCTTCAGCTGTTCCTCCTATCTCACCAACCATTACAATTGCTTCTGTCGAATCGTCTTTTTCAAATAGATCAAGAACATCTATAAAGCTTGTTCCTGGTATGGGATCGCCTCCAATACCAATGCAACTTGTTTGTCCAAAACCAAGATCAGAAGTTTGTTTTACCGCCTCGTAAGTCAATGTTCCAGATCTAGAAATAATGCCTACCTTGCCAGGTAAATGGATATCTCCAGGCATAATTCCCATCTTGGATTCACCAGGAGTTATTATGCCAGGACAATTTGGTCCTATTAACCTTACTCCAAGATCATCGCATCTCGCCTTTACTTCGAGCATATCTATCGTCGGAATTCCTTCTGTAATACAAACTATCAAAGAAATACCAGATTCAGCTGCTTCTAGAATAGAAGCCTTACAAAATCTAGCAGGTACAAATATTAAGCTTGCAGTTGCACCGGTAGTATCCACGGCTTCTTTAACTGAATTAAAAACAGGCAGTTCTAAATGAGTCTGTCCTCCCTTCCCGGGAGTCACTCCTCCAACCAATTGAGTTCCATAATCTATACATTGAATGCAATGCTGTGTGGCTTGACCTCCGGTAAAACCCTGACAAATTACTTTGGTATTTTTATCAATTAGTATACTCATTAGATTTCTCCTTTGGATGCTTTCACTGCGAGGCTTGCAGCCTCTTCCAAGTTAGAAGCTGGAATTATATTGAGTTCACATTCTTCAAGAATACTTAGACCTTCTTTCGCGCTATTTCCTTCAAGTCTCACTACCACTGGCACAGAAACTCCCATTACAGTTAGTGCTTCGACTATGCCGTCCGCGATAACGTCACATCTAACTATACCGCCAAAAATATTGATTAAAACAGTGTTAACATTTTCATCTGAAAGGATAATCTTAAATGCTTCTGCAACTCTCTTAGAGTCAGCAGTTCCTCCAACGTCTAGGAAGTTTGCAGGTTCACCACCATGTAATTTGATAATATCCATGGTTCCCATAGCAAGTCCTGCTCCATTAACCATACACCCTATATTTCCATCTAAAGCAACGTAACTTAGATCCCATTCAGCTGCTTTAGCTTCCCTCTCATCCTCTTGTGAGGGATCTCTCAATTGCTCCACTTCTTCTTGTCTATACAAAGCGTTAGAGTCGACATTAATTTTTGCATCTAGACAAATTAAATCTCCAGATTCGGTTATCACAAGTGGATTAACTTCCACTAGAGATAAGTCTTTTTCTAGAAATAGCTTTATCAGACCGTTAAATATAGCTCTAAACTGAACGCTCTGTATCTCATTCAATCCTAGGTTTTTAGAGAGCTCGTCTGCTTGTGATTCTTTAGGGCCTTCGATGGGATCTATTTCTGCTTTATATATTTTTTCAGGAGTTTCTTCGGCCACTTCCTCAATATTTACTCCACCTTCTGTCGAGGCCATAACCACAAGCCTCTGAGAGGCTCTATCAATTACAGCACCTAAATAAAGTTCTTGATCGATTGAAGTACATGTTTCTATCAATATCTGAGAAACCAGCTGACCTTTCTCGTCTGTCTGAAATGTTACTAATTTTTGTCCCAACCATTTGTCTGCAAAATCTTTGACTTGCTGAATACTTTCAACGACCTCTACGCCACCAGCTTTGCCTCTACCTCCAGCATGGACTTGAGCCTTGACTACCCACTTATCGACATCTAAGGATTTAGCTACTCTCTCCGCCTCTTCACTAGATGAGGCAGGTAACCCTTCAGAGACAGATATTTCATATTCTCTAAATAATTGCTTAGCTTGATATTCGTGCAGATTCATTTTTTCTCCCTAAAATTCACCTTAAAGAATTAACATATTCTTAACGAAACGCATTGTAGTGGATAAATGAAGAACTGAGGAGTCTTCATATAGAAAGAAAGTTCAAACTTAAGCTTTCTCTCTGGTAAGTAATTTATTTCTTATGTTTGAAATTGCTTCTGTAGGATTCAAGCCCTTGGGGCAGACTGAAACACAGTTCATAATCCCGTGACATCTATAGAGGCTGAAAGCATCTTCCAGATCATCAAGCCGTTCTTCAGTAGCTTCATCTCTACTGTCTGCAATAAATCTCCAGGATTGAAGTAGAGCAGCAGGGCCTAGGAATTTATCTGGATTCCACCAGAAAGATGGGCAGGATGTTGAACAGCAACCACACAAGATACATTCGTATAGACCATCAAGCTCTTCCCTTTCTTCCGGAGTTTGTTTTCTTTCCATGTCAGGTGAATCGCTCTTTGTAATAAGATAAGGTTTTACTTTTTCCAACTGATCAAAGAACTGTTTCATGTCCACAATCAGGTCTCTCACAACAGGTAGGCCTGGCATCGGACGCAAAGTTATCTTACCCCTCTTAAGAACTTCTGATAAGGGTGTAACACAAGCTAAACCATTTTTTCCGTTGATGTTCATCCCATCAGATCCACAAACACCCTCTCTACAAGACCTTCTATAGGACAAAGAAGGTTCTTGATTTTTCGCGAGGTGAAGTGCATCAAGCACCATAATATCCTTATCAGTTGGTATTTCTACGACGATATCTTGCATATAGGGCTTTTTATCCACCGTAGGATCATAACGATAGATACTCATCGTTATGGTCTTGATGTGCTCTACTGGAATAGCTGCAGCACTCATTAATAACTCCTCACCATAGGTTGAAAGGCTTGCACTGTCTTTGGTCTATAGTTCACATCTCTTTTGCTTACTTCCTTTGTATCGGCGTAATAAATTGAATGTTTTAACCAATTGTCATCATCTCGTTCGGTAAAGTCATCTCTTGCATGAGCGCCTCTGCTTTCCTTCCTTTCATTAGCTGTTATAGCTGTAGCTTCAGCTACTTCAAATAGGTTTTGCATTTCTAATGCTTCTATTCTAGCTGTGTTGAAAGTTGCCGACTTATCTTGGAGGAAAATTGAATCAACTTCTTCTCTAGTCTTGGCAAGCTCATCAATACCTTTTTCCATTAGATCTCCACGTCTAAATACACCAAAATTATTTTGCATATTTTGTTGCATCTTTTCTTTGAGGACTGCTACTTGATCTCCTTCAGTAGAAGCGTTTAGTTTATTCAATCTTTCTAAAGCTTTGTCAATATCATCATGAGAAGCATTTTTTAATTCTACGCCCTGCTTCATTGACTCTTCAATATATAGCCCAGCTGCACGTCCGAAGACAACCAGGTCAAGGAGAGAATTTCCGCCCAATCTGTTACCTCCGTGCACTGATACACATGCAACTTCGCCAGCCGCGTAAAGACCATCAATAATTTTATCTTCTCCATTTTCGACTGAGATAACCTGACCATTGATATTTGTTGGTATTCCTCCCATCATATAGTGGCAAGTTGGAACAACAGGAATGGGTTGAACTGCAGGATCTACACCAGCAAAAGTCTTTGAAAGCTCAGTAATGCCAGGCAATCTTTTGTGAACAACCTCTGGACCTAAATGATCTAGTCTTAAAAAGATATGATCTGCATTTGGTCCACACCCTCTTCCTTCAAGAATCTCTAACGCCATAGAACGAGCAACAACATCTCTACTAGCTAAATCTTTAGCGTTAGGTGCATATCTCTCCATGAACCTTTCGCCATCCTTATTTAACAGGTAACCTCCTTCACCTCTGCAGCCTTCGGTTACAAGTGTCCCAGCGCCGTGAATACCAGTTGGGTGGAACTGCCACATTTCAATGTCTTGCACTGGCATACCTGCCCTTAGAGCCATTCCAATTCCATCTCCTGAATTGATTAGAGCATTAGTGGTTGAAGCATATATCCGCCCAGCACCTCCTGTAGCAAGAACAGTAGCTTTTGATTTTATATAGTAAATCTCTCCTGTTTCGATTTTAAAGGCTATTACACCCACTACAGCTTTATCTGAATTCAAAACTAAGTCCACTGCGAACCATTCATTTAAAAAGTTTGTTCCGGCTTTTAGATTAGCTTGATATAGGGTATGCAACAAACTATGACCAGTTCTATCAGCAGCTGCGCAGGTTCTTGTGGCTTGGCCTCCTTTTCCGTAATCTTTTGACTGACCTCCAAAGGGTCTTTGGTATATTCTTCCTTCTTCAGTTCTAGAAAAAGGCAATCCCATATGCTCAAGCTCAAATACAGCTTTAGGGCCTTCACTGCACATGTATTCTATTGCCTCTTGATCGCCTATGTAATCTGACCCTTTAACAGTGTCAAACATATGCCATCTCCAATCATCATCAGGATCATCGCTTTGAATTGCACAGGTAATACCACCTTGAGCAGAGACAGTGTGTGAACGAGTGGGAAATACTTTTGATATTACGGCCGTATTGAGTCCTGACTCTGCAAGTTGAAGAGAAGCTCTCATACCAGCACCTCCTCCACCGACAATGATTCCATCAAACTCCATCACGGGGAGATCTTTTGCATTAATTATTTCGTTAACTAACATATTTTTACCAGATGATTATTATTGCCCAAGTTAAAACCAGAGCAATTATGGCAGCAACAATACTTCTAAAACCAACAAACATAGCTCTGCCTAAATTTCCGAAGATTCTCGGAGTTAGGTAATCACTAGCTACTGCCCAAGTACCAAGCCAAGTGTGGACTGCAAAAGCTAGAAAGAACAAAGATGTTAGGATTTTGTTTATTGGATTGTTAAAAAATACTGACCATTGATTAAAAGTTACTTCATCTGTGAGTAAAACAAAACCGCCCAGATAAAGAGTGTAAAAGAGGATTAATACAGCGCATACCCTGATTATTAAAAATTCTTTAGATCCGTGTCCTAGTCTAGAAAACATAATTAAAAAACAACAGTTAAAAAGTAAATTGCCATTACAAAAGTAGCACCAAAAACTAACCAAGATAGAAGTCTTCCGGATTCAAGGGTTTCTCCAATACCAAAAGCATCGCTCAATAGTTTTTTAAATCCTGCTAGTAAATGATAGCTAAATCCAACCAATATTAAATAGGTCATAGTCTTAAGAAGGAATGAGCTTTGAAGTAAATTTGTAAGCACAACAAAACTCTCTTCAGATTTTAGTGAGACACTAAATAACCAGACTACTAATGGGAAACTAAAAAAAATAGCGAGGCCCGATATTCTATGCAGAATAGAGGAAAGTCCTATGATAGGCAGGCTAATTGTTAGTAAATTTAGATTTACTGGTCGGTTGTCTTTTTCAATCACTTATCAATTCAAGAATTTGCTTTTTGGGCGATTAAAAGCATGCTCATTATAGTTATTTGGAAGGCCAAATACCACCTACTTTTTTTAATTTAGACCTTCTAATTTCTTAATAAGAATGATAAGAAGCAAGAAAAGTGGAAGAATAAATATAAAGGGTAAGTTCATTGAATTGCTATAAAGAAAACCACTGAGTAAAGGCCCAAGAGCAAAACCTATACCTGGAGCTACCATCGCTAAACCGACTGCAGCACCTTGATTGTCTTTGTCTGCATTTAAAGAGGCAGCGGAAGTATAACCAGGAGAAGCTAAACCCATACCTAATCCCATAGCCGCCATGCCGAGATACAAGAAAAAGAAGTTTGGAGAAAAGATAATTAACAAACAACTTAATATAAAGAGAGGAATGGAGAACTTAATTAAGTTTAAGGGATTACCTTTATATCTTTGCACGATAGTTAGTTGAGAAATTATTGCCATAAAGGCCATTGTGCCGAGAAGAAGAGCAGTGTTCTTCGCCGTTTCATCTAGATCATAATCAAATCTATCTTGTAAATAAAAAGCCGTAACTGATTGGACGATAGCAAAAGCAGTAAATATAGTGATTCCTATAGATAAAAGAAGTTTGAGATTATTATCAAACACAAGATCTGAACTTTTAATTTCTGTTTCAGAGCCAAAATCATTATTAGGTAAGAATATGTAAACAAAAATAGCTGCTATTGCCATCACAATAGACATAACGATTAGGGGAGTTAAAAGTCCAAATTGAGGTATTTGTATATCAAAGATATTTAATCCGACAAGGGAGCCCACTAAAACGGGGCCCAATATCGTTCCTATGTTATTAGCCGCACCAAATTTTCCCATTCCGGCAGATCTATCTTCTTCAGATGTTACATCGGCGACATATGCACCCGAAGCAGGCCTAGACGCTGCACCTATGGCCGAATTAACAATCCTTGCGCCGAGAAGAATCATCAATAATGAAAAACCACTAACAGCTCCTATTAAACCTAAGGATGCGGAATAGAGAAAAATGATATTTGAAAATACATAACCTGAGAGCCCTATAAGAAGTACTGCCTTCCTTCCTATTCTGTCACTTAACTTTCCCCAAAAAGGGGTAAAAATAATAAACATAGCTGCAGAGATGGAAACCAAAGTATTGATTTCAATTTCTGTAAATTGAAATTCTCTTCCAATGATAGGCATTGTTTGCCAGTAGACTGACTGCCCCATGCTGACAAATAAAATTACCAACATTAGGCTTGAAAGAATTTTAGAATTACTTACGGCCGCTTCCTTGCTATTAGCTTCCATTAATCAGAATCCACTCTCAATAGAAAAGCATATTCCATTGCCACCTCTTTCAGACTTTGAAATCTACCACTATTTCCACTATGTCCTGCACTCATATTAACTTTCATCAAAATAGGATTTTCACCTTTGTTGAAATCACGCAGTTTTGAAACATATTTAGCAGGCTCATAATATTGCACTTGTGAATCCCAGAGACCAGCAGTGACCAAGATGCTTGGATATTCATTTTCTTCAATATTGTCATAAGGAGAATATTTCATCATGTATTCAAATTCTTTTTTGTTCTCCGGATTGCCCCATTCATCATATTCTCCGGTAGTAAGGGGTATGCTTGGATCTGACATAGTAGTAATGACATCTACAAACGGTACATTTGAGATAATGCCCTTGTATAGCTTTGGCTCCATGTTCACAATTGCTCCCATTAAAAGTCCTCCAGCACTTCCTCCTCCTGCAAAAACTCGCTCATTAGAACCATATCCTTGAGCAAGCAGGCCTTTCGTAACGTCAATAAAATCATAAAAGGTATTCAGCTTTTTAAACATCTTTCCGTCTTCGTACCATGATCTTCCAAGCTCTTGACCCCCTCTTATGTGAGCAATTGCAAAAATAAATCCCCTGTCCAACAAAGAGAGTCTTGAGGAACTAAAGCCCGCGTCGATAGAATTCCCATAAGAACCATAACCGTACACAAATAAAGGATTTTCTCCTTTGTTGAATAAAGTTCTTTTATAAACTAATGAAACTGGGACTTTGGTACCGTCTCTTCCTTCGATCAATTTTCTTTCCACTTTATAGTCACTGCTGGAGAAGCTTCCTTTTATCTCAGCTTCTTTCAGTAGCCTTTTCCTTCCGGATGAAAGTTTTACCGAAAATAAACTATCAGGAGTTCTCATGCTCGAATAACCAAAGTAGAATCTATCTGTATTGTATTCAGGATTTGCAGCCAAATAAGCTGTGTAACTAGGATCATTAAAGTTTATAGGTTTTGAGGAATTGGAATTTTTATCTATTATTTTCAATTGCCTAAGTCCGTTCTGTCTTTCCATAACTACTAGGTGATCTGGAAAAGGAATCACGGCCTGTAACAAAACATCATCCCTGTGAGGTATTAATTCTTTCCATCCATTCTTATCTTGAGAATTTTCTAGGCTTGTTTCGAGTAACCTAAAATTGATGGCATCCCAATTAGATTCCACAATGAAACGATCATCGGCTGGATCATGATCGACGGAATAGAGATGATCCTTTTCTCTCTGAAGAAAGGTTCTAGGTTGATTTAAAGGTTCATTTGCTTTCAGTAGTCTGACTTCCGAACTGGTTGTAGAGGAAATGTTAATTTCTATGTAATCCATAGACCGTGTATTACCTACAGATGTATAAAACGTAGAATCTTTTTCTTCATAAACTACATCATCTTGATCTTGCGACGTTCCGATTTCATGCCTCATGACTTTATAAGGAAGTAAGGTTTCTTCATCCTTCAAAACATAAAATAAAAAATTACCATCAGCAGACCAGCCCATAGATCCTGATGTATTTAAAATGGAATACTCTGATGAAGTATTATTTGATATATATTTAAATTTAATAGTGTATTGCCTTCTGCCATTTGTATCTTCTGCATAAGCCATGAGATTTTCATTAGGTGAAATACTCCAATTTGCAAGTTGGTAGAAGTCCTCTTCTTTAGCGAGTTCATTAACATCAATTAAGATAATTTCTTCCGAATTTTTGTCTTTTCTTCGAATGTATATTGGATGTTCATTGTCAGGTTCGTATCTACGAAAATATTCATAGCTTTTCAGTCGGATTGGAACAGAGTCTTCTTTCTTAGGTATACGGTCTGTTATTTCTTCAAACAGCTCATCTCTATTATCTTGACCGTCAAGAAACCAGGTCTCTAAATATTCATTTTCTGAATTAAGATGATTGATAACTTCAGGATTTTCCCTAGAATCGTCACGCATCCAATAGTAGTTATCGACACGCTTAACCCCATGGGCTTCAAAATTTACTGGAACTTTTTTAGGTGTAGGTTTCAAGTTTTTATAAGATTCTTTTAATGTATGACTGGAGTGTTCAAAAGGAAGATAGAGTAACAGAAAAGATAGTAGATATTTAATCATAGTGCTATTTTTTTCTTCTTTTAATCATTCTTTTTCTCTTTTTTTTCTGCCTTTCATTCAGAAGGTTGGGTTTGCTTTTATAAGGATTAGATTGCTCTTTATAAGTTATCTCAAGAGGGGTTGATCCTAAATTCAATTCTCTTCTAAAGAAATTTTCTAAATATCTGGTATAGCTATCTTGCAACTGTTTTAGGTTGTTCCCATGTATGACAATTCTAGGGGGATTTTTACCTCCCGAATGTGCATATCTCAGCTTAGGTCTAAATCTACCAGACATGGCAGGTTGTTGATTGAAAATAGCTGTCTTTAATATTTTGTTGATTATTGAGGTATCTAAATCCCGTAATGAGTTTTGATATATCTTTTCAGCAATACCTAGGAGCTTCTTTAACCCTTTTTTTTCTAAAGCGGAAATATAGTGTAGCTTGATATAGCTGGCAAATTTCAGTTTGCGATTGATCTTATTCTCCAGACCTTCCCTTTCGGATTTATCAAGAAGATCAATTTTATTTGCAACTACGAGAACAGGTCTTCCTATTGCTAAAGTTAATCCTAGAAGATGAATATCTTGATCAACAATATTTTCAGATCCATCCAGAAGTAAAATAACCAAATCACCTCTTTTGATTGATTCTACAGACTTAGAAACAGAAAATTTCTCTGTTTCTTCCTTGATTGAACGTTTTCTTCGCATTCCTGCCGTATCAATCAGAGTTAATTTCTTGTTTTTAAAATTCAGCGGCACATCTATGGAATCTCTTGTAGTGCCTGATTCAGATGATACGACTAATCTATCCTCTCCTATGAGAGCATTTACAAGTGTAGATTTTCCTGCATTGGGTCTACCAATTATCGATATCTTCATTGAGTCACTCTCATAGAGTGAGTCCTCAATAGATTCTGATTCATCAGATTCTGTTAGAAGTTCTCTCAACTCCGAAAAGCCTTTATTGTGTGAAGCAGAGAGGAATATTGTTTTTTTAAAGCCTAAATTAATGAACTCGGTTGAAGACTCTTCAAGCTTGAGATTGTCTGCTTTGTTTATCAACAGAGTGATATTTTTATTATGCTTCCTAAGTGATTGAGCTATCTCTTTATCAGTAGGCAAAAGACCATCAATTGCATCAACTACGAATAGCAAAGAGTCTGCTTCATCAATTGCCAGATCAGTTTGTTCTTTGATTGCATGAGACATATCATCAGACTCTTCATTCAAGCCTCCCGTATCTATTAAAGTAATATGGCTATCTTTAAGATTTCCATATTTTCTGTCTCTAGTTAAACCGGAGTAATCGGCAACAATTGCTGACCTAGAGGCAGTTAATATATTGAAGATGGTTGATTTTCCTACGTTAGGACGACCAACAATTGCTACAACTGACATGACTAACTAAGCTAAATAAAAACTTCACTTAACAGAAAACTTTTGGACTCTGCCAGCTGTGTCAGCTACTAAAAGATAATTACCTTTTGAAATAATCTCAGTAATTGCATTTCTTGAGACCTTCTCTCTTCCTTCAAAATTTCCTGACTTAGCATTCAAAAGATGAACATATCCTTCTGCGTCTCCAACGACTACTAGATTACTTATAGATGCGGGAGAGGTAAGCTTTCTTAGCTTAAGATCATCTTGTTCCCAAATTATTGCTCCCGTAGCTGTACCGAAAGCTTTCACAATATCCTTGCTATCGACCGCAATAACTCTGTTACCGTTCGAAGTAAGATCTTTGACTGTTGAAATCTCCTCTTGCCATGACGGTCGACCATCTCTTAAGTTTATGGCTGTGATACTTCCTTGATATGAAGCAGCAATTAGAGTGTTATCCACTATTATAGGTTTTCCATCTATATCTATTATTCTCTCTAGTTCGGATTTTCCTTCGTTAACAGCAACCGGTAGTTCAAGTCTTATTGCACCTGAGTCAGGATATATCATAGCTACTTTACCGCTTGCGAAGCCTGTAAATACAAAACCTTGATTTACAAAAGGACGAGAAGTTCCTCTTAAAGTTAAGCTGGGTAAAACCGTTTGATGAAACCAGTCTCTTTTTCCTGTCTTCAATTCATAACCAGCAACTCTTCCGTCTATGGTTTGAATAATTAAATGGCTACCTGAGTTTGCAGGTGGAGAAAGGCTTTCACTTGATGTTGAAGATCGCCAAATTTCTTTACCGTCTGCATGATCCAATGCAACTATACTGCCATCGAGAGTGCCGTAGCTAATAGTTTTAAAATTTACATCCAAGCCGGTTGAAACTATGTCCTGAGTGTTTTTTGACCACTGCAAATTACCTGTATCAAGGTCTACGGCCGAAATATATCCTAAAGAATTAATATAAAAAACAGTACCATCATAGACAGCAGGAATGAGCCGACCATAAGAAATATCATTTCCATTGGACACAGACCATTCTCTATCTAATTCTCTATTATCGGAAATGGCATAAAGCTCAGTTGGACCTTCCTCTTCCTCATCTCCATCCCAAAATTTTAACCAGCCCAGAGAGGAGCAGCTCGACAGACTAAATATCGAAAAGAGTATAAAAACCTTTTGAAATCTATTCAATCTCTTCACCCTCAAGGTCAGAAATTTTCATATTTATTAAGGCCATAGATGATTGGTTAGTGCTATTTTGTAAGGCAAGCATGTAACTGGCCCTGGCTTTATTAAATTGCCCAAGTGCATTTTCTGCATCTGCTTTTTGTTCCAGCATTGTAGAGGTTAATTGATCAGTGCTCTCAAAAAGAGAGAGGACCTCATTAAAGTCTTGATTATCTAAATAGATTTTGGCCAGTCTTATCTTGGCTGCTGCTTGCAATGGGTTAAATTCCTCCGCATTAGCATTGTTATTAATTACAGTTTTCAATAATTCAATCGCTTTAGAAGAGTCGTTATTTTGGAAATTTCTTTTGGCTTCATTTAGCCTCACGAAATCTGCATAAACACTATCGGAATAAGTATCAATTATCCTTTTTCCGGCATCTTGGTCATCCGTCTCAAGATAAGATTGGTATAAAGATGCTGTTTCGAAGTCTTCTTCTTGAGAAGAGGAAGTTATGTAATCACTACCCACTATTGACAAGACAATTGCTACAAAAGCAAAAATTATCAGATACTTAAATCGCTGCCAAAAACTTAAAAGTATTTCTTGTTGTTCCTCTTGAGAGGCCGAGAAAAAATTTGCCATAATTATTTATATTTCTAGTTTGTTTATCAATTCGTCAAAAGTAAGACTTTCCTGATTTGATTTAGTTCTCAAATCTTTAAAAGATATCTTTTTACTGTCCAACTCTTCTTCACCCAAAATCAAAGCTATTTTAGCACCAGATTTATCAGCCTTTTTAAATTGAGAGCTGGCACTCTCGAGACCTAAATTTGTTTTTATACGTAGAGATGGGAATTTGTTTTTAAGCTTTTCAGAGTACATTATAGCTTCTTCAGCTGAGCTTTGAGAAAAGCATATGAAATAAATATCTAAGTTACTTTCTATATTGATCTTGTCTCGATCTTTTAAGAGCAAAATCAATCTCTCCAAACCTATTGAAAAACCGATGGCGGGACAAGATTTACCTCCAAGCTCTTGAACAAGATTATCGTATCTTCCACCTCCCAGGATTGTATCCTGAGAGCCTAATAAATCAGTTTTCCACTCGAATACTGTTTGATTGTAGTAATCTAAACCTCTTACTAATTTTGGGTTAACTTCATACTCAATTCCATGTGTTTCAAGTATTTCAAGAAACTTCATATTAAATTTCTTTGAATCTTCATTTATGAAGTCTTCTATCGAGGGAGCCTTATCAAGCAAATCTTGAACAGTTTTTGATTTAGAATCTAAGATCCTGAGAGGATTTTCTATTAATTTCCTTTGAGTATCTTCATCTAATTCGTCTTTTTGATTTTTTAGAAATTTCACTAAAGCCTCTGAATAAGAAGTTCTTGTCTGTTCATCTCCAAGGTTATTTATTTCAAGTTTTACATTTTCTAAGAGCCCAAGTTCCTTCCAAATTCTTGCAGAAATTAAAATTAATTCAGCATCTATTTCAGGCGAATCAATTCCAAAAACTTCTGCGCTGAATTGATGAAATTGCCTAGACCTGCCTTTTTGAGGACGTTCATACCTAAACATAGGTCCGGAATACCAAAGTCTTGGTTTATCTGTCCTTACTAGATCATTATCTATAGCAGCTCTTACACATCCAGCCGTTCCTTCAGGTCTTAAAGAAATGCTTTCACCTCCTTTATCTTGAAATGTATACATTTCCTTTGTAACTATATCTGCAGCCTCGTTTGACCTTATGTATAGATCAGTTTTTTCTACAATTGGAAATCTTATTTCTTCATAACCATAAGATTCGACAACAGTTCTTAAAACTCTCTCGACATAAGACCACTCTCTAGATTGTTGTGGGTCGATATCGTTCATGCCCCTTAAAGTTTGTATTTTAGACATTAGTTTTTGGCTATTAAATTTTCTTGGTCTTTAGCTTTTTCTTTTACCTTTTCTCTAATCAGTTTCTCAAGATGATCTGCTAACTCTTCGCTCTCAATCTTATGATCAGGTTTACCATCTAGATATATGAGATTTTTTGGAGATCCACCAGTAACTCCTATATGGGTATGTTTGGATTCTCCAGGTCCATTAACGTAGCAACCAATTACTGCGACATCTATGTTTTCTTTAATGTCCTCCAGCCTTGATTCTAACTGGTTCATAGTTCCGATGACATCAAAGTTCATGCGTGAACAGCTAGGACATGCAATAAAATTAATACCTCTGGAGCGAATCTTAAGGCTCCTAAGTATGTCCCAGCCAACTTTGACCTCATCGACTGGATCTGAAGCTAGCGAGATTCTTAATGTATCTCCGATACCGTCCATTAACAACGACCCAAGTCCCATAGCCGACTTTACAGTTCCAGATCTAAATCCACCCGCTTCAGTGATTCCAAGATGCAGAGGCTGATCTATAAGTTCTGAAATCTTTTTATAGCTTTCTACGGTTAACTGCACATCAGAGGCTTTAATGCTTAATTTAAAATCTTCAAAGTTGAGTCTTTTAAGTATATTTATATGGTTTAAAGCAGACTCAACAAGCGCATCTGCATTAGGCTCTCCATATTTAATTTGCAATTTTCTTTCTAAAGACCCTGCATTTATTCCAACTCTAATTGGAGTACTTGTGTCTTTGGCTGCAGAGATGACTTCTCGTATTTTTTCTTCTTTTCCTATATTGCCCGGATTTATTCTTATACAGTCCGCACCCCCTTTAATTGCCTCCAAGGCCATCGTGTAATCGAAGTGAATATCAGCAACTAGAGGAACCGGCGATCTTGCTTTTATTAGCTTAAAAGAATCAGCTGCCTCTTGATCAGGAACTGAAACCCTTACGATATCTGCACCTGCTTCTGAGAGTTGTTTGATTTGATTAATAGTTGATTCAGAATCAGAAGTTAGAGTATTAGTCATGCTTTGAATAGAAATAGGAGAATCTCCCCCAACTGGCACATCACCAATGAGTATTTTTCTTGTCTTTTTTCTAATTATTTGGTGTTCTGAATTCACTACAATCCCCATCAGGTAAGACGATACAACTCACATTATTTTTATTGGCATAATCTTCGAGACTTATCATTTTATCATTAAATGAAATTTCAATATTTTTAAAATTTCCTGCGATAATTTTTAGCCTTTTTTCATTAAAAATATGCTCTTCTCCTGACTTAGACAATACGTAGAGAAGTCTTTCATCTTCTGTGAAAACTTCTAACCAACAATCATCATAAACTTTTATGGAAGTAATATTCTCTTCTGGAGCTAAAGAAAAATCTTTTTCAACTATCACTGAAGAAGCTTTTTCAGATAATTGCATGTCTACCTCTTTCGCAACGACTACTTTTTCTATGTCTGGATTGATAATTTGGTTTTGGGAATAATTTTGCTCAGTTAGTTGTTCATGGCTTTCTTCATGAACTAAATCTTGATCAATTTCTACAGCCTTTTTGTTTGATTTTTTTCCATCTTCATAAATAAAAATAAAATAAATAAAGGCTGAAATGAGAATGAAGAAAAGTCCTGCAAGATACTTATTTGCATTGGTATATCGTTCTTTGTTTATTGGATCTAGATATCCAATTTGAGACTTAATAACATTGTTTCTCTCAGACAAGTAATTTTCTATGATTTCGTCGGGATTCAAATCCAATTTCTTGGCATAAGCTCTTAGAAAGCCTTTTACATAGGCTTCTCCACCGGGAATTAGGTCAAATTTATTTTCTTCAAGAGCGATTAAATAAGACTCATCTATATTTAACTCAGATGAAAGCTTTTTGTAGCGTAGTCTTTTTTTCTTTCTTGCTGTAGATAAGGTCTTTCCTACAGAAGTTTCATTAAGATCAGACACGACTATATTTCATTTAGCCGAAGAAATAGTTTATTTCTCTTTCCGCAGATTCAGGAGAATCAGAACCATGTACTGCATTTGCATCAATTGAGTCAGCAAAATCAGCTCTTAAGGTTCCAGGTGCCGCCTCTTGAGGGTTAGTACTTCCCATAACTTCTCTATACTTAAGGATTGCATTTTCTCCTTCAAGAATTTGGACTTGAATTGGTCCAGAAGTCATAAACTTAACTAAATCTTCAAAAAATGGCTTGCCTTTATGTTCTGCATAGAAGCCTTCAGCTTTTTGTTGATCTAAATGAAGACTTTGTTTATCAATGATTGATAGGCCAGAATCTTCTAGTCTTTTACAAATTTCATCTACATGCCCTTTAGCAACCGCATCTGGTTTAATTATTGAAAGAGTCTGTTCTAAAGCCATATTATTCCCCTTAAATTAAAAAAAACGCATTATACTTATAGATTGGATAATAGCTATTCTAGCTCTTCAATCCAAAGCATCTGTATAGCCTCCAAAATCTTTTCATTAGACTTTTCGTGACTGTCCTCAAAACCTTCAAGGTCCGTTACTAATTTTTTTAAATCCGTGAAAAGTATATAGGTTGGATCTATATCAGGATGTTTCTCTGCCAATTCTATAGCTATGTCATTTACATCTATCCAAAGCATCAATGATTCTCCGAAACCATGTTTATAGTATATTTTGGAAGTTCAACTTCCAAATCTAAATCAGATATTTCAACTTGGCAGCTCAATCTAGATTCCGTTTCAAGACCCCAAGCTTTATCTAACATATCTTCCTCTTCATCAGAGGCTTCTGATAAGCTTTCGAAACCGTTTCTAACAATCACATGGCAAGTTGTGCAAGCGCATGAAAGTTCGCATGCATGTTCAATCTTGATTTGGTTATCTAAGAGTGCTTCAGCTAGAATCTGGCCTGGTTTAGCTTCAATTTCTGCTCCATCAGGGCATAACTCTTCATGAGGGAAGACTTTTATTTTTGTCATTGGAAACCTTAGATATCAACTTCAAAGCTTTCACCGCATCCGCATATGGCTTTGACATTAGGATTTAAAAATTTAATTCCTTCATTTACACCTTCTACGAAGAAATCGACTTTAGTTCCCTTTAAAAATTTAAAGGAGTTTTCATCAATGAATACAGAAACTTCATCGAAAGTAAAAACCAAGTCCTTTTCTTCTTTTTTGTCTACGTAATCAATTTGATATGTGTAACCAGAACATCCTGATGACTCAGATACTGAAAGTCTTATTCCTTCAGAATCTTTTCCCATAAGACTTGCAGAAAAATGATTGATAGCCGCCTTAGATAGGCTAAATTCAGTTGGAGTGTAAAAGTTTACAGAAGTAGATGACATATTTAGATTTTAGACTCGTAATCCTCTATTGCTTTATGAATACTATCTTCTGCCAATACTGAGCAATGAATCTTAATTGGAGGTAAATCAAGAGCATTAGCAATATCTTTGTTTTTAATTTCCCTTGCTTCTTCAAGAGTTTTTCCAATCAACATATCGACTAATTCACTAGAAGATGCAATAGCAGAACCACAACCATATGTTTTAAACTTTACATCGCTAATGATGTGACTATTATTTTTAGGTTCACATTTAATCTGAAGCCTCATAACATCGCCACATGCTGGGGCTCCAACCATGCCTGTTCCGATATCAGAATCAGACGGGTTCCATCTTCCAACGCTATTCTTTTCTGGTTCGTTAAGTGTATTTTCAAACTTCTCAACTACTTTTTTGCTGTATGCCATATTTATCCTCTAAATTTATTTTATGTCTTAACCTTCAGCCCATTCTATCGAATCTATATCAACTCCATCCTTATACATGTCCCACAAAGGGGAAAGAGTTCGGAGTTTTTCTACGGAGTCTCTAACTAGATTTATTGTGTATTCTACTTCTTCTTCAGTTGTAAACCTACCAATAGCAAATCTTATTGAACTGTGGGCGAGCTCATCTTTGAGACCAAGTGCTCTTAAAACGTAAGAAGGTTCCAAGCTTGCAGAAGTACATGCAGAACCAGAAGAAACAGCTATATCTTTAAGTGCCATTATCAAGGACTCACCTTCAACATAGTTGAAACTTACGTTTAAGAAACCCGCTGCTCGATATAACTCATCTCCATTCAAGTAGACTTCCTCCATGTCTTTTATCGCATCCCAAAATTTATTCCTAAGCCTTTCTATCCTTTCGTTATCTTCTTCCATGTCTAACTTTGCAATCCTGAAAGCTTCACCCATTCCTACTATTTGGTGCGTTGCTAATGTACCTGATCTCATACCTCTTTCATGGCCCCCACCATGAATTTGGGCCTCAAGTCTTACCCTAGGCTTTCTTCTTGCGTACATAGCACCTATACCTTTTGGTCCGTATGTTTTGTGTGCTGAGAAAGACATTAGATCGACCTCCAGGTTGGACAAATCAATCGGTAACTTTCCAGTGCTTTGGGCAGCATCGACATGAAATATTACTCCAGCTTCTCTAGTGATTTTTCCAATGGCCTCAATGTCATTTACCACACCAATTTCATTGTTTATATGCATGAGAGTGACTAAGATTGTTTTGTCAGTTATGTTTTCTTTAACAAGATCTGGGGAAATAATTCCGTTTGAATCAGGATCTAAGTATGTTACTTCAAACCCTTCTCTCTCCAGCTGTCTGCAGCTATCGAGAACAGCTTTGTGCTCTATTTTTGAAGTAATTATGTGATTACCTTTAGTTTTATAAAAAGTTGCAGCGCCTTTTATAGCTAGATTATCTGACTCAGTTGCTCCTGAGGTCCAAACTATTTCTCTTGGATCACAATTTACTAAATCAGCAACATGCTGTCTTGCTTCTTCCGTAGCTTCTTCAGCTTTCCATCCAAAGGTATGAGATCGAGAAGCTGGATTACCGAAGTTTCCGTCAATAGAGAGGCAATCTTGCATTTTCTTTACTACCCTAGGATCTGCAGGAGTAGTAGAGGCATAATCTAAATATATTGGTAATTTCATATTTTATCCTGTTGCTATATGAACTTTGTCTTTTAATTGAACACTACCTCTCCTATTTGAAATGACATCGTCTAAAGATCTTGTCATTAAAAATTCATTTACATTATCGTTAAAATCCATCCAGAAATTGTGAGCGATGCATTTAGAGCCGCCATTACAAATGCCTTCACCTGAGCATTGTGTAGCATCCATATTTTTTTCTACCGCACTAATAATTTCTCCAATCATTATCTGGTCTCTCGGTCTAGAAAGCTTAAAACCCCCTTTGGGACCTCTTGCAGCAGAGAGTATTTCCGCTTTGCGAAGAAAACTAAATATTTGCTCCAAATAAGGTGCAGGTATAGATTGACGTTCAGCTACTTCAGCAATTTTTGAATAACGGATATCAGCCTGCTCCTGAACGGCTAAGTCCAGAACAGCAGTAACAGCATATTTTCCTTTCGTGGTTAGATTCACAGCGGTAATTGTATATTCCTGACGGATTTAGTCAAGAATATATTGCATAGAACTAATAATTTGTGGTACATGTACCTTATTTTATGGGCTATAAAATATTTATATTTTTAAATAATTAAAAAATACTGGTAATAATGGAAATAATATGTACCATATTAAAAAACTAATTTGGGAACAATTATTAATCTATGAGTAACATGGACACTAGGTACCTTTTTAAAAGGTACAACACATGGTGGGTAAAAGTTGCTGTACCTAAAACTCTGCGCAGTGAACTAGGCTACGATCTAAGACAGTCTCTCAAGACACATGATTTAGATAAGGCTCAAGAGTTAAGATGGCAAGTAGTAGACCAGCTTAAAGCAAAAATAAATCAAACAAAAGGAATTGCAGCAGAAGGTACATTAGAAGTTGACTCGTCTGTTGTTAACTATGTACCTGCAACGGATACTACAAATCCTCAGTACTATCACAAGGTAGTTGAGTGTCAACATGCGTGCCCTGCTCACACTCCTGTACCTGAATATATAAGACAGATATCTCAAGGTAATTACAACGAAGCATATATGCTTAATTGGGAATCAAATGTATTTCCAGGAATCTTAGGACGTACATGTGATAGGCCTTGCGAACCTGCATGCAGAAGAACAAGAACTCATGAAAAAGCTGTCGCTATATGCAGACTGAAAAGAGTTACATATGACCACAAGGATGATATTGCACCTTTGATTCCCCTTCCAGAAGAAAGCAATGGCAAAAAAGTTGGTTTGATTGGAGGTGGCCCTGCTTCGCTTACAGTGGCAAGAGATTTAGTCCTGATGGGATATGAATGTACGCTTTTTGAAAGAGACCCGCAAGCTGGTGGGCTGATGAGAACAAACATACCTTCTTTTAGATTACCTGAACAAGTTTTAGACGAAGAAGTTAATCAAGTCTTAGATTTGGGAATAAAGACTGAATTTAATTCTGAGATAACAAGTATGAAAAAACTACTTGAAAAGGATTTTGATGCAATTTTTGTCGGAACAGGGGCGCCTAAGGGAAGAGACATAAATATCGAAGGAAGAGAAGAAGCTAATGATAATGTTCATATAGGTATAGATTGGCTCACAAGCATAGCTTTTGAACACACAAAATCAGTAGGCAAGAAAGTAATAGTTCTTGGGGGTGGTAATACTGCCATGGATTGTTGTAGAACTGCAATTCGACTTGGAGCTGAAGAAGTAAAAGTGACCGTAAGAAGTCCCTTTGATCAAATGAAAGCCTCAGAATGGGAAATAGAAGATGCTATGGGAGAAGGAATACCGATCCATGACAATCATGTACCCAAACGCTTCATAGTGAAAGACGGCAAACTTGTGGGAATGGAATTTGAAAAGGTAGAAGCTGTTTTTGATGAAAATGGTAAAAGAAAATTGGTACCTACTGATGAAGATCCTGTAATTTTTGAATGTGATGATGTTTTAGTTGCTATTGGGCAAGACAATGCTTTTGAATGGATAGAGCGTGACATAGGAATCGAATTTGGTGAGTGGGATATGCCTATAGTCGATAAGGTGACTTTCCAATCCTCAAACGAGAAAGTATTTTTTGGTGGCGATGCTGCCTGGGGTCCTGAAAATATAATTTGGGCTGCAGCTCATGGACACCAAGCAGCTATTTCAATAGATAAATTTTGTAAGGATTTTGACTTATACCAAAGACCTGAACCTACAACAACGTTAATAAGCCAAAAGATGGGTGTGCATGAATGGTCTTATGACAATGACATATCGCAAGCTAAAAGATACTTAGTACCACACGCAGATAAGAGAGATGCTCTAAAGGATCTAAAAATGGAGGTAGAGCTTGGTTTTGACGAAATAACAGCATTAGAAGAAGCTCAACGTTGCTTGAATTGTGATGTGCAAACTGTTTTTTCTGAAGATTTATGTATCGAATGTGATGCTTGTGTAGATATTTGTCCGACTGACTGTATAAGCTTTGTTCATAATGATTCAGAAGAAAATTTAAGAAACAAATTAAGAATACCTGCCATCAACTTAAATCAACAAATTCTTGTTTCTGAGCAACTAGAGCAAACAGCCAGAGTAATGGTAAAAGACGAAGATGTCTGCCTTCATTGTGGATTGTGTGCTGAGAGATGTCCTACTGGTGCATGGGATATGCAAAATTTCTTATATCAAGAAGCTAAGGTTTATTCATGAATAAAATTGAATCAGTTAATGATTTCGTAATTAAGTTTGCCAACGTAAATGGTTCTGGATCTGCAAGTGCAAATCAAATGTTTGCAAAAGGTGTATTTAGATCAGGCATTCCGGTTAGCCCTAAAAATATTTTCCCATCAAACATACAGGGCCTTCCAACATGGTTCGAGGTCAGGGTAAATGAAAAAGGATACTTAGGAAGAAGAGAAGGTATAGATATCTTTGTAGCCATGAATCCTCAGTCTTATCAAAAGGATGTTGCAGAACTAAAACAAGATGGCTACCTAATCTATGACTCTTCGTGGAAAAGAGATTTTGATAGAGATGACATTAATATTTTGGAGATACCTCTTACTAAACTTTGTGTTCAAGAATTTACTAATCCAAAGCAAAGGCTTCTCTTTAAAAATCTTGGCTATGTAGGGCTTTTAGCTTCTATATTGGAGATGGATAAAGAAATTTACATTTCACTTATAGAAGAACAATTCAGAGGTAAAGAAAAATTAATTGAACCTAATGTTAAGGCATTAAATATAGGCTATAACTATGCTGAAGAAAATTTTAAAGATTATTGCGATATAAAAGTTAGCAAATCAGATAAAACAGATGGTCTGATTTTAACAAGTGGAAATGACGCGGCAGGTCTGGGGTGTGTTTATGGAGGAGCAACAGTTTGTGCTTGGTATCCAATAACACCTTCTACCTCTCTTGCAGAGTCTTACAATAAATACAGCGAAAAACTAAGAGTTGAAATAGGCACAGAAAAAAATAAGTTTGCTTTTATACAAGCAGAAGATGAATTGGCTGCTATGGGAATTACAATAGGAGCTAACTGGAATGGAGCTAGAGCTTTTACTGCAACTAGCGGACCAGGAGTGTCCTTAATGAGTGAATTTATTGGATTAGCCTATTTTGCTGAAGTTCCTACAGTTTTGTTTAATGTGCAAAGAGGCGGACCTTCAACAGGGATGCCAACAAGAACTCAACAATCAGATATCCTTTGTTCAGCATATGCATCGCATGGGGATACTAAACATGTTCTGCTGATACCATCTGATCCAAAAGAATGTTTTGATTTTGCTGTTGAAGCTTTTGATCTTGCAGATAGACTGCAGACTCCTGTAATAGTTTTACTGGACTTGGATTTAGGGATGAATGACTGGTCAACAAAAGAATTTGAATGGGATGATTCGAATGATTATGACCGAGGCAAAGTACTTTCAAAAGAAGATTTAGACGGAATTGAAAAATTTGGAAGATATCTTGATGTAGATGGGGACGGAATACCTTACAGAACTTACCCTGGAACTCATCCTGAGAAAGGTGCTTACTTCACTCGAGGAACTTCACATGATGAATATGCAGGATATACCGAAGATGGAGTGAAAAATGCCGAAATGCTATCAAGGCTTTTAAAGAAATTCCAAACTGCTTCCTCGCTAGTCCCGGCTCCTGTATTTAATCAAGAAAAAAATAACAGTTCGATGGGTATTATCTATTTCGGAAGTACTGATTGTTCTATGCAAGAGGCTTTAGATATGCTCGAAGAACAGAACATGAAAATAGATGCCATGAGAATAAGGGCATTTCCTTTCAATCTAGAGGTTTGGGAATTTATTGAAGACCATGACTTATTATTCATAGTTGAACAAAATAGAGATGGGCAGATGAGAACGTTGATAATGGCAGAAGGTGGAATAATCCCAGATAAACTTGTTTCTATTTTATGCTTTGACGGTCAACCAATCACTGCAGAACATATAACAAATAAAATAAATACACACTTGTCGGGGAAACCTGTACTGGCTGCTTCTTAAAAAAATGACATATATTGTAAAACCAAAAAATCATCACCCCCTCTTAGAAAAAAATGAACTTGGCCTAACTAGGCGAGATTATGAAGGAGCGGTATCAACTCTGTGCGCGGGATGCGGGCACGACTCGATTAGCTCTGCAATAGTAGAGGCATGTTTTCAACTCAGTATTGAATCCTATAAAGTAGCCAAACTTTCAGGTATAGGATGTTCTTCTAAAGCACCCGCCTATTTCTTAAATCAATCCCACGGCTTTAATTCAGTCCACGGAAGAATGCCCTCTATTGCAACAGGTGCAGCCATGGCAAATCATGAACTCCTCTATCTGGGCATTTCTGGAGATGGAGACAGTGCATCTATTGGCATAGGTCAATTTGTTCATTGTGCTAGAAGGCAGCTAAATATGACTTATATTGTGGAGAATAACGGTACTTATGGACTTACAAAGGGTCAATTTTCCGCTACCAATGACTTAGAATCCAAGAATAAATATGGCGATGACAATCTTTTTCCTTCTATTGATCTTCCTTCAATGGCGATACAGTTAGGAGCAAGTTTTGTGGCAAGAAGCTTTTCTGGTGACAAGGAACAACTTGTCCCTCTATTAAAAGCAGCTTTGTCGCATAAGGGTTTTTCATTTTTAGATATCATCTCGCCATGTGTTACTTTCAATAATCACAATACCTCCACAAAGAGTTATGATTATATTAGAGAACATAATGACGCTCTCTCTAGACCTGACTTTGTTCCTTCCGGAAAAGAAATATTAACAGAATATCCTAGGGGCTCATCAATAGAAGTGCCCCTTCATGATGGCTCTTTACTGTCTTTAGAGAAGCTCTCTGAAAGCTATGATCCAACAGACAAAATAAAAGCTATCCAGAATATACAAGAGTCACAAAGAGATGGGAAAGTTCTTACAGGCTTACTTTATGCAGATCCTGAAGCAAAAGACCTTAGGGAGATTCTTAACGTATCTGATAAACCACTAAATAAAATGGATCAAAAAGAGTTATGTCCCGGCTCCGAAAGGTTACAAGATATAAATTCTGGACTTAAATAACGCCTAGCCTTTTAGCCATTATCTGATAAGATTCGACCACGTCTCCTAAATTCTGCCTGAATCTATCTTTATCAAGTTTTTCCCGTGTTTTAGCGTCCCAAACTCGACATCCATCAGGTGTAAATTCATCTCCGAGTAAAAGATTGCCCTTAAAATCTCCAAACTCAAGCTTATAGTCGACAAGAATCATACCTGCCTCTGAAAACAATTTCTTTAGTGCGGTATTTACTTCAAAAGTCTTAACTTGCATCTGCTCTACTTGATCTTCAGTAGCCCAACCAAATGATTTAATATGATATTCGTTAATCATCGGATCCCCGAGATCGTCATCTTTATAGAAGAATTCGAATGTAGGAGGATTTAAGTCCATACCCTCTTCTAATCCCAACCTTTTGCAAATACTTCCAGCTGCAACGTTTCTTACCACACATTCAACAGGAGCCATTTCTAGTCTTTTCACTAGGCTATCTGTTTCACTCAAAAGCTCTTCAAAGTGAGTAGAGATACCCTCTCCTTCAAGGTAATTCATAATAAATGCATTAAATTTATTGTTGATGGTCCCTTTTCCTTCAAGGCTTTCGATTTTCTTACCATCGAATGCTGAAGTGTCATCTCTGTAATGCATTATCAAAAAATCTGACTCATTAGATTCATAAAGTGACTTGGCTTTTCCGGTGGTGATTAATTCACCTTTTTCAATATTTGTCATAACTATTAAGATAAAGATTGGTTAATTTCTGAAAGAAGCTCCCTTTCAAAGGCTTTAGCCTCTTCCTCTTCAGCACTGATTGTAACTCTGCAAGTTTTTTCATCAATTTCTTTAATGAGTATTCTAAAGTCTCCATCAAAAGAAGCTCCAGTGAAAATTCTTCTGAGAAAACCCTTTTCTTCTTCTCTAGAGAAGTTTACGTAAAAAACTCCTTCTTCTCTATCAAGATCATTAACATCTATCAAGGCTTCTTTAAGTGCTCTATCTACTGCAGCCCATGCCCTAGCGTACTCAAGATTCAATTCTATGAAGCTATTTTGTTCATCATCCTGCTTGAGGGCAGCTTTTTGCCCATAATTCAGGTTTAAAGCCACTAAGGAAGTGCCTCCACTAGGAGGAGTTGTCGCAAAGTAGTCTAATACTTTTCGCATTGTTTCCTCTTCCAAATTTTCAGGTCCTTCTACCCTTAACCAATCGCCATCTATCTCAGTTATATGAGAAATAAAAATTTCAGAGCTCGCCTGCCTGATCCCGTGCTCAACTTTCATCACTAATTTTGTAATCGATTGATTATCACCTAAATTTTCACTCTCAATTATTCCAGTTGTGGGGTCAGATTTAGCAACTCCATAGCCGCTGGTAACCCAAAAGTCATTCATCATTGGCCAAGCACTGCTAGGTAAAGTTTCAACATAGACCCATCTTATTTCACCAAGCTTATGCATACGTACTTCATTAGAAGTACCTGATGAAAAAACTTGTTGAGGCATCGGTATAAGATATTCATCACCAACTTTTTCAGGATTTATTGTATTTATTGGGTAATAATCAATTATTGGTCGAGTAGTTATATCTTTAGGTAAATCTAAAGATTTTTCTTGTTTTTCTTTTAGGTAGTCATTCTTGTGATCAGTTAAGAAATAACTACAAGAGCTTAAGAAAAAAGAAAGAAATAGAAAAGAAAATAGATTTTTCATAATATTTAATTCAGTAAATTTAATTCTTTAAGTATGCCTTCTGCTTGATGATGAAATTGAGAGTCAAGAGGAGTTAACGGCAGCCTTATACCATCCGTTATTCTACCAATTCTATTCAACATCCATTTTATTGGAATTGGGTTAGACTCAATAAATAATATTTCATTTAATCGAACTAATTGCTTATCGAGCTGAATTGCAGAATCTGCCTCACCATTCAAGGCAAGACTGCAAATATCGGAAATAGTTTTTGGAACAATATTTGCGGTCACTGAGATAGTCCCCACCCCTCCATTTAAAATAAATTCAGTTGATGTAGGATCATCTCCTGAATATAGGGAGAAGCTTTCTTTTTGATCTGTATTGAGAGATTGCATCATCGCTTTTAAGCGTTCAATGCTTCCGGTGGCATCCTTCAAGCCTACTATATTTTGATGGTCGACTAATCTCATAACTGTATCATTTGAAAGATCGCAGCCTGTCCTCGAAGGAACATTATAAAGGATCTGAGGTAAGTCTACTTCATTAGCTATTAACATATAATGTTGATATAACCCCTCCTGTGTAGGCTTATTATAGTATGGCGTCACGAGGAGTGCGGCGTCGGCGCCAGCGGATTTAGCAGAGTTAGTAAGGTATATGGCTTCTTTTGAAGAATTTGCTCCAGTGCCCGCTATGATCTTTATTCTGCCTTCAGCTATATCTACTGATCTTTCAATAAGTTGGACATGTTCTGCTACATCTAATGTGGCTGACTCTCCAGTTGTTCCAACTATGACCAAACCAGAAGTATTAGAGCTTACGTGCCATTCGATAAGGTCTTTTAGGCCACCCCAATTAATTTCTCCATCGGACTCCATAGGAGTTACTAGAGCGGCTATAGAGCCTTTTAGATTAAACATTAATAGTTTTTTTATCTCAATGATAGAATCTTTACTATTATAGAATGTTTCTAATGGAGGAGATATGCCAATACCTAAAATAAATAATAAAGCGCCGATATTCAAAGGAGAGTGCACGGGTGATAAAACAATTAGTCTTTCTGATCTAAAAGGTAAAAATGTAGTTTTATATTTCTATCCAAAGGATAGTACGCCAGGATGCACAACAGAAGGACAAGACTTCAGGGATTTAAAAGCTCAATTCACTAAATCTAATACGATAATCTTTGGATTATCTAGAGAATCCATAAAATCTCATGAAAATTTTAAAAAGAAAGAAAAATTCAATTTTGATCTAATTTCTGATCCTGATGAGAAAATCTGCAAACAATACGATGTTATAAAAGAAAAAAGTATGTACGGAAAAAAATACATGGGAATAGAGAGAAGCACTTTCTTGATAGACTCTAGTGGAAAACTAGTTCAGGAATGGAGAAAGGTTAAGGTTACAGGTCATGCGAAAGAGGTGCTTGAAGCGGCAAAAAAAATAAATTCCTAAGAAATTGGTTCAGGCCAAGAATTTATAATTGCTTTTATGAAAGTAGCTAACGGGATTGCAAAAAATAGCCCCCAAAAGCCCCATATTCCGCCGAAAAATAACACAGCTATTATTATAACAACAGGATGTAAGTTGTTTCTAGAGGAAAACAGTATCGGTACTAAAACATTGCCATCCAATACTTGAATTAGAAGATAAAAACCTAAAAGCCAATAAAAATTCTCCGTAAGGCCCCATTCATATAGTCCAATCAAAACTACAGGGATGGTCACCAAGATTGCCCCAAATATTGGAATGATTACGGAAAGTCCGACTAATATTGCAATCAAAACGGCATAAGGTAAACCCAAAGAAGCAAACAAAATATAGGATGCAGTGGCCACTACGAGCATTTCTATAAATTTTCCTGTCACATAGTTGAACAACTGATCATTCATTTCAGAAAATACTGATTGCATAAATCCATTCTCTTTTGGAAGTATGATTGAAGCAAATGGAAGCAATATACTTTTATCCTTCAAAAAAAAGAAGACCATTAAAGGAATCATAATTGCATAAAGTATAGCGTTGAACATTAGCGCAACAGTTCCTGCAAGTTGTCCAAGTGCAGAGCTCAATAGAACACTAATTTGGTTACTTAAATTAGCAAAAATCTGATCGATATCCTCTTCGGAAAAGTAATTATTCATTTCAATTAAAGTTTGCTGGAATGAACTGACAATTGCTGGTAGATTTTGCAATAGATTATTGATTTCCGTTCCAATGGAAGGGAGAGCCATAAATAGACTTAAGTAAAATCCAAAAAATACAATTAAAGTAATTGATAAAGATAGTTTCTGAGATATATTAAATCTAAGCAAAGTTGTCATAAATCCATTCAAGAGAAAGGCAATTACTATGCTGATGATCACTGGAAGTAAAACATTTCCAAAAAAAATGATAAAAAAGAAGGAAAAAATTAATAAGATTGCAAAATAAACAGATTCTTCATTTGAGAAAAACCTTTGCATGAATTTATTGAATAAACTTCTCATAATTAATTAGGAACTAAGTATTTTCTAGATAATCTAATGTATTCAATTAATATAGTAACGACTTTCTATGAAAAGAAATAGCTCGAAAGGCATTATATATAAATTTAAAATCAGTTTACTGATCCTAGCCTTCAATGCACCCCTTCTTTCAGAAGAGGAACTTCCAGTTATTGGAGATGCCTCTTCTTCAGTGATATCTATTGCATCAGAGTATAATTTGGGAAGGCTATATATGGCGCAATTGAGAAGAGCTTTACCAGAGTATATAGATCCTATCACTCAAGACTATTCTGAACATTTAGTTTACAGGCTATCTGAATTTAGTCAATTGACAGATAGAAGGTTAGAAATAGCACTAATTGATGAAAAATCAGTTAATGCTTTTGCTGCACCTGGTGGCATTGTAGGAATAAATGCAGGCTTAATATTTCATGCGGAGACGGAAGGACAATTTGCATCTGTTTTGTCTCATGAATTGGCTCATCTAAGCCAAAGACATTTTGCAAGAAGAATGCAAAGACAAAAAGATAGAAGCTTAGCAAATTCTCTGATGATTTTAGGTAGTATTGCTCTTGCTGGAGCGACCAGCAACCCCAATGCTCTTCTCGTGGGGCAGCAGGCTATCACACAACAGAATCTATCTTTTAGTAGAGGGGACGAGCAAGAAGCAGATAGAATTGGTTTTAAAAACATGGTTGCCGCTGGATTCGACCCAAAAAGTACTTCATATATGTTTGAAAAATTGCAATCACTCAGCCGGCTTTCTGGATCAAATGAACTTGAATTTTTAAGGTCGCATCCTTTAACAAAAAATAGAATAGCCGATGCCCAATCTCGAGCTCAAGGGTTTGAAAAGGGTAACTATAGAAATTCTCTTGACTACGAATTAGTAAGAAATAGAACTATAGTTCATTTTTCCGAAGTACCTAGACAAGCGGTGACTATATATAAAAAAGAAGCTAGAGAGGCGAAAACTACAAGGGATTCAATAAAAGCCAAATATGGTCTTGCTCTTGCTTATTCAAAAGACAAAAAACACGTTTTAGCTTTAGAAAATATTAGGAACGCATTAGCTTTGGATGCAGAAAATCTACTCTTGCAGATAGGTCTTTTAGAATTGCACATTGCTGCAGAAAACTTATTTGAAGCTGAAGCACTAGCAGCATCCCTTCTTGATACAAATCCAAATAATTATCCAATAACTATGCTCTATAACAAAGTTCTCATGAATAAAGGGGACTACAAGACAGGTGAGGAAATATTGAGGAAATTAACATTAATTAGACCTCAAGATCCTCAAATCTGGTATTGGTTAGCTGAAGTGCAAGGTTTGGACAAGAATGTTATAGGTCTGCATCTTTCAAGAGCAGAATATTTCTTTTTAACTGGGGCTTATGAAACCTCTATAAAGCATTTGAGAATGGCATTGGAGTTAACAGGGAATAATTTCCAACTTACAGAGACTATCTACAATAAGATTGAAAGATCTCATAAATCAATAGAAGCATTGAAATCAGTTTCTTAGCCAGGCGGCCAAGAAAACTCTCTTTCTGCTATGAGGTGTATATGTAGATGAAACACAGTTTGTTGAGCTCCAGCCCCATTATTAACAACAAGCCTAAATGCGTCATCTATTTCTAGTTGTTTTGCTACTTTTCCAGCAACCAAGAATAAATGTCCGAGTAGTTCTTGATCTTCATCATTAGCATCAGAAATTTTCTCTATTTGCTTTTTAGGTATGATTAGTAAGTGAGTTGGAGCCACTGGATTAATATCTCTAAAGACCAAAGATTGCTCATCTTCATAAATTATGTCTGCAGGCAATTCTCTATCTATTATTTTCTGAAATATTGTATCTGACATTTATTAAAGCTCCTTTGCAGCATCGTAAGAAATAACCTTCCCTTCATCAGAATTACTACTTTCTTTAAGAATTACGTCATAACCCTGAACATTAGAAATTTCTTTAATGCCATCAATATGCATAGATTTTTCTTTAAATTGTTCAAGATCAAGAGTTTTTCTTTTAGCTTCCTTCGCATTTGAGGCTGCAATAAAGTAATTAAGATGAGTCTCGTAAATTCCATCTCCTATGGCTGGGTCGTAAAATCCAACATGTACCATGAATAATTTCATATCTTTATCTCAACTCAGATTGATCCCAAAAAAGCCTAATATATACAAATATAGCCAATACACAAAGGCCGTAAATATTATTGAAGCAACTAAGGTTAAATAAAAAGAAAAATTCCAACTTATAAGAAAATAAATACATACAAAGAAAATTAGAGAGGGAGGCACCATCAAGAATATATTTCTGGATAACTCTCTAATTGAATTTACGTCTTGGGTATCGAAATAAAACCATACGAAGGCCAACAAGGAAGTTAAAGGAACAGACGCAACTATACCTGCAATTGCTGTTGACCTTTTAGCAATTTCAGAAATAAGGACAACTATAAAAGCCGTGATAATAATTTTTACAAAGACATACATAAAGTTATTTATCAATTAAACAACAATGGTTAATATAAAAGAAGACATATGAAACCTAAAGAGCCGTCTCTAAATATTTCATTGACTCAACTTCAAGAAGCGGTTGAAGATCTTGACCCAAAGAAAAACTTAAAAAATATTGCTGCGGCAGCTGCAGAAATATTAGCTGAATCAGACCTCTCTACAAGATGGGATGACATTGTGATAATGCTGGACAGCGAGAATATATCTGAAAGACTAAGGCTAGCTGCTCATATCATTTTTAGAGCTAAACTTGTTCTCAATGAAATTGATAAAAGTCCAATAACAAAAACGATTGTTTACAACACGATGCTTATGATGGATGCTCTGGAAGTATCTAATTTGAAAGGATATATTAAGGACTCTTCAACTAGGATTGAAGAACTAGATATTGATGCTTCATCTATGGATACGGCACTAAAAAAAGAGAGAGTTGTTTCTGTAATTAAAGAACTCCAAACAGATAATCCCGGTAAAGGCATCACATGGTTGAGAAAAGAAGCATCAAAGTTTTTAACTACAGAGGGTTATAGAGGCTACAGCTATAGACAAATTATGCGAGATACTAAAGGACTAAAAATTGACTAAGTTTTAGTTAGGTATATACCAAACCAAGTCGCACCAAGACATGAAAATATAGACAATGTAACGTATATTAAGGCACCCACAAATTGTCCATTTATTAGAAGCTCAAGAGATTCCTTAGAAAAAGCTGAGAAAGTTGTGAAAGCACCTAAAAATCCTATAAAAAGAAAAGGTGTGAGTATTTTTTCGAGGCTTGAATCCATTAAATTGTAAAAAAGACCTAAAAGAAAACACCCCATTATATTTACAATCAATATTCCCAACGGTATTTCTAGAGTATCTGATTTTGGAAATAAATTGGAAATATAAAATCTCGATAAAGCCCCAAAAGCGCCACCCAAACATATTAAGATTAGATTCATTTTTGGTTGGTGGGCCGTCTGCGACTCGAACGCAGGACCAATTCGTTAAAAGCGAACTGCTCTACCGACTGAGCTAACGGCCCGGAAAAAAAATCGTATTTTAAAGGTTTAATCAACTAAATTCGACTCTTCTTTTAGGTTTTCTTTAGATTTTTTTGCTAACTGAGCTGCACCAGATTGCGGATAAGAACCTAAAACTTTGTCATAAAATTCTTCCGACATTATCTTATTCCCTTGAAATCTAAAGATTTCACCTAACTTAAATAAGGAATCTGGAGTTCTTGTATGTTCTGGAAATTGATCCACAACACTCTGAAAACTTAACTTAGCATCCTCTAACATATCTTGAGCTAAAAATAATTCACCAGACCAAAAGTAAGCATCCGCCGTAAATGAACCTTCTGGAAAAGAGATTATTAGATTAGAAAAGACTTCTAATGCTTCAGCAAACCTAGATTCTTCAAAGAGAATTAATGCGGACTTGAATAAATCTCTTTCTTCTGTTTGGACTAGTATCTCTTGTTCACTTGAAATAGAAGATTTTGACTCTGATGAGATATTTGATAACTCAAGTATTCTTCCATCAAGGTCTAGGTATCTTTGTTGTTGCAGCTCCAAGGATCTATCTACAAGAATAGTATTTTCTTCTAGTAAATTCCTTAGCTGTCTTATTTCTTCCTCTAAAGTTTCAATTTTTTCATACAAGAGCTCAAAACTCTCCTGCTCATTAGAAAAAAGAAATGAAGATAAGAAAATTCCGGTTCCTAGAACAAAGTTTTTCAAATCAAATTAAAATGTTTTGACTAATGCTCTTCTATTTTTTGACCAAGAATTTTCATTAGATCCGGATACAGCTGGTTTTTCTTCCCCGTAACTTACAGTTGAGATTTTACTAGAAGGAACGCCATTTATTACTAACAATTCTGCTACAGTCTTCGCCCTTTGTTCTCCTAAAGCTAAATTATATTCTCTTGTTCCTCTTTCATCACAATGACCTTCAACTCTAACGCTCAAGTTATTATTGTTAATAACTTTAGCTAGGTTTCGTATTTTAGCCCTTCCCTCTGAATTGATATCTGACCTATCATAAGCAAAATAAAGTACATTATTGGAAGTAAGTCCGCTATCAGAGTATGCACCTGTAGCTGAAGCAGAAATAGCAGTAGCATCATTTGTTCTATCCGTTGATACAGAACTACAAGATGCAAGGAATATAACTAAAAATGTTAAGTAAAATTTTTGAAAAGTGTTCATTTAAGCCTCCTGATCTTTATTATACTTTTATTTTTATTCTAATCTATCAAAGGAGACCAAGAAGGCTCTCTGGCCTCTCCTTTTAGAGAGGGCATAACAAACTTTGTCTTACCATCTAAGGTTATACCGGCCAAGATATCTTTATCCCCGTCTTTGGTAGCATAGATAACTACATTTCCATTTGGAGAAACCGTAGGAGATTCATCTAGGGTGGTATCAGTTAAAATTTTAACCTTTCCTGTCTTAAGATTCTGTGTGGCTATGTGAAATATTCCATTTTGTCTATGAACAAAGACTATGCCCTTTCCATCAGGAAGATATCTTCCTCTAGCATTATAGGAGCCTTCAAAAGTTAACCTTTTTATTCTGTTGTTTCTTGTATTAACTTCATATAATTGAGGTGACCCAGACCTATTTGACGTAAATAAAATACTCTTTGAATTTGGCGACCAATCAGGTTCAGTATCTATGCCAAAATGTTTTGTTACCTGCGACCATGAAGAACGTTCCATATCATAAATAAAAATATCTGGATTGCCGGTCTTAGATAAAACTGCGGATATTTTTTTTCCATCGGGAGACCAATTAGGTGAACTATTAATGCCTTTCTCTAACTTTAGGCCTTTTCTTTCAGCAGAAGACAGTTTTTGTATAAAAATTCTAGAAGTACCTTCTTCAAACGAGACGTAAGCAATATTTTTCAAGTCTGGAGACCAGCTTGGAGACATTAAAGGTTGAGGTGAAGAGAAGAGAGACATACTGTCATAACCATCTATATCTGAAATCATGAGGTTATAATTAGGATCACTATTTGAAGGCTTGTCTATATAAGCTAATCTGGTAGAGAATATTCCTGGAATACCATGTATTCTAGAATAAATAGTATCGCTGATCTTATGTCCTATTTTTCTTAAAGTACTTATGGGACCTAATACTGAACCCCTATGGATCGCTCTTTCCTTTACTACATCATATATCGTATAGGAGGCCCTTATTTCTCTATCAATATCAGTCGATTTGACATTTCCAATCACTAAATAATCAGTTCCCAATAACCTCCAATCTTTAAAAAAAACCCCTTCCTTTGAAGTTGGAAGGCTCAACATATTTCTAGGAGGTAGGACATTAAATTCTCCAAAAGACTCTAAATCTGACTTTATAACTTTATGGATAAATGTTTCTTGTGGTACCTCTAAATTCCATTGCATGGGTACAACTGCAATACTTATCGACTCTTCTGCTCCTCCTTTTATTTCTATTCTTAGTTGTGAAGAAAGAGTTGGAAAGAAAATAATAAAGTATGTGATTAAAAGAAATTTTCTAAAATGCATTTAATTTGCTAATTTTATTCAGGAGTAAAAATTAAGATAAATTTTCTAAAATGTTGGTCAAATAATTTCATTTGCATTGTTAGACCTTCAAAAGACTTAACTTTTAAGATTGCAGACATGGCAGATTCATCGAATGCTCTATTACCACTACCTTTGATTATAATTGCCGAAAGAATCTCTCCAGTTGGTACAAGGTTTAGTTGAATTTCGGTCTTTAGATTTATATTGAGATTTTTAGGTCTTTTCCAATTTTCCTTCACTTGTCTTTTTATCATGTAAGAGTATTTTTCAATATCCATCTGGAGAAGGTCTTTATCCTTATCAGTATTATCCCTTACCATAGTATCTTGTAGTTGTTGTATCTCTTGTAATATGGAAGAAGGACGAGAGATCTCAATACTTTGATTTTCAGGTTTTTTTTCTTTTATTTTTTTATTTACTTGATTAATTTGAACTTGATTATTGGTTGTTTTCTTTATTTCTTCAAAAACAATATAAGCAGCCACTGGTTTACTAGACTGAATATTAAATTGGTCGAAGTTGATGTTAAAAAAATCTGAAAATGAAAGAATTATTCCGAAGTGGATTAATAGTGATAAACAAAAGGGTACGAAATAATTGATCATTTTGGCGAGATTGGGGCTGAAATTAGGCCGATATCACTAGCTCCAGCAATTTGAAGTGAAGCCATCACACTCATAATGGTTTCATACTTAACTTCTCCATCACCCCGTATCACAACTTGCAAGCCTGGACTGGCTTCAAATATCTTAGAAACTAATTCATTCATCTCTTTAAGGTTAAGAGACCTGCCTCTGGTCGAATCAGTTTCTAGGAATACATTTCCTTCTTTAGTAATAGATACAATCAGGGGTTCTTCATTTTTAACTGGTAATGCTTCTGAAGAAGCTTCTGGAAGATTTACCTGAATTCCTTGAACCATTAAAGGTGCGGAGATCATAAAAATAACTAATAAGACAAGCATTACGTCAATATAGGGAACCACGTTGATGTCTGAAATTAAATTTCTTCTTCTCACTACTATTTTGATTGAATATCTCTGTGAAGAACTGCTGAAAATTCTTCTTTAAAACCTTCCATACCAGAAACCAAGCTATCCGATTCAGAAATAAATTTGTTATATGCTATCAAGGCTGGTATTGCTGCAAATAAACCTATTGCAGTCGCTATTAGAGCTTCGGATATTCCTGGAGCTACAGCAGATAAAGTTGCCTGAGAAGATCCTGCCAATCCTCTAAATGAGTTCATAATTCCCCATACAGTACCAAACAGACCTATATAGGGGCTGACGGAAGCAACAGTGGCAAGGAAAGGTAAATGTTTCTCCAATAAAGCCTGTTCCTTGGCTAATGCGGCTCTCATATTCCTCTGAACACTCGCCATAACTGTTTTAGAGTCAATATTCTCTTTCTTGAGCCTCTTGTAATCTAAGAAGCCAATCTGGAAGATATATTCCGAACCAAGAGATTGATGTCCTGCTTCTTGACTAGTGGATAATAGAGCTTCTAATCCTGAGTCAGACCAAAATCTTTCCTCAAATTCTGAAAAATCCTGGCCTACTCTATTTATATAGAGCCATCTTTCAAAGATTACCATCCAAGAAGTAATGGAAGCCAGCAAGAGGAGAATGATTACAGATTTAACCACTATACTTGCGTTTAAGAATAATTCTAATATTGAAAGTTCCATATTATTAGAGTAGTTTTTTCATGCCCTTATGTAAATACTCTGGAAGAGCAGAAGGCTTAAAAGAATTAGGATTTAAACTACCACATTTGATCTTAGCTTCCGCAATAGTTTGATTATCCACTAAGGCAGTCTGCTTAAAATCAAAACTCACTTTTCCTAATTTTTCTAATTTTGTCCTTACTGTTATTTCATCATCTAGCCTAGCAGGTCTGTGCAATTTCATTTCAAGACCTCTGACTACAAAGATAATTTCTTCCTTCATCAACTTCATTTGCTCATAACCGACTGAACGTAAATATTCAGTTCTAGCTCTTTCAAAAAACTTAAGGTAATTTGCGTAGTAAACAACGCCTTGAGCATCAGTATCTTCATAATACACTCTCAAATTATAGTCTTGCATCATTCAATATCTTCGTGAAGAGCTATGTCTTCAGAGTAAAGTTCCTTCAATAAGAATATAAAGTCATCCCATAATAGATCAGCTGTAAAAGGAGAATCTATATGGAGTTTGGGATTAATTGCCCCTAATGGGACTCTAACTTTTATGGGTCGCCTATCAAATTTATAAACTAAAGCAGGAATACCTTTATTCTTGGTGGCATCTAAGACTTGCTTCCACCAGGCCTCTAAGGGTTCTGCACCTGACCCATATCGCTTACATTCCAAGTACCACCTACCTAGCATCAAGTCGGGTAAATGCTTTTCTCGAGTTTGCTCTAGTATCCTTCTTATATTATTTTTTAAACCTAAATCATTAGTAAGTAAATTAGCCACCTCCCTCTCGAAAGAAGCTCCTTTATTTCTTGAATTAGTCATATCAATCTAGTTGATCCAACATACCTTCAGCAAACTCTATATTGGAAGTTACATTTTGCGTATCGTCTAAATCTTCAAGCATCTCTAATAATTTAAACACCTTAAGGGAAGTATCTAAATCGGCTTGAACAGTTGTTTCCGGTACCAAAGAAATTTCTGAATCGTCTATTTTTATTTCTTTATCAGATAGAGCTTTTTTAATATTTTCAAAATCTTCAGGTGCGGAACTAACAGTTATTGATTCATCTTCATTGATTTCTATATCTTCTGCGCCAGCTTCTATGGATATCTCCATGACCTCATCTGCATTATTCTCAGAAGAGGTAGTTATTATTCCTTTCTTTTCAAATAAATACGAAACGGATCCATTAGTCCCTAGATTACCTCCAGATTTAGTAAAAGCATGCCTTACCTCAGCAACTGTTCTATTATTATTATCGGTCATGGATTCGACCATTATAGCGATCCCACCTGGACCATAACCCTCAAAACTAACTTCTTCTAAATTTTCTCCTTCTAAACCACCTGCCCCTCTCTGAATCGCCCTTTCAATTGTATCTTTTGTCATATTTGCCGCTAGGGCTTTATCAACAGCTGTTCTTAATCTTGGGTTATCATCAGGAACACCTCCCCCTAACTTGGCAGCAACTGTAAGTTCTCTGATTAGAACAGAAAAAATCTTACCCCTTTTTGCATCCTGTCTACCTTTACGATGCTTAATATTTGCCCATTTTGAATGACCAGCCACTTTAAACCTCCTTATCTAACCCATGAAATCTTATATGAAGTTCTTCTAATTGATCTTGAGCAGCTTCACCTGGAGCGTCTGTTAATAGACAGGATGCAGTTTGGGTTTTTGGAAAAGCTATAACGTCTCTTATAGATTCTGAACCTGTCATTAGCATGATCATCCTATCAAAGCCAATAGCAAGACCTGCATGAGGAGGACAGCCATGCTGTAAGGCTGATATGAGAAAACCAAACTTTTCTTCTGCTTCCTGGTCATTTATATTCAAAAGTTCCAAGACTGCTTGCTGCATTTCTTTATCATGAATTCTTACTGAACCACCACCTAATTCTGTACCATTCAAAACCACATCGTAAGCATCAGTGATTGCTTCTAAGGGGTCCTGCTTCAAATCCTCAACACTACAACTTGGGGCAGTGAAAGGATGATGAAGTGGGGTGAGTTCCCCAGATTTATTTTTTTCAAACATTGGAAAATCTACTACCCAACACGGTGCCCAATCGCATGTCAAGAGATCAAGATCTTTTGCCACTAAATCTCTCAAGGCAGCCAAAGAATCATTTACTACGTTATTTTTACCAGCACCAAAGAAAATTATATCTCCTTCCTTTACTTCTAATATCTTCACAAGAGAATCGATTATTGAGTCTTCAATGAACTTTATAATCGGAGATTGAAGGCCGTCTTTACCCTTGTCAGGATCGTCAACACGTATATAAGCTAGGCCCTTGGCACCATAGTTTCCTACGAAGTCAGTGTATTCATCGATTTGTTTTCTTGTCAAAGATTTACCATTGGGAACTCTCAAAGCGGCAATTCTAGAATCTGGATCATTTGCAGGTTCATTGAATACCTTAAAATCACAATCTTTAAATAAATCTTTTACCTCAATTAGTTCTAAGGGATTTCTTAAGTCTGGCTTATCAATACCATATTTTGAAATAGCCTCGTGGTAAGGAATTTTTGGAAATTCACCTAAATCAATTGACAAAGTTTGCATAAAAACTTCTTTAATCATCTCAGTAATCAATGCTATAACTTCTTCAGAATCCACAAATGATAGCTCTATATCAAGTTGGGTAAATTCTGGTTGTCTGTCAGCCCTTAGATCTTCATCTCTAAAACATTTAGCAAATTGAAAATATTTTTCGAAACCTGAAGCCATGAGAGTTTGCTTAAAAAGCTGGGGCGACTGAGGCAACGCAAAAAACTGACCGGGAAATGTCCTACTTGGCACCAAATAATCCCTAGCCCCCTCAGGGGTGGCCTTTGTAAGTATAGGCGTTTCAATTTCGATAAAATCCTGTTTAGTCAAAAAGCTCCTAAAGACAGAGGAAGCTTTTGATCTCAACCTTAGATTTTCTTGCATTTCTGGTCTTCTTAAATCTAAGAATCTATATTTCAAACGTGTCTCTTCGCCGACAGATGTATATTCATCAAGTTGGAAGGGAATTGGCAAGGAAGGATTTAAAATTTCTAATTGAGTTGCAACTATCTCAACTTGTCCAGTTTCTAAATTACTATTTTCAGTTCCATCCGGTCTTTTCCTAACCAAACCAGAAGAGAAAATTACGTATTCATTCCTACAAGTTTCTGCAAGCGAGAAAGTACTATCCGAATCTGGATTGTAAACAACTTGAACAAGTCCGTCTTCGTCACGTAGATCAAAGAATATTACTCCTCCATGATCTCTTCTTCTGTGAATCCAACCAGTTACCGAAATCTCCTGGCCTATTAAGTCTTCGGTAACTTGATTACATTTATGTGTTCTTTTCATTAGTTCTTTAAGAAGATATTTCTTTTTTTGATGTGTCTTTTTTATCTTTTGATGTTGTTGAAGATTGACTTTCGTTATCACTTTTTGCGATGTTTTTCTTGCTACCAGTCTTAAAGTCCGTTTCATACCAACCAGTGCCCTTTAATCTGAAGGAAGGAGCTGTAGGCATTTGAACTAGATCAGGATTTTTGCTCTTGAATTCATCTAATTCTGAGATTCTCATTTGTTGCTCAAAAATCTCATCAGTTTTTGTATTCTTGAAAATATATGTTGGCATAAAGGATTACCTTGTAAATAAGAACTGTTTATTATTCCACATCATAATTATACCAATTTTAATTATATAGATTCTCTAAAACTAGCTATATGTTAGTATTAATGACCAATTTATATGAAAGCTTCACAGTTAATTTTAGGAACTCAAAGAGAAAATCCAGCGGATGCTGAGATTATTAGCCATCAATTGATGATCAGGGCAGGCCTTGTTAGACAAGTATCGTCAGGTATTTACAACTGGTTGCCTCTGGGTAAAAAAATCCTTCAAAAAGTAGAAAATATAATTAGAAAAGAGATGGATGTTGCAGGAGGTCAGGAAATATTAATGCCTATGGTTCAACCAGCTTCATTATGGGAAGATTCAGGAAGGATAGATCAATATGGGCAGGAACTTCTGGTCTTTCTTGATAGACACGAGAATAAATTCTGTTTAGGACCAACTCACGAGGAGATTATTACTGACTTATGTAAAAATCTCTTAACCAGTTACAAACAACTTCCAGTAACTTTGTATCAAATTCAAACCAAGTTCAGAGATGAAATAAGACCGAGATTCGGTGTAATGAGGTCTAGAGAATTCTTGATGAAAGATGCATATTCATTCGATTTAGATAAAGATGGATTAGATCGTAGTTACGCAATTATGAAAGAGACCTATATAAAGATTTTTGATAATTTAGGTTTAGATTACAGGGTGGTGAAAGCAGATAGTGGAGCTATAGGTGGCTCAGATTCTGAAGAATTTCATGTTTTAGCAGATTCAGGTGAAGATCTTTTAGCGTTTAGCGATAAAAGTGAATACGCTATAAATGCAGAGTTGTTAACTGAACTCCAAGAAGGTCAAGACGCCTACTCTCTTGATGGAAAGCCAAGTCCAGACGGTAAAGGCCTTCTTAGATTAAAAAAAGGAATTGAGGTCGGACATATTTTTAAACTAGGAAAAAAATACTCCCAAACACTAAATCTTAGAATACAGGGAGAAAATAGTGATATCCACCCTGAGATGGGTTGCTATGGTATTGGTGCTTCCAGGATAGTAGCGGCTGCGATTGAACAGAATCATGATGAAAAAGGGATAATTTGGCCTAAAGCTTTAGCTCCTTTCGAAGTTGCTATAGTTGAAGTTAATCCCAAGAAAAAAGAGGAAATTTCAATTCAGTGTTCTGATATATATAACTTACTTAAAGAAAATGACATCGAAGTTTTATGGGATGACAGAGAAAAAAGACCTGGAGTAAAGTTTCACGATATGGAAGTAATTGGAACTCCTATAACAGTTATTATTGGAGAAAGAACACTAGAAACTGGTGAGATCGAAATCAAAAAGAGGTTAGATGAGAAACCACAATTAGTCTCTCATCAGGACCTTATATCAGCGATAAAGACTAACTAAGTCTCTCAATTATCATTGCGTTAGCAGTTCCGCCGCCTTCACAAATTGCTTGCAAGCCAAATTTTGCCTCGCGTCTCTCTAATTCATGTAGCAAAGTTGTCATCAGCTTTGCACCAGTTCCTCCTAGAGGATGACCCAAAGCCATAGCTCCACCATTCACATTTAATTTATCTAGATCAGCATTAAGTTCTTTTGCCCAAGCTAGAGGAACGGGAGCAAATGCTTCATTAACTTCATAAAGATCTATATCTTCTATTTTCATAGAGGCTTTTTCTAATACTGTTTTTGAAGCAGGTATAGGTCCTGTCAGCATGATAATAGGGTCATCGCCTGCCAAGGCTAGTGCAACTACCTTTGCTCTTGGTTTGATGCCGAGTTTTTCAAGTCCAGCATCATTTACAAGCATAACAGCCGCAGCACCATCACATATTTGACTTGATGTTCCTGCAGTTAACACACCATCTTCAGACAATGTATTTAGACCAGAAAGGCTTTCTGAGCTTGCATCAAATCTTATGCCTTCGTCAACAGTTACCATCTCTTTATCACCATTTGGCAAGTCACCTTCTACTGGAACTATTTCTCTATCAAAATAACCACCCTCTGTAGCATTTACAGCTTTTTGATGACTCGCTAGTGCAAAAGAGTCTAATTCCTCTCTAGACATATTCCATCTGTCAGCCATCATTTCGGCTCCTGTAAATTGACTAAATTGGACTCCGGGATATCTTTCACTTGTTCCCTTTCCTCCATATGGCTGTCCATGACCTGCTTTGAAACTATCGATAACAGCAGCACCTATTGGAACTTGGCTCATCACTTCCACTCCACCTGCTATGACAATATCTTGAGTCTCAGACATAACTGCCTGTGCGGCGAAGTGTATAGCTTGTTGTGATGATCCGCACTGTCTATCAACAGTTGTTCCTGGAACTGATTCAGGGAGCGAAGAAGCAAGTACAGCATTTCTTGCAACATTACCTGACTGTGCTCCAGATTGACTGACACATCCAAAAATTACATCATCTATTAATTCGGGCTTAACCCCTGTTCTTTGAACGATTTCGTCTAAAACTAAAGCTCCTAAGTCTGTTGGATGCCATTGGCTTAGTTTGCCATTTTTTCGTCCACCTGGTGTCCTTACCGCACCTACAATATATGCGTTTCCCATAATCTCTCCTAATTATTCATGAAAGTGGCGACCTTTATAGTCGCCACATTAGAATCCTATAACAAAATAGGCTTTAAGAGAAAGAGAAATTAATCTTCTTTATTGAGTGAATCTAAAACCTGTTTTTCTATTGTTTTTAATAATTTAGGGTTCTGCTCTAAGAATTCAATAGAATTGGCTTTACCTTGACCAATCTTCTCGCCGTTATAGCTGTACCAAGCACCAGCCTTTTCAATAATATCAAGATCAGCACCTTTATCTATAAGTTCGCCTAATCTATTTATACCTTTGTTATAGAGTATTTGAAATTCTGCCTGTTTAAATGGCGGTGATACTTTGTTTTTTACAACTTTAACTCTTGTTTCATTGCCAACAGCCTCGTCACCATCTTTGACGGTGCCTATCCTTCTTATATCCATTCTTACTGAAGAATAGAATTTGAGAGCGTTTCCACCCGCTGTTGTTTCAGGGCTCCCAAACATGACACCTATCTTATGCCTTATTTGATTTATAAAAATAACTAAAGTATCTGACCTCTGTACATTGCCTGTTATTTTCCTGAGAGCTTGGGACATCAATCTCGCTTGAAGTCCAACATGATGATCACCCATTTCACCCTCAATTTCGGCTTTAGGTACCAAAGCAGCTACAGAATCAATAACCAATATGTCTATACCACCTGACGCTACCATGATATCGGCTACTTCTAATGCTTGCTCACCAGTATCTGGTTGAGAAACCAATAGTTCGTCAACATTGACTCCCAGTTTTTCTGCATATATTGGATCTAAAGCATGCTCTGCATCAATAAAGGCAGCTGTACCACCCATTTTTTGACATTGAGCTATTACTTCTAATGTGAGTGTCGTCTTACCAGAGGACTCGGGGCCATAAATTTCTACAATCCTTCCTCTAGGTAATCCCCCTATGCCTAAGGCTATATCTAATCCAAGTGAACCAGTTGGAATAGCAGGTATTTTTTCACGCGCTTTCTCTCCCATACGCATGACAGTACCTGAACCAAACTGTCTCTCAATTTGTCCTAAAGCACTATCCAGTTGTTTGGATTTATCTCCTTCTTTTATGTCTGTCACCTTTTTTTGAGCCATAATATTTCTCCGTTAGAATATTATCGCATTATACAAAATACTGTATAAATAAACAGTATTATTTTAATAATTTAATTTAACAGTAATATTGCTTTCTCCAAAGCTTTTACTACAGTTTGGTATCTTACTTCATTTCTATTACCATCAAAGTAACAGGTTTCTTGTACTTCAATATCTTCATTGAACTTCCAAGCAATGCAAACTGTGCCCACAGGCCTTTCGGGTGAGCCACCTCCTGGTCCAGCTATTCCACTTATTGCAATGCCCAGATTTGCCTTACTTTCTCTCAACGCTCCAGCAACCATCTCTTTGACAACTTGCTCACTCACTGCCCCAAAAGATTTAAGAGTTTCCTTAGAAACACCCAAAACCTTGTGTTTAGATATATTAGAGTAAGTGATAAAGCTACTTCCAAACCATGCCGAACTTCCAGGTACAGAAACTATAGATTGAGATAGCAAACCTCCAGTGCAAGACTCTGCAGCAGTGAAGTACATATTATCTTTCTGCAGTAATGCTCCTAAATTAGTGCTAAGAATTTCTAAATTATTTAAGTCCAATTTACAAAGTAGTATTTGTAACTATTAGAACAGAAAACTTATCTTTGTCTAGAAGATGGTTACCCTAATATTGGTTAACTGGTAAACTGAAGATATGGCTTTCATTGTTGGAGATGCTTGCGTTAAATGCAAGCTTACAGACTGTGTTGAAGTATGTCCTGTAGATTGTTTCTACGAAGGACCAAATATGCTGGTCATAAATCCCGATGAATGTATAGATTGTGCCTTATGTGAACCAGAGTGTCCTATAGAAGCTATATACTCAGAAGATGAAGTTCCGGAAGACCAGATAGAATATATTGAGCTCAATGCTGAGCTATGCATGGAATGGCCAAATATTGTAGAACAAAAAGATCCTTTACCTGATTCAGAAGACTGGAAAGAAGTAAAAGGTAAGTTCGATATGATCGAGCGCTAAGAATTTCTAAACTTTTTAAAGATAAAGACGATTGAAATTCCCATCAAAGATCCAACCGATAATGAAGTAAAATTTAGATCAGAGTCGTGACTATATCCTTGCATCCAAAGCAAGGGTACGCAAAAAATTATTAGTCCAAAAAATACTGCTAACAAGAAATCTTTATGTTTCTCGTATAGAAGTTGTATTACTCTAACTATACTGAATAAGCCAAGTACTGCACCGCTGAGAAATATAGAAATTATTGTGAAGTCTAAATCCCTAACCGCCAGCAAAATTGATTGGTAAGAACCCATTAAAAGAAGAATAAAGCTTCCAGAAATGCCCGGGACAACTAAAGCAGAGATAGCTATAAATCCTGAAAAGAATAAATAGAGGGGACTTATGGTTGCCAAATCTTTTTCGGGAAGAAGGTAAAGAAAACTACAAATAATAAAGGAGAGAATTATTCCAATAACAAATGGTCTTGAGATTTTGGGTTTCAGTGGTTCTAGAAATGCTGAAAAAACCAGAACTGCTGATAAGAAGGCTTTAAATGCCGCTGGATAAACCGCCATTAAAAATAAGATTAATGATGAAAGGGTAAAGATGGAAATTACCATTCCTAAAAAAAGTACTAGAATGTAATTACCATCTATGTGATCCCAAGAATCACCATATCTACCTTGTTTTAATAACCGTAAAAGGGAAATATCAAAGGAACGGATAGCTTCTATTAGTCTTTCGTAAACACCTAAGATAAGAGCTATAGTACCTCCTGACACCCCAGGTATGACCTCTGCTATGCCCATAGCCATTCCCTTAAAGAATAGGGTAAATTTACTATTCTCTATATTTATGAAACTACTCCTTTAAGTAGAGGGACAAATAAAACATCCTCAAGTCTTTCTTCTATAAATTCATTTTTTGTTACACGCTTAACAAGAGTAAGGACCTGCGAATTACTATCACCCACAGGTAAAATTAACTTTCCCCCTATCTTGAGTCGCTTTTTTAAGTTATTTGGCACTTCAAGAGGTGCAGCTGCAGATAAGATTGCATCATATTCTTGATCATCTAAATTATTTGCATCATCTAGCTTAAAATTTACATTTGTAACCTTTAGCTTTTTAAGTATCTTTTTTGCCTTTTCTTGAAGAGGCTCTATTCTCTCAATTGAAGTCACTTTTTTTGAAAAAATAGAGAGTAAATATGTCTGATAACCGCATCCAGTGCCTATTTCAAGAGTATTTTGAAGAGGTATTTCAGAAAGTCGCTCATCGGAAATAAGGCATTCTGTCATTCTTGCCACAATGTAAGGTTGTGAAATAGTTTGCTGATAACCTATGGGTAAAGCTAAATCTTCATATGCTCTGGTAGAAAGAGCTTCATCTAAAAAAAGATGCCTAGGACTATCTCTCATAGCTTCCAATATCCTAACATCTGAGATTCCCTTTTCAGTTAACCTTTCTATAAGTCTCTGTCTGGTGCGTAAGGAAGTCATACCTTGTCCTTGCATTGTATCTTTGTCTAAACTCATTTCTTTTCTAAATTAAAACTTTGATTTATGACTTCTTGTATTGAAAAACTTGGATTAATGGGAGAAATGGATACCATGTTTTTTTCCAGAGCATGAATATCTGATTTCTCATCATTCTCAGGATATGAATCTCTATGTGAAGTCCAATACGTTTTTTTACCAGAATTATCTTCAATAATTTGAGGGGGGTTTCTGGAACCCCAAGAGCCTATTGTAGTTATTTTATATTCAAGATCATTTGAAAATTCTACATTTGGTGTATTTATATTCAACACTATAGAAGGATCAATATTTTCTAGTTTATAGTTTTGCAGTAAATCTAAAACAACTTTTGCAGAAGTGGTGTAATTTGGTTCCATATATTTTTTAGAGCCTGGTTGATGAAATGCTGCAGCAGAGATAGCTATGGATGGATAAGTTAATCCAGTTGCTTCAAGTGCTGCTCCGACAGTTCCAGAGTAAAGCAGGTCTTCTCCCATATTGGCGCCTAAATTTATTCCACTAATAACGAGGTCAGGCTTCCATGGAGATAATTCATGAATGCCTAAATAAACACAATCTGCCGGTTTTCCTGTAACTGACAGAAAGCCATTGGAATGTTCAGTAACATCCATGGGTGAGTTTGTTGTTATTGAGCAACCTGCACCACTATTATTAATTTCCGGAGCAACTACAAACAATTCTGCAAAATTTCTAAGAGTCTCATATAGAACTTTAAGTCCTGGTGCCTCAAATCCGTCATCATTAGATAATAATATTTTTAACATTTGTCAGATCTATCTATTAAAACCATACAGTGACATGAGATCCCTTCTAGCTTGCCTTCAAATCCTAATTCGTCTGTTGTAGTTGCCTTACAACTTATCTTCTCAATTTCGATTTGCAATGCATCTGATAAATTTTTTCTTATTGCCTGACGATATGGGAGAAGTTTAGGAACTTGTCCAACGTAAGTTATATCAACGTTATTAATTTTATAACTGTCATGACTAAGCTTATCTAAAACAGTTGATAACAATGAAAGGCTTGAAATATCCTTAAAATTATCATCATCAGAAGGGAAAAAAGTTCCTAGATCTCCATAGGCAGCGGCACCTAACAAGGCATCTATCAAAGAGTGAACGATGATATCTCCATCCGAATGTGCTTCTATTGAATAATCACATTTTATATCAACGCCTCCTAAAATCATTCCGTTTCCAGATTTGATTTTATGTGCGTCATAACCATGTCCAATTCGCATTTGTTTATTCCTTAATATTTTGAATTAAGTATTCTGCTAATTGTAAATCTTCTTCATGGGTAATTTTTATATTTTTAGAAGAACAGCTATAAAGAAAAACCTCATCTTTTATTTCATCAAATAATGAGGACTCATCAGTTATGTTTTTATAATCCTCAGGGTATCGACTATAAGCATTATTCAGATTTTCATATTTAAAGATTTGAGGTGTTTGCGCTTGCCAGATGATTGAACGATCAGCAGAACCATCAATATTTTTTCCATCAACAGACAATTTCAACGTATCCGTACTAGGACTAGCAAAGATCATACCTGCAAAGTTAGAAGAACAAAATAACTTCAAGAATTTATCAACATCCCCTTTAATTAAACAAGGTCGGGCTGCATCATGTATTAATACATTCATAGATGATTGGGCTTCAGATATTTTATCGAAACACTTTCGAACTGATTCCGCCCTAGACTGTCCACCCTCGATGATTTCTATTCGAGAATCTTTTGTTAAATCTTTAGGGATTGCATTTAAATTAGATACTGCAATTATTATTTTTTTACATTCCTTAAAATTTAAAAAAAGTTCTAAAGAATAATTAATTACAAGTTTCTGACCGATCTTCAGATATTGTTTCGGTATGTCTGAGCCAAAACGCTCACCATTTCCTGCACTAGGTATTATTACTGTAAAGGCCTCTATCAATTTATCTATCTGTTGAATTGTCGTCTTTAACTTCTTCTTTGAACACGTAGAACTTTTCGCCAGGCTTTATCAACCCAAGTTCGGTCCTCGCAACACCCTCTAAAGCATCTTTTCCTGAATTAAGCTTTTTCTTCTCTTTAACTAACTCTTCATTTGCTTCTTTGATTAAGTCTGCTTCTAGCTCTACTGAAGCTATCTCCTTCTTTAAATCTTGTAAATTGCTATAACTGTAAGAACCAAACCAATACTGATATTGAGTAGCACCTAGAATCAAACTGAGAACTAAAAATGAACCTGAGAATAAAGGAGCAGATTTAATCGAATTTACTGACCCTCTTATTAACCTATACATAAATCTGATTGAGCTTCTATCATGAGTAATCTATTGTATTTAGCTACTCTATCTGACCTTGATGGTGCTCCAGTTTTTATTTGTCCGGAAGCTACTCCAACAGACAAATCGGCTATGAATGTATCCTCAGTCTCTCCAGATCTATGTGAGATGACTGTAGTAAATTGATTATCAACTGCGATTTTTATAGCTTCAAAAGTTTCCAGAAGAGTACCAATTTGATTTACCTTCACCAGTACAGAGTTTGCAGAACCTTCATCTATACCTTGTTTGATCCTTTTAGGATTTGTAACAAATAAATCGTCACCTACTAACTGTATCTTAGGGCCAATAGACTGAGTCATATCAGACCACCCCTTCCAATCATCTTCATCAAGACCATCTTCAACAGACTTTATAGGATATTTTTTACAGAGCTCTTCTATATATCCTGTCATTTGAGATGAGCTAAGTGTTTTATTCATCCCAACAAGGTTGTACTTTGAGTCTGAATAAAATTCAGTCGCGGCAATATCTAAACATAAAGCAACTTGATCTCCAGGTCTATATCCGGCTTTTTCTATGGCTGTCATTATCAGATCTAGAGCCTCTTCAGGAGATTTTAAATTTGGAGCAAATCCTCCTTCATCACCTACTGAAGTGCTAAGTCCTTTTGATTTTAGTATATTTTTTAGTGTGTGAAATATTTCCACTCCAGAGCGTAAGGTTTCTGAAAAAGAATCAAAGCCAGTTGGTTGAATCATAAACTCTTGGAAATCAATGGGATTATCGGCATGGGCTCCTCCGTTTAGAATATTCATCATTGGAACAGGTAAAGAAGAAACTACTTCTTTACCACTAAACTCAGAGTACTTATCGTTAATGAATTCATACAATGGTATTTTTTTTGAAATGGAAGCGGCCTTAGCGCATGCCATAGAAACTGCAAGAATGGCATTAGCTCCCAAATTATTCTTGTTTTCAGTCCCATCACATTCAATGAGCAATCTATCGTTTACCAACAGATCCTCAACATCTTTTCCTTTTAATAGCTCAGAAATTTCCTTGTTTATAGAGTCAACTGCTCTTAGAACGCCTTTGCCTAAATATCTTGATTTATCTTCATCTCTCTTTTCATTTGCTTCATGTTGGCCAGTAGATGCGCCTGAAGGAACAAATGCTGTACCAGAAGTAGAATCATCAAGATTAACATTTGCACCAACCGTAGGATTTCCTCTTGAATCTATAACTTCAAAGCCTTCAATAGATTTAATTTTCATTTATGTTTCCTATACAAAAGATTTAATTAAGTCGTCTAGAGTCTTAATTTGATCTAAGAAATTATCTAGCTGATCAAGCTTGAGAGCACAAGGACCGTCACACAAAGCTTTTTCTGGATTTGGGTGCGTTTCAAGAAATAAACCTGCCAGCCCTAGAGACATTCCAGATCTTGCTAACTCTAGTACACTGGAACCTCTACCATCAGCCTTATCACCCAGACCGCCAGGTCTTTGAAGAGAATGAGTAACGTCAAAAATAATAGGTGATTGAGTTTTTTTCAACTCCACCATACCCAACATATCCACTATCAAATTATTATATCCAAACGATGTTCCACGCTCGCATATCATCACCCTTTCATTTTTAAAGAAACTACATTTTTTTAATATGTTTAAAATATCGGATGGAGCAAGAAATTGACCTTTCTTAATATTCAGAGGTAGTGAGGTTTCACAGGCAGCTTCTATCAAGTCTGTTTGTCTACTTAGAAAAGCAGGTATTTGAATAATATCTAAAACATCTGAAGCCAATTCAGCTTCTTTCGGGGTATGAATGTCGGATATCACAGGCACGTCGAAATCCTGTTTCAGCTCTCTTAATATGTGCAAACCTTTTATGGCACCAGGTCCGCGGTAAGAATCTATAGAAGATCGGTTAGCTTTGTCATAAGAAGCTTTGAAGATATAAGGTATATTATGTTTTGAAGTAGATTCAATGCACTTTGTAATAACTGATTCTATTGTTTTTTCATCTTCTAAGACATTTAAACCTGCAATAAGAACAAACGGCTTATCATTTCCGATTTCAAGTTTATTTACTTTAATTGTGTTCATTTCTTATTTTTATTTTTTTTTGCAGCTTTTATGAAACCCGTAAAGAGTGGATGACCTTTTCTAGGATCAGAAGTAAATTCTGGATGAAATTGACAACCTATAAACCAAGGATGATCTTTTAACTCAATTACTTCAACAAGCATTTTATCAGTTGACTTCCCAACAATCTTCAACCCTCTAGATGTTAACTCATTGATAAGATTATTGTTTACTTCATATCTATGGCGGTGTCTTTCTATAATTTTAGCTTTTTTATATAAACTCCTTGTGAGAGAGTTCTTATCTAAAAGACACTCTTGTGCTCCCAATCTCATGGTGCCCCCTAGATCTGAATTAGAATCTCTTTTTTCTACAGAGCCCTCTAAATCTAACCATTCACTAATAAGCCCCACGACAGGAAAATTTGTCTTTTCATCAAACTCAGTGCTATTTGCTAATTTTAATTTAGCTACATTTCTAGCAAATTCTATTACAGCGATCTGCATACCTAGGCAAATGCCTAGATAAGGAATTGATCTTGTGCGCGCATATTTTACAGCACTAATCATTCCTTCTATTCCTCGTTCTCCAAATCCTCCAGGGACTAATATAGCATCAGAATTTTTTAACTTATTATGTACATTTTTTGAATTTAGCCTTTCTGAATCAACATAATCAATATCAACTTTAAGATTATTTTTAAAGCCTCCGTGTTTCAAAGCTTCATTCAGAGATTTATAAGCGTCAGCTAAGTCCGTGTATTTTCCTACCATAGATATTTTTACTGACTCTTTTGGCTCAAGATCTTCTTGGATAACTTTTTTCCAATCTCGTAGATTTGGTTTTCTTAGAGAATTGAGCTTTAACTTTTCTAAAACAATTTCATCAACATTTTGATGATTCAGTTCAATAGGAATCTTATAAATTGAATCTACATCAGGCATTGAGATGACAGAGTTTTCCTTTACATTGGTAAACAAAGCTATTTTTCTTCTTTCTTCCTCTTCCATTGGTTCATCTGACCTACAAACTAATATATCTGGTTGAAGACCATGAGATAACATCTCTTTGACAGATCTTTGAGTAGGTTTAGTTTTAGTTTCTCCAGCTGATTTTAGAAAAGGCAGTAAGGTTAAATGCATAAAAAGAGTTTGATGTGACTGCAAATCTATCTTCATTTGCCTTATCGCCTCTAGAAATGGCTGAGACTCTATATCACCAACAGTCCCTCCAATCTCGACTATAGCTAAATCTGAATCCCCTGCCCCTTTAATTATGCGTTTTTTAATTTCATCAGTTATATGGGGTATAACCTGAACAGTACCTCCCAAATAATCTCCTTTTCTCTCTTTTCTAAGAACTTCTTCATAGACTTGACCGGTAGTAAAGTTATTAGATTTTGACATTTTAGAATTAAGAAACCTTTCATAATGACCTAGATCTAGATCGGTTTCAGAGCCATCTTCCGTAACAAATACCTCACCGTGTTGAAACGGACTCATGGTTCCAGGATCGAGATTTATATAAGGATCGAGCTTGAGGATAGTAACAGATAAACCTCTACTTTCTATAAGCGCACCTAAAGAGGCCGAAGCAATGCCTTTACCGAGGGAAGATACAACTCCTCCGGTAACAAATATAAATCTTGTCTGTTTATTTCCCATCAAAAGATCATGAGAAGGTGTCTTTAAAATAACTTCTCCACGATGGGATTACAGGTTAACAAAAACCCGCTATGCGAACAACTTAATTCTAAAATTAAGCAGAGAGATCAAGAGGTTTTTCAAGGTCGGCCCAGGAAATATCTCCATCAGAGGAATGTGATTCAAACTCTAAAACGCCTAACTTGTCATAGAGAGGTCTAACTTTATCTGTAAGTAAGCCTATACGAGAAAGATTTGGAACTACTCTAGAGAATAATAGTCGCTGAAACTCTGTTGCAAAACCTGCTTTATTGGAAAATTCTCTCGCTTCGTCCTCATTCCAACCAAATCGTCTGAAGACATCTGTAGGAAAGAGTCTTTCTTTACTGATTACACAAGCTTCGTATGCAAACATTGCCCTGTCTTCTCTTTCTTCATCAGTAAGATTCTCTATAAAGTCTTCTAGATAATTAACTCCAAATGTTACATGCCTTGCCTCATCTCGGATAATTAAATGAAGAATATCTCTTAATACTGGGTCAGGAGTAACTGCTTTTGCAGTATTAAATGCTGCTAACGCCAAACCTTCTATAATAATCTGCATACCAATTAACTTAAGATCCCATCTTTCGTCAGTAAGTATTTTGTCTAATAGACTTTTTAGACCCGCTCCAACTGGGTACATTAGTTTAGATCTAGTTTGTATATATTTAGTGAAAGCTTCGACATGCCTTGCTTCATCAAATGCCTGAGAAGCGGCATAGAGCTTAGCTTGATATGTAGGTGCACACGAAACAAGCTGAGATGCCACGAGCAACGCTCCTTGCTCACCATGTAGAAATTGACTAAATTGACTCGCTCCTCTGTGCCTTAAAAATTCTCTTTTTTCTTCTTGAGTGAGCTTTTTGTAAGGAGGATATTCATCCCAAAACATTGGGGGTACTTCATCTGAGACGACGATAGGCCTTTCCCAATCAATATCCATAGAAACATTCCAGTTAAGTTTTTTTCCCAACTCGTATAATTTAGCAATCCTATTATCTTGAACGGAATAGTCCCAATTATAAGTACCGGTTAAGGGAGTTTTGAATATTTCGGCTATATCTTCTACCTCTTCAGAACTCAAAATTGGTTCGTCTTGATCATAATCTCTAATCTTTCTTGGAGTTTCTTTTGTGTATTCTATTTTCATAAATTTTTGATACCTTTAGATAATGATTATACAAATTTAAATGTCATAGGAAACAACAACATGAGTCAGTTTTCTGACAGAAAGACGAGGAGTAATAACTTTTTATTTTATGAAGGAAATGGATCTTCGTTATCTTCGTAATAAGGAGGCGGGAATCTTTCTGTATTGGCTAAATTCTGAAAAGTGGCTGTATTTTCGACAAATGCAACAGGCACGGCCTTGGTTGGTCCATTCCTTTGTTTAGCTATATTCACCTCAGCTTTTCCTTTACTTTCCAAGTCTGTGGGATCGTAGTAAGAATGCCTATATAAAAACGCTATAACATCAGCGTCTTGCTCAATGGCACCTGAATCTCTTAGATCTGCTAATATTGGTCGCTTATTAGGCCTAGTTTCTACTGCCCTATTTAACTGAGATAAGGCAATGACAGGTACATTTAATTCCTTTGCAAGCGCTTTTAGTGATCTACTAATTTCACTGATTTCTGCTACTCTATTATCTCCTCTGCCTGGGACTTGCATAAGTTGAAGATAATCAATGACTATCATGGCAAGATCATCGTTCTCTCTTTTTACCCTTCTAGCCCTTGCTCTTATTTCTGAAGGAGATAAAGCAGGAGTGTCATCCAATAAAATGCTTTTTTGACTCAACACCGACAAAGCTTTGTCTATACCTTCCCAGTCATGTTCTTCTAATTGTCCTCGCATCAACCTTTGAAGATCAATACTAGATATACTTGATATAAACCTTCTTACAACTTGTTCAGAGGACATCTCCATACTAAATAACAATACAGTTTGATCAGTTTGACGGGCTACGTTTTCAGCAATATTAAATGCAAAAGCAGTTTTTCCCATCGAAGGTCTACCAGCAATAATGATTAAATCAGACTTTTGGAAGCCTAGAGTTACTTCGTCAATTTCTGTAAAACCTGTACTGACTCCTACTAAAGAACTCCCACTTTCAGACGATTCTTGAATTTCCGTATAGACTTGTCCGAGTAGTTCTTTTACTTCTTTTGGGCCGACAGATCTATTTAAGTCGTCTCTGAGGCTTAATATCTTCTCCTCAGCTTCATCAATGATCCTATCACTTCCTGAAGCATCAGATTCTTTAGCAACTTTGGAAATATTGTCTGCTGCAATTATAAGACGTCTTAGATTTGATCGTTGTTTGATGATATCAGCATAACTTTGAATATTTGCAACACTGGGAGTTTCTCTAGCCAAAAGAGCAAGGTAATCTTTACCGCCAGAGTTAATCAATTTTGGTAGATCTCCATTTCCCTCTATAGCCTCTTGTACAGTAATGACATCAACGGGCTTTCCTGCATCTTGGAGGTCATGGATTGTTCGATAAATCAGTTTATGCTCTTCTTTGTGAAAGTCATCTTCTTTGACAAGATCAGAAACAACATCCCATGTCTCGTTTTTGAGCATAATACCGCCAAGAACAGCTTTCTCAGCTTCTGTGGAGTAAGGTAATTCTCGATTTGATATGTTTTCTAACGCCATAACCTTTTTTTGAGGAAAGGCGTTAATTCTCCCACTGGAGTAACTTTAAAACAAGTGGCTTTTTAAGTTTCTTCAGAAGCTACAATTTGCAATGCAATAGGCACTATAACTTCAGGATGAAGTTCAATATCTACAGAATATTCTCCTACCTCTTTCAAAACACCTTCGGGCAATCTAACAGAACTTTTCTCAATTTCGTAACCCTGATCAGATAAGGTATCTGCAATCTCTCTGGTACCTATAGAACCATATAAGGTTCCTTCTTCAGAAACTTGAGCAGATATTGTTAAAGATAAAGAATGCATTTTTTCTGCTTGTTGCAAGGCAGCATCCTTTCTATCAGCTTCAGCAGAGAGAAGTGCTTCTTTTCTCTTCTCATATTCTGCTTTGTTTTCATCGTCAGCTCTTACAGCTTTTCCAGTAGGAATAAGAAAATTTCTTCCGTAACCAGCCTTGACGTTAACTAAGTCTCCAGGGTCACCCAATTGGGCTACTTTTTCTAATAATATTACTTCCATGGCTTAATTGTAGTGTGAATCAGTATAAGGCAATAAAGCAAGATGTCTGGCCCTTTTAACAGCCTTGTTTAGCTGTCTTTGGTATTTCGCAGAAGTTCCGGTCATCCTAGCTGGAATGATCTTACCTGTTTCGGTTACATATTCTTTTAGAAGTTTAATGTCTTTAAAATCTATTTCTTCGATACCCAAAGAAGTGAACTTACAATATTTTGGCCTATTATCGAAATCACTTTTTCTTTTGAAATTCTTTTTCTGTTTTTTTGCCATTATTCCGCCTCCTCTTTAACTTCTTCCTTAGTATCTTTTGGTTCATCAGACTTAGTTACATCTGCTGAGGATAAGGGTTTAGAAGCTGCTTGAGCTTCTTGATCAACAGCTTTATTGGCTGCCTCTTTAGCCTCTTGATATGAGTCCTTTTCATTATCTTCTTTTGTCTGAGTTAACAGTGCTGAAGTGTCTTTATGGGCTTTATTTACGCTCAATATTAAGTTTCTGATTATTGAATCATTGAACTTGAAAGAACTTTTTATTTCATCAATGGTCTCTTGATTGCACTCTATGTTAAGCAAACCATAACTTGCTTTGAATTGGTCTTGTATGGGATAAGCAAGTTTTCTATTTCCAATATTTTCTGCTCTGTGCACATTGCCTCCAGAGTCATTGACAGATTTTTCTAGTTTAGAGATTATAGATGATGTCTGATCGGACTGATCAGGATGGACTAAAAATACAATTTCGTAGTTTCTCATTGTTTTCCTCTTGGTTAAAAGCTCTCATGAAACCCATGTAGAGCAAGGTGGTGCCAATTTTATTGGTATGCAGTCTTATTTGCAAGATAAATACAGAACTTTAATAACCATATCATCAAACGAAAGGCCTGCGTATGATGCTGCTTTAGGAAAAAGACTGGTCTCTGTAAGTCCAGGCACGGTATTGACTTCTATTATCTGAAAATTACCCTCTCTGTCTTCAATGAAATCAACCCTCCCCCAATGGTTACAGCCAAGAGATGAAAATGCATGCCATGCAAAATCTTTGATTTCTTCAAGTTTAGAACCTTCGACATCAGCTTTTATATATTCAGTACCTTGGTCAGCATATTTCGAATCAAAATCATAAAAATCACCTGAAGGTTTGATATGAATCGGGTGAAAAACTTCATCTCCCAAAATAGAAACTGTTAGTTCCCTCCCTTCAACAAATGCTTCTACTAATATAGATGAATCAAATTTAGATGCTTGCTTCATAGAAGCTTCAAGACTGCCTTTACCAGGTCTCACTATAGATATACCAAAACTTGATCCTTCATTCGCTGGTTTAACAACAAAAGTCTTATCCAATGCAGTAATGTCTTCTTCTCCAGATAAGTGTGGAGTTAATTTCATGTTGGGATTACCTACATTAATTATTTCTACGAAGTCTGGAGTTGGCAGTAATAATTCCCTCCATATCTTTTTAGCCTCAATTTTATTGAGTGAGGTTTTGCAAGATTGTGAGTTACTACCTGTATATAGAATATTTTTCGATTCAAGAATCTCTTGAATGAAGCCGTCTTCTCCACCCCTTCCATGTAGCGCTATGAATGCGAGGTCAAATTCATCAGATATATTCCTAGCTTCTTTTTCTGAAGTTAGGTCTAAATGAGTATATTCAAGAGATAATCTATCTAAGGACTCAGAAACTGCAGCTCCCGATCTAATAGATACTTCTCTTTCAGCAGACCATCCTCCGGATAAGAGTAATATCTTCTTACCTTCTAACTCTTTAATGTGATTCACTATAAAATTCCTTAGCTACCGCTTTGCTAATAGTAGAAATATCACCAGCCCCCTGAAATACAAAAACAGTATTAGAGTCTATTGTTTTATCTAAATCTTTTAAAATATTATTTTTATCAGAGAATAAAGTAACTTTTTGAAAACCTTCTTTCAGAAGTGAATTCTTAATATTTTCACTATCGATACCTTCAATTTTATTTTCTCCCGCAGAATAGATATCTAAAAGCAATAACTGATCAACCCCCTGCAATACTTCTACAAATTCATCGTATAAATCACTAGTCCTTGTGAACCTATGAGGCTGAAAAATCATAATTAATTTATGAGAAGCGTAGGAATCTCTTATGGCTTCAATGGTCTTTTTAATTTCTGTAGGATGATGTCCATAATCATCGATATAAATACAATTACTATTTCTAATTTTCTTGGAACCTAAAACTTGCATGCGTCTATCTATTCCCATGAAGTTGCTCAAAGATTCTTTTATGACATTTATTGAAATGCCTTCTTGTATGCATAGGATAGCAGCTGCTGCAGCATTCAGAACGTTATGTTTACCCAGCATATTTAGAGTTAAATCTAAAGATTCGTTGGTAGAGGTAAGTTTAAAATATGATTTCATACCTTCGGACTTATAATTAGATATTACATAATCATTGAAAGGTTCAAAACCATAACTGATGTGATTTCTTTGAAAATGCTTTTTTAAATCTTGAATCACTTCATCGTCTCCACAAACAATAGAAATACCGTTGAAAGGGAGATTTTTAATAAATTTTAAAAATGCATTTTTTAAGTTTTCAAAACTATTTTCGTAATTAATTAAATGATCAGGCTCAATATTGGTAATTACTGAAACTGAAGGTTGAAGCAACAAGAAGGATTGATCACTTTCATCAGCTTCAGCAATTAAATATTCTCCCTCACCTAATTGTGCGTTGGAATTAAAGCTATTGATAATTCCACCATTAATAAAAGTCGGATCAAGATCAGCATTAGTCATAATTGACGCAACCAGACTAGTGGTGGTTGTTTTGCCGTGTGTTCCTGCAATTGCTATGCCCCTCTTATTATTCATAAGACTAGAAAGCATTTCAGCTCTTGCCAGGACAGGGATAAATCTATTCTTTGCCTCTTCAATTTCTGGATTATCATCAGATATAGCAGTGGACTTCACCACCATCTCAACTTCTTCTAGATTAGATAACTTATGTTCGTAAAAAATATTGATACCTAACTTCTCAAGTCTTTGTGTGTTGGAAGAAGAAACATTATCCGAACCGGAAACCTTATAACCAAGGTTATTCAAAACCTCAGCGATACCGCTCATACCACTACCTCCAATGCCTACAAAATGGATGTTATTTAGTTTGTATTTTGAGTGATTCATTAATTGTCTTACAAATACTCTCAGAGGTATTAGGAGGAAAAACCAAGGAGGCCTTTTGTCCCATTGATTCTCGCCTATTATGGTCGTTTTCAAGATCAATTAATAGCTTGAAAAGAGCTTCTGAATTAGAAAGATCTGAACCTACTATCTCTGCCGCTCCTTTATCTTCGAGATATTTAGCATTCATATATTGATGATTATCTGAGGCCCATGGCAATGGAAGAAGGACTGATGGCTTTCCTACAGCACATATTTCACTTACCGTCATAGCTCCTGATCTAGAGATTATCAAATCAGAAAACTTATAAACTTCAGGCATATTTTCAATAAATTCTTTAATTTCAAAATGCACACCAGAATCTTCATAAGCCGCTTTGAGAAGTTTACTATCCAATTTTCCAGCTTGATGCAGAAAATTCCAATTAGAAGGAACAGAACAGTTCAATAAAATATTCATAAGAATATCATTTATCTGCATAGATCCTTGGCTACCTCCCAATACAAGTATGTTGAAGTTAGAATCCTCTTCTTTATCCTGTTTCGAGAAATTAAAGATTTCCTTTCTTACAGGATTTCCCACAAATAGGGTTTTTCTGTTAGGCCGATCAAAAGTATCTGGAAAAGCCTCAAAACTGATTTTTGAAAATCTGTGTAATATTTTATTAGTAAGTCCAGCGATACTGTTCTGTTCATGAATAAATAATGGATAGAATAAAGAACCTATTAAGCTTGGAGCAAGAGAAATATAGCCTCCTGTTGAAATTATGAAATCTGGTCTAATCTTGATCAGTAAAATAGAACTCTTGACTAAAGAAAGCACAAAAAAGTAAAGCGAGACTATCTTGCCAAGTAGACCTTTTCCAAGAAAGCCTCTTCCCTGGATAGAATAAAATTCGTAGCCCTCTTCTGCACAAAGCTTCTCTTCAAGACTATTTTCTTTTCCGATCCAAGAAATATGGTTTTCTTTTCCTTTGAATTCTCTTGAAATACTTAAAGCAGGATATACGTGCCCTCCTGTTCCACCTGCAATAAAAAGAATTTTCATTAAAATTTTGCTCTTCGTTTAATTATTGGTACGGGCATAGAATTTTTATTCTCGTAATCTATTCTTAAAATTAATCCTATCATTAGACATACTATTATGAGATTGGTGCCCCCTGCACTTATTAAAGGTAAAGTTAAGCCTTTTGTGGGTAGAAGGCCACATGCTACTCCCACATTTATAAAAGTATGTAATCCTAATAGAAGAGCAACGCCATAGGAAAAATAAAAACCAAAGAAATTTTTTCTAAGTAAGGATTCTCTACCGATAAAGAATATTCTAAAAGAGAGTCCAAACAGAAGGGAAACAATAGTAAAGCCTCCTAAAATCCCCGTTTCTTCAACTATTACCGAAAATATAAAATCGGTATGAGCGTCAGGAAGATACCCCATTTTCATAAGACCTTGACCAAGCCCCACTCCAAACCAATCGCCTCTTCCTATAGACATCAAAGAAAGAGTAAGTTGATATCCGCTTCCCCAGGGATCACTCCACGGATCTATGAAAGAAATTATCCTCTCCCATCTCCAGGGAACGAATACAATCATCAAGGTAGCTGCTACAAAACCTAAAAAGGCTACTATAAAAAATTGCTTTATCTTAACTCCAGCTACAAATAAAACTCCCAGTACCGAAGCAAATATTACTGCTGAAGAGCCTAGATCAGGTTGTATGAGTATTATGGATATAATACTAACAATTATTATTGCTGGCCTGAAAAACCCTATCCAATGTGACTGAATTTCTTTTATTCTTCTTACTGAATAGCAAGACACATAAAGAATACTTAAAAACTTCATTATTTCAGAAGGCTGAAGACCAAATCCAGCAACTCTGATCCATCTGTTTGCTCCATTTACTTCAAACCCAATACCGGGCACAAAAACTAATAGAAGCAATATAAAGCCTAAAGTTATCAATAAGCGATCATAAGCAATCCAAAAATTAAGAGGCAATATAAAAAATATAAGCAATCCAAATAAACCAAGAAAAAAGTAAAAAAGCTGACGATTAAATATTGCTGAAGGATTGCCATAAATTGAGTCTGAGAAATGAACTGAAGCTGAAGCCAGAATGAGAAGACCTGAGAAGCTCAGAACAGAGAATAAACTTAATAAGATAAAATCGATTTTTGAGTAATCAAATTGATTAAAAAAATTAATTCTATTCATCTGCTAAATCGCTAACGATTTTTTTAAACTCGTTACCTCGCTCCTTGTAATCTTTATACATGTCTAAACTTGAACATGCTGGAGAAAGCATAATGTAATCACCTGCACTGGATATTTTTAAAGCATGGGCGACGGCCTCTTTCAGGTCGCCTACAAGGTTGCATTTTGTGAACTCATTGATATATTTATAGATTATCTCTTTATCCTTTCCAAATATTATTGCATTTTTGATTTTTTGAACTTCAGTAAGGTTTACCGATGCAATATTTTGATTTTTAAGATCACCTCCACAAATTAGATAAATATCTTTTGTTTGTTTAATCTCATTGGCTGCCTTTATGGCCTTTAGCATGGCATCTATATTTGTTGCTTTAGAATCGTTTATGAAATTCACTCCTTTTATATTTCCTATGAATTCAAATCTATGCGATGGTTTTATAAAATTTGCAAAAGCGGCCTCTAATTTATTAGTCGAATTAAAGTCTCTAAATGATAAATTTGTAAAGTTTTCAAAATAACAATCTAAAACGGCCAAAGAAGCTTTTAGGTTGTCCTTGTCATGGCTTGGCCATCTTTTAAATGTATCCGAGTCAATTAAATCTATTGGAAGATTCATATCCTTGAAGTTTCTGAAATCTTTCTTAAAGTGATTCTTGGAATCAAAAGAAATATTAAAAGTTGAATTTTCGAGTACTGAATATTTAATTTTTTTGTAATTTTCAAAATTTAAATGTCTATCTATATGATCTTCTTCAATATTTAGTAATAGACCTAAATCAAATTCTATCTCTTTAAGAAGTTCTAGCTGAAAGCTGGAAACTTCAATTATAGATACGTCTATATCTTTATTAATGCTATCAAGCACAGGTTCTCCAATATTTCCTAACACCAAGGTTTTGAGATCTGGTAGGAAAGTATCAAAGAATCTCTTTATCATAAGACATGTTGATGTTTTGCCATTCGTGCCAGTTACAAGAATTTTTTTACTCTTATTTAACTGAATAAATTCTTGGATATCTGATGAAATATGAATATTAAACCTAGAAGCATAAGAAAAAATCTCGTGGTCATTTGGGATTCCAGGACTTGTATAGATAGTTGATACCTTGGCTAATAAATCCTCATTTATAGTAGGGTTAATATCAAGCTTTAAATTTGGGTGCTTTATATCATTAAGCACTGAATTATCTACTGAATCTTCAATAATGATAATTTCTTCATGCAGGCTAGAGAGATAGTTTACTAATGATCTACCTGTTATTCCTAAACCGATAACTAAAGGTATTTTTTTCTGCACGAGATTTATCTAAGTCTTAATAGAGCCAAGCCCAGCAATACAAGCATAAAGGTGATGATCCAAAATCTAACTATCACTCTTGGTTCTGGCCAACCTTTTAATTCATAATGATGATGCAAAGGAGCCATGTTAAAAACTCTTTTTCCGGTTAATTTAAATGAGGCCACTTGCACTATTACAGATAAAGCTTCTATTACAAACAAACCACCCATCACCAATAAAACATACTCATGTCGAATAATGACAGTGACAATTCCTAGAGATGCTCCAAGTGACAATGACCCAACATCACCCATAAAAACTTGAGCAGGATAGGTATTGAACCATAAAAAACCTATGCCAGAACCTACTAGAGCTCCACAAAATACAATCATCTCTCCTGTTCCAGGCAAGTAAGGAATATTTAAAAAATCTGAATAAATAGCGTTACCAGCTAAATAACCTATTATTCCAAGGCCTGCCGCTACCATTACGCAAGGCAATATAGCCAGTCCATCTAAGCCATCTGTCAAATTTACTGCGTTACTCGTCCCGATCACAACAAGATATGAAAGAAGTATGAAGCCTAGACCAAGAGGGATTGAAACGTCCTTGAAAAAAGGAACAATCAGGCTTGTTTCTGCAATACTTTCTTGACTAAGATACAAATAAGAACAGGCCAAGATGGCAATGACTGATTGCCATAAAATCTTGTTTACAGGAGATAAGCCATCGCTGCTTTTGTGCTTAATTTTTAATCGATCGTCAATCCACCCAAGCACTCCAAAGGACATAGCTGTTAGAAAGGCTACCCATAGATATCTATTTTCTAGATCGCCCCACAAAATCACGCTTAAGAATATTGAACTCAAGATCAAAGTTCCTCCCATCGTAGGAGTGCCCTGCTTAGATAAATGAGATTGAGGTCCCTCGGAACGTATAACCTGTCCAACTTGGAAGTCGCGCATTTTATTTATAAATTTAGGGCCTAAGATCAGAGAAAACATAAGTGAAGTCAGAGTGGCCAATATTGCTCGAGTCGATAAAAACTCTACTACCCGGAAGGGTCCAAAAAATTCAGATAAGTATTCAAATAAAGGTAGAAGCATTATTTTTTTAATTTGTCAGCAATTTTATCCATTCTAGTTGATCTGGAACCTTTAACTAACAAAATAGTTTCCTCTTCTATTATAGAGACTAAATAATCATAAAGGTCATCATGATTTTTAAAAATTACTAAATCCTCACTTGAGTTACACTCAGACCATTCTTCGCCAATACATAAAATTTCATCTACTCTATCATTGGCATAATCATACATTTCTTGATGTAGCTTTTTTGAATTTTTACCTAATTCTTTCATTGCTCCAAGAATACATATTTTTTTTCTTTTCAATCCATTCATCGAATCAATAGCATTTCTTAATGAAGCAGGATTGGAATTATAAGAATCATCAATAAGAATAGATTTCTTCAAAGATTTGAAAACATTCAACCTTCTCTCTGGAAGTTCGGTATAAATCAAATTGTTTGTTATCGAGTCAATGTCAACTCCGCATAGTAGGCCAACTGCAATAGATAGAGCAGCATTCAAGGCATTGTGTTGACCTATTCCATTTATAGAAAATTCTTCGTCTTTTCCATCAAACCTCAAGCAAAAATGGGTTAAATTATTAAGGATATCAATTTTGATATTAGAAACTTTAAAATCAGAATCGCCATGAATACCAAAGCTAATTATTTGTTTTGCATTTGTCTCTTTGGACCAATATCCAAAAAAATGAGAATCTCTTGGGAGAATAGCTATCCCGTCATCTTTAAAAAAATTCAGAATATTACCTTTTTCTTTAGCTATAGATTCAGTGTCTCTTAATCCATCTAAGTGGCCCATGGAGACGTTTGTTATTGCTGCGATATCCGGCTTCACTATAGTATTAAGTTTTTCTATTTCTCCAGGTTCACTAGTCCCCATTTCTATTACAGAAAAATAGTGATCCCTTCGTAAGGTTAATAAGGAATAAGGAACTCCAATTTGATTATTTTTATTTCCAATTGTCTGATGACAACTTCCCTGGGTATTTAATAGATTAGCAATGATTTGTTTAGTTGTTGTTTTACCGTTTGTGCCTGTCACTCCAATCATCTTGCCATTGAATAGTTTACGGTTATGAGCAGCAATCTTATTCATAAAACTATACGAATCCTTTACGATAATGTTAGGAATTGCGCAATCAACTGATTTATTCAATATAATTGCAGAAGCTCCTTTTTTTAATGCTTCTGGAATGAACACGTGGCCATCAAAGTTTTTGCCTTCGAGAGCAATATATACCTCTTTGGATTTAAGAGTTCTAGTATCAATGCTAAAACTATCAACATCGATGGATTCTCCGCGCAATTCTCCATCTGAAATATTTGCTAGCTCTAATAAATTCATTTTCTATATATCCATGGATGACTGAACTATCTGTTTATCATTGAACTCAAAAAAATGGCCATCAATTTCTTGGTAATTTTCATGACCCTTACCAGCAATTAACACAACACCTCCACTTTTATTGTCCTTTAATTCTGCAATAACAGATTGGATAGCTTTTTTTCTATCCGTTTCAATCAGAACATTATCGTGGCCATCCATACCTGAGAGAATATCATTTATTATCTGCATTTGATTCTCTGTTCTTGGGTTATCATTAGTTACAACAATGTGATCTGAATAATCTTGCGCGACAGCCCCCATTAAAGGACGTTTATCTTTATCTCTGTCTCCTCCGCATCCGAAGACACACCAGAGCGGTTCATGATGGTTTCTTTTAATTTCTTCAAGAGAAGATTGCAGTGCCTCGGGTGTGTGTGCATAGTCAACATAAACTATGAGATCACCTTTACTGATTTTCTCCAACCTGCCTGAAGGAAGGTTCATATTTTGTGCATATTCTTCTATCAAAGAATGATTAAAGCCTTCTAAGCTCAAAACGGCTATAGAACAAATAATATTGGAAGCCAAATATTTCGATATTGTTTTTAATTCAAAAGAGAGGTCTTTATCTATAGTCTTTAAATGGACTTTTATCCCAGCGGGAGACTCTGCAAAAGAAGCTTGAAAGTCTGCTTTATGTTTTATTGAGACACTGTAAGTATGTGGATTTTTTATAGCCAAATCCTCATATAGTTTTTTTCCAAATGAGCTGTCTATACAAACTATATTTCTTTTAGGATTTAAATCTAAAAAAAGTTTTTCTTTTGCAGATTGATAAGCATTGATATCACCATGGTAATCTAAATGATCATGCGAAAAACTTGTCAATACAGCGTAATCTATATCCACACCGTTTAATCTCTCTTGTTCCAACCCATGAGATGAAGCTTCCAATGCCAAATATTTTGCATCGTTTTGTTTGGCAGTATATAAATTTCTATGAATACTAATTGCATCTGGAGTGGTAAGGCTTGATTTTTCTAAACTCGAACCGTCTTTAGAGAAATTTATAGTACTCATATATGCACACTTATCACCTAATAGGTTGCAAAGACTAGAGAAGGTTTCTACTGCTGTGGTTTTGCCATTTGTACCCGTAATGCAAATTGTTTTTAAAGCTAGACTTGGGCTACCAAAGAAACGTGAAGCAAAAATACCGATATAATGCTTAAGATCTTTAAAGTAAATTACGTTGGAAGCGTGTTTATTTTTTGAATCTGTTACTACTAAAGAAGCCCCTCTCTCAAATGCTAATGGAATAAAATCATTTCCATCAAGATTATGACCTTTAATAGCAAAAAATATATCTCCTTCGTGAACTTCTCTACTATCTACTTTGATATCAGATATTTCAATATCTCTAAAATTTTTTAACTTTATTAATTCGGGTAAGAACTCTGACGATTTCATCTAAATCTTTAGATCCCTTAGCAAGTAAACTTGTTCCATGATATTCGAGAATAATGGAGCGGATACCTTTCCGCCAGAGTAATCCTCTCCAGACAATCCATGAAGAACTATAACTGCCAAGTATTCTGGATCGTCTGAAGGAACAAAACCGGCAAATGTACTGGTGTAGGTAGTGATTTCTTCAAGCGTTTCTTTGGCAGTACCGGTCTTGCCTGCAACTATTTTACCGTCTAATCGTGCTTTTGAAGCTGTGCCAGCTTTTGAATTTACAGTCTCGATCAACATCTGTTTAATCTTTGAGTTAGTAGTAGGCTGTATAACTCTTTCATAATAAGGCTCATCAAAAGTATGATCTTTAAATAGGTTTAACTCAACAAAGTGTCCACCATTTGCGAAAACTGAATACGCTTGTGCAATTTGAAGGGCTGATAATGTCATACCATATCCGTAACATGAACTAACTTTATCCCTTAAGGTAAATTGCGAAGAGTGGGGTAAAAAACCTTCTCTGGCAGGAAGCATAATAGATGTGGGATATCTTCCAATTCCAAATCTCTTAAAATAATTTGTAAGATGCAGTATATCTTGATCTTCGCATAACTTAACCATCCCTACATTGCTAGAATAAGAGATTATTTCAGAGAGACTAAGAACTCCGTAATCTCTGAAGTCACTTGTTCTAAATCCTTCAAATTCTATCCACCCTGGTGAAGTGTTTATTTTGGTACTGTCCTTCACTTTATTGGATTCTATAATGGCCGTCATAGCAATAGGCTTAAGTACAGAACCCGGCTCAAATACATCTAATGTTGCCCTATTCCTTAACCTAGACATGTCTTTTAAGTTTTTTCTGTTAGAAGGATCAAATGATGGGTAATTTACCAATCCTAAAATATTTCCAGATTTTGGCTCAATGACAACAATAGACCCTGATGTTGCATTATGCTTCTTAACAGACTTATTAAGCTCATGATAAGCGATAGATTGGATATTAATATCGATAGTTAATCTAATATCCTCACCAGGTATTGCTTCAACTCTGTTTCCTTCCAGTTTGGTATTTCTAGCACCTTTAATGCCTTCAAAACTACCCTTTTCTCCTAACAATTCATTATGAAAAACTAATTCAGTGCCTTGGATACCCTGTCTATCAATATCCGTAAGTCCAACAACATGTGAAGTAATATCTTTTTCCGGATAACTTCTTCTGAGATTTTCTCTAAAATAAATACCTGGTATTTTCTTAGTTTGTAATCTCTCTTTAGCTTCAAAGTTAATATTCCTGCTAATTTCTTTATATCCAGAAGATTTCCCTGTCAGTGTATTTGTTAACTCTACTGGATCTTTTTGTAATTGCTCAGCAAGAAAAAGAATTATGTCTTTTTCATAAACAAACTTACTTAAATCTATACCTACGCTATAACCTTTAATATCTAATGCTAATATCTGATCATTTCGATCCAAGATTTTTCCTCTTGGAGCTAAAAGATAATACTGTGAATCAAGTCTAGTAAATACTTGATCATCCAAAAAGATATCCTGATAGATTTGAAGATAAACTAATCTAGCTAATAATGCGCAGAAACCAAAAAGCAAGATTAACTGGATAAAAACTATTCTTCCCAAAGAATAGAGAATCCTAGCAGACATAAACTACTAACTAGTCGAGTTGGGTTCTTACAAATGACGGTATATCAAGATATTCATCGTCGCTAGAATCCTTCTTAACTGCATTCTCAATCGAAGGAGGATTTTCTAATAACTGTTTAGCTGCATCACTGAGTGGAAGTGGTTGCCTCTCAGTAACTACCCTCACATTCTGTGGTTTAATTGAAGCAGACTGTACAGAAGAGTTTAGGCCTGTAGCAATTACAGTAACCGTAAGATCATTTGAAGACGATTCATCTAAAACTGTACCCGTAACAATTATTGCCTCAGATGAAGCGAAATCATTTATACAATCGCCTACAGCTTTTATTTCTCCTAGGGATAACTCAGGACCAGCAGTAATATTTACGAGCACCCCTTTGGCATCTTTAAGGCTTATATCTTCTAATAGTTTACTTGCTACAGCTTGCTCTGCAGCTATCCTAGCTCTATCTGGGCCACTGGAAGTTCCTGTTCCCATCATTGCCGTTCCTTTTTCAGACATGACAGTTTTAACGTCCGCAAAGTCAACATTTATTAGACCAGGTCTGATAATAATATCTGAAATCCCTCTTACTGCACCTCCTAGGACATCATTAGCTTGCTTGAAAGCTTCAAGCATACTGCAATCTTCTCCAAGAACTTCCAAGAGTTTCTGATTAGGAATAGTTATCAAGGAATCAACTTCTTCAACTAATTCCTTAATACCTTCTTGTGCTATTTTCATCCTTTTAGTTCCTTCTAATTCAAAGGGTTTTGTTACAACAGCAACAGTTAATATGCCAAGCTCTTTCGCTACTTGTGCAACTATAGGTGCTGCTCCAGTACCAGTTCCTCCCCCCATGCCGGCAGTTACAAAAACCATATCAGTACCTTTAAGCATATCTCTCAGCTTGTCTCTATCTTCAAGAGCGGCCTCTCTGCCAATAGCCGGATTTGCACCTGCGCCCAAACCATCTGTTATTTCCATTCCTAGAATTAGTTTGGTACTGGCATCATTTTTATCCAATGCTTGTTTGTCAGTATTCACAGATATGAATTCTGCACCTTCAATACCTGATTCGACCATATGTTGAACAGCATTACCTCCACCACCGCCAACACCGATAACTTTAATTGAAGCGTTTTCTTTAACTTCTTCTATTATTTCCCATTCGCTCATAACTAACCTCTCTATTAATTAAGTACTAAAGATTTCCCCCAAACCATCTAGAAATTCTATTCAATATATTTTTATCCCTATGAATATAATTCAAATGATCTTCTTGCATCTGCTTTTGACCATATAAAAGCAATCCAACTGATGTTGCATATATTGGATTGTTTATAATTTCAGAAAAGCCTTCTACTGAATGAGGAGATCCCATTCTTACTGGTGAGTGAAAAATTTCTTCAGCTAGCTCTGTTGCACCCTCTATTTTCGAAGCTCCTCCTGTCAAAACTATTCCAGCCGGAATAAGTTCATCAAATCCGCTTAAACTAAGTTTTTGTTGTGCCATACTAAATATTTCGACATATCTTCTCTCAAGGACATCTGCCAAAGCTTGCCTAGAAAGCTCTCTTTCAGGTCTCCCACCCATACCAGGAACCATCATTATTTCTTCTGGTCTTGTCATTGAACTAACTGCACAACCATATCTTTGCTTAATTGATTCAGCTTGTGTAGGAGGTGTTCTTAATGCTTGAGCTATATCATTCGTTACATGATCTCCGGCAATAGGGATAACGTCTGTGAAACAAATTGAACCGTCCACAAAGACTGCTATATCTGTTGTCCCTCCTCCTATGTCAATTAAACATACTCCTAAGTTTCTTTCGTCTTCTGTTAAAACTGAATAACTTGAAGCCAATTGTTCTAGAACAAAAGCCTCGACATCTAAACCAGATGCATTTATGCATTTATGTATATTCTGTGATGAATTTTCACTACAGGTAACCAGATGGACTTTTGCCTCTAACCTAGAACCTGCCATCCCCAGAGGTTCTTTGATGCCATCTTGTTTATCTATTATGTAATCTCTAGGCAGAACGTGTAATAACCTTTGATCGGCAGGAATTGCCATTGCTTGAGCGGTCTCTATGACTCTATCTACGTCAGTAAATTTTACTTCACCGTCCCTAATGGGAACTACGCCCTCTGAATTTAAACCCCTAATATGACTTCCTGAGATACCAACATAACAAGAGCCTATATGGCACCCAGCCATACTTTCAGCTTCTTCAATTGATTTCTTAATAGCAGAAGTAGTAGATTCGATATCTACAACAACACCATTTTTAAGGCCTTTTGAAGAATGTGTTCCAAGACCAATTATCTCTAATTGATCTCCTCTAGCCTCAGCAACTATTGCTACTACTTTTGAAGTGCCTATATCAACTCCAACAAGCATTTCATTTCTACTTACATTACTCATGTTGATTTCTCCATATTGATGCCTTTAACGGCAATAGCATTTTTATACCTCATATCTATATATCTGATATCATCAGCATTTCCTGAGTTCAGCTCGAACAATATAAATTCCTCGAGACGCTCGAGCTGAACCCGGAAATCCCCTTTAGTAAAACTGTATCTTGAGCCTTTATGATCTTCTGCTTCCAGAAAATCTGATCCAATATGCTCAAAGGAGGTTAGTGAATTACCATTAAGATTTAATATCTCCTGAAGTGAAAGGGAGAAATCCAATAGTAATGGTATGTCTGAATCTTCTCCAACCAACCTCAGTAGATTAAGTTGCTTAACCTTATTGCCAGGATTAATAATCTTTCCTTCCTGAGTAAAAAATTTTCCTTTGCTAAGTATGGCAATAGGCTGATGTTCTTCTACTTCGATAATTAGTTCTTTATTAAAATTTTGAGTTGTCTTGATCGCAGAAATCCAAGATTGTGAGAAAAACTCATCTTGGATGTCGATGTTCGCATTAAACAAAAGATTGGTAGTTTTCTCTTTAATCAAATCAGCGCTTGTGATGGCTTCTTTTGAAAATTGAAAAGAAATTATACTCGGGTCAATTTTATCTTGCCTAGCACAACCTATAATGGCAATAAGGAAAATCATTAAAAGAATTCTCACTTGTCTAACCTCCTGGAGATGTAAACCCTGTGCTGATTGTCTGGGACAATCATTCCAAGATTTTCAGAAGCAAATTTTCTGAGGGATATTTGATTCTTATAGTATTGAACTTCTTCTATGAGGATATTAGATTGAAAAGATAACTCTTCTCTTTTTAACTTAAGGCTTTCTAAATTAGAGAATGTGTTTCTATGATCATATGTCTGTAAAACTAATTTATAAGAACTAACAAAAGCGAGTGTAGCAATCGTAGTTATTGAGATAATCTTGTATCTCACCTTTAACATACCTTTTCTGCAACCCTTAAGATTGCACTCCTACTTCTAGGGTTAATAGAAATTTCTTTCGCAGTTGGTTTGAAAAACTTATCTTTCATATATTCAAACTTAACTTTTGATTCGATTCGATCTTTTCCTTGGAAAAATCTTTTTACTATCCTATCTTCCATTGAATGAAAACTGATAACAGCCAATCTTCCTCCGCAGCAAAGCACATAACTAGCAGCTTCTAAAACCTTTTGTAACTCTTCTATTTCATTATTTATGAACATCCTTATGGCCCTAAAAGAATTAGTAGCTGGATGTTTTTTTGTTTTTTTATAGACACATGAAACAATCAAATCAGCTAGCTCTTTGGTAGATTCAATAGATTTTTTTTCTCGGAATTCACAAATTTTTAAAGCAATTCGTCTTGATGCTCTCTCTTGACCTAATGACCATAGAACATCCGCAATTTCTTGATTGGAAGCTGAATTTATCCATTCCGCAGCTGTTTTTCCTTTCGTTGTATCAATTCTCATATCTAAAGGACCATTAGATTGAAAGCTAAATCCCCTTAGAGGATCGTCTAATTGTGTTGAAGAAATACCTAAATCTATCAATATCCCATCTATTTCTTCTACCTCAAAAAACATTCTCAAGTTAGAAAAAGAGTCATTAATCAATTTAAATCTTGAATCATCCCTGAATTCTATTGGTAGATTTTTAGTTGCTCTTTCATCCTTTTCGATAGAAGTCAAAAAACCTTTTCTGTCTATTTTCTTGAGTATTTCATGAGAGTGGCCACCTGCTCCAAATGTACAATCGACATATTTTCCATTTTGTTTAAAGACAAGATTTTCTAGCACTTCATCTACCATAACAGCTTCATGAGTAGCTTTTATCAAAATGGAATCTCCTCTAATGACATAGGTAAATCGTCTATCAAATCCTCACCAGATATTTGAAGGCCTGATTGTTTTTTCTCCCAATTGTCTAAGTTCCAAAGTTCAAATTTTGAACCCATCCCGACAAGAGCAACATGCTCTTTTAATTTAAGGTTTGCAAAATCTCTTAAAATCTGAGGAATCAGCAAAGTCATTCTTTCACCTACTTCAAATTCATTTACTGATGCGTTCCCTAGAATTTTCCATTGAATTGGTCTGACTTTTTGATTTAAACCGCCTAATGCTTCAAACTTTTGAGCTATCTCCTTCCATATCTTTCCAGGATAAATTATCAGGGAGGGATATTGAGGATCTTTAGTAATTATCATTTCACCTTCACAAGATGTGCGTAAAAGCTCTCTGTACCGTGCAGGTATAACGATTCTTCCCTTAGTATCAAGGATAAGCGTGCTAGAGCCATATATTCCTAAAGTCATTTATATTAATACAAGAATATCTAATTGTTACATTATCTTGCACTTTTACACACTTTTACACACTTTTTAATAAAATACCAGTAAAAAATAAGGTGTAATCAACACTTATTTTCTAAAGAAGGTTTCTTAAAAAGAAAAGGGAACCAAGAAGAAGTTAAAAGGATGAGTCAGCCTATAAGCCGGGTTCTGTCGTGGATAATCATTCATCTAGATTCTGCGTCACCGCAGAATTCAAGCAACCTACCCTGGCCCAGTCAGGACTGACTTTTGGGCCTCTATTTGGTCTTGCTCCAGACGGGGTTTACCGTGCCATATACAGTTGCCTGATATGCGGTGCGCTCTTACCGCACCTTTTCACCCTTACCTCAAGGAGGCGGTTTATTTTCTGTTGCACTATCCGTAGATTTACATCTCCCAGGAGTTACCTGGCGTCTTGTCCAATGGAGCCCGGACTTTCCTCTCAAATATGAGCGATTATCTAGCTGACTCTTCGTAATTGTATAGAGAAAAGCAATCAAACAAAAGTTCAGTCCTTTAGTTTCAATTGATAGAGGTCATTTCGTTTTTTTTGGAGAATCTCTGATCCAATCTCAAGAGCTAGTTTCTTATCAAGCTTATTCATGAGAATATCTATTATTCTCTTATCTTCATATGGCAGATTATCGTTTTGATTAGTAACAGCGGAATCAACTACTATTACAAACTCCCCTTTTAATCCAAATTCTGATGCAAGTATTAAATCCTTTATATTTCTGATATTGCCTCTGTATAGAGTTTCATGCATTTTAGTCATTTCTCTTGCAATTAAAATATTGCATTCTTTATGAAGTTCTTCGGAAAGTATATCTATGAGTTTCTCCAAACGTCTTCCTGATTCAAAAATAACTGAAGGGCCATTAGACGAGGCTATTTCTTTTAAAATTTTTTTTCTTTCTTTCAATTTTCTTGGAAGAAAACCATAGAAAGTGAAAGTTTCAAGATTAAATCCAGAAACACTCAAAGCTGAAATTACTGAAGTAGGACCAGGTATGGGAATGGTCTTGATTTGATTTTCTATTGCAGCTTCAACTAAGTATTGACCAGGATCGGATATAAGTGGTGTGCCAGCATCACTTATTAGGGCTATATCTTGTCCAGATTTAAGAAGATTTATAAGATAATTGATCTTACTTTTCTCAGAAAATTTATGATAGGAGATCAATTGTGTTGAAATATCATATTTCTTAAATAATATTCGGGAAACTCTAGTATCTTCTGAAGCACAAATATCTACTTTATTAAGTATATCGACTGCTCTGTATGTAATATCATCTAGATTACCTATTGGAGTTGAAACAATATAAAGTGAGCCCTGTGCTAAAGTCATAAATTAGATGAAAAATAATATTATAATTTTAATAATTCTAGTTATTAGTGCTTGCTCTTCTATTCCCAAAATTGAGAAAAGTGAGTCACTTGACACTCTAATTCAAAAACCTCAATTTAACTACAAAATTAGATCCCTACCTAAAACTATAAAAGTATATTTCAATGGCAAGGATAGTGAACTTAATTTACCGTCTGAAGTACAAGGGTTTATAGCGAATTCCTATTTTTATAACTCAAAAATCTCTTATGAGCCCAAAATGTCCTTTTCCAATTTAGAGGCACTGGACTGCAGTAATCAACTTATTCAAGAGGATTTGATAGTAATATTTAACTTACAAGAAAAGTCTCAGAATCTCGAGAAACAAAATTGCTTTAAGATCATGCCTAAATCCAAAACCTTTTATGTTTCCAACACGGGAGATAATTTTGGTTTTAGCAATACTTTTCTCATATCAAGAGACGATGAAAAGAGGCAATTAATCAATGAGCTGGATAAATACTCTGAAAGAATTATTTTGATAGATAGCAATAAAACATTAGATAAGGAAAATATTAAAAACTCTCTACAAGAGCTAAACAAGGAAGTCGTAGAGCTTGAAACATATGGTAATAACTTGAGTAGTCAAGATATGTTCGCAAAGTTATTAATGGTGGACAGGAGCAAAGAAAGAAAAAGAAAACTTTCAAGAAGGATCTCAGAATCTATAAGTGGTGATTCAAGAACGCGAGAAGATATTGATACTTTCTTTCTATCTGTAGATTTGAAGGAAGCAAGAAATCTAAAACCAGCTCTCGATTATATTTCGGAAAAAGATTTTGATGTTTACATACTCAACAGTTGGAGTACAAACAATACCCACTATAAAGACGACAGGGACTTGTCGGGATCCATCCATGCAGACTTTCCTATAATGATGCCAATTGAAATTCCTGAATTTATAAGAGATGAAAACAGAAGTAGAGAGTTTGCTTTGGGTTATGATTTATTTGAAATAATTTTAATGAAATACGGTGATGTGAACTACCGTAATTATATTTACAAAGGTTTATCTGGAAAAATTGTCCTTGAAGATAAAAAAGTTAAAAGAATACCCTACCTATTCAAAATAACTGATACAGGTTTAGAAATACTGTAATAACTAACTAGACCTTATATCTCTTTCAAGCTCTGAAAGGCTATTTATAAAACATGGCTTTGTGAATATCCTCTGCATATATTCATAAATTGGCTTAGTTTTTGCATCCTTTTGTAGATCAATATCAACCAAAGGAAGTCTCCAGAGTATCGGCGCAATACAGCAATCTACTAGGCTAAACTCATCTGACATGAAGTAAGGTTTTTCCTTAAGGATTTGAGACATGCCAAGTATTTGCGATTTAAGTTCTGCACAAAGCTTTTTCGCTTTTGCTTCAGTTGAATTACCGCTGATGAGTTCATCGAATATTCCACACCAATCTTTTTCTATTCTTTTTATAAAAAGTCTGATGTGAGCTCTAGAAACTGGATAAACGGGTAGAAGTGGAGGATGTGGAAATCTTTCATCTAGATATTCCATTAATATTAAAGAGTCATATAAATAGATATCTCTATCAACCAATACTGGGAGTTCAGCATAAGGACTTACTTCTAAGATCTCAGCACTTAAATCATTTGCATCAGAATCAATAATCTCACTTGTGACGCCCTTCTCTTCCATAACTATTCTGACTCTATGACTGTAGTGATCCATAGGATCAGAAAAAAGGGCCATTGATGTTCTATTACTTAAGGAAACCATAAAAACTCCTATTGGGGAAATTAGTGAAGATCTTTCTTAAATTCTCTGTAGAGAAGATAACTGAGCATTGTAAAAATGAAGAGATATAGTAAGACATAGGTACCGATAGATTCTCTCTCTACCTTCATGGGATCTGTCATATACGCTAAGAAATTTGTAAGATCTAACATGGCTTGATCAAATTCCTTAGGATTCAATTCACCTGTTCCGCCGTCGACTTCGAGGAATCCACATTTTTCTTGCGATAACTGTTCTCCTGTAAGAGGATCTTGCTTGATTCCTCCGTTATCTGCAAGAAGAGGAATCTGTTTACATACTGATCTAGGCGTACCTTGCATGTCTATTAACACGTGAGGCATACCAACATTCTCGTAAACTTTATTATTTACACCTAAAGGCCTTGATTCGTCGATATAAAAACTTTTGAGGTAAGTGTAAATCCAGTCTGGGCCTCTTAAACCTGCTTCTAATGTTAAATCAGGTGGTGTATTACCAAACCACTCTTTCGCCTCTTTGGGATCCATACCAACTTGTATAAGATCGCCCATTTTTTGATCACCAAAAATTAAATTATCTTGAAACATGTCGAGAGGAATTTCTAAATCTTCAGATACTTTTTTGTATCTAGCGTATTTCAGAGAGTGACATCCTAGACAATAATTCATATAAATCTGGGCTCCTCTTTGAAGAGAAGCTTTGTCATTGGCGTCAACATAAGCCTCGTCACACTCTCCTTTAACAAGCCCATCTTCAGATAAATAATTTCCACAAGGTGCTCCGCTTGCAGCATTGATATTCAAAGAAATAGATAAACCGAAAAGGCAAATGATTAAAGATGGGAAGAGTAGATTTAGTTTCATCCTAATTGCACTCTTTCTGGTACAGGCTTACATTTCTCGTATTTTGAATAAATTGGCATCAAGAAGAAATAAGCAAAATATGTTACGGTGAAAATTTGAGCAGCAATTGTCCTACCGGGAGTGGAAGTAACTGTACCTAGATAACCTAAAACAAAAAAGCTAACAACGAATAAAGCTAAAAAGAATTTACTGTAGACACCCTTGTATTTAATTGACTTTACTGGGCTTCTATCTAACCAAGGAAGAGCAACAAATATAGCAATTCCAGCAGCCATAACAACAAAGCCTAGGAATTTAGCTGATAAACCAAATAGCGGAAAAGTAACAGCCCTTAACATCGCATAAAACGGAGTGTAATACCATGAAGGTACAATATGTTCAGGAGTTTTGAGGTTGTCTGCTGCTTCATAATTTACGTACTCTATTACGTACCCTCCTCCATCAGGATAGAAGAACATGATAGTAACAAAGAAAATTAGGAAAACCCCTATTGCGTAAAGATCATGCATGACGTCATAGGGAAAAAATGGCTTTGTATCGAGAGGCACACCATCTTCATCCTTGTATTTTTTTACGTCAACTCCGTCAGGGTTGTTCGAACCGACCTCATGAAGAGCCAGAATATGAACAAAAACAACAGCGATTAAAGCAAGAGGAAGAAGAACGACATGGAAAGCAAATAGTCTATTTAATGTTATGCCTGAGATAAGATAGTCTCCCCTTATCCAGGTAAGTAAATCTTCTCCTATGTATGGAATGGATCCAAAAAGGGACATGATTACTTGAGCAGCCCAAAATGACATCTGACCCCAAGGGAGGACATAACCAGTGAAACCGAGTGCGCATAGTAAAACATAGGTTATCCATCCAAGCACCCAAAGTAACTCTCTAGGTTTTTGGTAAGAACCATACATCATTCCTCTAAACATATGGAGATAAATCAGAGCAAAAAAAGCAGAAGCTCCTGTGGTATGCATGTAACGAATTATGTAGCCGTATTCAACATCCCTCATTATGTATTGAATAGAAGCAAATGCTCCTTCAGCAGTGGGTTCATAGTTCATCAAAAGCCATATACCTGAAGCAAGTTGAATAACCAAAACAACAACTAAAAGTACCCCGGCGAGGTACCAAATATTCATATTTATAGGTGCAGGATATTTTGTTAAATGCCTTTCTATTGTTGCTGTTAGAGGCAATCTATCATCGAACCAATTCATCAATCTTGTGACCATTACGCTACATCTCCATCTTCTCCGATGATTAAAATATCATCTGATTTAAAATAGTGTGGGGGCACAGTTAAATTGTCTGGTGCAGGGACTCCTGCGTAAACTCTTCCAGCTAAATCAAATTTTGAACCATGACAGGGGCAAAAAAAGCCTCCTTGCCATTCTGTATCAAAGTCTACAACTCCTAATTCTGGATAGTACTTAGGCGCACATCCTAAATGAGTACAAACTGCAGATAGTACCGAAATGCCTGGTTTTCTTGATCTATATTTATTCTTAGCATAAACAGGTTGGACATCAGTATCAGAATCTGGATCTGCTAGTCTTTCTAAGTTCTTATCTATTTCGTTTATTGACTCTTCAGAGTGTTTAACCACATATATAGGTGTCCCTCTCCATTCGACAATTATCATCTCTCCAGGAGATAACTTACTAATGTCGGCCACTGCAGGGGCCCCTGCAGCTTCTGCTGCTGCGCTTGGATTAAATGCACTGATAAAGGGCACTGCAGCTCCCGCTATGCCAACTGCACCAACAGCTGATGTGGCGCCTATTAGAAATTTTCTTCTTCCTGGATTAGGAGGAGATTTTGGTTGCATATTACCTTTTCGAGTATTGTGGTCTTTTCCTTGCTTTTCTTAGACCAACTTTTTTCCTTTCAACTTTTCTAGAGTCTCTTGTTAAAAAACCTTCTTTTTTTAGAACTGGTTTTAGAGTTTCATCATATTCAACTAAAGCTCTAGCAATACCCAGTCTTATAGCTCCTGCTTGACCAAAGCTTCCTCCACCTTTTACTGTGGCTGTAATATCTACTCCATTTGATAAATCAGTTGATACTAGAGGTTGTTTTACAACCATCTGTGCAACTTCTCTTCCGAAGTAAGCATCTAGTTTTTTCTTATTGACTGTAATTTCGCCAGTTCCTTTTTGAAGGAATACTCTAGCTGTTGAGGTTTTTCGTCTACCTACTGTAATAATTTGTTCCAATTTTCTTTTTCCTATAGTTCTATTGAGATTGGTTTCTGAGCTGCGTGAGGATGTTGATCATCATTGTAAACTTTTAGTTTTGTAAGCATTTGCCTTCCTAACTTACTTTTTGGCAGCATACCTTTGACTGCACTTTTTATTGCCTCGCTTGCCGTATTCTCCATTACCTCCCTAAGAGGTTTAGACTTGATTCCACCTGGATACCCAGAGTGCCTGTAGTAAAGTTTTTGATCTAATTTTTTTCCTGTTACGTTTATATCGTTTGCATTAACGACGATTACATAATCGCCCATATCGGCATTTGGAGTGTATTCAGGTTTGTTTTTGCCAGACAAGATATTGGCTATTTGTGTAGCAAATCTGCCCAGAGTTTTACCCTTGGCATCCAATAGAACCCAAGATTCTTCTATATCTGTTCTTTTATAGCTTTCTGTTCTCATTAAGATAAATTTTTGTTGACTAAATACGCAGGCGGGCGCATTTTAATGCTTACAACCTTCTTATTCAACTAGAACTTTATAAATTTATGCTGTCTAAGAAGAGTTATTTTGTTCGTTAGGTAATAATAGACAGATATAAAAGAAAATGAATAAGCTCAATCCAATCATAAAGTTCCTGATTTATATATCTTTTGGGGGCCTTATCGGATTCTTAATCTCTTTGTTTTTCTTCAAAGAACTTGACCTTACAGACGAAGAAAATATTAATCCCATACAATCTTCTTATAATTACGCAGTCAAAAAGGCTTCTCCTGCAGTAGTAAACATCTATAGCGATCAGATCGTAAAAAATAACTCCAAACAAAGTAGACAAAAACCGAAGTCTTTATTCAATAGGTCTGGAAAAATAAAAACTAGCTTAGGTTCAGGAGTAATTTTAAGTTCAGATGGGTACATTCTAACCAATCAACATGTAGTGGGAGACAATACCTTACGTGTTACCACCGAACTTAATGATGGAAGAAAGTTCAATGCTCAACTAGTGGGAATCGATAAAGGTACTGACCTAGCAGTACTGAAAATACAGGATAAAGTAAATTCTTTCCCCTCGATAGAAATTGAAGATTCTGACAAAGTAATGATAGGAGATATTGTTTTAGCAATTGGAAACCCTTATGGGCTGGGACAATCGGTGAGTATGGGTATCGTGAGTGCAACAGGAAGAGAATTTGATAATCCCTATTCAAACTATATACAAACGGATGCATCAATTAACAGAGGTAATTCTGGAGGGGCTTTGATTGACTCTGAAGGAAGATTAATTGGAATAAATACTTTAATAAGATCTTCTAGTGGGGGCTCTGAAGGAATAGGATTGGCAATTCCTTCAACAATTGCGTTAGAGATAATAAGCGATCTGATTCAGTATGGAGAAGTTCGCCGCGGTTGGTTAGGATTCAGTATTGATAGGCAATCTTTAATAAGAAATGGCAGACTGGTAATAACAGAGGTAGTAAAGGATGGTCCTGCGTATCTAGGAGGTCTTCAGAAAGATGATTCTTTGAGAATAATAAATTCTGAAATAGCAACTTATGAAAATTTATATAAAACTTTTGCTAGATCGAAACCTGGAGAGAAAGTCTTTCTAACTGTAGAAAGAAATTCCAAGCTAGAAGATATTACCTTAACAGCTGGAAAGGCTGACTAACTTTCTAATCTTTTTTTGGCAGCAATTGCATGGGCTGTAAGCCCCTCCGCATTTGCTATTTTTACAGTGTGTTCAATATATTCTTTAAAGTTCTTGTTGTTTTTTCTGTCTAAAGCAACGTAACTATAACTTACTAAAAAGTCTTCCACGGACAAAGGGGAACTAAACCTAGATGACGAATTAGTAGGCAGAATATGGCTAGGGCCAAGGACATAGTCAGAGAAAGAATTTGCTGAATCTCTTCCCTTAAGAACTAATCCAGCAATTAATTCTTCTTCATCCAGATAATCATGGTGATCAAAGGCGATATGTAAATGCTCAGGAGCTAATTTATTAATGATCTCCTTGGCCTCAGAAAGATCGTTAATTTTGATGAATAAACCATTAGAATTTATAGATTCTTCGATTATAGAGCACCTTGCCAAAGATGTAACTTCTGATGAAATAATGCCTTTCACTTTCTCTATCATTTTTTCTGAAGTGGAGATAAGGACAGATGAGGCGTCAGCATCATGCTCAGATTGAGCCATTAGATCCCAAGCGATTGTTTCTGGATCGGAAGTCGAATCTGCAAGAACAACTATTTCGGACGGTCCTGCTATCGAATCTATTCCAACCTCTCCATAAAGTTGTTTTTTTGCCTCGGCTACAAATACATTGCCCGGCCCAATTATCTTTTCTACTTTTGAAATTTGTGCTGTCCCAAAGGCGAAAGCAGCAATGGCTTGTGCTCCTCCAATCTTATATATTTTATCAATGCCAACAACCTGCGCTGCGGCTATGACCATTGGATTCAAAATTCCCTTCTGTGACGGTGAGGCTATAGAAATTTTCTTGATACCACAGGCAAGCGCCGGAGCAGCACCCATAAAAACAGTTGAAGGGTAAGAGGCTTTACCGCCTGGGATGTACATTCCTACTGAATTTATCGTTCTGAATTTTCTAGTAATTTCTTGATCGTTTCCGTCAAGAGTCAGTGATTCAAAGCATGAAGATTGATAGCTAATTATTTTATCGAATGCAAACTCAAAAGATTTCATAAGACTTGAATCAAAATCTTTCAATATTTGGTTAATTTCTTTTTGAGATACCAGAAATTCTTCTCCTTCAAAGTTATCAAATTCTCTAGTAAAAGATTTAAGGGCCTCATCTCCATGAGTTCTTATTTGAAAAATTATATCTTTTACCTTGCTACTTACCTCTTCACTTACAGAATTTCTTTTTGATAAGAAAGAATCAAAAATTTGGTTAAATTCAATATTCTCAGAATTGAGTTCCCTAAAATTAATCATTGGGTTAACGCATCAGATATTTCGTGAATTAATTTGGATTTAGTTTTTATAGAAGCTTTATTTGCAATCAATCTAGTAGATATTTCTGAAATTACCTTTAGCTCTTCTAAACCATTTTCTTTTAAGGTTTTACCTGTATCTACTAAATCTATAATGGCATCAGATAATCCAAGTATAGGGGCAATTTCTTGAGCTCCATTTAGATATATCACTTCAGCCTGAATACCTATGGAGTTCATATATTTAGTAGAACTTTTGGGGTACTTTGTAGCGATTCTCAATCGGCTTGATCCCGAAAGTACATCTTTACGACCAGCTAAAGATAACCTACATTTTCCCAAAGATAAGTCAGATAATTCTACGAACTCTTCTTCTTCCTTTTCCATAAGTATATCTTTTCCGACAACTCCAAGATGTGCGGCACCTGAGGTGATATAAGTCGGAACATCCCATCCCCTAATAATTAAGACTTTCACTTCTGGATGTTCCGTATCAAGCAGCATCTTTCTTGATTTTTTTGGATCATCCTTCAAGGCAAATCTTGTCCTCTGAAGACAAGGGATAAAATCATCGTAAACTCTGCCTTTTGGCAATGCCAATATAAATGAATCTTCTTCTTTCATTACCTGCTTCAAGATATTCTTTCTATGTCAGCACCTAACATTTTTAACTTTTCTTCTATTCTTTCGTAGCCACGGTCAATGTGATAAATTCTATCGATAGTAGTTGCTCCTTCCGCAACTAAACCCGCTAAAACTAGGCTTGCCGATGCTCTTAAGTCAGTTGCCATAACTGGCGCCCCTTTTAACTTTTTTATGCCTTCAATAACAGCGGTATTGCCTTTGAGGATAATATTGCCGCCCATTCTTGCTATTTCTTGTACATGCATGAACCTGTTCTCAAAGACTGTTTCTGTCACTGTCGAATTGCCCTGCGCTATTGCATTTAATGATACAAATTGGGCCTGCATATCAGTAGGAAAAGAAGGATATGGTCCTGTAGTAAGACTAATAGCCTTAGGTTTAGATTCATTCATGACAATTTCAACCCAATCCTCTCCAGATATGATTACTGCTCCAGTAAGTTCTAATTTAGAAATTACTGAAGAAAGATATTCCGGCTTAGCTGATTTGATTTTTACCCTTCCTCCGGTCATAGCTACCGCTGTTAGGTATGTACCGACTTCGACTCTGTCTGGCATAACACTAAACGAAGCTCCATCAAGGCTCTCTACTCCCTCAATGGTAATGACGTCAGTCCCCGCTCCCTTTATTTTAGCTCCCATTGCAGCTAAACAATTTGCTAGATCTATTACTTCAGGTTCTCTAGCTGCATTCTCAATAACAGTAATCCCATCTGCCAAACATGCGGCCATAATTACATTTTCTGTCCCAGTTACACTTACAGGTTCAAATATTATCTTTGCTCCTTTTAAGCGACCATTTACCTTTGCTTTAATGTTTCCATCTTCGATATCTATCTGAGCTCCCATTGCTCTCATGGCATCAATATGGAGATTCACAGGACGACTACCTATCGCACAACCACCTGGCAAGGCAACAGTAGCTTGTCGAAATTTTGCTAACAAAGGTCCCAGAACTAATATCGAGGCTCTCATAGTTTTTACTAGTTCATAACGAGCATTAAGGTTATGAATACTTGAGGTATCTACTTGAACTTCCATTTCATCGCTCAGCATCACATCAACACCCATGGAACCCAATAGTTCCAGCATTGTGGTTACATCATTCAAGTGCGGAAGATTCCCTACCTTCAAGGGAGAATCGGCTAGTAAAGAAGAAGCTAAAATTGGTAGAGCGGAATTTTTTGCACCCGAGGCGTAGATTTCACCGTTAAGGGGGGCACCTCCTCTAATGAGTAATTTATCCATCTAGACTGAAGCTACCCATTTTTCTATGACTATATCTATATCTTCCTTGTTTTTTTCCATCAGAGAATAAAATTGATTCCTAAAAATTAAGCCTAGATTCATGCCATTAATCTCAATATTTATTATCTTCCACTTTCCATCTTTATCAAGATACATGCTATATCTACCAGGATAAACACTTGAAGAAGTTACTATCTCTATATTCACTCTGGCCTTGGTCTTTGACTTCGAAGGACCCTCCGGAGGTAGTACATTAATTTTTTCATCCTTGAACTCAACAAGAGTACTTGCATATGTATCTAATAAACTACTCTCAAACGCTTCTGAAAATGCATACATTTGCTCCTCAGATGCTCTTTTTCCATATTTTCCCATTACATTTTTGGCTATTCTTTTAAAATCAACTATTGGGCTAAAAGCGTCGCTTATTTCCTTGGTAAAAAGTTCGGGATTATCTAGGAATAATTGATTCTTAGTTTGGATTATCTCAATAATATTATTGTGAGTTTTTTCGGCATATTCATGAGCAGATAACTGTTCTGCAGACGCCAAACCGCAATGAATTATTAATTTTACAATTACTAAGGTCTTTAGATAAGCAAATTTCATAAGAGATAAATATGATTTGATTAGTTTTGGCACTATTATACCATCTGCTAACAGTCAAACTTAAGACTAGAAATAAATATTATGATCATTGCAACATTTGCAATTGTACTTGGCATAGGACTGATATGGGTTAGTGCTGAAAAATTGGAGAAATATTCTGTCCTGACGGCAAAGCAATTTGGCTTTTCTCCGTTTTTTATAGGGTCAACGGTAATTGCGTTTGGTACCTCTGCTCCTGAGATGCTCACTACCTTCTTCGTGTCTCTAGAAAATAAAGGCTCAATGGTCATCGGAAATGTAATTGGTTCGAATGTTGCGAACTTATCACTTGTTTTTGGATCTATGCTTCTAATAATTTCTTTGAAAAAACTTAAAATTAGCCAAGAGAAAAGTATAAAAAAGAATTTATTGATACTAATTATTTCCAGCTTACTGGTCTGGGTAGTTATAGCCACAGAACCATTCAATATTATCTCCTCGCTCATACTTCTAGGCACCCTCTTCCTAGTAATATTATTTTGGTACAAAAATGGTGTTGCTGAGGAAGAAGAGCTGGTACACGATACCGAGCATAAAGGTGTAGCTTTCAAGCTCTTTATATCTCTTGTGTTTCTTGTCTTTGCAGCTTACTTAATCACATTTGGTGCAAATCAAATTTTGGATAAATTTAATCTGGGACAACTTTTTATTGGCTATACAGTTCTTGCAATTGGAACAAGCTTGCCGGAAATTGCTGCTTCTGTATCTTTGGCATTGAAAGGAAGATACGAGACAGTCTCTGGTACTCTCATTGGTTCAAATATTTTCAATGGGTTGTGCGTTCTAGCTATACCGGGTTTATTTATGAGGCCGGAAATGTCTGTGGGTTGGTCTTATTTGGAATGGTCTCCGCTTCTATTTATACTATTTGTAATCACTTTTATCTTTGCTTCTTATATTTTCCTGATAACAAAAAAAGATAGGATTGCTAGCGTACTATTGAGTTTATTATTCTTAAGCTCATACTTTATTTCCCTTTACTTTGCTTATTAGATAAATTTACTTCATGAAAAAACATAATTACCTTAAATCGGGAAGACGAACTATAAGAATTGAATCTAAAGGATTAGAAAAACTTGCAAAGAAACTATCACCAGATTTCAATTTAGTTTGCGATGCACTCTTTAAAACGCGAGGAAAAATAATTACGCTCGGCATAGGTAAATCAGGACACATAGCCAAAAAAGTATCTGCTACTCTTTCAAGTACTGGTTCTCCATCGAGTTTTATAAATGCTGGTGAGGCACTGCATGGAGATATTGGAGGAATAAATAAAAATGACTCAGTCATAATTTTTTCTCATTCAGGCGAAAGTGAAGAAATTATGAGTCTCATTCCTTTTTTAAAAAAAGTAGGATGTGATGTTTTTTCAATAACTGGGTCAAAAGATTCTTTCATAGCAAGAAATTCTCAGGTCAGCTTGGATACAGGGATTTCTGAAGAAGCATGCCCATTGGATCTTGCTCCAACTACTAGCACCACTGTATCACTAGCTTTAGGGGACGCTATTGCCGTTGCTTTGCTGGAAGCAAAGAACTTCAAAAGTGATGATTTTGCAAAATCTCATCCGGGAGGAAAACTAGGAAAAAGGCTCATCACAACCGTAGAAGACTTGATGTCAAAAGGAAAAGACTTGCCTATTGTCTCTAGAGAAATGACCTTGTCAGAGACATTAATTGAAATAAGCTCAAAAGGTCTAGGAGTGGCCTTAGTAATTGATAAGAAAAAATTAGCAGGCATCTTTACTGATGGTGATCTCCGTAGAACCTTGAATAAGGTAAAAGACCCATTGAGTAAAAGCATAGATACATATATGACCAAAAAAACAAAAACGATTTTGGTAGATAAACTAGCCATAGAAGCATTAGAAATTATGCAAAAAAATAAGATATATTCTCTTGCAGTAGTAGATAAAAAAAATATACCTGTTGGAATAATAAGAATGCATGATTTGATAGAATTTGGATTGGTTTAAAACGGTATATGCTCAAGATAGGTTTTCTGTTTTTAATCTCAATTTTCATTAATTGTCTTCACGCAATTGAACTCAATAATAATCCTAAGCTGAATTCTTTTATTTCAGAGCCTTCATTTCTTTTTTTAAATTCACAGCAAAAGATTACTTTAGTAGGTGCAAACGCTACTTCGATAAATAGTTTTGAATATTTGCTGGAAAAACCTGAATTAAAATTAAAAACAGATAAATTTTCAACAAATATCAAGGCACTCAAGGCAGAGTTCAATAGAAACTCCAAATTTATTAATTTTAGAAATTCTGTAACTTTTAAAACCTTTTTTGAAAAAGAAATCTTGATTCAATCAGAGGAACTAACGCTTGATTTCAATAAACAAAAGTTAGCTAGTAATCTGCCTGTGTTTGCTTCAATAAATGGTGTTAGCGTAAACTCTCTTGGGATAGAGATTCTGCAACTCGAGGATGGCTTAAAAGCAGAATTCTATAAAGGAGAGATAAAAATAAAAACTAAAGAGAATTACCATACAGGTAGTGCAAATAAGATTTCGATCTTTCCAACTCTCAATGAGCTAGTTATGAATGGTAATGCTTACTTCGATCAAGATGGATTGATTATTAAATCTGACATAATCCATTACAATCTCGAAGAAAATAGGATAATAAAATCTTTAAACTCGAAGATAGAAAATTCTTTATGAATCTGACTGTAAAAAATATAGTAAAGTCTTACGACGAAAAGATAGCAGTTGATGATATTTCTTTTGAAGTAACTAGTGGCGAAACTGTTGGAATTTTAGGTCCAAATGGTGCTGGCAAAACAACACTCTTCTACATTATTGCGGGTCTAATTCGTAGCGATTCAGGTACACTTTCTTTGTCAGAAGCCGAACTGAATGACAAATCAATATCTGAGAGAACTATAATGGGATTGTCATACTTACCTCAAGAATCCTCAATCTTTAGAGGTCTAAGTGTTCAACAAAATATATATGCTGCGTTAGAGCAAAGGAAGGATTTAGATAAAAAAGGGAAACAATCAAAACTTGCTGAATTACTTGAAGAGTTCAACCTTAATCAGTTTTCTGAGACCCTTGGAATAAAGCTATCTGGAGGAGAGAGAAGAAGGACTGAAATAGCTAGATCTCTGGCTTCTAACCCTAAATTCATTCTTCTTGATGAGCCTTTTGCTGGAATTGATCCTCTTGCCGTATCAGATCTTAAAGATACTATTCGAAGCTTAAATGCCCAAAACATAGGTGTTTTAATAAGTGATCACAACGTAAGGGATACTATGCATATTTGTTCAAAAGTTCTAGTAGTAAATCAAGGCAAGATCATAGCCAACGGACAACCTTCAGAAATTTCTCAAAATGATCTTGTTAAAGAGGTCTATCTTGGACAAAACTTTCTAGCTGACTAGTGAAACAAGGCTTAAAACAGAAGCAGAGACTTGCCCTTAATGTTACCGCCTCTCTAGGCAATCAAATAAAATTACTTTCTCTAACTGGATTTGAAATAAGTACGAAGCTTAATGAGCTAATAAACGATTATTTTGAAGAAGAAGATAAAAAAGTCGCCCATTTTAGAGACGAGTATCTGATTGATAAATATAAAAATATTCTAAACCAAGGTGATTACTTAAATACCTTCACTGAAGAAAATGAGTCTGATCTTCAAAAGCAACTCCTCGATCAGCTTGAGATAGCTCCCTTAAATGAAATTCAATCTTTGGTTGGCCAATTCCTTATAGATTCAGTGGAAGCAAATGGTAGATTAGATCCGCAGCTTGACTTTGAAGATATAAAGGAAATTGTACTCGTTGATTTTGGTAAATCTGTATCTGATAAATATATTGAAGATGTGCTTAGGCTCATTCAAAATTTTGAACCGGTGGGTTGTGCTTACAGAAATATTAATGAATCTTTGACTGTACAAATAGAAAATTTAGAAATGAATGCCAGCGAAAAATTGGATCTACATGAAAATCTGCAGAGTCTAGTTCAAGAAAAAATTGAACTAGATAAAATTTCAGAAAAAACAAAAAATAATCTTAGAAAGCTTTCTTTGAATCCAGCAGGATATTTCGGTGAGACATCTAAGAATTATGTCAGACCTGATGTTCTTGCTATAGAAGATCAAAATACATGGTACGTATCTCTAAATGATCATTTCATGTCTAAGGAGTTATTGCAGGCAATCAATGACAAGATTGATTCATCTAATTCTGCAAATAGGTACGATTCAAAATCTTTTCTGAAAGGGCTCGAGAGGAGACAACAGACTCTCTTAGTTGTAACGGAATATCTTGTTGAAGCTCAAAGTAATTTTCTAAATGGCTCATCAGGAAAAAGAGCAATTTCGAATAAAGAGATTTCTGAAAATCTGAATATTAGTCAATCGACTGTTTCAAGGATTGTCCGTAATAAATACCTTCAATTGCCTGACAGATTAATTCTACTCAAAGATTTACTAGAGAAAAGGGTCAATAAACACAAAGTAGGTGCAGATGTTACAAGTGATGACTTAAAGTTTCTTCTGAAAACGATAATCGAAAATGAAGACAAATCTTCTCCTCAAAGTGATGAGTTTATAAGGCTCGAATTGGAAAAGAAATTCAAAGTAACATTAGCAAGAAGAACGGTAGCAAAGCATCGATTTGACCTTAAGATTCCTTCATCTAAGAAAAGAATTACAAAATAAATTAATTGGTTGATTCTTCAAACCAACCGTTAAATACTGTTTTTGGTTCGTTCAAAGTGCCTTGAACTGACCAAGAACCAGAGCTTAATTGGTCTAGGTTTCTTTCAAAGGCCTTACCTGCAATGTACACAACTCCTGCTGTCAAAGGGCCACCCAGCAAAAGGGCATAGGCAGGAAGATATTCACGTAGCGGTAAAGTCATGACTACTCCTAAATCAAGAGTGTACAAGTCTCCGTTTTTATCTCTTTGAACATTTCCTTGCCATTTAAATTCACTAGACCCACTTCTAAATATCATTGGAGAATTTATAGTTATTAGATCAGGAGTTATATGCAACTTTCCTTTAACAGAATCAGCGCTAAATCCCGATTTATAAAGCTTTCTAAAATCAAGGTTAGTCACTTTCTCGAAAGAGTCTGTTACGTTAAAAATGTTGACCAATCTTAGTAAATTATTGGGAGTTTGTAAGTCTCCTTTATTTTCTATCAACAATCCTTCTATTTCTAAATTCAAGTCACCTCTAAAGTTTTTGTAATTCAATTTCCACGGCAAAGACGACCAGACTAAATTGGTTTCAGCATAAATAGTATCCATCTCAAAATTGGGCTCAATACCGAACTGCAAAAAGCCTTTTTCGGGTGAGCCTGAATAAATTTTTGATTCCAAATTAGATTTCCAGCCGGTACCCTCTTTAGAAATAGATAATCTGGAGATGCCATTACTATTTTCTGTTAAACCCCACTTCCCATAAGCGCCATTAATATTTTCAAAAATTAATGATGATTCTGAAGGTTCCAATTTAAAAGCCCAGTTACCGTAATCATGTGAATTAAGGATCAAAGAATTTATATTGAATTCTATCTTTTGATTGAGATTATTATAAATATCTAAAAAGAATGAACTATCGTTAGTTTCAGTAAAGTTGAAATTAACTTTCTCGAGATCTATCAAAGGGGTTAGAGCAGTTAATCTGGGTAAGTAAACTTTTCCTTCAATGTTTTTATTATCTATTTCTAGTGCTAAGTACTTATCTGAAATCTTAGAATTTACAATCGTCTCAGAAAATAAAAAATCTGAGACCAGCATTTCTTTGATTTTTAAATTTTTAATTTCTATAGATGATGCTCGGCCTTCTCCTGACAGATCTATTAAAGATAATAAAGATAAATCGAGTCTGGGAATACTACCCATCAAAAATAATTTATCACTTTCTATACTTATGGTTTGTTTCTTTTTTCCTGCAATAACGAATCCCTCAACACCCCTATCCAAGAAATGTAACTTTCCTCTAAATGTATCTCCATATCGAAATTGTAATTTTGAGAATTGATTATTGAAGAAAGGATAATAATCAAGATTAAAAAGCATTTGCTCGCTGGTCTCTTTATAGAGTGGGGAAGGCAAATTGATCTCTGTGCCAGATAAGTCAGAAGAGATCTGAATGTATGTTTCCTGAATATCTCGACCCTTAATTAAGGAAGGAATTGCTAATTTAAAGGAGCTAATTGAAGATCCGGAAATCTTATTTCTTATTTTTTTTGGAAATAAATTTCTAAATCTTAGGGAGGTATTAGAGCTAAAGAACGTGTAATCATTTCCAGAAAGTTCAGAATCTAAATCGAACACTAATGGAATAGAATTAAGCTTTAATGAAATAAATCCAGCATCAAAGCCTTTGCTACTATTGTAGTTAAAAGAGGAAAAAATATTATTTATATTCAGGCCTAGACCTTCTGCTTTTAAATTACCATCTTCTATCTCGCTTATAACCTCCAATGATGCTTTGGAATCCAAAAGATAAATATTTTTCTTCAAAGGAGTTTTAAATATAAAATTTGTCTTGTGCACTCCGTTAACTTCATCTGCACTGAAATTATTCTCGCCAAATAACCTTATCAAAGTATTAAATGGACCCTCAGATTCTCCGGTTATATCTAAGATTAAACCTGAGGAGCCTCTATAAGTCTCGTATTTGGCAGATACCTCAGAATCTAAAAATTCACCTTTATTTAATTTTCCCTTAACAGCAAAATTATTTATATTTAATTGGGTTTTAACATCCGTTATTGAATAACCGTTGATATGGAGACATATATCCTCGCCAAAGGCCTGTAGACCGAAAGATCCAGAATTATCAATATAAATACCATCTCCAGGTAACCTTAAGATTATGCTTGTGTCTTTGAAAGAGCCACACTTGATTAAGTCCTTTATTGCAGATTTTGTAGTTGATAGATAGCTGGTATTTGGAAACAATGCCAAAGCGGATTTATCACTTATTAGATTAGTTTTAACTCTTAAATCGATATTACCAATGCCACTTGTTGGAATAGAAGAAAATGCAACACGCCCTTGTAATTTCTGATTTTCAAGAACACCAACAAATTGAGAAGGAAAGATTTCAAAATTTTCTTTAGATATACTCAATTCGATTAAAGATTTAAGATTGTTTAAATTCAGGTCCTTGTCTAAGTATTTTTTTGAGGATATACCTAATGATGGGCTATCTAATATCAATCTACCCTTCTCTTTACCCAAGGAGAACTGTCCTGATAAGCCCTCTAGGTCAAAAGATTCATTTTTGATTCCTAAATTTAGTAGAGTTGAACGAAGTATTTCCTCTTTGTTTTCTAAATTGATGACTGAATTTTTCAAAATACCACTCATAGTGAATGGAAGAGAATTATTGATATTTTTAATTATAAATTTTGGAAATTCATCTTTAGATAAATTTATATCTGGAATTGTTATTTTCTTTTCATTGTTGGATAAATGAAGAAAGAAATCAGGAATTTTTAAGCGAGTATCATTGTTAATGAATGAGCTAACCTGAACAGATATTTGATTTGAGTCCTTCAGCTTAAAACTAGAATTAAAAGATTTAATGCCGAAAATATCTTCATCAAGATTAAAGTCCAAATTTCCCTTGAGATTTAAGGCTTTATCGTTAAAAAAATTGAAACTTATGTATGTTTGAATCTCAATGCTAGACTCACATTTATCACAAAAATTTTTTAACAGGTTTCTGTCTAAAGTAAATTTATTAGCTTTCACAAAGCCTTTGTAAAATGGACTGCCAGAATCAGAACTAGGAAGTAATCCAATCTCTAATTCATCGCCCTCATCATCCCGCATAGTTAACAGAAGACTTAGTCCATCATTTATTGCAGAGGAATTTAAATCAACTCTTATGTAATTTGCAGTTTCAGAAAACCTCATATTTAGTTCTTTTATATTGAGCTCTTCAATATTTTTAAGAAAATCAATCAAACCAAGAATATTACTTTCCTGATCTGAGGTTTGGTTATCAATAGTTAAATTTGAAATATTTAATCTAGATATAAAATTCCTATTGAGTAAGTTGGCTAAAGAAAATTCTATTGTTACTTCTTTTAACGCTACATTTTGTGCGTTAGTTTCTATCATTAAATCCTCAATAATTACCGAGGGATATATCGGATGCCAATTCACTTCTGCGAGAGCAAAGGAGGAATCAGTTCCAAAAGAGGTTTTCATCAAAAAGGAATAAAAACCCTTTTGGGTTGTCGCTAAAGACAAAGAAAATATAACAAAGATATAGATTGATATTATCCATAGTAATGAGGAGAGTAATTTCTTCACAAGATACCTATAGCTTTATTTTTCTTCTTCTAAGTTCTCTCAATAAATAGAACGAAGGAGTCCAAAAAATAGATGATACCAAAGCAAAAAGAAAGGTATTGGATAGATAAAAGCTATCTGAAATATTTAATCCAATAGTTACGTCATAAAAATCAAAAGCAAATGCTATTTTAAATATGAAGAATAGAAAAAATAAGACTACAGATTGTTGCCAAAGTGGGGAAACTCTAAATTGATAGAAAAAACGTTGACAGATATACGTAATCAAGACAAACAATAATCCATGTAGTCCGAAAACAGAACCATTCAATAAATCTACTATCAATCCAAAAAGTAGGGCTTCAAAAATACCTACTTTGTCCGGTAAAGCCATATTCCAATAGATTAAAGCCAACAAAACAAGCAGTGGCTTCCATTGCATTACTGTTTCAGGAAAAAGGTAAACATCCAGAATAAGTGCAAATACTATGGATAAGTAAATCCATGCTCTGTTTTTATTTATTTTATTTCGCATGGATCAAAAAATAGTCTCTATTGATAGGAGTAGAAGAAAATGAAACCTCTATTTTTAAAAACTCACTATCTACGGGATCACTTATAGAGACTACCTCACCTACTAATAGCCCTTCAGGAAAGACTTCACCTAGACCTGAAGTATATATTTTTTCTCCTTCCAAAAACCTAGCCGTCTTTTTAATAAACTTTAATTCACCCTTCCGTCCTAACCCCATGCCACTCAGAGAGGCGTGCAAAGATGATTCTCCGGATACTATAGGTATGGAAGACCTAACATCTTGAACTAGCATTACTTCAGCAGATAAAAATCCTAGATTATTTATTCTGCCTACGAGTCCCTGTTCTGATAAGACAGCATCATTTATTGTAATATTTTGTCCTTGATTGATATCAAGGACAAGTAACGGTTGATATTCATTGGATGAAAGGAAGTTTTTTTTGGAAATCAGAAATCTATCCTTATCTATACTCGCAGAAGACCACAAAGAATTAATTTTATTGAAATCAATAGATAATTTTTCTAAAGATTTGTTAATTGCCTCTAGTCTAAGATTCTCTTGCTCTAGAATTTTAACTTTTTCGTTTAATGTTTGCCTTGATGAAAAAAAAGTCGTTGAGTTCTCTATTAGATTACCAGGAATTCTTGTGAGCAAGGTCACAGGCTTTATTAAGTCATAGCTTAGTGACCTTAGATAGGCTCCCGAACCATATTTAATGTCCGTAAGCATGAGAAAAAGACAGAAAATTACAGCAACAATAACCCTTGAAGGTTTCATGGCTGGAATGGCGAAAATAGCTTCGCTACTTATGTTGGATACTTTATGTTCCCTTTTGAGCATATATAAATGATACTCAGAGAGTGTTAAGAAAGATATCTTAAAGTTCTATTCTGTAGAAAGAAGGTCAATATCGTATTTGTCCATAATCTCCAGCGCACTACCTCCACCTTTCGCAACACAAGTCAAAGGATCCTCTGCAACTATCACGGGTAAGCCGGTCTGGCTTGATATTAATACATCCAGATCTCTAAGCATGGCACCTCCTCCAGTAAGCACAATACCTCTTTCACTAATATCTGCGCTAAGCTCTGGAGGTGAGGTCTCTAAAGCTGTCCTGATTGCCTGAATAATTGCAGATAAAGGCTCAAGCATAGCGTCATAGGCTTGTTTACTGTTCATAGTAAAGGTAATTGGAATACCTTCAGCTAAATTTCTCCCTCTTACCTCCATCTCAATTACTTCTGAATCAGGAGAAGCGGTGCCAATAACATGTTTTACTTTCTCTGCAGTGGCGTCTCCTAGTAAGACTCCTTGGTTTCTTCTTACATAAGAGATTATGGATTCATCAAGTTTATCTCCTCCAACTTTAAGTGAATGAGCGTAAACGACTCCATTTAAGGCAAGAATAGCAACCTCTGTTGTTCCTCCGCCGATATCAACAACCATTGATCCACTTGCTTCCTCTACTGGTAATCCAGCCCCGATAGCAGCTGCCATTGGCTCCTCTATTAGACGGACTTCTCTAGCACCTGCTTTGAGAACTGATTCCCGTATTGCTCTTCTTTCAACTTGAGTAGATTCACAAGGCACACATACCAAGATTCTAGGACTAGGTCTTACAAAACTATCTTCATGGACTCTTTGTACAAAATGTTTAAGCATTTCCTCTGTTACTTGAAAGTCAGCAATCACACCATCTTTCAATGGTCTTATGGCAGTAATATTGCCAGGCGTCCTTCCAAGCATCTTCTTAGCCTCAGCTCCAACCGCAACAACTGTTCTTTGGCCCTGATTGTTTCTAATTGCCACCACCGAAGGCTCATCAAGGATAATTCCTCTTTCTTTCACATATACAAGAGTATTGGCTGTACCCAAGTCGATGGACAGGTCATTTGAGAACAAACCTCTTAATCTTTTTAACATTTATGTACCTACGAGAATTGCTTTGATATCGTTTAATGTTAACTCTAACAACAGCATTGTTTTTGAGCAAGCTACAATGTGCTACATTACGCATCTTTTTTATAGGAATATCCAACATATGGCTCTTAGTGATCAAGAATTAAAGGAAATAGCATATCTGGCTCGTATAAATGTTAATGAAGAATCTCTGACATCGTTAAAGAAAGAATTAGAAGACATTTTAGGGCTATTTGAAGAACTTAATGAAGCTGACACTTCTCAAGTTAGTGCTATGTCTCATCCTTTAGATTTGTCTCAGCCCACACGTAAAGACGAAGTAACTGAAGAAAATCTTCGGGAAGAACTACTAAAAAATGCACCTTCAGTGAAATCTGGTCTGTTTTTGGTACCTAAAGTTATCGACGGAGATAATTAAAATGGATTTACATAAACTATCTCTAAATCAGCAACTTAATGGACTAAAAGAAGGAGATTTCACTTCAACAGAGCTTACATCTCATTATTTAGACAGGATCTCTAAGCTAGATAAGGAACTAAATTCATTTATCACAGTTACAGAAGATCAAGCACTCCTGCAGGCTGGAGCTGCGGATAAGCGATACAAGGAAAAAAGTAATTTAGCTCTCGATGGGCTACCAATTGCACATAAAGATATTTTTTGCACAAAAGGTGTGCTTACAACTTGCGGCTCGAAAATGTTATCTAACTTCGAAGCTCCCTACTCTTCGACTGTTTACGAAAAATTAGACAATGAAGGTATGGTTATGTTGGGCAAAACTAATATGGATGAATTTGCTATGGGTTCGTCCAATGAAACAAGTTATTTTGGTCCGGTTAAAAATCCATGGGACACTGAATATGTTCCTGGAGGATCATCTGGCGGCTCAGCTTCTTGTGTTTCTGCTGAACTAGCACCTGTAGCCACTGCAACAGATACAGGAGGGTCAATCAGGCAGCCTGCTTCTCTATGTGGATTGACTGGAATTAAACCAACATATGGAAGAGTTTCGCGATATGGAATGATTGCTTTTGCCTCAAGCTTAGATCAAGGTGGAGTTGTTGCAAGGTCAGCAGAGGATGCGGCATTGATACTTGAAGCCATGTCAGGTCATGACTCAAAAGATTCCACAAGTCTTAAGTTAGACAAACCGGACCTAACAAAAGGACTCGATGACTCGATCAAAGGAATGAAAATAGGTCTTCCGAAAGAGTTTTTTGCGCAGGACATGCCTGCATATATTGAGAAGTCTATAGAAGAGGCTATAGAGGTCTATAAAAGCCTAGGAGCTGAAGTTGTTGAAGTCTCTCTTAGTAATATTAATCTTTCTCTTCCAATTTACTACATTATTGCTCCTGCCGAATGCTCTGCTAACCTTTCTAGGTATGATGGAGTCAGATATGGGTATAGATGCGAAAATCCTAAAGATATAGAAGACCTTTACATGAGAACTAGAGAGGAAGGATTTGGAAAAGAGGTAAAGAGAAGAATACTGATCGGAACTTATGCTCTATCTGCTGGATACTATGATGCTTACTACTTAAAGGCGCAAAAATGTAGACAGTTAGTAGCTAACGATTTTTCGGAGGCTTTTAAAAGTGTTGATGTTATTTTATCTCCAACTACTCCTGGTACATCCTTCAAATCTGGTGAAAAAGCTGATGACCCCATAGAAATGTATTTACAAGATATCTTTACGATTCCTGCTAATCTGGCAGGCTTGCCTGGGTTGTCGGTTCCCTGCGGAGAATATGAAGGGCTACCATTAGGAATGCAATTAGTTGGTAACTCACTTGAAGAAGCCAAGCTATTACAGTTTGCTCACTCTTATCAATCAAATACTGACTGGCATAAAAAAATGCCAAATATTTAAGATGAAAAATTATTCAGAAGATTGGGAAGCGGTAATCGGATTAGAAATCCACGTACAATTATCTACAAAATCTAAGCTTTTTTCTGGAGCGAGTACAGACTTTGGTGCTTTACCTAACACTCAGGCCTGTAATATAGACTTAGCTATGCCTGGAGTGCTGCCTGTTCTCAATGAAGAAGTGCTTAGAATGGCCATTAAGCTTGGAAAGGCACTTAATGCGCAAATCAATAGCCCTACAAGTTTTGCTAGAAAGAACTATTTCTATCCTGACTCACCCAAAGGTTATCAGATCAGTCAAATGGATAAACCAATTGTAGAAAATGGTTACCTAGATATAGAAACTAAAGAAGGAAACAAAAGAATTGGAGTTACAAGAGCACATCTAGAAGAAGATGCAGGCAAGTCTCTGCATGATGATTTCGAGGGGCAATCCGGAATTGATTTAAATCGTGCTGGAACTCCCCTATTGGAGATAGTGTCTGAACCAGAAATAAATACTCCCGAAGAGGCAGTAGCTTATCTTAAGTCGATACATTCAATTATTAGATATTTAGGAATATCGGATGGGAATATGGCTGAAGGATCTATGAGATGTGATGCCAATGTTTCAGTAAGGAAGATAGGAGATGAAAACCTCGGTACCAGAACAGAAACTAAGAATGTAAATTCTTTTCGTTTTGTGGAAAAAGCTATTCAATACGAAATAGAGAGACAAATCCACGAACTTGAATCTGGAAATAAAATTACCCAAGAAACAAGGCTCTATGACTCTCAGGCCAACTCAACTCGACCCATGAGATCTAAGGAATTTGCAAACGATTACAGATATTTCCCAGAACCTGATTTACTTCCAATAAACTTAGAAAATGAGTTTATCGAAGAAGTAATGGCTTCTATGCCAGAAATGCCAAATCAAAAGAAAGAAAGGTTTGTCTCCGAATTCAATCTAAGTGAATATGATGCAAGTCTTTTAGCTGCCGATAAAGATTTAGCTGATTTCTTTGAGGAAGTGGCAAAAGTTTCTAATTCTCCTAAGTTAAGTGCGAACTGGATAATGGGAGAGTTATCAGCTGAATTAAATAAAGAAAATTTAAGTATTAATGAGTCTAAAATCTCTTCTAATAAACTAGGGCAATTGATATTGAGAATAGAAGACGGAACTATCTCAGGAAAAATAGCAAAAGAAATATTTGAGAAATTATGGTCTTCTGACAATGAAGTGGACGAAATAATACAAAGCGAAGGGCTAGAACAGGTTACAGATGATAAAGAAATAGAAAGTATAATTGATGGGGTTATAAAAAATAACCCAGAACAGCTTGAACAATACAGATCGGGTAAAGATAGGCTCTTTGGTTTTTTTGTTGGTCAAGTAATGAAGGCTTCGCAAGGCAAGGCAAACCCTAAGCAAGTCAACGATATTCTAAGAAAGAAATTAGAAAAATAGTCTGTCCTGTAGGTGAAGGTTTATCATATTGTTAAAGTCTTTGAGGATAACTTTTCTTTCTCTCTTGCCCACTGTCGCACAATATTCATAGAAACCATATGCAGAAAGGAGAACTAGATCTGTTTGCCTTTCTAAAACTTTTTCATCTTTTCCGGGCCACCCTCTTTTAATGAGGTTCTTAAACTTTTGTTTTACTTTTTGTCTATTCTTCTCTCTGTATTTGATGCATTTAGGCAGATAACAACACAATTCGAGATGTAAATCGGCATCTTTACTTAAAGTATCTACAAATCTTTCAAAAAATAGTTCAAAAGCATTTTTAAAGTTTCCTGGCGTATTAGCTTTTTTGATGTATCTATCCCAATATCTGTGCAACGACTCCCAGCTTTTCTTTTGTACTTCTAAGATTATGTCTTCAGTTGATGTATAAAACGAACTTATTTCTTCAATACCAACGCCCAATTCTCTAGCAATGGCTGCAAAGCTTATCTGTTCAATTCTTTTATCCTTTCTGAGAGAATTTATAGCTCTGTTTACTACCTTTTCCTTAAGATTACTGGTAGATCTATCCATAGTAAATTTTAGGTGATGAACATAGATAGAGTTTCTGCTATGTATGCAGGTTTGTCTACTCCCTTTATCTCCATTGTCACCTCTGTCTTCATTAAAAATCGACCATCTCCTTTATCCTCAACAGATACACATTTGCTATGAGTTCTTACTTTTGCACCCACATTAACAGGGTTAATAAATCTGACTTTATCCAGCCCATAATTGAAAACCATTTTTAAGTTTTCAGGAGCTAAAACGGCTTGAGATGTTAAATGTGGGAGTAATGATAAAGACAAAAATCCATGGGCTATGGTTGACCCAAATAGAGGTGTTGCTTTTTCCGTATCTACATGGATGAACTGGTGATCCAATGTTGAATCTGCAAACATATTTATTCTGTCTTGATCTACTTCAAACCAATCTGATGATCCTATCTCTTGACCGACATAGTCAACTAATTTTTCTGCTGGCACTAATCCAATCATAATTTCTCCTATTTATTTATTAAATGGTTTTTAAAATCTTTTCTCAAACCAGTTTTTAAAAGTTTTCCAGTAGCTGTATGAGGTAACTCTTCAACAAAAACAATATCATCAGGTAGCCACCATTTGGCCACTTTATCCTCTAAAAAAGTATTAATATCTTCTTTGCTCGGTTCTTGTCCCGCAGCTTTAACTATCAAGAGCAATGGTCTCTCATCCCATTTGGCATGCAATACACCAATCACACAAGCTTCGGCTACTCCTGGATGACCAACAGCTGCATTTTCTAGATCTATAGAACTTATCCATTCTCCTCCAGATTTAATAACATCTTTACTTCTATCGACTATTTCCATGTAACCCTCAGGATGAATCTTGGCAACATCACCAGTATCGAACCATCCATTTTCATCCATGGCACTCTCTTCGGCTTTATAGTATCTCTCTACAATTGTGGGTCCTTTGACTAATAATCGACCGAAAGCGACGCCGTCATGTGGAAGCTCATTTCCATAATCGTCTGCAATTGTCATATTTACACCAAAAAAAGCTTTACCTTGTTTTTGCTGAAGGTCATACCTTCTTTCGATGTCCAGGTCTTCCATTTCTTTAGTCCTGCTAGTTGCTGTTCCTAGCGGACTCATTTCAGTCATCCCCCATCCGTGCATCAAAAAGACATCATGTTTCTCTTCAAACTCTTGAATCATAGCTCTCGGAGCAGCCGAACCACCCACTAGAGCAGTTTCAACACAATCTAAGGTTTGATTTGTTTCATTAAGGTGCTGCAGTAGGCCAAGCCAAACAGTTGGGACGCCCATGAGAAGATCAGGCTTTTCATTATCAATTAGCTCATAAACTGAAGCTCCATCTAAGGCAGGCCCTGGAAAAACCAATTTGGCGCCAAACATAGCTCCAGCATAGGGAATGCCCCAAGCGTTAACATGGAACATAGGCACCACAGGTAAGATACAGGTTGAACTAGAAACTTTAGCTACATTACCGGAACTTACTATCCAGGCATGAAGAATGGTAGACCTATGAGAATATAAAACACCCTTAGGATTTCCAGTCGTCCCAGAAGTGTAGCAAAGACTTGAAGCTGTGTTTTCATCAAATTCAGGCCAAGTAAATTCATCTGATTCACAGGAAATTAGGTCCTCATAACACATTGCATTGTTCAATTTAGTATCTGGCATATGTTCTTTATCTGTGAGAATCACATAGCCTTTTACTCCTTCTAATTCAGACTCTAACGACTCAACGAGTTCTATAAAAGATAAATCAATAAAAAGGTATTGATTTTCTGCATGGTTAATTATGTAGGTAAGCTGTTCAGGAAAAAGTCTTGGGTTAACTGTATTAACAACGCAACCTATTCCAGACACACCAAAATATAATTCAAAATGCCTATAGGTGTTCCAGGCAAGGGTGCCGACTGTATCTCCCTCTTGTAATCCCAGTTTTTCTAAAGCATTAGCTAATTGTCTAGATCTTTTTGCAGCTTCAGAATAGGTATATCTGTGTATAGGACCTTCTACAGTTCTTGAAACTATTTCTGCATCACTATGATACTTTTCGGCATGCTCAATAAGGCCAGATATCAAAAGCTGCCCACTCATCATATTTCCTAACATTTTCTCTCCTAATTTCTAAGTATTATCTTTTTGAGTGGATCAGAATATCTTCGCTTCAGCCACTCTTCAAGATTAAATTGATTATCTTCATTTTTTATTTTTTTAAGTAAAATCAAATCTAAATAAAATTTCCACAAAAATGGTGCCCATTCAAGCTGCAATTCACTCTTCCATTCTATGCATAGAGTTTCTTTAGTATTTAATATCGCATCAATATTCTTATCATTTAGAGAAGGAAGATTCTTAAATGGGTTTGTAAAATAAGGTAAAATCTTAATAAATTCTCTCGGTATCTTAAATTCTTTCAGGATTTCTTTGGTAGATTTGTCTGCTACAAATCTTGAGAGGCAAATCATGTCTGTGACAGGTAATCCAGTAGGATTTATACCAATACCTTGAACTACACTATCTATATTTTTTCTACTTGAATGAGGTCCTATATAAAACCTAGACGGACAATAGTCATTAGCATAATAGTTATCCCAAATAATGATTGGGTTAGAGAATAGATCTTTTAATTCCTTTAAGTCTTTCTTAGAAATAGACTGGCTAACAACTTCTTTGCCTGTCCACATTATAGAAATTGAAGGGTCAATACCCTCTGATAAAGATTTCAGATATTCATTATTCTTAATATCCCCTTTAGCAAAGCTTGTGCAATAAACTGTAGGACAAATTGTTATTTTGCTGTCTTTTGAAACATCAAAGGATTGAACTAATTCGATTATTCTAAGATGGGATTTAGCTAAGTTTTTGTCTCTTTTATGCTCTATATCATCGAAAAAAATTGCAAAGTCCTCAAATCCCATTTGTCGAGCTTGCCTAAATTTAGCAAGAAGATAATTTTTGATTACTTTTGTGGATTTAGAAATTTTTAGTCCTGGAGATAAAGAAAATACCGGCGAAATTTTATTTTTTTTACATTGGTCAACCAAACTTTTTAATATTTTTTCTTTTTCAGGAGGGTAATTTTCTTCCCACCTAACCCTGTGGTAGGGATCCTCCTTAGGACCATAGATATAGAAGTCCATGTTTAGTTTGGCCATATGATTTATAACTTTTGCTCTTTCCTCTTGAGAAAATAAGCGACCGTAATAGCCTTCTATATATCCTTTTAACATCAATTTAATTGGCCCATGCAGATCCTGTCGTCACCATTCAAGTCTTTATGTGTTTTTATTTGAGAAAACCCATTTTTGTTTAAAATATCGACAACCTTATCAGATTGATCATATCCATGTTCCAAAAATAAGTATCCTTTGTCTACAAGAATTTTGGAGCCTTCTTTTGCGATTTTCTTTATATCACCCAATCCATTCGATTCAGAAACTAAAGCTTTTCTCGGTTCATGCAGTAATCCATCAGAAAGAATTCTAGGGTCTAAAGAATCAATGTAGGGAGGATTTGAGATAATGATATCGAAATAATTGGTTTTAAAAGAATTTAACCAATCTGCATTCACTAAATTTACATCTAGCGAGTTTTTAGTCATATTGATTGAAGCTACTTTCAAAGAATCAAAACTTACATCTGTACATGTAATTAACCAATCTGGTCTCTCTTTAGCCAGAGCAAGTCCGATAGCTCCTGAACCTGTACCTAAATCCAAAACTTGTCTTCTTTCACAATCAAAACTGTCAAGAACCTTTTCTACTAAAACTTCAGTTTCTGGTCTAGGAACTAACACTTGTTGATTTATAAAAAGATCAAGATTCCAAAATCCTATATTATTTGTGAGATAAGCCAGCGGCTCCCCATTTTCTCTTCTTTCTATGAGTTTTTTTATTCTATTTAAATCAGTTTTTGTGAAAGAAGGATCATCCCTGTAAAGAATATTTTTATCTATCTCCAAAACGTACATAATTACAAGCTCAATATCTAATCTGGAGCTTATATTGCAAGTTTCTATGAGAGAATTTATTAGTTGTGATGCAGGAGTATCATTCATTAGCTTGAAGATTCCAGATTAGCGAGTGCTCTAGCCTGGTTCTCTTCTAATAATGCGGAAATCATAACTTCCATATCTCCATCTAAAAAAGCAGGGAGATTGTGAACAGAGAACTCAATTCGATGGTCGGTTATCCTATTCTGAGGAAAGTTATATGTTCTAATTTTTTCTGACCTATCTCCTGATCCGACCATTACTCGACGATTTTCAGCCTGCTCGGATTCTGCTTTTTCTTTTTCTGCATTTTGAAGTTTAGACTGAAGTAATGATAGAGCTTTTTCTTTATTCTTGTGTTGTGAGCGTCCATCCTGACATTCAACGACAATTCCAGTAGGTATGTGGGTTAGTCTAACAGCTGAGTCTGTCTTATTTACATGCTGACCACCTGCTCCAGAAGCTCTAAATGTATCCACCCGCAAATCATTTTTATCTATGCTTACTTCTGCCAAGTCATCTTGTTGAGCTAAAACTGCAACAGAACAAGCCGAAGTGTGCACTCTACCTTGAGATTCCGTGGTAGGAACTCTTTGAACCCTGTGCACTCCTGCTTCAAACTTAAGTTGTTTGTAAACATCAGATCCTTCAATTCGAGTTACTAATTCTTTAAATCCTCCGTGATCACCCTCCCTAACGCTAACAACCTCCATTTTCCAGTTATTTCGCTCTGATAACCTTGAATACATTCTATAGAGATCACCTGAAAATAGAGCAGCTTCATCGCCACCTGTACCTGCCCTTATCTCTAAGAAAACATCCTTTGAGTCATCAGGGTCTTTGGGGAGTAGTAATCTTTTCAACTCTATCTCAAGATCGTCTATGCTATCTTTTAAAGTTTCAAATTCCAGCTCTGCCATTTCTTTAATTTCAGGATCGGAATCTTTCATTAAGATTTTTGCTTCTTCGAGGTCTTCTTCTGCTTTTTTAAAGGCGATAAAAGCATTTACTACTGGAGATAAATCAGCGTATTCTTTAGAAAGCTTTATATACTCTTCTTGATTAGAAGTAACATCAGGCTGACTGAGTAGAGACTCTATCTCTGCATATCGTGAAGAAACATCACCTAATTTAGTTAAAATACTCTCTATCATTTTTTTAAACCAATGCTAATAATGTAAAACATGATTTACCTTAAAAGATTTCTTTTAAAAGATTTTGTTCTTTTTTATTTATTAGTTCTATTATTTGGTTGTTCTTCTCTATCTCAAGATTCAAAGAAAACTTTAGGCGAACCTATCTCCATCCAAGAAAACTTTAGTATAGAAGGTAAGTTTAAGCTTTCAAATTTGGATAGCAAGGAAACAGGTTATTTTGTTATAAATAAAAAGTTAAATACTATTTCTTTAACCTTAGGAAAAAATTATCTTCTGCCTGAAAGAAATTACATATTTGATATAAGAGAGAAAATAACTATTAAAAGTTTTATTGAGGAAGGTGTAACTGTACCAAGTCTACCAGATATAAAAGTATTGGATTTACTGGAATTGTTTTTAGGTTTTAAATCAAAACAGTTGAGTAAAGAAAATATTACAACCATCATGAAATATGAAGATACTTCGGTATTTCCTTCTAAGGTTTTGATGTCTAATGAGGATTTTGAACTTACTTTGCTGATAAAAACATTATGGAAGAACTAAAAATTAAAGCTCCTGCGAAGATAAACTTGCATCTTGAAGTGCTTAAAAAGAGGGACGATGGCTTCCATGATATTTCTTCATTATTTACCCTGATTGATCTCTATGACAATATAGTTTTTAAAAGAAATAAGGATAAAATTTCTTTGAAAGAAACAAATCCCATCGAAAATAATATAGTTCTAAAAGCTGCCACTTTGATTAAAGATTTATATTCTATAAAGGATGGGGTGAATATCGAGTTAACTAAATCTATTCCTGACCAGAAAGGCTTAGGTGGAGGTAGCTCTGATGCAGCTGCAACACTAGTTGGATTAAATAAATTTTGGGACCTAAAGATATCTCCAAAAGAATTAATAGATATTGCTCTTCAGCTTGGTTCTGATGTTCCTTTCTTTATCTTTGGTAAGACAGCCTGGGCTCATGGAAGAGGGGAAATTTTAGAAGAACACCCTTATAAAGAAAGTTTTTTTTTATTAAAGTTTCCTAAGTTAAAAATGAGTACGAAACTCGCCTTTGAGAAAAGTAACTTAGAATTTAATGACTCACCAAATAAAAAGATCTTAGATGCAAAAGACTATTTCAATAGTTTTGAGTATTGGATAAGAAATAATTACTCTGAAATAGATGATATTTTTAAGAAGCTTAAAGCAGTTGGTGAACCTAGGTTGTCAGGAACGGGTTCAACAGTTTTTATGGAATATCAAAACTTAGAGGCCGCACAGCTTGCTAAAGAACAATTTCCTGAATTAGTTTTAACAAAAAGTTTAGAACGTTCCCCTTTAATGCAAATAATAGAATAAAATACGCAAAATGTATGATTGGGGTGTGGCCAAGCGGTAAGGCAGCGGCTTTTGATGCCGCCATGCGCTGGTTCGAATCCAGCCACCCCAGCCAAATTAGGTGCTTAAAATGATAAATTCTTCTCGATCTGGTTTAGTTCTTTTCTCAGGCAATGGTAATCCTGCTCTCTCTGATGAAATTGCTAAACAGCTAGGTGTTAAGCTAGGCCAAGCGAATGTTACAACCTTTAGTGATGGCGAAATAAGTATCAGCATCGAAGAAAATGTAAGAGGCAAAGATGTTTTCCTTATACAGCCAACTTGTGCCCCTGCAGGAGATAACCTGCTTGAACTCATTATTATGGTTGATGCTTTGAGGAGATCTTCTGCTGGCAGAATTACAGCTGTCATTCCTTACTATGGTTATGCTCGACAAGATAGACGTGTTAGGTCGGAAAGAGTTCCAATCAGTGCAAAAGTTATGGCCGATATACTAGAAAGATCAGGCATAGATAGAGTCTTAACTGTTGAATTACATTCTGAACAAATACAAGGGTTTTTTGATATCCCCGTAGATAATGTCTATGGAACAAAAGTTATGAGAGATGATATCTTAAAAAATAATTCAAAAAATAACCTTGTGGTTTCTCCTGATGTTGGAGGAGTGGTCAGATCAAGAGCATTAGCTAAGGTACTGGGCCTCTCCGATCTTGCAATAATTGATAAGCGAAGAGATGAAGCTAACAAATCTGAGATTATGAATGTAATAGGTGATGTCGCAGAAAAAAATTGTATTATCGTTGATGATATTGCGGATACGGCTGGAACTTTATGCAATGCTGCAGATGCTTTAAAGGAACAAGGAGCTTCGAAAGTATTTGCTTATATTGTTCATCCAGTCCTATCTGGACAAGCAATTGAAAAAATTTCTCAATCAAAGCTTGATCAATTGGTTGTAACAGATACTATACCGCTCTCTGAAGAGGCGCAAAGTTGTAAAAAAATAAGAATAGTAACTATGGCCCCTACTTTAGCTGAAGCTATAAGACGAGTGAATAATGAAGAATCTATAAGTGCAATGTTCTTGTAGAGAGGAAAAGATATGTCAGAACAAGTAAATTTAAACGCAACAAATAGAGAAGTAGAAGGTAAATCTTCTAGTAGACAATTAAGACGATCAGGTTCTGTACCTGCTGTTATCTATGGTGGAGAAAAGGATCCAATCAGGATTTCTATTTTAGAAAAAGATATTGCAAAAGCTGCAGAGATACCTGGTTTTGCTACTCAAATATTAAATATTAATATTAGTGGCGAAGAGCAAAATGTTATCGTTAAAGAAATTCAAAGACATCCAGCTACCCAAAGGGTCTTGCATGCAGATCTTCAAAGAGTAAATCCAGATACTAAGATCAGTATATCCGTACCAGTAAGATTCTTGAATGAAGACAGCTGTATGGGGGTTAAAATGCATGGTGGTGCGATATCTCGTTTAATAAACAATATAGACATTACTTGTCTCGCATCTAATCTACCTGAGTACCTTGAAGTTGATGTTGCCGAATTAGATGTCGGAGACTCTATATTTCTTTCTGCTTTAAACCTTCCTGAAGGCGTAGAAATTCCTTCTCTTGCTTTAGGCGAAGATAGAGACCAAGCCGTTGTCTCCATAACAGAAGCTAAGGTACTTGACGTAGAGCCAGAAGTGGTTGAATTGGATGGTGAAGAAGGCGAAGCTCAAGAAACTGATGGAGACTCTGGAGAATCTGCAGAAAGCGAAGAAGAAAGCAGCGAATAAAATCTTCTCATGAAAGTACTGATGATCGCCGGGTTAGGCAACCCTGGCGAGGAATACTACCTTACCAGGCATAATGCAGGTGCTGATTATGTATCACAGCTTTGTCATAAAAATGCATTGTCCCTCAAGAAAGACAAGCAAATTAATGGTTCATATGCTGAAATATCTACCGAACAGTACAGACTGATATTTATCATTCCATCAACTTATATGAATGAAAGCGGTCTATGTATTTCAAAATCAAAAAAGTTTTTTAATCTAGAAACTGATCAAATACTTATAGCCCATGATGAGCTAGACCTTCCTCCATCTGAAATTCGACTGAAAGAATCTGGAGGTCATGGAGGCCATAATGGCTTAAGAAATATAATTGATCATCTTCAAGGAGATAATTCCTTTAAAAGATTAAGAATCGGAATTGGTAAACCCAAAAAAGGTAAAGATGTAATTTCATATGTTCTAAAGAAAGCCTCTAATAGAGAAAGAGAAGAATTAAATTTAAAACTATTTGATTATCATGATCTAGGTGAGCAAATTATTTTAAATGGATGGCAGAAAACTGTAATGAAATACCATACTTCAGAAGAGGAGGAAAAGGATGAGCCTTAAATGTGGAATCGTAGGCCTACCTAATGTAGGAAAATCAACACTATTCAACGCTCTAACTGCTGCAGGGATTGAAGCTCAAAACTTCCCTTTTTGCACAATAGAACCTAACAAAGGTGTTGTTGCGGTGCCGGATCTAAGACTAAATGAGATCGCTAATATTGTTAAACCCGAAAAAGTTATACCTACAACTACAGAATTTGTAGACATTGCAGGTTTGGTTAAAGGTGCGTCTGAAGGTGAAGGTCTAGGGAATAAGTTTTTGTCTCATATCAGAGAAACTCAAGCAATCATTCATGTAATAAGATGCTTTGAAAATCCTGACATCACTCATGTGCATGACTCTGTTGACCCAGTTGTCGACCTGGAAACAGTTGAAACAGAATTATTATTGGCTGATCTTGAAACCCTTTCTAATGCAATCTTAAGGTTAGAGAAGGCATCTAGATCAGGTAATAAAGAAGTTATTTCTCAAAAGTCGAAGTTCGAAGAATTATCTTCTGAGTTAAATGCTGGAATACTAGGAAGAAATGCAGATTCATACCTAAAAGATAAAGAAACTTTTAAAGAATTGGGTCTAATAACTGTCAAACCTTGTATTTATGTTGGCAATATAGAAGATCTTGATTCGGATAATGACCTTCTCAATAAGCTTTTTGATTACGCCAAAGAAAGAGATTCAATTGTGCTCCCAATGTGTAATCAACTTGAAGCAGAAATTGCTGAACTAGATTATGAGGAAGGTTTAGAGTTTCTAAAAGATATGGGATTAGAAGAACCCGGACTAAATAAACTTATAAGAGCAAGCTACAAAATGCTTTCATTAATTACGTATTTTACAGCTGGAGAAAAGGAAGTAAGAGCATGGACAACTAAAGATGGCTCCACCGCTCCTGAAGCAGCAGGAGTTATTCATACAGATTTCCAAAAAGGGTTCATCAGAGCTGAAACTACCTCTTATCTTGATTACATAGAACATTTAGGAGAATCAGGAGCAAAGGAGGCAGGAAAACTTCGCTCAGAGGGAAGCGATTACATTGTAAAAGATGGAGATATTATGCATTTTAGGTTTAATGTGTAATAGGTGCTCGACTTTATCCTAACTGATCACTAAAATTCGCATCACGGTTGTGTAGCTCAGCTGGTTAGAGCGCGGCATTCATAATGCCGAGGTCGGTGGTTCAAGCCCACCCACAACCACCAATCTAATTTATAAATGCTTTTTAAAAAATAAATTTTGCAGTTCTGCTACAGTCCGTCCGTATCCACTTTGTGAATCAAATGCATGCTCTTCTTCAGAGTAAATATGAAGTTCTGAAGGAACTCCCTTCTCAGTTAATTTCTTATATAAATCAGTTGAGTCGGCTAAGTTCACTACTGAATCAGCTGATCCATGAATTAGCATTGTAGGAGGAAAGTCTGCTTGAATTTGTAATAGTGGACTTGCCTTATCATAATCTTCTTGTCGAGCCTCCTTTCCCATCAAAGCCTTATAAGCATCTATTATAGGGTCAGTATCATCAAACTTTCTTATTTGGGCAGGAGGATAAATTGCGCAAATTGCTTTAACTTTTGAATTTACTTCATTATTCCCTGTCTTGCCTTCAAAGTCTGATTCGTAATCACTTAGACCAGCCATTAAGGATAAATGACCTCCTGCCGAGTTACCTGAAACTCCTATTCTATTTGGATCAATTTTGAGGTCATCTGCATTAGTTCTCATATATCTAATAGCACATTTAACGTCCTGGATTTGAGCTGGCCATAAAGCTTCATGAGATAGTCTATAGGCAGTGCAAAGACAGACAAACCCATGTCTAGCTAGAAGTATTCCATAACCCCTCAATTGAGATTTATCTCCTTCTCTCCAGCCTCCCCCATGAACAAAGACTATAGCGGCACCATTTTGAGTTCCTTCTGGAGGTAAAAAAAGATCTCCCGCTAGATCTTGATCTCCATTCTTTCCAATAACTAAGTTATCTTTTATTTGTACAGTTTTTTCCATTTCAAAAAAAAGGCACCCTTTTAGAGTGCCTTCTTAAAAGTCCGTTTTAACTTGATCTAGAGTTCCAAACACTCAATATAATTATAATTGCGATGATTAGTCCTAGACCTTCTGATCCGAGAGTTTCCATTACTATTCTGGTATTTTCAAGTATTCCTCCAAAGAAAGGTACGTTGTTACCAAACAACAATGAAATCAATATGGCTACAGCCACAACTAGAGCCAAAAATTTTGTTAATTCCCACAAAATTCTTGATAGCCTATTTATTGTGTCCAACATATTTCCCCCTGTTACTGACCCTTAAAAAAAGAAAGGGGTACCTTGAAGGCCCCCTTTCCAATGATAGCTAAGAAGAGACTTATCTATACATGTCAAGCAGAACCGCTAGAACAATAAGACCTACTAAACCTTCTCCACCTAAAGTGTTTACTAATCCTAGTAGATTGTCTAGAACTCCGCCAACAAAAGGAACTCCTGAACCGAAAACAACTCCAGCTGCAACTCCCAATGCAACTAAAGAAACTATGATTCCAGTTAAAGATCCAATAACGTCTCTCAACATATTTAAAGCATTCATATTTCACCCATTTATTTGCTAAACAAAAGCCCAGATAAATCTGGACCATCAAATTTAACAGGATGAAATCTATTAAAACAAATGCTCCCCTACCATAAAAGTTAATTAATTACAAATTAATCTTCTAAACCCTTCATGGTAAGTCTAATTTTGCCCTGTCTATCAACCTCTAGAACCTTGACCTTAACTTCTTCGCCTTCAACAAAGTAATCGGAGACGTTCTCAACCCTCTCCTCTGAGATTTCTGAGACATGAACTAAGCCATCTCTACCCGGCATGATGGTTACAAAGGCACCAAAGTCTTTTATATTTGCAACTGTTCCGGTATAAATTTTATTAACCTCTGGTTCAGCAGTAATTTCTTCAATTCTTTTTTGCGCGGCTTCTCTAGATTCAGGACTGTCGCCATAGATGGTTACTTTTCCGCTATCTTCCACTTCAATTATTGCACCTGTTTCTTCAGTAAGGCCTCTAATCGTTTCTCCACCTTTACCAATTACATCTCTTATCTTTTTTGTATTAATCTGTATTACTACAGCTTGAGGTGCCTTTTCGGATAGTTGTTCTCTTGATGACGAGATTACCTCGTTCATGCTTGCTAAGATATGATTTCTAGCCGTATGAGCTTTTTCTAATGCTACTTCAAATATTTCTTCAGTAATACCATCTATTTTTATGTCCATTTGCAAGGCAGTAATACCTTCTGCAGTCCCAGCAACTTTAAAGTCCATATCTCCAAGATGATCCTCATCGCCTAAGATATCTGTTATCACAGCAAATCCTTCTTCTTCTTTAACAAGACCCATGGCTATTCCAGCTACTGCAGCTTTAAGGGGTATACCAGCATCCATTAAAGCCAGACTAGAACCACAAACACTAGCCATAGAACTAGAACCATTTGATTCAGTTATCTCAGAAACAACTCTTATGGTATATGGGAAGTCATCTGGAGATGGTAATACCGCTTCTAATGCTCGCCTAGCTAGCTTTCCATGTCCAATCTCTCTTCTTTTTGGTCCTGACATAAAACCAGCTTCACCTACAGAGTAAGGAGGGAAATTATAGTGAAGCATAAATTGATCTTTAAACTCACCTTCAAGAGCGTCTATAAGCTGCGCTTGTCTTGGAGAACCTAGTGTAGAAGTTACAATTGCTTGAGTTTCACCTCTGGTAAATAAAGCAGAGCCATGTGTATTTTTCAATATGCCTGTTTCTATAAATAAGGGCCTTACAGTATCAAGATCCCTGCCATCAATTCTGGGTTCGCCTTTGATTAACTTACTCCTGACAATCTTTTTCTCAACTTTTTTGACAGCGTCAAGTAGATCAGCGCTAGTTGGAGCACCGTCTTCATCTGTAGCATGCTCTTCTAATAAAGCTTCTTTAATGGATGATAGACTTTGCACCCTTTCTTGTTTCACTTGAATCTCGTAAGCTTCTTCGATTGATGAAGCACAATTTTTCTCTACCAAGTCTATAACTTCTGAACTTAGTACTTTAGGTTGATACTCAAAGTCTGGTTTTCCTATATCAGAAGCCATTTCTTTGATCGCTTCAATTGCAACTTGCATTTCCTGATGAGCAAATAAGATTCCTCCCAACATTTGATCTTCGGATAATTCTTTAGCTTCAGATTCAACCATAATCACAGCAGCATCACTGCCAGCAATAACCATATCTAGATGAGAATTTTCAAGTTCACTTCTTGTAGGGTTTATGCAGTAATTTCCATCTATGAACCCAACCCTAATAGCCCCTAAAGGCCCGTTGAAAGGTAAACCTGATATAGCTACAGCTGCAGAAGCAGCTAGAAAAGAAAGAATATCAGGATCAACATTCTTGTCTGATGATATGACAGTACATATAACTTGAACTTCATACAAGAAGTCGTCATTAAAAAGAGGTCTTAGAGGCCTATCAATTAGTCTTGATGTAAGAGTCTCCTTCTCAGTAGGCCTACCTTCTCTCTTGAAGAAGCCACCCGGTATCTTTCCGGTGGCGTATGTCTTCTCTTGATAATTAACAGTAAGTGGGAAGAAATCTTGATGCTCGCCAGGAGCCTTGCCAACCACAACAGTGGCAAGAACTTGAGTATCTTCACAGGTAGCGATTACTGCTCCAGTTGCTTGTCTAGCAACCTTTCCTGACTCTAAAGTGATTTCTTTTTCACCCAATTTGAATGATTTTTTATAACTTTCCATTTTTATTTCCTATTTTACCAAGCCCTATTGCTTAGCAATTAAACGATTAGATGATATGTGACTTAGTTTATCTTCTTAAACCAAGATCAGAGATTAACTTTGTATAAGTCTCTGGTTTTGATGATTTGATGTAATCAAGCAGCTTTCTACGTTGATTAACCATGCGAATTAAGCCTGTTCTGGAGTGATGATCCTTAGCGTTAGCTTTGAAGTGAGATTGAAGCGCATCTATGTTTGCAGACAATAACGCCACCTGAACTTCAGGAGATCCAGTGTCTTTATCCGTTCTTGCGAACTTTGTTACTATTTCTTTCTTTTCCGTATTACTTAGTGCCAATTTCTTTTCCTCTTTTCTATTAATTTGTAGCTAAAAGTCTTTTTGGTTTGATTTTGTTATTTTTGTAAACCTGACCTAAACCTATAAATAATTTTCTTTTCGAATATATTCTTACTAATCCTTTATTTTCAAGTGGCGCATTATAGTCTATTGATAAGCCATTTCTAACTTTTTTTACATCTTCTGAATTTAATGCAATTTTTTCAAATCCCTTTAACATTGCATCACAAGGCAAAATCTTGTTTATTAAGGATTCTTTGGGTTCTTCTAATTTACAAAAATTATCGTTAATTCTTATGTGACCTACTTCCAATCTTCTTAATGAAGCGACAGTTGCGACAGACCCCAAGCCTCTTCCAAGTTGCTCTATTAAGGTTCTGATGTAAGTTCCTTTAGAGCAAGAGACTTTAATCGTTGCTTGATTTTTTAAACTATCTATCAACCCGATATTCATTATTTCAATTCTTCTTGGTTCCCTATACAGATAAACACCCTTTCTAGCCCAGTAATAGAGAGGATTTCCATCTTGTTTTATTGCGGAGAACATAGGAGGTGTCTGGTAATGCACACCTTCAAAGTTGGTCAAGTACTCCTCTAAATCATGATCTTCAACTAAGTACTTCTTTTCTGAGATCGTTTGTCCTGTGATATCACCTGTATTAGTTTCTATCCCAAATTTGATGCCAACTTCATAAACTTTATTGTGGTTTGTGGCGTAGTTACTAAACTTAGTTGCCTCTCCAACACAGACAGGTAATAGTCCGGTTGCAAGAGGATCTAGGGTACCGCAATGACCTATTCTCTTGATACCTAAGATTGACCTCAATTTGTAGACGCATTGAGCAGAAGTCATGCCTTCTGGTTTATCTAGAATTATGAAACCATTCATCAAACTAAACAAAATCTTCTATCTTAAAAAAAATTTCTGGTGTTCTTCTTAAATTAAGATTGTGGCTAAGTTTTTTTCTAATGAAGCCTTTGGCCTTTTCTAGTCCTATTTTTATATCTGAAGGATCAATTTGACTAAAGCTGTTACTCTGAGATATCAATATGTCTGCTTTTTTCATATCAGGTGTTAATTGAACACCAAGTACAGTTATGCCTTGAACGCGAGGATCCTTAACCTCTGAGGATAAAACTTTAGAAATTTCAACTTTTATTAAGTCAGCTATCCTGTCAGATCGCTTAAAATCCTGTGAGGGCATCTAATCTAGAGTTCTTTTGACTTCAATTCTATCGTAGACTTCTATCTTATCTCCAACCTTCACATCGCGATAATTTGCTACACCTATACCGCATTCGGTTCCCATTGGCACTTCATTAGCGTCATCTTTAAATCTCTTAAGGGAATCAAGCTCACCTTCGAATATGACAATGTTGTCTCTTAAAACTCTGATAGGTTTGTTTCTTTTGATGGTTCCTTCTATAACTATAGAGCCCGCTATTAAGCCAAATTTAGGGGATTTGAATAGATCTTTAACTTCTGCTGTACCTAATATTTCTTCTTTTACCTCAGGAGCTAAATGACCTTCAACAGATGTTTTGATTCCGTCTATGAGATCATAGATGATACTGTAATAGAGTATTTCTATTGACTCTTTCTCAGACAGAGACTTGGCAGCGTTATCAGCCCTAACATTGAAACCCATTACGAAAGCATTTGTTGTCATTGCCAAATTTATATCATTTGCATTAATGGAGCCAACGGATTCGTGAACAATGTTAATCTTTACCTCTTCATTTTCTATATTCTTTATTGACCCAATGATTGCTTCCAAAGAGCCATGAGTGTCTGCTTTCAAGACGATATTTAGGATAGTATGGTTGCCTAACTCAGATTCAAATAACATTTCTAAATTAGAAATTTGGTTCCTGGCTAATCGTTCTTCTCTTGCCTTCTCTGCCCTTTCGTTAGAAATCTCTTTAGCCATTTTTTCACTTGTTACAACCACAAACTCTTCTCCAGCTTTGGGAGGGACATCAAGTCCAGTGATTGATGCAGGTACAGAGGGACCTGCCTCAGACAAAGTTTTTCCATTTTCATCCACTAGGCTTCTGACTCTTTTTGTCTGTTCACCTACCAGGATCATATCTCCTTTTTTAAGGGTTCCTTTTTGTACGAGGATTGTAGCAACAGCGCCTTTTCCTACTTCAGTGGTTGAATCTAATACGACACCGAAAGCAGGACCTTTATGATGTGCTTTAAGTTCGAGAACTTCTGCTTCCAGGGATACAGCTTCAAGGAGTTCTTTGATCCCGTCTCCTTTTAGTGCAGAAATAGGCAAAAATTGTGTTTGTCCACCCCAATCTTCAGGAATAAGATCTTTGTTTGAAAGCTCAGTTTTCACTTTTTCTATATCTGCTTCTTCCCTATCCATTTTATTAACGGCCACAACTATTGGAACACCCGCCGCTTTAGCATGACTTATGGCTTCTTCTGTCTGGGGTTGTAAACCGTCATCTGCAGCTACGACCAAGATGACAATATCTGTTGAATTGGCTCCTCTTGCTCTTACTTCAGAAAAAGCGGCATGACCAGGAGTATCTATAAATGCGATTGTTCCCTGATCTGTATTGGCTTGATAAGCACCAATTTTTTGCGTGATACCGCCGTCTTCACCAGCAGCAACATTAGCTTGTCTTATAAAGTCTAACAAAGTGGTTTTTCCATGATCCACATGACCTAGAACAGAAACAACTGGATTTCTTGGCTCTTCCTCTCCTTCATATGTGACTAACTCCATCAGTTGATCTTCAACTTCAACTTTTACAGCGGGTTCTCCTTTATGTCCGAGTTCCTCAGTTACCAGGATTGCGGTATCTTGATCTAATGGTTGATTTAAGGTTGCCATAACACCCATTGACATCAACTGCTTAACAACCACTGCGCCTTTAACTGAAAGACTTAATGCCAGCTCACTTACCGTAATTGATTCAGGTATTTGTATACTTTTAGATATTTGCTCAATGGGTTTTTCAAATTCTTGTTTTTCTACATTGGATAGAAAGCTCTCTCCTTCCAGTTCTCTTTGTTCTTTCTTTGAAAGCTCTGCTCTTGAAGGTTTTGCATTTCTTTTTGCAACCTGAACTACTTTTTTTGCAGCTGGTTGAGTTGCAGGAGCATCATTTGTCTTGGCTTTTCTTCTTGTAACAAGTGTTTTTTGTTCAAGTTCTTTCTTCCTCTGCTCTTCTTCCGCCTTTTTATTGGCCTCACCTGCTTGCCTTTTCTTTTCTATCTCATCAAAATTTATTGTTGAAGAAGTTCTTTTGGTATCAACAGTTTTACTTTCAGTGCTTTCTCTAGAAATAGTTTTTCTAGTAATTGATACAGTTCCAGTGTTTTCTGGTTGAGATTTTGCAGAAGTTTTATTCAGAGATATTGTCTTAGAAGTCTTGGTTTGCTGTTCTTTTAAGAACTCTAATAAAGTTTTTTTATCTTGATCTGTAACTTCATCTTTAACATCTTTATGTGAAAGACCGGCTTCCTTCATTTGAGAAAGGAGAGCTTCTCCTTCAGAGCCGATAATCTTCGCTAAGCTTTCAACAGTTACTGATGGCATATATTTTAATCCTCAAACCAATGTGCTCTGGCTCTCATTATTAAGTCACCCGCATCTTCTTCAGACATATCAATTAGACTTATTAACTCCTCTATGGATTGCTCGGCTAAATCTTCTCTATCGTTGATCCCTTTTTGGGTTAATTCTAAAGCGAGAGTCATTTCCATACCTTCTACGGACATTAAATCTCCTGATTCTCCATCATCAGTTGATACCTCCATAGCCATCGTCAAAAGCACCTCTTTAGCTCTATTTATCAAAAGGTTACTAATATCATCATCAAAGCCATCGATCACAGAAAGTTCTTCAGTTGATGAAGAAGAAATGGATTCTAAGCTATCGAAGTCATTGGAGATAAGCGTATTTGCCAAGTCTTCATCTACATCTAGTTTTTCGACTAAAATACTCGAAATGCTGACAGATTTTTCTTGGCTTTGTTCGTCTGCAGTTTCTTGATCTAATACATTCAACTTCCATCCTGTGATCTGACTGCTAAGACGAACATTTTGTCCGCTTTTTCCGATAGCTTGAGCAAGTGTATCTTGCGTTACTGCTACATCCATAGATCCTTTTGCCTCATCAAGAACTATAGAAGTAATTTCAACTGGTCCCATTGAATTAATGAGCAATTGTGCTGGATCATCATCCCAAATTACTATATCCAGTCGCTCATTACCCAACTCATTTGATACAGCCTGAACTCTCGATCCTCTCATTCCAACACAGGCTCCAACCGGATCGATTCTATTATCATTAGTCTTAACTGCAATTTTAGTTCTGGAGCCAGGATCACGCGCAATAGCTTTAATTTCAATAACTTGTTCAGATATTTCTGGAACTTCGAGTTTAAATAATTCGCCTACCATCTCTGGACATCTCCTACTCAATGCCAGTTGAGGGCCTCTGTTCTCTCTTTCTTCTTCTTGAAGAACAGCCCTTAGCCTATCACCAATTCTGAATACCTCACCAGGTATCAACTCGTTTCTGGACAGTATAGCTTCTGCTCCCTCGCCCAAATCAATAATTAGAAATTCTCTAGTTACCTTTTTAACAGTTCCGTTTACAAGCTCGCCTAGAACAGATCTATATTTTTCAACTACTTGTGCTCTTTCAGCTTCTCTAACTTTTTGAACGATAACTTGCTTAGCCGCCTGTGCTGCTATCCTCCCGAATTCAACATTCTCAACCTTTTCTTTGACAAAAGAACCTATTTCATCAGTTTCAGTATTTTGAAGCACTTGGATGCCTTCGTCTTCAAGCTCTTCTGATGAAACAACTTCCCAAAGACGAAAAGTTTCATAGTCGCCAGTTTTGGGGTCAATAACGACTTCTATATTTGAATTTTCAGAATATCTTTTTTTTGTAGCTGTTGCCAATGCCTGTTCAATAGCTTGGAATATTGCCTCTTGTGGCAAGCCTTTTTCGCCGGAAACGGCTTCTGCTACTAATAAAATCTCTTTTTGCATAATATCGCCTCTTAGATTATAAGATTTGCTTGAATAATAGAAGAAAAAGCAATTTCCTTTATTTCATCCTTCAGTTCTAATGTTATGGAATCTTCATCAGCTTCTTGTAGATGACCTTTAATAGTTTTCTTGTTCTGAGTATCGAAGAAAGTAACTTTTAAGGGCTCATTTAGATAGTCTTTATACTGTTCTTTGTAGAAAAACTTTCTATCTAAGCCTGGAGAAGAGACTTCTAATAAATAGTTTTCGGAAAAATCATTTTCTGCATCCAACACCTTACTTACGTGCTTACTCACCTTTTCGCAGTCCTCAACAGATATACCTTCATTTTTATCTATATAAATCCGTAGAGTTTGGTTGGACCTTCTGCCAAATAGCTCAAGCCCCCAGACTTTACATCCTAGGCTTTCTATATCTTCTTCCAAAACTTCTTTTATATATTCAGTATCCATTTTTTACCTACAAAAAAAGCCCATTAAGGGCTTACTTTGGTAGCGGGGGCAGGATTTGAACCTACGACCTTCGGGTTATGAGCCCGACGAGCTACCAGACTGCTCCACCCCGCATCAAAGGGTTCGCAGTATAGTTAGATGCAACAAAAGAATCAAGAAAGATATTGGTGCCGAAGAGAGGATTCGAACCTCCACGAGCAATGCTCACTACCCCCTCAAGGTAGCGTGTCTACCAGTTCCACCACTTCGGCAAGATGTTCTAGCTATCTTCTGGAAGAATCCCGGATTCTTCAATTTCAATTTGGTCAGCGGCTGTATCTTGATTTAAGCTACTACGTGATATGTAAGTTATCGACAAACTTAGTATTAAAAAAACTGCAGCTAAGATAGCGGTTACCTTTGTTAAAGGATTCGAATTGCTGCTAGTTCCAAACATAGTATTGCTTGAACCAGCTCCAAATGCACTACCAATATCAGAACCTTTTCCTTGTTGCAGGAGTATTATTAGAACCAGCGAAACAGAAATGAGAATGTAAAAGAATATTATTAAATTTTCCATTAGCTTAAATTATATATTTTTGAAAAGGTATCTGGATCTAAGGAAGCACCTCCAATCAGCAGACCATCAACTTCACTTGAAGAGAGTATTTCTTCACAGTTTTCCAATTTTACACTACCTCCATACACAACTGAAACCTTCTCTTTAAAATTAAGCTCGCGGCAACAAAATTCTTTTATATGGCTATGCACTTCTTCTATATAACTGTTGTCTGCATTTTCTCCAGAACCAATGGCCCAAATAGGCTCATAAGCAATTGTAATTAGATTTGAGTCAAAAGATTCTAGAATTTCTAACTGTCGACAGAGGTAATCTTTCGTTCTATTATCAGTCTTTATTTCTTGAGGTTCTCCGATGCAAAAAATAGGTGAAATGTCTTTTGTTAATGCGTCTGTAATCTTAGATTTCAGAGAATCATTGTCTTCATTAAAGTATTGCCTTTGCTCAGAATGACCAATTAATACATGCTCAGCAGACAAGTCTTTAAGCATTTGCGAACTAATTCCTCCCGTCAAAGCAGAATTTCCTGAAAAATTTATATTTTGAGAGCCAAGTTGAACTGGGCTTGAAATCTCCTTTATCAAAGAGCTTGAGTAATCAAGATAGCATGAGGGAGGACAAAAAATACAGAGATTGTCTATATTGGGAGAAAGATTTGAAGATACAAATCTCAACCAAGAGTCTACTTCTTCTTTGGACCCATTCATTTTCCAATTAGCAACAATCATATAGTTTGAGCTAAATCTGCCAAGGAATTACAAAGATTTTCTGAAGTACTGGAGTCTACTGACTCAACCATTATTCTAATTAACGGTTCTGTTCCAGATGGCCTAATAAGTACTCTTCCATCCTCTCCAAGCTGAAATTCAATTTCAGTTACTCTTTCCCAAAATTTATCACTTACTATAATTTTATTTGGATTATCTACTTTTAAATTAATTAAGGTTTGGGGAAATTTTATAAAACCTTCCAGAGATTTTTTAACTGAAAATTCATTAGCTTTAATTGCATTCAATAGTTTTAGGGCTGCAATTATTGCATCTCCAGTTGGTGCAGAATCCAGACATATTATATGACCGGAAGGTTCTCCCCCTAAAAACCATGACTTTTGAACTAAGCTTTGTAAAACATATTTATCTCCTACATCAGCTCTAGAAAATTGTATCCCCTCATTTTGAAAATATACCTCTAAAGCTTTATTTGTCATCAAAGTTCCAACCACTCCTGAATCATCTGGAATTGTTTTAGAAAGGATATAGAGAATGTCGTCTCCATCTAGATCTTCCCCATCAGAATTTACGATTAAAATCCTGTCTCCATCTCCATCAAAAGCTATACCCAGGTCATACGAACCTCTAACCATTTCTTCCTTTAAAGTATTGGGACTAGTTGATCCACAATTTTGATTGATATTGATTCCATCTGGAGAAGCAGCAATAGTATCGACATTAGCCCCTAGTTCAGAGAATACTTTAGGTGCTACAGAATATGTAGCTCCGTTAGCACAATCTAGAAGAATAGAAAGTCCATTTAAGTCAAGATTTGTAAAAGATGATTTACAAAATTCGATATATCTTCCTTGAGCATCACTCATCCGAGAAGCTTTTCCCAGATTTATAGATTCAACGGCAACCATGTCTTGGGTTAATTTAGTTTCTATTCTTCTCTCTAGTTCATTTGAAAATTTCTGCCCATCTTTGTTAAAAAACTTGATACCGTTATCTTCAAAAAGATTGTGTGAAGCGCTGATTACCAAACCAACTTGGTTATTTGAATTGGCTAAATACGAAACACCAGGTGTAGGGAGAGGACCTAACAATGTGACGTCCATACCTGCAGAAATAAATCCAGCTTGAAGGGCAGATTCAAACATATATCCAGAAATTCTCGTATCTTTGCCTATTAGAACTTTAGAAATGCCTTCTTCTTTTAAAACAGAACCTGCAGCCCAACCTAGTTTAGTTACAAAAAGAGGATTCATGGTTGAAGTGACGGGACCTCGAATACCATCTGTCCCAAACTTTCTATCACTTCTCAAGGTGGAGAGACTAGAAAGTTCAGTCCTTTTAATGGGCGTTATTTTACTCATAAAAACCGCATTTTAGTCTATTGCTGCGGTTTCAACAAAAAAATTAATTTTGCTCTGCCGTATCTCCTACTGCATTTCCATCTTCAGGATTTAGAGGCTTAGAGTCTTCAGTTGACTTTGGGGCTCTAGGTTTGCCGCCCGCCATGATATCGTCTATTTGATCCACATCTAAAGTCTCAAAATCCATCAAAGCTTTTGACATACTATGCAGTGCATCCAAATTTTCTGTAAGGATGTCTTTGGCAATTTGATAACAACCTGAGAGTATATCTTTCACCTCGTTATCGATCTCGTGGGCTGTATCATCAGAAATACCTTGTTTAGATGTACCAGCTGATCTTCCAAGGAAAGGTTCATCCGTTTCATCACCATATTTGATGGGTCCTAATTTCTCAGAGAGGCCCCACTTGGTGACCATATTGTGTGCAAGTTCAGTAGCTCTTTCAATGTCATTTGAAGCTCCTGTTGTAACACCTTTTTCGCCGTATATAAGCTCTTCAGCGATCCTTCCACCATAAAGTCCACAAATTCTATCTAAGATACTCTGGTGACTGTAACTGTACTTATCTTCTTCGGGTAAAAACATAGTGACCCCGAGAGCTCTACCACGAGGAATAATTGTTACTTTGTATACCGGATCGTGCTCTTCAAGCGATCTACCAACAATAGTATGACCAGATTCGTGATAAGCTGTTTTTAGCTTTTCTTCTTCGGACATCACCATAGATCGTCTTTCACTTCCCATCATCACCTTATCTTTAGCGAATTCCAATTGTTCCATTCCAACAAGCTTTTTAGCCGTCCGAGCTGCAACCAAAGCAGCTTCATTAACTAAATTTGCAAGATCAGCTCCTGAAAATCCTGGGGTTCCTCTTGCAATTAATGAAGCATCAACGTCTTGTGCAATTGGTACCTTTTTCATGTGAACTTTCAAAATCTGCTCCCTACCTCTTATATCTGGGAGAGGAACAACCACTTGACGGTCGAATCTTCCGGGTCTGAGAAGAGCTGGATCTAAAACATCTGGTCTGTTTGTAGCTGCAATAATAATGATTGCTTGATTATCTTCGAAACCATCCATTTCAACTAAAAGTTGATTGAGAGTCTGTTCTCTTTCATCATGACCACCGCCCATTCCAGCACCCCTATGCCTTCCAACAGCATCAATTTCATCTATAAATACAATACAAGGTGCTTGCCTTTTTGCTTGGTCAAACATGTCTCTTACTCTGGATGCCCCTACTCCAACAAACATCTCTACAAAGTCTGATCCTGAGATACTAAAAAAAGGAACTCCAGCTTCGCCAGCTATTGCTTTAGCAAGCAGTGTTTTACCCGTCCCAGGAGAACCGGTCATAAGAATACCAGTGGGTATTTTTCCACCAAGTTTTTGAAATTTCGTCGGGTCCTTTAGAAAGTCTACTACTTCTTGAACTTCTTCTTTTGCCTCTTCAACACCTGCCACATCTGCAAAAGAGGTTTTTACTTTGCCGCCTTCGAGCATTTTAGCCTTACTTTTTCCAAAACTCATGGGGCCTGATTTTCCACCCAAGCCTCCTTGCATCTGACGCATGAAAAATATAAAGACGGCTAGAATAATTAAAATTGGAAAACTAGCTATGAGTAGTTGCTTGAGAACGGATTGTTCTTCAGGTCTTTCTCCGGTAACGGCAACCCTGTGGTCAGTTAATATTTCACTTAGATCATCTTGTAAAAAAGGAGGTCTAACAGTTTCAAAAGATTCGCCATTAACTGTTTTACCTTTGAGGGTGTAATTATCTGCAGAGAATTCAACGCTGAGCACTTGATCGCTTTCAACTTGGGATATAAATTCAGAATAAGACAATTCTTGCACTGAAGCTTCTGTATTAAAGTTGTTAAATACAGAGAATACTGTTATGGCTATGAAAAGCCACATTAATAGGTTCTTTAGAAGTTCGCTCATATTATTTTTAATTCCTTTCCAATTACGTAAATCTCTTTTGAATTTGGTCTTGACGCTTTAGGTTTAAAGATCTTCACATTTTTAAACCTTTCTTTGAGGGCGTTATTAGTATAATCCAAACTTTCTCCATGGAATACTTTTATTACTACCGAACCTTTAGCCTTCAGAAAACTTTCAATTACAAATAGAACTCTATCAACGAGATCTATCATTAATGAATCATCTCTTTCCTTTATACCACTTATATTGGGGGCCATATCCGATAAAACAAGATCAAAAGGTACAAATTCTTTAATTTCTTTAAAGTCCTCTTCCGTAATATCTTCAATAGGTTTTTCTAAAAAGAAACAATCTTTGATTGGTTCCATTGGTTGGATATCAATAGCTACCAATTTTCCTGAATGACCAAGCAAATTTTTAATAACTTGAGACCATCCTCCGGGAAAAGAACCCAAGTCTATTACAGATTGGTCTTTAGAAACTTTTATCTCTTTTTCTAGTATTTCCTTTAGTTTGTAAGAAGCTCTTGAGCGATAGCCTTCTTTCTTGGACTTTCTACTAAAAGAGTCACCATCTCGGTAATTTGATTTAAGGGACATTTTTGAAGTTAAAGATACTCTACTTTTTCTATTTCGTATTCAGTGGATCCACTTGGTGTTTCTACCTTGAGTATATCACCTTCAAACTTCCCAATTAGTTGCTTAGCAAGAGGGGAAGCATAAGAAATCTTTCCTTTACCGGCATCCGCTTCATCTTCACCAACAATCTTATATTGAATAGATTTCTCTAACTCGGAGTTAAAAACAGTAACTGTAGTACCAAAAATTACCTTATCACTTGATTCAATACTCGTAACGTCAATAACTTGGGCACTAGAAAGTTTAGATTCAATATCTCTGATTCTAGCTTCAGCTAAACTTTGTTCTTCTTTCGCTGCGTGGTATTCAGCGTTTTCTTTTAAATCGCCAAATTCCCTTGCAGTAGCTATAGCATCAATAATTCTAGGCCTGTCTTCGGATTTAAGCTTTTTAAGTTCTTCTCTTAGAAGGGTTTCTCCTTCCTTTGTAATTGGATTCATGATCAGGAGATTTTAGCATGAAGATCTTGAAGTCTCTCAACTGACCATAGTTCTTTATTTCTTAAAACTGCACAAACCGCCCTTCCGCCTTCAAGAGTTGTTGTGCAATAGATCTTTTCTTCTAATGCCGTTCTTCTTATCGAGGCAGAATCAAGAATAGATTGTCTACCTTCGGTAGTATTCACTATAAGATTTACTTCTCGATTTTTCATTGCATCAACAACATGCGGTCGCCCTTCCGCCACCTTTTTTATGATCTCAACAGGTATTCCTGCTTCGTCGATATGTCTTGCTGTGCCTTTAGTGGCAACAATCTTAAAACCTAATTCAAGGAACTCCTTGGCCAAGTCTGCTATGAAAGGTCTATCTGAATCACGTACACTCAAAAATACTGAGCCCTCATGAGGTATTACCTCTCCAGCACCTAATTGAGCTTTTGCGTAAGCCTCGGAAAAAGTTGTACCAACCCCCATAACTTCACCAGTTGATTTCATCTCAGGTCCCAATATTGGATCAACTCCAAGGAATTTATTAAAAGGAAATACTGCTTCTTTAACTGAAAAGTATTCAGGAATAATTTCTTTGGTAAAATTTTGAGCTTTGAGACTTATACCCACCATACACAAGGCACCGACTTTAGCCAAAGAAGTACCGATACATTTGGAAACAAAAGGGATTGTTCTAGAGGCTCTTGGATTTACCTCTAGTAAATATAATTCATCATTGTAGTAGGCTAATTGGACATTGATAAGCCCAACAGCACCTATTTCGATAGCAATTCTTTTAACCATTTTAGCTATCTCACATATCAATTCTTTGGATAGACTGTAAGGTGGAAGAGAACAGGCTGAATCACCAGAGTGTATTCCTGCTTGCTCGATGTGTTGAAGTATCCCTCCAATAACAACTTCCTCCCCGTCACAAACTGCCTCGATGTCCATTTCAATAGCTTGATTTAAAAATCCATCCAAAAGAACAGGGCTTTTTGAACTGGCTTGCACTGCCTCTACTAGATAATTTTCTAAATCAGATTTTTTGTAGACGACTTCCATTGCCCTTCCACCCAAGACATAAGATGGTCTTACAACGAGGGGGAATCCAACTTTCTCAGAAACCTGCATAGCTTCATCGACACTAGATGCTATTCCATTTGGAGGTTGCTTTAATTTGTGTTTGTTGACGAACTCTTGGAATCTACCTCTATCTTCAGCAAGATCAATTGAATCAGGAGAAGTACCAAGAATTGGAACACCATTTTTTTCAAGCTCTTCAGCAATTTTTAAAGGTGTTTGACCACCATATTGAACAATTACTCCTTCCGGTTTTTCAATATCTGTTATTGATAAGACATCTTCTACTGTTATCGGCTCAAAATATAATCTGTCAGATGTGTCAAAATCTGTTGAGACTGTTTCAGGATTACAGTTAACCATTATTGTTTCGTAGCCTTCATCCCTCAACCCAAGAGAAGCATGGACGCAACAATAATCAAATTCTATTCCTTGACCTATCCGATTTGGACCTCCGCCTAGGACCATGATTTTCTTATTATCTGAAACGTTTGCTTCACATTCCTCTTCATATGTGGAATACATATAAGCAGTTGAAGATTCAAATTCAGCTGCACAAGTGTCTACTCTTTTAAATACTGGTTTGATATCTAGAGATTTTCTAACATTCCTGACGTCCTCTTCAGATCTTTCGAGTAAGTTACCGATCCTAGAATCAGAAAATCCTTTCCTTTTTAAATTAAGTAAATCATCAAAACTTAACTGTTCTAATGTAGATTTTTCAAGATTTATTTCTTCATCAACTAGGTCTTTAATTTGAACCAGGAACCAAGGATCAATCTTTGAGAATTCAAAGACTTCCTCTATGGATAAGCCTTTTCTAAAACCATCAGCTACAAACCATAATCTATCGGGACTTGGTATACTTATTCTTTGTTTTAAGGTCTCAAATTCATCTTCGTCATTGAAAATAGGATTGAGACCATCTCTACCTGTTTCTAGTCCTCTTATTGCCTTTTGAAGTGATTCTTGAAAAGTTCGGCCTATTGCCATAACTTCACCAACAGATTTCATTTGAGTAGACAATACGGGGTCTGTTTGTATAAATTTTTCGAAATTAAACCTTGGAATCTTGGTTACAACATAATCAATGGATGGTTCAAAAGAAGCAGGAATAATTCCCCCGGTTATATCATTACTCAATTCATCGAGTGTGTAACCTACCGCCAATTTTGCTGCCACTTTAGCTATTGGAAAACCCGTTGCTTTTGAAGCTAAAGCTGATGATCTAGATACCCTTGGATTCATTTCAATAATGAGCATCTCTCCATCATCTGGATTGATAGTGAATTGAACATTCGAACCTCCAGTCTCTACACCAATTTCTCTAAGTATATCGATAGAGGCATTTCTCATGATTTGATACTCTTTATCTGTAAGGGTTTGAGATGGAGCAACCGTAATAGAATCCCCAGTATGTACGCCCATGGGATCAAGATTTTCTATGCTACATACTATTATGCAGTTATCATTTTTATCTCTAACGACTTCCATTTCATACTCTTTCCAACCGCCTAAAAACTTATCTATGAAAATTTCTGAGGTTGGCGAAAGTTCTAATCCCCTTTTACATATCTGATCAAATTCCTCTACGTTATAAGCTATACCTCCTCCAGAACCGCCCATAGTGAAGTTCGGTCTTAGAACGCAAGGAAAGCCTATCCTTTCAAGAAGGTCATGAGCTTCTTCAGGGTTATGAGCTAAACCAGACTCAGGAACCTTCAATCCTATTTTTTCCATTGACGCAGCAAATAATTCCCTGTCCTCAGCCTTATCAATAGCTTCCTTAGTTGCACCTATCATCTCAACATTATGTTTCTTCAATATACCTCGGCTGTCTAAGTCAAGTGCAGCATTTAAAGCAGTCTGACCTCCCATAGTAGGCAACAAGGCGTCGGGCTTCTCCTTTTCTATAATTTTTTCAATGGTTTCCCAGTGAATAGGTTCAATATAAGTTGCATCAGACATGCTTGGATCTGTCATGATAGTTGCGGGATTAGAATTTATTAAAATTACTCTATAACCGTCCTCCTTAAGAGCCTTACAGGCTTGAGCACCTGAGTAATCAAATTCACACGCTTGCCCTATAACTATAGGACCTGCTCCAATGATTAAAATTGAATTTATATCTTTTCTTCTAGGCATTTTTATTCATATTATTGTCAAATCTATCGAAAAGGTATTTAAGGTCGTGAGGTCCGGGGCTTGCTTCAGGGTGGCCTTGGAAACTAAAGAAAGGTTTAGAAGAATGTTGTATGCCCTGCACTGTTCCATCAAAAAGTGATTTGTGCGTCACCTGAACAGTACTTGGCAAGGAATCTTCCTCTACAGTAAACCCATGATTTTGCGAACTGACTGCAACAACCTTTGTTTTGAGATCTTGAACTGGGTGATTGGCGCCATGATGTCCAAACTTCATCTTCGTAGTTTTTCCACCTAAAGACAAAGCCAGCAACTGATGGCCGAGGCAAATACCAAACAAGGGTATGTTAATTTCAGCAAGTCTGGTGATAGTCTCAATCGCATAAGAACAGGGCTCTGGATCTCCAGGACCATTTGAAAGGAATACGCCATCAGGATTAATATTCATTATTTCTTCATATGAAGTTTTGGCTGGGAAAACGGTAATTTTATAACCCCTGTCAGCCAAGATTCTCAGGATATTCTTTTTTATACCAAAATCTAAGACTGCGACTCGTAGCTTAGATTTTTGTTTTTCACCGCGCCAAGTTCCTTCGGTCCATTGATAAGATGATGAGACAGTAACCTCTTTAGCTAAATCCATGCCAGCCAATCCATCAAACTGTTTTGCTAAATCAATTGCTGCTTCGTAACTTATATTCTCCCCAACAGAAATAGATGCAGATTGGGCACCTTTATTTCTAATTATTCTAGTTAACTTTCTTGTATCTATATCCGAAATACCTTGTATGTTATTTCTAATGAGAAATTCAGATAGGGTCTCCTCAGTTCTCCAGTTGCTTTCGATTTGAGAGACAGATCTCACGACAAGTCCTGAGCACCAAATGTCATTTGATTCCTCATCTTCTGAATTAGTACCGGTATTACCTATATGAGGATAAGTTAAAGTAACTATCTGTTTTGCATAAGATGGGTCAGTGAGTATTTCTTGATAGCCACTCATTGAGGTATTAAATACAATTTCACCATTGACCTCTCCTTTGGCACCTATACTTCTACCTTCAAAAATCGTTCCATCTGCTAGAGCTAGTATGGCCTTGTCTTTATTCATGATATTTCTTTATATATTTCTTCAAGCGCCCTTTTTGGATCTGCTGACCCTGTAATTGGTCTGCCTATGACAAGATAATCAGAACCATTCTTTATCGCTTCGGAAGGAGTCGAAACCCTGCTCTGATCATCCAAGCTTGATCCAGACGGTCTTATTCCTGGAGTAACTGCTAAAAATTCCTCTCCAAACTCCCTTTTAACAGAAGCTGTGTCTGACGAAGAACATACAACACCATCTAGTCCGCAATCTTTTGCCAAACTAGTAAGTCTTAATACTTGATCATCTAAATTATCCAAACCTACATCTGAAAGAGATTCTTTGGAAAGACTTGTTAGTACTGTAACAGCAATTAGTAAAGGAGGATTAGAGAAATGTTCTAAAGCTTTTTTTGAAGCCTCCAGCATTTGCTTGCCTCCAGAAGCATGAACATTCACCATCCATACTCCTAGATCTGCAGCAGATTTCACAGCTTCATACACTGTATTGGGGATATCATGGAACTTTAGATCGAGAAATATATCGAAGCCATCCTGTTGCAATTCTTTAATAACCTTGGGGCCTGATGATGTAAAGAGTTGGTTACCTATTTTCATCCTGCATATTTTAGAATCGAGCAGATGAGCGAGTTTCATTGCTTCCTGATAATCTAAATCAAGTGGAATAATTATCTTATTTTCCATAGCCTTGAGATAAAATAGGGCCTGATTTAGTCGAAAAAAAAGCGAACCAGAATTGAATCTGAAGTTCGCTTATGTGTATTTTAAGGCCTGTAGGCATTAAAACCACACTATAATAAATGATAGATATTGTGTCCATCAAAACCTTAGAAAATTGGATAAAAAGTGTTAAAAAATATAGAAGAGCTTAATGGTATGAGAGAGGCAGGAAGACTTGCCGGTGAAGTACTAGAAATGATTAGTGATTACGTTAAGCCGGGAATTTCTACTGGAGAGCTAGATAAAATATGTCATGACTATATTGTGAATGAGCAGAAGGCCATCCCCGCTAATGTAGGGTATAGGGGTTTTGAAAAAACTCTATGTACTAGCATCAATCAAGTTATATGTCATGGTATTCCAGACAATAACAGGATCTTGAAAAGTGGAGATATTATGAACATAGATGTCACGGTTATCAAGGATGGGTGGCATGGTGATACTTCTAAAATGTTTCTTGTTGGTAAAGTCCAAGCTCACAACCAAAGGCTTGTTCAAATAACTCAAGAATGTCTGTATAGAGGCATTGAAGCAGTAAAGCCAGGAGCAAATCTTGGTGACATTGGACACGCTATTCAGACTCATGCTGAAAAAAATCATTATTCCGTTGTAGAAGAGTATTGTGGTCATGGTATTGGCAAAATCTATCATGATGAACCTCAGATACTTCACTACGGAACCGCAAATACTGGTCAAGAGATAATTGAAGGGATGTGTTTCACCATAGAGCCTATGATTAACTTAGGATCAAAATCTACAAAACTGCTTTCAGACGGATGGACTGTTGAAACCCAAGATGGAAGGAATTCAGCACAATGGGAACACACTATCTACGTAAATAAAGATGGCGCAGAAATTCTTACATTACGATCAGAAGAAGTTTAGTAAAACTTAATGTTAGAAGAATTGATTGATCTAAAAGAAGCTGATAGCAATATTTTATCGCGACAATTTGATCAATGGCTCTTCAGAGATAGAGGAAGACAGATAAGAGGAATAGAATATTTCTTGAATCAAAGATCTGAAAATACTGATAAGTTAATTCGAGAAGCATTCAAGCAAACTGATCTGGCATCCATCAACGATTTCGGTATATTTTCTGTCGGTGGCTATGGCCGGGGAGAACTTCACCCATACTCTGATATTGATTTATTACTCCTATCAAAGACAGGTCTCTCTAAAGAAGAGCAAAAAAAAATAGAAAAATTTATTAGCCTTTTGTGGGACCTAGGACTGGAAATTGGACATAGTGTAAGGACATTAAAACAAGCAAAAAAGCAGGCCAGAGAGGATGTTTATACTATGACTAATATGCTTGAATTCAGAAAAATTGCTGGCACTGATGAGCTGCATAGAATGTACTTGAGCATAATAGATACAAAAAATCTTTGGAGAAATAAATCATTTATTCAAAAGAAAGTTCAAGAACAAATTGATCGTCATCAATCTTTCAACAATACATCATACAACTTAGAACCTGATATTAAATCTTCTCCAGGCGGATTGAGAGATATTCATACTATTGACTGGTTAATTAAGAATTCCGCTCGCAACATGTCTGAAAGTGATAAGTTAACTGGTGCGCTCACCACTGAAGAGAGAAAGGAACTCAACAAAGCAAAATATTGGCTATGGGTCATAAGATATTTAACTCATTTAGAAGCAAATAGAGAGGAGGATAGGCTTCTATTTGAACATCAAATACCTGTAGCGATGAAGCTATTTCCATCTGCCAAATCATCAAATCAAGCAGCTGAAAAATTAATGCATAGGTACTATAGATCTTCATTGAGTATCTCTGAAATAAACTCAACCTTTATTCAGAGTATTAGAGAAAATTATGAATTAACGAAATTCTCTAGAAAGAAGAAGCTTGACTCCAATTTCTTTATTAAAAATAATCTTATTCATCTTTATGAGATGGAAGGTTTTAAGAGGAATCCCAGCTTACTCTTAGATCTTTTCATTAAATTAAGTGAAAATCCCGATGTAAAAGGTATAGGTTCGCAGACACTTAGAGCACTAAAAAGAGACAGAGATCTAATAAACTCTGACTTTAGATCTAAAAAGCAAAATATTCTTCTTTTTCTAAAACTACTTAAATCCAAGAGATTGCTGGTAACTCAATTGGAGAAAATGAAAGACTTGGGAATATTGGGTAGATACTTGCCTGAATTTGGAAGGATAACGGGACAAATGCAATATGATTTATTTCATATTTACACTGTAGATGCGCATACCTTGGAGGTACTAAGGAATATGAGATGGATGACTCTAGGAAAATCTGAAGAGAAATTCCCTCTTGCAGCTAAAATAATCAATAAGCTGCCCAAACTTGAAATACTTTACATTGCTGGTTTGTATCATGACATAGGGAAAGGTAGAGGTTCTGATCATTCCAATTTAGGAAAAGTAATTGTAAGGAACTTCTGTAAGAAACACTTATTTACAAAAGAAGATACAAAATTAATTGAATGGTTAGTTGAAAATCACCTGCTGATGTCGGTAACTTCTCAAAAAAAAGACCTTACAGACAACTCAGTAGTAAAAGAATTTGCCGAGAAAGTTGGCAACGTTGAAACCCTTAATTATCTTTATTGTTTAACTGTCGCAGATGTTAGTGCTACAAATCCAAATCTATGGAACTCTTGGAATGCCTCCCTATTAAGGCAACTATATGACAGAACAAAGTTATATTTCAGAGATTCTATTCTTCTGAACAATTCTATTGACGAGCAAAAGAGTAAAGCACTCAAACTTATAAAAAAATATAAATCGTCAGAAATTGAAAATTTATGGGATAGATTTTATCCAGACTACTTTGAGGGGTCGGATCATTTTGATTTAAGTCAACATGCAGAAATAATCCTTTCTTCAAAACAAGGGACCATAGTAGAAATGATTGAACAGGATAAGGAATCCTTATCATCTATTTTTATTCATACAAAAGATAGAGCTAATCTATTTGCAACTATAGTAGGCATATTAGATTCTGAGAATATCAATTTTATTGATGCTAAGCTTTACGGTATGAAAAATGGATTTTGTACAGATTTAATTACAATCAGCGATCAAGGAAATAAAGTTGATTTAGAGTCCACAAAAGCGAAAGTTTTGATAGATAAATTAAACCTAGCATTAAATGAAAAAGTACTTAAACCAAAAATTGTTAAAAAAAGACTGCCAAGGCACTTAAAACATTTTCAGACAACTACGGAAATTGGTTTCAACCATGATATGTCGAATAGATGGACGAATTTAGAAATAAAAACAGCTGACAGGCCAGGTCTATTAGCTTCAATTTGCCAAGTTTTTCTAAAGCATGGTGCCTTGATAAAAAAAGCTAGAATAGCAACCTATGGAGAGAAGGCTGAAGATAGGTTTAGCATTACATCAAAGCAGGATACGCCCTTTATAAAAAAGAATGATTTAAACAATCTTTTGAGTGATCTTAAAACCTCATTAAGCGGAGAGCTGAGATGAATAATAATCTAGATCATTTAACAGAATATCCTTTTCAGTACTTGTCAGATTTACTAAAAGACATTAAAAAAGAACCAGAGGAAATAATCGGACTTCACATAGGAGAGCCTAAAGGAAAAGCTCCAAAAGAAGCCCTCGATATCATTACTAATTTTTCCTCTGATTTTTCTAAGTACCCTACTTCAACTGGAGATCTGTCTTTAAGAGAGGCATATTGCGAATGGCTATCAGATAGGTTTTCAGTCAACTATGTGAATCCAGACCTTCATGTCTTGCCTCTTTCAGGCACTAGAGAGGGTATTTTTTCTTTTATTCAGTCGGTCATAGATACAACTCAAAAGAATCCTAAAGTCATCTTACCAAATCCCTTTTACAAAATTTATGAAGGTGCAGCCATTATGGCAGGTGCAGAACCTTTCTATGTTAATGCTGAGGAGTCAGATGGTTTCAAACCTAATTTTGATAATATTCCTGAAAGTATCTGGAAAGATTGTCAGCTCTTAATACTATGCTCACCTTCAAACCCCACTGGCTATTGTCTTAGTAAAAAAGAATATGAAGGTCTTCTAGCCAAGGCTGAGAAATACGATTTTCTAGTTTGTTCTGATGAATGTTATACGGATATTTATGAAAGCAACTCTAACCCCCCAACGGGACTTTTGGAGTGTGATGATTTATCTACACTTCACTCCAGAAGTGTCGTGTTCCATAGCCTTTCAAAACGATCTAACCTCGCGGGCTTGAGATCTGGTTTTATCTGCGCAGGTAAAGAGATTATTAAGAAATTATCCCTTTATAGGACCTATCATGGAGTTACTCTTTCCTTTCCAACACAAAAAGCAAGTGCTTGGGCTTGGTCAGACAGAAAACATGTTACGGAAAATAGAATCGAATATGATAGGAAATATACAACAGCAATTTCATGTCTCGATACAGTGGATAACCTCAGCAGGCCTCCGGGAGGTTTCTATTTATGGCTAAAACTTCCATGTGATGATGAAATTTTTGCCAAGACCCTTTATCAAAATGAAGCTATATTAAGTCTTCCTGGTTCTTACCTCGCAAAAGAAAATAATGGTGTAAACCCAGGAAAAGGATATTTAAGGTTAGCTGTAGTTCATGATTTGGAGACAGTAAGCAAAGCTTTTACAGCTGTTAATAAAACCTTAAAGGAATTCTGAGAAGCTTTTGATCTATCCCTTAGGATTTGCAGAACTTATAATATGAAGATGAATACATTTCCTTTAATTGGCATTGGAGTTTCTAAACTTAACTCTTCAGGAGTAAAACTCGATGTTCGCTATCATCTAATTCTTAGTCAAAATGAAGAATTCTTAAATACACTAGGATTGGAACATCCTGGTTACGAAGTTATTGATGGCTTTATCAATCAATCACATGATTCCAAAGATTTTGAAAAGTCGATGGAACAGAAACTTTGCATAAAAGAAAATCATCAATTGATCATTCACAAGATCGAGGAGGATGGTCCTATATCAGATATCTGTGATGCTTATCTGAAGCTTTATCTTCTGTCTTTAACAGTTTCACAGCCTAATACACTAAATCTTGATGGTATTTTTGGTGCCTTACCAAATATAGCTTGGACAAATCATGGCCCGGTTGATCCTACTGAAATAGATCTAGTAAGAAAAGAAGTGGGTGACTTAGTAGTAAGGTCATTAGACAAATTTCCCTGTATGACAGATTACATTATTCCTGATGGTGTCAGGATTGCTGATGCTAGTAGAGTTAGGTTAGGTGCTCATCTATCGGAAGGAACAACAGTAATGCATGAAGGTTTTGTTAATTTCAATGCAGGAACTCTTGGTGCAGCAATGATAGAAGGCAGAATTTCAGCAGGAGTAGTAATTGGGAAAAATTCTGATCTAGGTGGAGGATGTTCAACTATGGGTACCTTATCAGGAGGAAACGAAGTAAAAATATCCGTTGGCGAAGATTGCTTATTAGGAGCTAACTCAGGTCTTGGTATTCCTCTTGGAAATAGATGTATTGTTGAGGCAGGTCTTTATATAACTGGTGGCGCTAAAGTAGAAGTCATTGACGCTAGTGGTGAAACAAAAGATACAGTTAAAGCCTCTAGTCTATCAAATGAAGATGATCTAATGTTTATAAGAAATTCACTTACGGGAGCTATCCAATGCAAACCAAACTATAAGAGTGTAATTTTGAATGAGAGTCTGCATAAAAATGACTAGAGAATTAAAATGAATAATACTTTAGATCTCGCTAAGTTACTTATCTCAAAAAAATCTGTCACGCCTGACGATGCAGGATGTCAGGAAATTATTGCTTCGAGACTTAAAAAGATTGGTTTCCATATAGAACATCTTAAGTTTGGAGAAGTAGATAACCTCTGGGCAACCTACGGAGATTCTGGACCTATCTTTGTTTTTCTTGGTCATACTGATGTTGTACCTACTGGCCCTATTGATGAATGGGACAGCGATCCTTTCATTGCTACCGAAAAAGGCCCCTTTATGGTGGGAAGAGGAACCGCAGACATGAAAAGTAGTGTTGCAGCTTTTGTAACCTCAATTGAAGATTTTCTTAAGGAAAATCACTCCTTAATCGGAAGAATTGGGGTTTTACTTACTAGCGATGAAGAAGGTCCTGCAATCAATGGGATAAGTAAAGTGGTGGATTATCTGGAAAAGAAAGGGGAAAAAATAAGTTGGTGTCTTGTCGGTGAACCGACTTCTGATAATCGCCTCGGAGATGTTATTAAAATAGGAAGGCGAGGTTCTATCTCTGCTAGGATTAATGTTATTGGAACGCAAGGTCATGTTGCTTATCCTGATAAGGCCAATAATCCGATACATAGCTTTTCTGTTCCACTCGTCGAACTTTCAAATCTAAAATGGAAAGATCAAACAGGTGAGTTTCAAGATAGTGTTTTGCAAATATCTAATTTAAATTCAGGAACTGGAGCAACAAATGTAATACCCGGTAATCTTCTCTTGGACTTAAATGTGCGACATTCACCTTCAACATCTGCAGAAGAAATTAAAAGTGATATTGAATCAATTCTTAAAAAGTATCATATAAATTATGAAATAGATTGGGTCATAGGAGGAAAGCCTTTTCTTACAACAGAACTGGATCTAATAAATGCTGTTAAAGATTCTATAAATGAAGTTAAAGGTATAGAGCCAGTATGTTCAACAGACGGAGGCACTTCTGACGGCAGATTCATAGCCCCTACAGGAGCTCAGGTTGTAGAATTTGGGCCTGGGAATGCTTCCATTCATAAGGTAAATGAAAGTGTAAGGACAGAAGATCTAGAAGGGTTAAATGCAATATATAAGACTATATTGATAAAACTAGTTTCTGAGAGCTAGTTTATACTTCACTTGCCTAGTTGGGAGAATCATCTAGATCAGCACTGGCCTTAACAAATTTATTTGCAATTAATAAGATCACTCCTACGGCAACTAAAGCAAGAATAATTTGATTAAATAAAGTTGGCATACTGGAGATTCCTGATTCGAAAGATTGACTAGCCAATAGTCCGGCTAATCCTGCAGCCAAAGAAGAAGACAAAAACCAAATACCCATCATTTGACCTTTATATCTTTTAGGAGAATATTTAGCTGTCGCTGATAATCCCACTGGGCTTAGACAAAGCTCGCCGAGAGTATGGAAAAGATAAGTTAATAATAGCCACTTAACACCAGCTTTCTCATTTTCTAGGGCTACTTCAACTCCGAAGATCATTATAAAAAAGCCAATAGCCATCAAAAAACAACCTATAGCAAATTTCTGAGGTGTATCTAAATCTAGATTTCGTTTTCCTAAATTTATCCAAAAGGCTGCGAAGAAAGGCGCAAATATGACTACCATCAAAGGATTGGCAACTTGTAAAAATGTTGCGGGCATTTCCCACCCAAATATAAATAAATCAGTGTAGTCTTTAGCAAATAGATTTAAGGAAGAGCCGCCTTGATCAAAACCAGCCCAAAAAAGTACTGAGCCTATGAACAATAAAAGTAACATTGAAATATTTCCTCGTTCAGCCTTGTTAAGATCTGCGAATAAATATAAATAAACAAAGTAAAATATAGCTACAAATAATATTAAGTAAACTATAAGTTGATTAAGGAACTGTGGATCAATAGTCCATACACCGAGGAAAGCAGAGAAAACTAATAGAGCAAAAATAATTGCACCAATAGAAAAAATTGAGAAGTAGCTTGAACTATCTTCTCCCGCTTCAAGAGTGGGTAGTAATCCTGCATCTCCTAAAGAATTTTTTGTAAGAATGTATTGAATAACACCAAAAGTCATGCCTACCCCAGCAGCTCCAAAACCCCAATGCCAGCCAATCTTCTCTCCTAAGTAGCCACAAACAAGATATCCCAACATACTCCCTATATTGATCGACATATAAAATATCGTATATCCTGAATCTATTCTTAGATCACCCGGCTTATAAAGCTGGCCTACTATGGTCGATATATTTGGCTTCAATAAACCCGTTCCAATTGATACAAGCACTAAGCCTAAGAAGAAAGTTTTTTCATGTGGAATTGCAAGAACATAATGACCCAATGTGATGATTAGTGCGCCGTAAAGTACTGTCTTTTGAGCTCCAAAAATCTTATCTGCAACCCAGCCCCCAGGAACACACAAGAAATAAACAGATGCTCCATAAACACCATAAATTGCCATAGCTGTTACAGGGTCTAAATCTAGCCCTCCATCTATAACTTCTCTTGTCATGAATAGTACCAGCAGCCCTCTCATTCCATAAAAGGACATTCTTTCCCACATCTCTGTTAAGAATAGTGTTACGAGACCTTTTGGATGACCTAAAAAATAAGTATCGTTTGACTGAGTCAATTCATTCATAATAGTTCCTTGTTATTCGTATAGAATAATCAAAAAAAATATCTTATCCAGATAATTATGGAAAATTCCGGTTTCTTCAGAAGAGTTTTTTCGCTTCTTTATGATAGTTTCGCTGTTTTGGGAATAATACTCTCTTTGACTCTATTATTGGTATTACTTAATGGAGGGGCTCCTGAAAAAGGAAGTATTGCAGATCTAATTCAACTCTTGATAACAGTTTTATCTGGTCCAATATTCTACTCTTACTTTTGGCTAGTAAATGATGGACAGACTCTGGGGATGCAAGCATGGAAAATAAGATTGATTTCAAACAAGAGGCTGACCCTAAGAATTTGCCTATTACGTTGTGCATTCTCAACTTTCTCTTTTTTACTTTTTGGACTCGGATATCTGTACATTTTAATCAACAAGGATAATAAATCTCTAGCAGATGTTGTTACTAACACTAGGATTATTAAGATAAGTGGAGTTTAAATTTCCAAAATAATACGATGATAAATAGAACTATCCAAATAGGTATGAGTACTGAATATAGTGGATTTAATAAAGATACTGCTGCCATGCTCTCAAAGAGGCTTTGCAAAGTATTTAGAGAAAAAGCAAATAAAACCCCAACTAATATCCTTCGACCTAAGCTATCGTCTCTTACACTTCCGAAAACAAAAGAAACAGCCAAAAGAATCAATAAGATCGTAGTAACAGGATGGAATATTTTTCGCCAATACTCTAAAAGTAACTTATTCTTCCTGAATTCGGATCCTTCATCAGTCAAGGCCCTATCTAGCTCACTTATAGATAAGTATTTCGGGGAAAGAACTCTTCTCATCTGACTTTCATTAGGGCCTTCATTCCAATTCATGTCCTCTAAATAATCAATAGAATTATTCTTATAATCATGTACCCGTATGTCGTATAAAATCCATTCTCCGTCTAACCGACTTGCTCTTTTAGATTTAATTACTTTTGTTATATCGTTTTTCCCTCCTAACTCATAGATTTCTACATCAGTAACTGTATTCTTGTTTGGGGACGATCCGAAGAAATTGATAGAAGATTCCGAAGCAAACCAATATCCCTCTTCAGCACTTATTCTGTTCTGTTTGATTAATCTTATTTCCTCATTAGATTGAGAAATTGAAGGTAAATATAATTCTTGAAAGATAAGCCCTATGATGATTATTAAAGTAGCTGGCCTTAATGATGCTAGGACCATCTTGAAGTTCGACTTACCTAAAACTTTCGCAGCAATAATTTCGCCCTCCTCTTTTAGACTACCAAGACCTATTAATACACCCAACAAACAAATATAAGACAAGTAGGCATATATGGATCCAGGAATAGAATTAAGAGAGTAAGTAAGCGCGTCGAAAAGGGTATATGTGAGACTTAGGTCAGAAATTTCGGCAATCAGGGTAAACAAAAAATCTAATAAAGAGATTGCGATAGAGACGATACATATGCTCAGAAATACTCTCTTAGAGATATTTCTTTCAATAATGTCACCAAATATAGTAATCAATTTTTTTTGCTAGAGAGCTTCCTATAATTTAACAAAATTGCCAATATTAGAAAAAGGGAGTGCAGAGATATTAGATAAGTGAGGTTTTGTATGACCTCCCCTTTTAGGCTTAATAATAATCCTGCGTAAATTGAAAAAATTAATAAGCCAGGTAAAACCCTTGCGTATCTTCCACTTCTAGGAGAATTTTGACTCAGTGGAAAAGCGATAAACATGGTTACTATAATCATCAAACTATTCGAGACAGCCCAAGTTAAAGAGTTAGAAAAATTATTTTCTTTAAATTCTTTCGTGTGTTTGTCGTTTGAAACATTTTTGCCCTGTAAGGATATGGATCCAAATCCTAAAGAAATAAGTTGATCACTTTCTTCTCCAGAATAAGAATATCCACTTTCAAAGGTGAGCATGTAATCATCGGGAGATGGAGAAATAAATTTTTCAGCTACCAAAATATTTCTTTTGTCACTTTCAGTATTTATATCAACCAAAAAAATATCACTTAGAAAATTTTCTTGCCTCTCTTGTGCAAATATTAAATAAGAAGCATTTAATTTATGAAATTCGCCTGGCGATAGTGCATTAAAAGTATCTTCTAATGATTTTACTTGTAGTAACTCACTTACTCTTTTATCTAGAGTAGGGTTTAAAAAAATAGTAAAGAAAATTAAAAGTATTGAAATAAGCAAAGCAGGAATTGCAAGCAGTGAATAAACTTTAATATTGGAAAATCCAGCCTGCTCCATAATTAAAAATTCACTATCAGATCTTAACCTTCCAATTGTAAGGACAATAGACAAGAAAAAACTCAGGGGCAAAATTAGTTCAAGAAATTCAGGAAGCCTGAAAAGAACAACACTAAAAACAATTTCAGCATTAATTTCTCCTCTTGCAGCTTGCTCTAAATATTGTATTGATCTAGAAGAAACAATAACAAGAATAAAGATTAAGCTTATAGTCGCAGTATATGAGAAAATAGTATTTAGAAAATAACGATATAAAATCATAAAACTGGTAATTAATAATCTAAAAGGTTAATCCTACTCTTTATTGGAATAATATTCTCTATTGAAGTTAACTTTTCTTTTTATTGATAAAATACCTTTTAAACAATCTTTTCTTAAGGAGACAAAATGAAAAAAAGACTCGCGCTAACTTTAAATCAAGAGCTTTCAAAAAATGTTTTGAAATCAAAAGCTGATGTTTTAGTTGTAGGGGTGAATGAAGGAAGAAACTTAAATCCTATAGCCGATAAAATTGACTCGGCAACGAATGGTAGTATAAAAAAACTCATCAAAAGAGGAGAATTTGAAGCAAAAGTTGGACAAACGACTTATATCGCAACTAATGAAGGCACGAAGGCGGATAGAATATTCTTGATTGGAACAGGAAAATCTAATACGGCTCTCAATAATGAGGATATGGATAAAATTTCTTCTTCCATAACATCTGCTCTATCTTCAAAAAAATCTGCAACTGGATTAGTGGTGTTACCTTCAATGAAATTCAGCTCAAAAGAACATAACGATTCTTTTCTTCTTCAAAAATTTGGAACAGCTGTAGAAAGTAAGTCTTATACATACGATGCTAAATTAAATAAAAAGAACAAAAGTATTAATTATTTAAAACGAGTTACTATCTATATCGAATCGAAAGAAAGTACAGCTAAATTAAGAAAAGGCCTCAAAACAGGACAGGTCATTGGACAAGGAATGAATGTTGCTAAAGACTTGGCAAATCTGCCGGGTAATGTCTGTACACCTTCCTATCTGGCGACAAGCTCTAGATCCGCTGCGAATAAATATAAAAAACTGAGTTGTAGAGTTTTTGGCGAAAAAGAAATGAAAAAAATGGGTATGGACTGTCTTCTTTCTGTAGGGAATGGAAGCGCTCAAGAGTCTAAACTCATTTCTATGAATTATCAGGGTGGAAAAAAGGGCGATAAACCTTATGCCATAGTTGGTAAGGGCATTACATTCGATACTGGCGGAATTAGTTTAAAACCACCAGCAACGATGGATGAAATGAAATTCGATATGTGTGGTGCGGCAAGTGTTATAGGCACAATGCAAGTAGTTGCAGAACTAAATCTACCAATAAATTTAATTGGTGTAGTTGCAAGTGCTGAAAATATGCCTGGAAGCAAAGCTACAAAACCTGGTGATGTGGTGAGAACAATGTCTGGAAAGACCGTTGAAATCCTTAATACAGATGCCGAAGGAAGATTAGTTTTAGCTGATGCTCTTACATATGTTGAAAGATTTAATCCTAGATCTGTTGTAGACATAGCTACCTTAACTGGAGCAGTAATAATGGCCTTGGGATACTCTACTTCAGGATTGATGAGTAATAATGAAAGCCTAGCTAAAGAGTTGCTGGAAGCAGGTGAAAAAGCATCAGATAGGGCCTGGCAATTGCCAATATGGGATAGTTACCAAAAGGATTTAGACAGTAATTTCGCCGATATGGCAAATATAGGTGGACGAGCAGGAACTATTACAGCTGCGTGTTTTCTATCAAGGTTTGCAGATAAATACCCTTGGGCCCATCTAGATGTTGCTGGCACTGCAAGCTACAAAGGTGCTGCTAAAGGTGGCTCTGGAAGACCTGTCCCACTTTTAAGTCAGTATCTCATAGACAAGGCTTGAAGATGGTTGAAGCTACTTTTATAGCTTCCGGCAATAATATGGAAGAAGCTATAGAGTTTGCTGCCTCTTTAACTCATAAGATGATTGTTGGTGATAAAGGTTTTTTACAAGCTGATTCACTGGATATTTTTTGTTCCAGTATAGAAGATGCAAATCACTTAAATGACATCCTTTGGGAAAAACCAACATTCTCTGTAATTACTCATAACCTAGCGAATAGTGCACAAAATGATCTTGTTAAGATTGGGTATCCAGGGACTAAATTTTCTTTAGGATCAGAAATAATAATGAATCTTTCTCCTGAGATTCCGAAAGATCTTGATAGCTACAAAAATTATCTTCAACTTGTGGTTATGGATGGAGGCAAATTACGAGAGAGAGCAGCAAGCACATGGACAAAGTGCAATAAAATGGGATTAAGTACTCAATTCGTAGAATCAATATGAAGAAAAACTACGAGCCAAAATCTACAGAAGTAGAAATCTATGAAAAATGGGAGAAATCTGGTTTTTTTAAAGCAAGGCCTGATAATTCTAAAGAAGCCTTCTGTATTATGATCCCACCTCCAAATGTAACTGGGACGCTGCATATGGGTCATGGTTTTCAAAATACCTTAATGGACGCTTTGATTCGTCATAAAAGAATGTCTGGATACGACACTCTTTGGCAAGTAGGGGTTGATCATGCTGGAATAGCTACTCAAATGGTTGTTGAAAGGCAATTAGAAACTGAGGGAACTTCTAGAGAAGAAATAGGAAGAGAAGGATTTGAAAAGAAAGTATGGGATTGGAAAGAAAAATCAGGCAATAAAATAACTCAACAATTAAGACGATTAGGTGCTTCAGTAGATTGGTCTAGAGAAGCATTTACTATGAGCGACGACTTAAGCTTGGCTGTTAAAGAGGTTTTTATAAAACTCTATGACGAAGGCTTAATTTATAGAGGAGAAAGATTAGTAAATTGGGATACTGTCTTAGGTACTGCTCTTTCAGATTTAGAAGTTTCCTCTGAAGAGGAAAATGGATTCCTATGGCATATTGATTACCTGACCGAAGATGATGACAAGATAACCGTTGCCACAACTAGACCTGAAACACTTTTGGGAGATACTGCCATAGCAGTCAATCCTAATGATGACAGATTTAAAAAATTGATAGGAAAAAAAGCTATAGTCCCTATTGTAAATCGAGAAATAACAATTATTGCAGATGAATATGTAGATTCAGATTTCGGTACAGGATGTGTAAAGATAACTCCAGCTCATGACTTTAATGATTTTGACATAGGAAAAAGACACGCCCTTCCTATTATCAATATTTTAAATTTTGACGGTACATTAAATGAATCAACACCAGATCAATATCACGGACTGACTGTAGATAAAGCCAGGCACCTTATACTGAAAGAATTGGAACAACTTGGTCAACTTAACAAAACTGAACCTTATAAGGTTCAAATACCTAGAAGCGAAAGAAGCAACTCTATTCTTCAGCCGCTGGTGACTAATCAGTGGTTTGTAAGTGTAAAAAACTTATCTGAAGAAGCTATTCGAGTTGTAAAAGATAATGAAACTCAATTTGTTCCTAAAAATTGGGAAAACCTTTATTTTAATTGGATGAATGATATACAAGATTGGTGTATCAGTAGGCAATTGTGGTGGGGGCATAGAATTCCAGCGTGGTTTGATTCAAAAGGAAGCATATATGTAGGTGAGTCTGAAGAAGATGTTCGTAAAAAATATAATTTAGATGATAGAGATCTTCGACAAGAGGAAGATGTTCTGGATACTTGGTTTTCTTCAGCTTTATGGACTTTCTCAACTCTTGGATGGCCAAAAGAAGAAAATCTACTCTCTCGATATCACCCAACCAATGTATTAGTAACTGGATTTGATATTATTTTCTTCTGGGTAGCAAGAATGATAATGATGACCACTCATTTCATAGGCGAGGTACCTTTCAAAAAAATTCTTATACATGGCCTTATAAAAGACTCAGAAGGCCAAAAAATGTCTAAATCGAAAGGTAATACCTTAGACCCGTTAGACATAATAGATGGGATTAATTTAGATGAATTACTAACAAAAAGAACAGATGGTCTAATGCAGCCAAAGATGAAAGACCGAATTATAAAGCAAACAAAAAAAGAGTTTCCTGAAGGGATAAAATCTTATGGAACTGATGCCTTGAGACTCACGTTTTGTTCTCTGGCAACTGGAGGAAGAGATATAAATTTCGATATTAAGCGTGTCGAAGGCTATAGAAATTTTTGTAATAAATTATGGAATGCAGCCCGGTTTATAGATTTAAATATTGACACCTTTGGTATTGCCGAAAAACGAAGCCAAACAACAATAGATGCCTGGATTGATTATAAATTCAATGAGACTTTAAATAAGGTAAATAAATCATTCGATGAATACAGATTTGATTTAGCTACAAAAGCAATCTACGAGTTCATTTGGTATGAATTTTGTGATTGGTTTATCGAAATGCACAAGATTAGTCTTTCAGAAAAAGATGCAAGTCCATCAGAAATAATTAGATCGATGGTCTATGTGCTTGAAAGGACCTTGAGATTGGCGCATCCAATTATGCCCTTTATTACTGAAGAAATTTGGACGCAATTTTCAAATTACCATAATTCAACAAGCAAAAGTTTAATGGTCTCCGACTATCCTAATGAGTCTGAAAACTTGTCGGAAGAGGACTTCCAAACCATTGAATGGTTAAAAGAGGTAGTATCAGGTATCCGGAATATTAGGGGAGAACTATTAATTAAACCGTCGATAGAGATTTCTGCCACTTTTAAAGGTGGTGAAATGATAGATCAAATAAATCTTGAGAAAGTTATTTCTTACATAAAAAAACTCTCTAGTCTAAAAGATATTAATTGGGCTGAAAATGACTCTGAAGATCCACCCTCTTCTATCTTCACCCTTGGTAAGCTGAAAGTTATGATACCTTTAGAAGGTTTAATTGATGTACATGAAGAGACCGAGAGGCTAGATAAGAAAATAAACAAACTTACCAAAGAAAAAGAAATGCTAGCTTCAAAACTTGCAAATAAAAATTTTACGGAAAACGCTCCGAAAGATTTGGTTGATTCACAGAAAGAAAGACTTTCCACTCTCTCTAGTGAACTAGAAAACTTGAATCATCAAATGAGTGAATTAAAAAAATTGATTTAAGGTTATTGCATAATTTTTAGTTATAATTTGTACAGATTATGTTTTTTAGAGCCTTCATAACAAGTGGTCTTATAGCAGGTATATATACGGCACTTATATTTTCATTAGGTGATTTAGCTTTCGGAAATAGCCTAATGTACCAAGCCCTAGCTACTTTCTGGAGCATAGGATTTCTATCGATAATTGGATTCATATATGGTAGAAAAATTAAAAGAAATTTTAGAGGTGAAACTGGAACCATCAAATGGTTTGATCCTAGTAAAGGCTATGGTTTTCTCATAAGAGATAAAGGTGGCGATTTATTTGTTCACTTAAGGTCTGTTCAAACTCAAGACAGAAGGAAGTTAAAGGAAAATACTAGAGTTAGGTACTCTGTAGAAAATACTGAAAAAGGACCACAAGCAGAAAATATCAGGATAATTTAAAATAGTCTTTCTAAGAACCAAAAAGTACCTAAACAAGTCAAACCCGAAGCTATATATATTCTTAACGAATCGGTGTTTCCCTGAAGAATCTTTCCAACTAAATGAAAGACTAGAGTTAGAGCAAATATAACAAGTATTTGTCCAAGCTCAACACCAATATTAAACCCAAAAATCGCAGGCAGTAATCTTCCTTCCATCAAACCGATTGAGGATAAATTACCAGCGAATCCGAATCCATGGATCAATCCAAATAAACAAGTGACCAGTATCGTAAGAGTAAATTCTTTATATTTTGAAGCTAACTTCAAATAACTATATGAAAAAATACTTATACCTATCAATCCGTAAAGAAATTTTATATTACCTAAGAAGGATAAAATTAAGATAAGAATAAAAGATAAGAGAAACAATAATTTAGAGTATAAATTATAGTTATTAGTGATAGTTGCAGCAGACTCTATAGCAATGATCACTATAGAGTAACCTATTAGAGCTTCTACTAACTGAGATGAGGGAGTGATGAGGTCTAGAGCCCCTAAAGCTAAAGTCAGACTGTGCCCTATGGTGAATCCAGTAATAATGAATATTAATCTTTTGATTGGAAGTTTCAAAATCAGTAGTGCCAGTAAAAAAGCCAGATGATCAAATCCAGACAAGATATGTTTGAAACCTAAGCTCAGGTAGTCTGTGAAAGAATCAAATCTTGATGTATCTTTCACCTCTTGAGCTTTTTCCTTCCATTGTCGTTCTGAACTGGTAAACACTTTTTCAGGAAAAGCTTCTGAATTAATCAAGAAAGTTGTTATATGGGTATGAGAAGGATCAACATCAAAAAAAATATTGAGATCAATTCCTAATTCCTCTGATTCGCATAGCATTTTCCAAGATAAACTTATGTAACCAGTCGAAAAAGAATTTTTTAGAAAAGGAGTGTCTATAAACTTACAACTTTGATTGAAATTAAAATTTTGAATTATTTCATTGGTTATTTCTTGTTCCCAATTACGTGTTAGGCCTAAGTTCAATCTTTGCAGGACAAAGGTCTGAATACTGAATTCGACTTGAACATGCCTTACATCATCCTGGGAATCTATCTTAACTTTTGAATATGATTCACTTCGCTGATGAGACATCAGTGAAGTACTCAGCAAGATGATAATTAAGCTGAAAAAAAACGGTTTATTCATTTAATCAGGTAGATTTCTTGAGACGTCATACCAATTTTTTAGATTTTCTAGGTAATCTCTCAAAGACTTATCATCTCTTCTCTTTTGATATTCTGCTAAAACAGAATTTCTTATCTGCTTTAGGTCAGGTTCCTTCGCAACCTCTTTCTCGAATAAATATATGATTTTGTATCCACCTGAAACTTTAATAGGTCCAGTAAATGCACCCTCTTCTAATTGGTTTGCTGCATTCATGAGACTCGGACCTATATATTCTCTTATTTTTGATAGGGTCATTAAACTATTAGGAATTTTTAAAGCAGATTTGCTACCCTTTGCAGCAACAGTATCGAAAGACTCTCCTTTCAATAGCTTTTGATAAGCATTGTTAGCTTCTAGATAAGAATCTTCATTGAATTGCAAATCAGAAAAATAAATCTGTTGTAATCTAAGTCTGGATGATTTTGTAAAGAAGCCTTTATTGTTTTTAAAGAACTCTTCTAGGTTCTCTTCCGAGACTTCTAGTCTGGCATTCTCAGAAATTATAGTTTTGATCATCTGCTGAACTATAGTACCTCTTGCCATAGGATTGTTATCGAGCATCCCTAAATCTAATGCTCTTTTTATTAAAAGCTCTTCTTCAATCATTCTCTCAAGAACATACTCTTTATCTTTTTGAGTGATGGGAGATCTTTTATCCTTTGCCAGTCCATCTAATTGCGTTAAATATTTCTCCATTGGGATTGAAGTATCTTCAATTTTTGCTGCCCATTGAAAATTCGAGAGATTAGATTTTTCAATAATTGAAAATCCGGCCATAAGAGCGCCTACAATTAGTCCCGTAAGCAAGATTATGTTATGAAGATTTTTTTTATTCACTTTTTTACCATCTGCACATGCGGTATACCGTCTTCATCATAGACCTCTCCTTGGGTTTTAAAGCCATGATCTTCATAAAAGCTTATGAGATATTCTTGAGCTGATATTGTTGATGAATTTGACGAGTAGATAGTGGCACTTTTTCTTAAGCCTTCTTCTACTATCTTTGATCCGATACTATTTCTTCTGTATTCCTTTGATATTGCAATTCTTCCGATAGATGGTGAATCATATTTCATTCCAGGTGGTATCAAGCGAAGGTAACCTATCAATTTGTTCTTGTCTTTCACAAGTAAGTGTTCCCCGCATTCATCTAGTCCGTCAGCATCTTGGTACCAAGATTTCTGCTCAACTACAAAAATTGATTGTCTAAAGCTCAATACCTCATAAAGCTCTGATGTATTAAGCTCTCCAAAACTCTTCCAAGACCAGTTTAACTCTTCAGTTTTCAAGCTTAAGGGCAAAGATTAGGATTGTTTCTATGGATAATAGAAATTTGTTTTAAATCTTCCTCTGTGAGTTTTACATCTATGCTTCCTACTGCAAGCTTTAATTGCTCCATAGTAGTAGCACCAATAATGTTTGAGGTGACAAAGTCTCTAGAATTCACAAAAGCATTAGCCATGACGGATGGATCCATGCCTATTGAATTTGCATAATTCACATAAGATTTCACCGCTTCGTTTGCACCTGGAACTTCATATCTGTCACCTCTCTCGAATAAAGTTGTTCGAGCCCCTTCGGGGCGAGCTCCATCAATATATTTTCCTGATAAGTATCCTTGAGCAAGCGGAGAATAAGCTAATAAACCAACTTGAGATCTATGATGAAACTCTGACATGCCAAGCTCATAAGTACGATTCAAAAAATTGTAAGCGTTTTGTACAGACACTACCCTTGGCAAATCAAACATCTCAGAGAATTTAATAAACTCTGATAAGCCCCAAGGAGTTTCATTTGACAGTCCAACATATCTTATTTTTCCAGCCTCTACCAAATCCGATAAAACTCTTAATGTTTCTAGAATTGGTATAGTTTCAGCTTCGTAGTGTTTGTAACCAAGGCCATCTGATCCAAACATACTCATTCTCCTATCAGGCCAATGAAGCTGATAAAGGTCGATATAATCAGTTTGTAATCTTACTAAACTAGCATCAATTGCAGCTTCTATATTCTCTCTGTCTAGGAGGGTAGATTCTCCTCTAAACCAGTTCATAGGAGCTCTGCCTGCGACCTTTGAAGCAAGGATTATTTGATCTCTCTTACCAGACTTTTTAAACCAATTACCAATGCACTCTTCTGTCTTACCTTGTGTATCTGGCTTAGGTGGGATTGGGTAAAGTTCTGCAGTATCAAAGAAGTTAACACCTTGCTCAACAGCATAATCCATTTGCTCATATCCTTCTTCAAAAGTATTTTGTTCTCCCCAAGTCATCGTACCCAAACAAATTACACTTACGTCCAGATCTGTATTACCTAATTTTCTATACTCCACCCTTCTCTCCTTACAATATTGTTATAATTACACATTATAAAAAATTAATACAAAAAAATGGCTAAAAACATTTACGAATTCACATGTGAAGACTCTTCAGGTCAAAAAATAGAATTAAGTTCATATCAGGGCAAGGTCCTGCTAATTGTTAATACTGCAAGTCAATGTGGTTTCACGCCTCAATACGAGGGCTTAGAGAAATTACAACAGACATTTGCTGATGAAAATTTTTCAGTGTTAGCTTTTCCTTGCAATCAATTTGGAGGGCAAGAGCCAGGCACCAATGAAGAGATAACCGAGTTTTGTAAATTAAATTACAATAATAACTTTCCAATATTTAGCAAAGTAGATGTAAAAGGCAACGATGCACATCCTTTATTCAGCTTCCTAACTAAAGAAAAGAAAGGTCTTATGGGTACTGAGAATATTAAATGGAATTTCACTAAGTTCTTAGTAAATAAAGAAGGTGAACCTGTATCAAGATATGCTCCTTCAACAACTCCAGATAAGATTCAATCAGATATAGAAAATCTGCTCAACTCTTAGAAAAGAAGAATTTACTCATAATGTCCTTTTTGAGTGATTTGGACATAACGTAAGCGTCTTCTCTTCCTTCTGGTAACCTATAGTATTTCTTCCTCAGTCCTATATCCTCGAATCCAAGTTTTTTATATAAGTTATAAGCTGTAGTATTAGACACCCTCACCTCTAAGATAATTTTTTTGCTTCCCATTACTTCTGCAGCAACTATCATCTTTTTAAGCAATTTTTCTCCATAACCCTTTCCTCTTGCATCTTTTGTTATGCCAATATTGAGTAAATGAGATTCCTCTGTAGAAATAGCCATTATGGCAAACCCTATAAGATTTTTTTCCTCTTCCAAAGCTAAAGAGTAGTAACCTTTATCAAGGCAATCTTTAAAATTTACCACCGTCCAAGGATAAGGATTAGACTCTTTTTCTATTGCGAGAATGGAGTCTAGGTGGTTTAAATCTAAGTAAGAATAGTCCATTAAATTCCTTATAAATCTAATTCAAACAACGAAATCAAAAAATTTTCTTTATTATCTCTAGAGCTACATATTTCTGTTATCGAAGGTAGATTAATAACATTAAGAGACTCAAACAAGTCGATTTCTGTGGGCAAATCAACGTTTAACAAAAAAACATGAGAAATGTTTTCAACTTGAATTAGCTTTTCAAGTTGTTGCAAGTTATGTCTTCCAATACTTTTAGTTAATGTTAATAAAAAGGATCTTTTATCTTCTTTTTTTAACTTTTTGTCTTTATCTCCTATGACAAAAACTAAATCTTTATCGATAAGGAATATTTCATTATGAGAAAGTGAGATTTCTTTACCGGGACGTTTTTTCCAAATATCTATTCCGAGATTAATTAGTTTTTCTTCCTGAGATAAAGCCATAAATGTTGATTTTACAGTTAGAAAAAAAAGACTCAACTTGACCTCCATGAAAGGCATATATATGCTAGCGCCGATGATTTTAGTCGCCAAAGAATTGAAGCAGCTCCGACTTACTTACCCGGTCTCTCTTTATGAGGGTTTACCGGGCAAAACTTTGGGCTTATAGCTCCAATCTGATTACAACAAAATTTTCTGGAGATAAAAATTGACTAAAATAATTAATGACTCTGCTTCTAAATATCGTGGCTTCAAGCCAATAGATTTATCCGATAGAAGCTGGCCTACCAAAACTATCGAAAAATCACCTATCTGGTGCAGTGTTGACCTAAGGGATGGCAATCAAGCTCTTATAGAGCCTATGGGAGAAGAAAGAAAGCTTAGAATGTTCAAACTTCTATTAGATATAGGCTTTAAAGAGATAGAAGTTGGATTTCCATCTGCATCGCAAACTGATTTTGATTTTGTAAGAAAAATTATTGAAGACAATCTGATTCCAACTGACGTCACTATTCAGGCCTTGACTCAGGCAAGACCAGAACTTATCCAGAGAACCTTTGAAGCACTCAAAGGCGCCAACAAAGCCGTAGTCCATGTCTATAATTCAACATCTACTCTGCAAAGAAAAGTTGTATTCAGAAGTGATGAAGACGGTATAAAAAAAATAGCCACTGATGGTGCAAAGTGGGTTAAAGAACATGCTGAAAAGTATAATGAAACTGACTGGACTTTTGAGTATAGTCCTGAAAGTTTCACAGGTACTGAATTGCCTTATGCTGTTGAAGTTTGTAATGCTGTCAATGAAGTTTGGAATCCCACTAAAGACAACAAAACTATTATAAATCTTCCTGCTACAGTTGAGATGTCTTCACCCAATATCTACGCAGATCAAATAGAATGGATGTGTAGGAATTTAGATAATAGAGAAAATATAATCGTTAGTTTGCATCCTCATAATGATAGAGGTACAGCTGTTGCTGCTACAGAGCTTGGAGTCATGGCAGGGGCAGATAGGATAGAGGGTACCTTATTTGGAAATGGTGAAAGAACGGGCAATGTAGATCTCGTTACATTAGCTTTAAATATGCTGACACAAGGAATTGATCCCCATTTAGATTTCTCCAATATTAATCCAATTATGAGAGAAGCAGAATATTGCAATCAATTACCTGTTCATCCCAGACATCCATATGCTGGTGATCTAGTATTCACAGCTTTCTCTGGATCTCATCAAGACGCCATCAAAAAAGGTCTTGCTGAACTGAGAAATACCAATAATGAAACATGGGAAGTGCCCTACCTTCCCATTGATCCTAAAGATGTAGGAAGATCATATGAGGCTGTCATTCGCATAAATAGTCAATCAGGTAAAGGGGGAGTAGCTTATCTTCTAGAAAAAGATCATGGTCTAAGTATGCCTAGGAGGCTGCAAATTGAATTCAGTCAAGTTATTCAAAAAATTACAGACGAAACTGGAAAAGAGATTTCTCCTTCTGATATTTGGGATAATTTCCAAAGAACCTACCTCAAAGATACTGGCTATTATCAATTTGTAGAGCACCACATAAATTCAAGTTCAAATAAAGATGGTTCTCAATCAGATAAGATTAGCATTGTTCTTAACTGTGACTCTAAGGAAATTACCATAGAAGGTTCAGGTAATGGTCCGATCGATGCGATGATAGATGCCATTAAGAAAAGTTTTAATCTTGATATTAAGATATCTGATTATCATCAACATGCAATAAGTTCAGGTTCAGATGCACAGGCAGTAGCCTACTCTGAGTTGTTATTAGAAGGTGAATCTGTGTGGGGAGTTGGCATGCATCAGAATACTGTAATCGCTGGTTTGTTATCTGTAATTAGCGGCCTAAATAGATTGTCTAAATAAATCAAAACTATAATATAACTCCGAAATAGGATATTTCTAGGGGAGTTATATGAGCACATCGACTGTAGGGCGCAATACAATTTTTGCTTATGGAGGATTAGCAACTCCTTTAGCTATGATTGGCTATCCAATAGCTATTTGGTTAATTCCTTTCTACTCTGAAGTTGTTGGAATACCGCTCTACATAATTGCGAATCTACTTTTAATTGCCAGATTTACAGATGTCATTACTGATCCTATTCTTGGACAATTGGGTGACTCAACCAGAACATCTATTGGAAGGAGGAAGCCGTGGATAATTTTAGGTGTTCCTCTGATGATGCTAGCAATTTATAAATTATTCATCCCTGGTACTGAGGTCTCAATTACTTATTTCGTCATTTGGATGATGCTTATGTATTTAGGATCGACAATTATCAGCATACCTTATGGCGCTTGGGGAGCAGAGATTTCTCCAGACTATCATCAAAGATCTAGAGTGGTAGGCGGAAGAGAAGGATGGACACTAATTGGTTTATTGATCTCAGCCCTCATACCTTTGGCTATAGAAGTTTCTGGACAAGGTATAAGTATTTTTGACTCTATTAAAAGAATGTTGGCTGCAATTTTCATATTTCAAGATTTTGCGACTTCAGGAAAGATGTCCGATATTCTTGCAAGCATGGGAATAGGAATTATATTTCTGTTACCTATATTCGCCGCTTGGGCATTATGGAAAGTTCCAGACCCTATGCCCGAAGTTGAAAAGAAAATTCCATTATTTGAAGGATTAAAATATGCAGCAGAAAATCCTCTTTTGGTTAGAATCCTATTGATAATATTCTTGGTAATCGCAGGAGAGTCATTTAGAAATACTTTATCACTTTGGTTTGTAAGGGATGTCATTGGAATAGAGACAGTTGGAGCCTCATATGCAAGATACTTCATAGCAGGTCTTATAGGGGTACCATTTTGGCTTTGGCTAGGAAAAACCCTAGGAAAACACAAAGCATTCTGTATTACTCTTGTAGGAACAGGTTCAGTCAGCTTCCTGTGTTTTTTTCTTGAGAGAGGAGATTTTACCGCATTCCATATACTATTTCTTTTAAAAGGTTTTTGTTTTGGGGGTCTTCAATTTCTACCAGCCTCAATGCTTGCGGATGTTGTCGATTTAGACTCGCTTAAAACAGGCGGAAGACGAGCAGGAACTTTCTTTGCCCTAAATGGAATGATTGCAAAAGTATCTGCAATGGTTGCGGTCTGGGCTGCTGCCATATTGGTAGATTTCTCTGGATTCATTCCAGGAACTAATAATTCTGATGAAGCAATGCTAGCCCTCAGAATATATTATTGTCTAGGATGTGCTGCTTTCTTTTTACCCGCTTTATTTTTAACCTGGTTCTATCCGCTTACAAAAGAAAAGCATCAAGAGTTGAGGCTAGAGCTAGAAGGCCAAAAAGGAGTCTAGTTTACTTAAAGTTTGGCTGCCTCTTTTCCATAAAGGCGGTTATACCTTCGATATTATCTTCTGAACCGGTTAATGTATTTTGAGTTTTAGCTTCTAAATTATAAATATCTTGGTAAGAACTATCTAAAGATTGCCTCATTATCTTCTTGGTAAGACTTAATGATTGAGAGGAACGAAGGCTTAATTTTTCAGCCCATGACAATGCTTCATCAAGTAAATTTTCTGCTTCAACAACTTTATTGACCAATCCTAATTCAAGACATCTTTCAGAGTTAATCCTCTCTCCCTCTATTGCAATCTGGTAAGCTAATTTATATCCCACAGTGTTAGTCAGAAACCAATTAGCCCCTCCGTCAGGTATAAGGCCTATATTGCTAAAAGCCTGAAGAATATAAGCCTCCTTAGACATAACGGTTAGGTCACAAGCCATAGCATAAGCGCTGCCTATTCCTGCAGCTGCTCCATTTACAGCAGAAATAACGGGTTTAGGCATTTCCATTATTTCCCTGAGACTGGGTAAGTAACCCTCAACTAATGCCATTTCAGTATCTGACCATTTACTATCTCTGGCTGATAAATCAGCACCCGCAGAAAAGCTAAGTCCCTCACCAGTTAAAACAATAGCCCTAACGCTTGAATCATTTTTTGCCTCAACTAAGGCATCTAGAATATCTTCAGTCATCTTTGCATTAAATGCATTTCTTACTTCAGGCCTATTGAATGTTATGAGCGCTACAGAACCTTTTTTTTCATATTTTACGGTTTCTAAGTTCATCCCTTTCTCCTTTTAAAAATTATGATTCCATTTTATAGATATGCCATGCTCGTTGATATTGGTATGAAACTCATCACAAACCCACAAATCACCGACAGCGGCTATTTTTTCATCAATATAGATTATAGGAATATAGTCTCTCTTCCAATCGGGAACCTCGAATTCTTGGAAAAGATTTTTTATTTTTTGACTTTTAGATCTTCCAAAAGGCTTACACCTCTCGCCTCCTACTCTAGCTTTAATTTTTATATCGCTTCCTATAAATTTCTTATCAAGCCCTTTACCAAATGATTCTTCAACAGAAAGTTCTCCGGTGGGTATTTTTATAAGGTCTTTTAAATCCCATTCTAAACTCATATTTTCAGACAAAGGCTCTAATAAGTGATTGTCAATTATCCTAATTTCTTTTGATGAGAAAACAATTTTGATATCAGAAGTATAGTCATGTTTATCAAAGTTAAATATAGAAGAACCTTCGGAAGACTCATTCATTAATGAAAAGATTTGATCTTCCTGACCTGGAGAAAGCCTTATATTATTGAAATGATTCAACCAAAAGACTACGAGATTCTGCTGTCTCTGTGATGAAAAAGATTTTAATTTATCCATGTCTAAAACATTTTTAGAAAATTGGATTTTATTTAAATCCTCCATAGCAACTTCTTCAAGAACTTGAGCGGCTTTTGTTGCCTTGATAGATATTTTTTTTAGGGATTTATGAATGAAAGGCCACTTTTTTTGTATTTCTGGAATTATATTGTTCCTTATCAAATTTCTTGAATAGTATGATTCTTTATTTGAATCGTCCTCTATCCAGTTTATATTGTGTTTTAAAGCATAGTTAAGTAATTCTTCTTTATTATTTTCTAAAAAAGGTCTATAAAAATTTAAAGGACCTACTGTTGAAGTTATATTTATTCCTCGTAATCCTTTTAGGCCCGTTCCTCTGAATAATCTAAATAATATAGTTTCTGTTTGGTCATCTAAATGATGACCAGTAATAATTAAGTCACCTGAATTAGCCCATTCCTCAAAGGCTTGGTACCTTTTTTCTCGTAAAGATTGTTCCGATACTTTTTCAAATTTTCCTAATCTCCAAGACTTGAACTTAACATTCAATTCAGAAGCTCTTTCTTTACAAAAATCTTCCCAACTATCTGATTCTTTATTAACCTTATGATTAACGTGAAGAGCTGTAATTTTATTTTTATATTCTGGATTATCAGATAAAAATGTTAACAAAACGGAGGAGTCCAGACCCCCTGAAAAAGCCACTCCAATCCTTGAGAAATTCTCTAAATATCCTTTGTCTAGACTAAATTGAGACATTAAATGGAACCATAACTCATCAATCTCTCATATCTCTTTTCTAAAAGCGTATTTATAGGAGTATTTGTAAGTTTGTCTAAACTTCTGATTAATACTTTAGATAAATTAGATGATGCTTGATCAAAACTTCGATGAGCTCCACCAAGCGGTTCAGGTATTACCTCATCGATTAAACCTAAATCCAGAATACTCTGAGCATTTAATTTCATTGCCTCAGCTGCTAAATCAGCTTTTGTTGAGTCTCTCCAAACGATACTAGCGCAAGCTTCCGGTGATGCAACGGAGTAAGTGGAATGTTCGAGCATTGTTATGTGGTCTCCAACACCTAATGCTAATGCTCCTCCTGACCCCCCTTCTCCAACTACGTTAACAATTATGGGTGTCTTTAGCGATGACATTACTCTTAAATTATAAGCAATAGCTTCACTTTGACCTCTTTCTTCGCTATCTATTCCAGGATAAGCCCCGGGGGTATCTACCAATGTAACAACTGGTAAAGAAAATCTCTCTGCAAGTTGCATTAACCGACATGCCTTTCTATAGCCTTCTGGTTGAGACATACCAAAATTATGTAGGATTTTCTCTTCCGTAGATCTGCCTTTTTCATGACCAATGAACATAACTTTATATTCACCTATTGACCCTATACCTCCAATAACTGCTCTATCATCTGAAAAATGCCTGTCACCATGTAGTTCATCAAATTCGTCAGATATCCTATCAATATAATCTAGAAAATGTGGTCTCTCAGGATGTCGAGCCACTTGTACGTTCTGCCAAGGAGAAAGATTTGAATAAATCTTTTCTGTAGTTTTCATTATTGATTCATTCAGTCGTATGACTTCCTTTTGGATAGATTCATCGTCAAGTTCGGAATCTTTAAGGTCCAATACCTGTTGTTCTAGATCGGCTATGGGTTGTTCAAAATCTAAATAGCTCTTCAACATTTTAAAATTTAGTTTATGTGAGTTTGAGTATGATAAACGAACTCTACATTTTCTGCTCCAAAACGTTTACCTAAAGCCTTAATGGAAGCATCATCAAGTTTCACTGAAAAATGATTTGGGAGAGCTATGTCCGCCTTAGCAGAGCTACCTTTATAAGAAATCAAAACAGAATTTCCTTCAGAGCTAGTAGCTATTTCTTTAAGAGAATTAACTACTGATAGAGTATCTCCATTGTTATTTTCAATATCTATTTTGATGTTTTTTATGTACTCACGTCGGGCCTCATCAAAAGTTAGAATCCTCTCAGCTATCATTTTATGCTTAACAGAGTCTGAGTAGTCATCCTTTTCTATTATTCCCTCTACAACCAAGACCTGCCCTTTTTTCAATAGATTTCTATATTTTTCAAACACATCTGCCCAAATTGAGACCTCAATCTTTGCTGAACCATCATCCAGAGTAGCAAATGCAAATCTACCTCTTTTTCCTTGTCGCACATTAAATTGCATTAAACATCCTGCAATTCTCTGCTTATGAGCTTCTGATTGCAGCTCAGATATAAAGAACCCACACATGTTTCTTACTTCTTTCTTCTTGTTCTCTAAGGGATGAGAATCCAAATAAAAGCCCAAGGCACTCCATTCAGCAGACACTTCATCGAATTCTATATTTTCATCAATTTTCTCCTCTGAGGGAGAGACAGTTTCTTCACCAAATAAATCTTTTATATTACTTTTATTTCGTTCAGAGGCTTGTTCTGCATTTTTTAGGCAGGAATCTATTCTTCGGAATAAATCCTCTCTAGAGCCAAGCGAGTCCATGGCCCCTGAGCCAATGAGAGTCGTGAGGATACGCTTATTTATCCTGTTAAATCCAACTCTCATACAGAAGTCATACATATCGACAAACTTCTTACTTTTTCGCTCAGATACTATCTGATCAACTAATGACTCCCCTATACCTTTAATGGCACCTAGCCCATATAAAATCGTTGAAGAATCAAGATCTTCAAATCTATATGAGCTTTCATTAATATCAGGGCTAAGTACTGTTAAACCTATGTTTTTACAATCATCTACAAAAAGTTGAATATTATCAGTATTACCTAAATCACAAGACAAGACTGATGCCATAAATTCAGCTGGAAAATGTGCTTTAAGCCATGCAGTTTGATAAGCAATTAAGGCATAGCCAACTGAATGAGACCTATTAAATCCATATCCAGCAAATTGCTCTATCTGATCAAAAAGATTGGCAGCATAACGCTCATTCACGTCCTTTTTTATTGCTCCTTCGACAAACGTTGAACGTAGACTTTCCATCTCTTCTTTCTTCTTTTTTCCCATAGCCCTTCTTAAAATATCAGCCTGTCCTAGTGAAAAGCCAGACAATTCTTGGGCTATTTGCATAACTTGTTCCTGATATACAATAACTCCATAGGTGGTACTAAGAATCTTTTTTACTGCCTCATGACCATAGGTCACCTCTTCTTTTCCATGCTTTCTTTTGATATAAGAATCAACCATGTTCATTCCCAATGCACCAGGACGGTATAAGGCATTCATACTGACAATGTCTTCAAAATCATTTGGAATAAGTTGCTTTAAATAATCTCTCATTCCTCTTGATTCAAGTTGAAATATGCCAGTTGTCTCTCCCCTTTGTAACAGCTCAAAAGTTGCAGCGTCCTTTAAAGATAGATTCTCAATATCAATCTCATCTTCTTTATTTTTTGCCTTGGCATTTATTCTTCTAACAGATTGATCGATTATAGTAAGTGTTTTTAAACCAAGAAAATCAAATTTAACTAAACCTGCTGACTCTACATCGCCCATATCAAATTGTGATGCCACTGTTCCTTTGTCTGAATCCAAGAAAAGTGGAGTAAAGTCAGTTAATGCAGTTGGAGCGATAACAACGCCAGCGGCATGGGTTCCAACACTTCTCGATAAACCCTCTAGCTTAAGCGCCATATCAAAAACTTCTCTAGACTCATCAGATTCATCAATTGTTTCTTTAAATTGTTTCTCTTTATATGCTTCGTTAAGACTTATGCCCAAAACATCCGGAATAGCTTTTGCTAATCGATCTCCGAAACCATATGGTTTTCCTAAAACTCTTACTACATCGCGCAAAACAGCTCTAGCTGCCATGGTACCTCTTGTGCTAATTTGAGCCACAGAGTCCTTCCCATATTTGTTTGTAACATATTCAAGAACCTTGTCTCGACCTTCGATACAAAAATCTATATCAAAGTCAGGATTACTTACTCTTTCAGGGTTTAGGAACCGTTCAAATAATAAGTCATACCTAATAGGATCTATAGCCGTTATGCCTAATGCGTAAGCTACAATAGAACCAGCACCAGAACCTCTTCCAGGTCCAACAGGAATTTCATTCTTTTGAGCCCAATTAACAAAATCTGCAACTATTAAAAAATATCCTGCAAAATCTAGCTTACAAATCATGTCTAACTCATAATCCAATCTTTCGCTATAAGCAGATTCATCCAGGTCATACGAATCAACTGATTCTTTAATATCATCTATTCGCTTAGACAAACCTTCTCTAGAAATTATTCTTAAGAATTCTTCTCTGGAATGCTCTTCTGGTACTTCAAAGTCAGGTAAGTAGAACTTTCCTAATTCCAAATCTATATTGCATTTAGAAGCAATCTTTACAGTATTGATAAGGGCTTCAGGTATATCAGAGAATAGTTCAATCATCTCTTCTTTACTTCTTAAGAATTGCTCTTCAGAGTAATTCCTTGATCTTCTTGGGTCGTCTAAAGTCTCACCTCTTTGTATACAAACTCTTGCTTCATGAGCTTCAAAATCTGAAGGAGATATATCTGGATCTACGGCATTCAAAAATCTAACATTATTGGTAGCGACTACAGGTATTCCTTTCTTTGAAGCTAGCTTTAGAATTGAATCATTGTATTCTTTCTCATTAGCTTTTCCTGTTCTTTGGATCTCAATAAAAAAATTATCTCCAAAAATATTCTGGAAGAAGTCTATTCTTGATTCCGAAAGTTGATGATTACCTGCCAAAACCGAGTTCCCTATATGACCGTCTAACCCACCTGAGAGAGCTATTATTCCTTCAGAGAATTCTTCTAACCAACTAAAAAGAACGACAGGATCTCCGTTAACTTGGCCGTCAACATAGGCCCTAGAGACTAACTTAGTTAAGTTTATATAGCCTTGCTTGTTCTGTGCTAAAAGAACCAATGGAGCTGCAACGGAGTCTTTATTCTTTGCAACATAAACCTCAGACCCAACTATAGGTTTAATGCCTTGCTTCCTGGCAGATCTGTAAAATTCAATCAGCCCAAAAAGATTGGTTAAATCTGTTAATGCTATTGAGTGATATCCAAGCTTTAAAGTGTGATCCACAAGCTCATTAACTCTTATTATGCCATCCACTAGAGAGTACTCAGAATGCACATGCAAATGCACAAAATCTAGATTTTCAGTTTGGCTCATTTATCATCTTAACTGGTTTAAAGCTTAACCTATGTTCATCGGTAACACCGTACAATTTTAATGCTTCTAGATGCATCTTTGTAGGATAACCTTTATGTTGTTTAAAACCATATTCTGGGTACCTGATATCAACTTCCTTCATATAGTTATCTCTCCCTACCTTAGCAAGAATTGATGCTGCCATAATATTTTTTTTTGATTGATCGCCTCTAATTATTGTTTGAACTTTACACTTTGTTTTAGGTGCATACTGACCATCAATAAGAGCAATATCAGGAAAAATATCCAAACCTTCTATGGCTCTTTTCATCGCCAACAAAGAGGCCTTTAAAATGTTTATTTCGTCAATTTCTTGAGCAGTACTTAAGCCTATAGACCAAGAAAGAGCGGTTTCTTGTATTTTTCTTGCTATGAGCTCTCTTTTTATTGTTGAAATCTTTTTTGAATCGTCCAATCCTTTTATATCTATTGCGTCATCTAATATAACTGCTGCAGCAAATACTGGGCCAGCTAAAGGACCTCTTCCGGCTTCATCTACACCTGCTTCTATCAATTCAATATCTGTAAAATTTCCTTAGAAGCTTTCTCTGCTCCGCCTGCTCTAAGGTTTTCTTTAATCTGATTGAATTCTTTCAAGTAGAGCACAAAATCTTTATCTTCAACTGTTTCCACTGAATTAACAATATTATTTACTGTCACTTCTGCTTGAAGTAATTCAGGAAGAATCTTCTGTCCTTTAATTAGATTTGGCAGAGAAAAGGAATCTATTTTCAATAAAGGCTTGATGATAAGGTATGAAAGCCAATTGGTTCTATATAAGGCAATACAAGGGGTAAAAGACAGGATTGATTCGAGTGTTGCAGTTCCAGAGGTAATTATAGAAATCTTAGATTTCATTAAAATTTCTTGAGAATCTCCATAAGAAACTTGTACTAGTCCCGCCATATCTTCTTTGAACAATGATAAATGATCTTTATTTGATAGAGGCATCAGAAATTCATAGTTTGGATTTATTTCTTTCAATTTCTTTGCTGCTTGAATTATCACATCACCCATTGAAAGGATCTCAGATTTTCGGCTGCCAGGTAATAAGGCAATAGTATTATTTCTTTTTGTTTGGATTTCATCTTGCGTTATATCGATTTTATAAGCCAAAGGATGACCTACATAACTTTCTCTGATTTTCGAACCCTTATAAGTAGATCCTTCAAAAGGAAAAAGAGTTAGGACCAGGTCTATAGATTTTTCCATAGATTTAATACGCCCCTTTCTCCAAGCCCAAACAGAAGGACTGACATATTGAACCGTTTTAAGAGAACAATTTTGTTTCAAAAATTTAGCAACTGGGAGATTGAAATCTGGAGAATCTATACCTATAAAAATATCTGGCCCTTCTTCAAGTAGATAGTCTTTTAATCCTTTTCTGAGCCTAAGTAATTTTCTTAGATTTAGTAAAGGTTCTATTATTCCCATCACAGAAATCTCATTCATGTCGAAAAAAGAATCCAAGCCCTCAGAGATCATTTTTGAACCACCAACTCCAATAAATTGAATTGATGGATTGATACTTTTTAGGGATTGCATTAACGGCGCTCCTAATTCATCGCCAGATTTTTCACCTGCGACAATGGCTATTTTTATATTCTTCTTTTGGATTGTATCTATCATTAACGAGATATGCCTCTCGTTGAATTTTCGATAGAAGTAAGGAATAGATCGACTTCTTTAAAATCCTTTCTTAATGATTTAAGTTCGTTTACAGCCTCTTCAACTGTTAATTTTTTTCTGTAGATTGACCTATAAGCTGACCTTAAAGCCTCAATAATGTCTTTAGAATAACCTATTCTCTTAATTCCAGTGACATTTATACCAAATGGTTTAGCTGGATTACCTCTTACCTTGACATAAGCTGGTATATCTTTATTAACCGCACTACCCATGGCACAGAAACTATAACTTCCAATTGAACAGAATTGGTGAACAATGGCATAACCTCCCAGGATAGCCCCATCTCCAACATTTACAGATCCTGCCAAGGCTGCTTGATTTGTTAAAACGATGTCATGTCCTAAGACGCAGTCATGCGCTATGTGAGAGTAAGCCATAATGAGGTTTCTATTCCCAATCAAAGTATCACCTCTATCTTGTACGGTGCCTCTATGTATTGTTACACCTTCTCTGATGATATTATCATCTCCTATGGTGAGGGTTGTTGGCTCATTGTTATATTTCTTATCGGGACTACCGTCCCCTAATGTAGAAAATTGAAAAATGTGATTTCTTTCACCTATCTTAGTGGGGCCTTTCAAAATTACATGCGATTCAATTTTAGTATCTTCTCCAATTTCAACATCTGGACCAATTAAACAAAAGGGGCCAATTTCTACTGATTCAGCAATTTTTGCAGTTGGGTCAACTATGGAAGAAGGATGAATCATCTTTATTTTGGTCTATCCGCGCAAAGTATAGTTGCTTTTGCTACTAAATCATCTTCGACAGTTGCAGAGCAATCAAACTTCCATATGCCTTTCTTATTGGTAATTACGGAGGAATTTAAGATAAGTTTATCACCAGGAATGGCTGGTCTCTTAAATCGCAAGTCATCAGCTCCAACAAAATAATATATAGAACCATCTTCTGGTTTCTTATCCATTGTTTTAAATCCTAAAATACCTGAAGCTTGTGCCATAGCCTCAACTATCAAAACTCCTGGCATTACTTGTTTGCCAGGGAAATGTCCCATAAAAAATGGTTCGTTTGTAGTGATATTTTTGTAAGCTTTTATTGACTCTCCTAGGACCATATCTGTTACTCTATCAACGAGCAGCATTGGATATCTATGAGGCAAAAACTCTTGAATCTCTTCTATATTTATTTCAACTTCCATTTTCTTATTTTCTAGTTAATTCATTTAGCCTTTTGAAGGCTACAGCATTTTTCTTCCAATCAGAATTTTTCATGAAGGGTGTTCCCGAGGAATAAAACCCACTTTCTTTGATCGATTTAGTTATTAAGGTCATAGCTGTTATGTGGACTTCATCAGCTATTTCAACATTATCAACGACTGCACTGCATCCAGCCAAGGTACAATTTTTTCCTATAGAAGTGCTTCCTGCTATTGCGCTTTTACCTGCTATAGCTGTTCCTGAGCCAATTTTAACATTATGAGCAATGTGTACTTGATTATCTATTTTTACATTATCACCAATGATAGTATCGCCAACAGATCCTCTATCGATAGTAGAGTTTGATCCAATTTCAACATGATTACCTATTACAACTTTCCCAAGATGTTCTATCTTGACCCACTGTTTATTGTCTTGTGCAAATCCTAAACCATCAGAGCCGATTACAGTACCTGAATGAATAATACACTCCTGTCCAATATCAACTAAGTCATACAAGGAAGTATTGGCATGAAGTATTGTTCCCTTTCCAACCTTACAACCTTTTCCTACAAATACTCCAGGCATCAAAATAACATCCTCTTCAATAATAGCGTCATCAGAAATAGATACAAAACTTCCAATTGAAGCTTTGTCAGAAATTGAAGAAGAGCTGGCTATTGAAGCTAAATTAGATATTCCCATCTCTATTGACGGCTTTTCTTTAAAAAGTTTCGTGCAGTTAGCATAGATTAAATAAGGATTTGCGCAAACAAGCTTATTTCCCTCATATAGTTCTGAGGTCCTGGAGTTGCATATAACTGCGCCAGCACTAGTAGAATCTAGTTGTGGGATGAAGGTTTCTCTTGCTATGAAAGAGATTTCGTTGTCTGAAGCAGAAACAAGACTATTTATTCCGACTATCTCTTTTTCCGGATCACCTTCTAGTTCAGCACCAAGTAAGGAGGCGAGCTGAGATAACTTGAAGCTTTTCGGGGAAGACACAAATATTAGTCTTCTTTTTCATTCATAGCATCGATAACTTCTTGAGTAATATCGAAGCTTTGATCTGCATGAAGAAGTATCTGCTGTTGACCACCGCTATTGATTAATAATGTAATTCCTTTTGCTCTTATTAACTCAGTTACTATAACTTGAAATTTCTCAGCTTGTTCTTGAGACAATAATTGAAGAGTTTGATTCCTAAATTGATTGGTCTTTTCTCTTAAAAAGTTAATGTCTTGCTGAAGAGATTGGAATTTTTGAGCAGCGTCTTGCTTCTCTTCATCTGACATAGTTGGCCCATCTTTTTGAGTCTTTTCCTGAATTTCTCTGGCTTCTGTTGCCTTAGCTTGAAGCTCTTCAACAACCTCTTTCCACTCATCTGAGTTTTCAAGCTCTTCAAGTTCTTTTTTTGCAACATTTGTACTAAACAGAGCTGCCTGAGGATCTAAAGTAGCGATGTTTAAGTCAGCAGAATGAATTGTGAAAGTAAGTAAAGACGCCGTTATTACGACGAAAAGAGTTTTAAAAGATTTCATAGTTTTTCCCATTAAGTAACTAGTCGGTGAATTCTACAGTTTTGTTGAGTAATTTAGTAGCATTATGCACATTTAAAATTGTGTTCCAATTTCAAACTGAAAATTTTCTGTCTCATCAAGAGGTCCTTCGTTAGAAGGAGCGGCAACGGCAAGAGACATAGGCCCTAATTGAGTAATCCATGTGACTCCAACTCCATAAGAATATCTCAATTCACCAAAATCCAGTTCGCTGCAATTTATATTTGACTGATCAAAACCACAGTCTTTAGAAAACACATTACCTATGTCAACAAAGAAAGAACTCCTCATTGATCTCTGATCATCTATAAACGGTAATTTGAATATGAAATCAAAACCTCCTTCTACTAAGTAAGCACCTCCTATCGATCTATCATCCCTATAGTATGAGTAAGGATTAAGTATAGGGTTACCATCTTCACCTATTATTTGATTACCCTCATTATCAAGAAGGTATTGAGAAGGTATGGCTCTAGGACCAAGTGTATTTTGTTTAAAACCTCTTACAGAGCTTATACCCCCCGAATAATAATGTTCAAAAAATGGGGCAACTTCAGTATCTCCATAAGGTTCTAATAATCCTATCTCCCCTCTAAAACCTAAAACAAATCTTCCATCGAATATAGGTTTGAAATATTTATGTCTGTAAGTAGCTTTTGTATAAGTTAATGAACTTCCTGGAACAGCAACCTGAAGGGCAAGAGATTGTGACTGACCAGCTGTTGGGAATAAACCTCTATTAAGCGTGATCTTTGACCAAATAAACTGGGTTTTAAAAACTTCAAATTTAGTTCCTTCGGATTGTGTGAATGCAAGAATTTGAGAGGCAGGAGTTGAACCGGTATCAATGCTTGTATTGTCGTAATTTAAATTCAGACCTATTCTTTCAATATCGCTTATAGGGAGACCAAACTGTATGCCAGCACCAAAAGAATCAGAGGTATAACTCGCTATATTGAATTGACCATAATCAGACTCCCTGAAATATGCACTATAGCCACGGCTAACGCCATCAATATTGAAATAAGGCTCTCCATAACTAAAAGAGTAGCTTCTTTGCCAAGTACTATCATTAATGCCGATACCTATCGCTCTACCAGTACCAAAAGCATTATTTTCATTGTAATTAAGACCCAAAACTAAGCCATACGCTCCGTAACCTAAACTGCCACCAATGGAACCTGAAAACTCCTCTTCAACAGAAAACTCTACGTCTATTTGATCATTTACTCCAGGTACGGGGATAGTTTCGGACTCTACTTCTTTGAAAAAGCCTAATCTCTCTAAACGTAACTTAGAATTTTCAATGAGATTATTTGAAGCCCAAGCGCCCTCCATTTGCCTCATTTCCCTTCGAAGAACAACATCATGAGTTCTTTTATTTCCCTTGAATACTATTCTTCTAACGTAAGTTCTTTGTTGCGGGTCAACATAGAAAGTTAGATCTACATTTTCAGATTCTTCATTAACATCAGGCACACCTCGCACTTCAGCAAAACTATATCCTTCATTACCTAAAATGTTCTTAAAAATCTCTTCTGTTTCTGTGATTAAGTATTGATTGAATCGTTCACCTTTCTTGATCAAAATAAGGGTCTTAAGGACTTCCTCTTCTATCGGAAGATCGCCAACAATTTTTATTTCGTTTACATCATAGGTTGTACCTTCAGAAACATTTAACGTTATAAAGACTCCGGTCTTATCGGAGGAAACGCTTACCTGGGAACTTTCTAAACTAAACTCAACATACCCTCTATTTTTATAAAAAGACTCCAAAGACTCTATATCGCCTTTTAACTTTTCTCTTGAATAACGGTTGTCATTTGTAAAGAAGGAAAACCAACCGCCAGTCTTTAATTCAAAACTCTTAAGAATCTCTTCATCTGAATAAGAGTTATTGCCGACTATATTTATAGTTTTAATTTCAGCCACTTCACCTTCATCGATCTCTATATTTAAAGAAACTCTATTCCTCGGTTCATCATCAGTACTTACGTCCACTTTGGCGCCGTAACGTCCTTGAGAAACATATTGCCTTTGAATTTCTATCGCCAGGCTATTAACAATTGATCTTTTAAAAACTTGCCCTTCAGATAATCCGGCATCATCTAGACCTTTAAGTAAATCTTCAGTCTTTAAAGCTTTATTGCCGTCTAGTTCAATTGAGGCTATTGAAGGTCTTTCTACCAAACTTATTATTAGTGTGTTGCCCTCTTTACCTAATTGTATATCGTCAAATTGACCTGTTTTAAAGATGGTTTTAGCGGTAGTTTGCAAATCATATACATCTACAGTATCGCCGACAGCTATTGGCATAACATTGAAAACGCTTCCCGCCGAGACTCTTTGTAGCCCACTGATTCTTATATCACTTACAACCCATGATTCGTCGGAACTAATTTTTTGCACATGAAAAAATCCAAAGAAAGATGCTAAGAAAAGTAACTTAATTAAATATTTTTTCATCAGATGAGTCTGGCAATATCATTTGCAAATGCAAATATCATTAAACTTACAACTAGAACGATCCCTACTCTCATAGAATATTCAAGCGTCATTTCCGAAACAGGAGATCCTTTTAATTTTTCTATAGCAATCATTAGTAGCTGGCCGCCATCTAATATGGGAATAGGCAAAAGATTAAGCAATCCAAGGTTGATGCTTAGCAATGCTACCATGGAAAGGAAGGTTACGTATCCTGCTTTTGCAGCAGATCCGGCAAGTACAGAGATTTGAATAGGCCCTCCAAGGTTGTCAGCTGAAATGGAACCGCTAATCATTTTTCCAATTGAACTAATAATAAGTACTGTATACCTATAGGTATTGTGAATTCCAACCAATAAAGCAGTGAATAAATCTTCTTTTTTTTCAACAGTATAATCTGCAGGCCATTGACTTATATCATTGGAAGCAATAATTCCAATTCTTCCCTTTTCCAATCCATCATCGCTGATAAAACTTGCGGTTTGCAATGTAATTGTTTTGAGATCATTTCCTCGCTGTAATTTAATGTCTATGAGCTCATTAGGTAAACGGCTCAATACTTTTGATAGATCTTGCCACGTAAAGATTTCAACTCCATTTATAGCTTTAATAAGATCACCTTGTTTTAATCCATACACAGAAGCTGGCCCTTCATCCTGCAGTTGTCCAACTACTGGAGGCAAGTAAGGCTGTAACCCTAATGCAGCACTGGGCGCTGTTTGATCATTCCCTGAAAGCCAGTTGCTAATGGGTATAGAGGTAATTGCTTCTGAATCACCCCTTAAATATTTAACATTTATTGAGCCTGTATCACCTATTCGTTTGGATAACATCAAATTGATATCATTAAAAACTTCAACTGAAGATTCATCTATCTCAAGAATCTTATCTTTTACGGCTAGTCCAGATTGTGCTGCCGGACTACCTGCAGTAACTTCCCCAACAAAAGAAGATAGTTGTATCGTTCCAACTATTGCCAGGAAGAAGTAAACAATTGCTGCAAGTATAAAATTTGCCAAAGGACCTGCAAATGTTACTGCAGCTCTCTCTCCTGGCGATGCTTGAAGGTATGATTTCTTGTCTGAAAGGGATGGCTCGGATCCTTCTTGTACAGGATTATTTTCCCCCAACATCTGGACATAGCCACCTAATGGCAAGATTCCAAAAGAATAATTACAATTTCTTTTATCTTCAAAAGAGAATAGTTCTTTTCCGAAACCTATCTTAAATTTTATGACGTGTATATTGTAAAATCGCGCAGTTAAAAAATGCCCAAGTTCATGTATGCCAACAATTATGCTGATAAGCAGAATAAAAGAAAATATAGTGAATAAAATATCCATTTAGTTTTTATTTATAAGTTCTTTAGCTATTGATCTAGACTTTTCATCAGCTTCAAAAATATCATTTAAATCTTTGACAGCATAAATAGTTGAATTATCCAAAACGGTAGAAACTATTTTATATATATCCAGATAATGTATTTTACCAGCTAAAAATGCTGTAACACACTCCTCGTTTACAGCATTCAATATAGCGAAGCTTGTCCCGCCTTCGTCTATGCAGGATTGCGCTAAACTTAATGAAGGAAATTTATCAAAATCAGGTTTTTTAAGACTTAATGAGCTTATTTCATAAAAATTGATTGAGTCAGAGCCAGAATTTAATTTATCAGGAAATCCAAGTCCATAAGCTATAGGAATTTTCATATCGGGAATTGATAATTGAGCAATTATTGATTTATCTGTGAACTCAACAAGTGAGTGAATAATTCCTTCTGGATGTATTAATACATCGATATTTTTAGTATCAAATAACCATCTAGCCTCTATTATCTCCAAACATTTGTTCATCATGGTCGAGGAATCAACTGATATTTTGTCTCCCATATTCCATACAGGATGTGAAACGGCCTCCTGAGGAGTTATAGATTCAAAATCTTTTAACTCTCTATTCAAAAAAGGACCTCCAGATCCAGTTAGGATAATTCTAGACACTGAATCTTGATCTTTTACTCCATGTAAACATTGATGAATTGCACTATGCTCGCTATCAATTGGGAAAATTGTAGCCCCTGACTCTTTAGATAGGTTATTTAATATCTCGCCCGCCACAACATAAGATTCTTTATTGGCGAGTAATACCTTTTTTTTGTGCTTAACAGCTTGATAAACAGGCTTTAATCCTGCCACTCCAACCATAGCGGCAACCACGATCTCAGTAGTCTGCGCACTCAAGACATTATTTAAATCACTTTCGCAGGTTAACAGTAAAGTCCCTGCTTGAAGCTTCTCTACTTTGTCTAAAAAAGCCTTCTGGGCAGATGAATCCTCAAGATAGACATAACGCGGAGAAAATTCATTATATTGCTCTATCATCAACTCATAATTTTTATTAGCAGTCAGAAGATCTACACAAAATTTTTCTCTATTATGCCTAATAACATCTAGAGTTGACTTACCGACAGAACCTGTAGAACCTAAAATAGCTACGTTGTTCATTTTTTATAATAAATTTAGTATTAAAATAAAACAGGGAAAGGCGGCAATATGACTGTCTAGTCGATCATACAACCCTCCATGTCCAGGAATTAAATTAGAGAAGTCTTTTATTTCTATCACTCGTTTCATCATGCTAGCAAAGGCATCTCCTATGACTGAAAAAATAGCCACTGCAAATATTAAAAAAATAATTTTCATTGCAGAAAATTCAAACATAGCTTGAGATGAAAGGAATAAAAGGACTGGTGTTGCGATAATCGCAGCAAGAAATCCTTCCATTGTTTTATTGGGACTAACATTGTTGATGAAAGGTCTTTTTCCTAAACTCTTTCCTGCAAAATAAGCAATGGAGTCCATTAAAATACTAATCAGAACAATATAAAGGATTAAAAACCTCTCATGAACTAAATCTAAAGACAAATCACTCAATCCATCTTGTGAAACAATCTCAAAAATAGAAGCGAAAAACCCCAAATGAATAATAAGCCCTGAACTAGCCCAAACAAAAGGGTTTTTAAGGAGAGTTTTATTTAAAGGAAAGCTGAGAATAAATAAAGATGATGCCAGGAAAAGAACTACACTTAGCGCAATAAAAGAATAGATTAAAAAAGTTAAATGAGTAAGAAAAAGTAATAAAAGAAATAAAATTAAAATGAATATAGACGTTAAGTTTGAGAATCTAACTTTCGAATATTCCCAAAGAGAGACAGATGCAATAAGACCAACAAGATAAATTAGTAAATCATCGCTCAAAAAATAAATAAGCAAACCAATTATAGAGGCTAGTACTAATGCGCTTATGGTTCTTTCTTTTAACATTATTGTTGAAAGTTAGATTTATCGCCAAACCTTCTAATTCTCTTTGAGTACTCATCTAAGGCAATTTCAAATTGATTATCATCAAAATCAGGCCAAAGGATATCGGAAAAATATAGTTCTGAATAAGCTAGCTGCCATAGAAGGAAGTTACTTACTCTAAGTTCATTACCGGTTCTTATACATAAATCTGGATCTTTAAACTCCGAAGTTGATAAATAGCTACTAAAAATCTCCTCAGTAATAATTTCATTAGATGCAGATTCTTGTATTTTATTTATAGCATCTACGATATCCCATCTACCACCATAACTGGCAGCAACAACTAAATCTAATTTCTTTGAATCAGGATCGCAATAAGTTAATTCTTCAGATTTCTTCATTTGATCAATAAGGCTTTGATCAAATTGAGATAAGTTTCCTATGAAACTCAATTGAACAGAATTCTTGACTAAATTTGGGACTTCTTCGCGAAGAGCTGTATTTAGCAACTTCATTAACAAGTTAACCTCTTCAGAAGATCGACCCCAATTTTCGCTACTGAAAGCGAATAATGTTAGTGTAGAAAGTCCTTTTTCAACGGCAAATTCAACTGCTTCTCTAGCTCTTTCAACACCCTTTTTGTGTCCAGCAACGCCTGGTAGGTTTCTTTCTGTAGCCCACCTATTATTTCCATCCATGATGATAGCAACATGTTGAGGTAAGGTTTCAGCTTGATGGCCTTCCATTTCTAAAACTTAGAAGTCCAGTAGATCCTTTTCTTTCGCTTCCAGTGCTAAATCTACTTTTTCTACAAAAGAGTCAGTAAGTTTTTGAATTAACTCTTCCCCTTGCCTCTCTTCGTCTTGAGAGATTTCTTTCTCTTTTAGGAATTCTTTGAGTTGAGAATTTCCTTCTCTTCTTACGTTTCTAACAGAAACCTTCGCATTTTCAGCTTCAGCTTTTGCCTTTTTTATAAAATCCCTTCTAGTTTCTTCGGTAAGATCAGGAAGAATGACACGTATGGTGTCTCCAGATGTAGCAGGATTTAAACCAAGATCGGACTCTAAAATTGCTTTTTCAATTTGCTGAACTATTCCTTTCTCCCATGGCACTATAGCTAGTGTTTTAGCATCTTCGATACTAATGCTTGCAACTTGGCCAAGTGGAGTAAGTTTTTCGTAATAATCTACTTTAATACTATCCAATAAAGACGGAGTGGCACGGCCGGTTCGAATCTTCTTAAAGGCGACTTCAAGAGCATTTAAGCTCTTCTCCATACCAGCTTCGGCATCTTCTACAATCTCGTTTAACATCTAGCCTTCAATTTGAGACATTACTTCAGTAGCAAAATCTACTTTCTCAACTTCTATTCCTTCTCCAACTTCGTATCTTGTAAAGCTTAAAATATTAGCATCATTGTCTTTAAGAAGTTGGCTTATTTTTACATTTGGATCTTTAACAAAGTCTTGCTCAGTTAAACTTACTTCAGCTAAAAATTTAGAAACTTTACCCTCAATCATTTTTTCTATAATTTCTGCAGGTTTACCAGATTCTTCGGATTGAGCTTTAAAAATTTCTTTTTCCTTAGCCACTATCTCTTCAGGTATATCCGAAGGAGAAATTGCCATTGGATCTGTAGCAGCAGCATGCATGGCTATGTCATTAGCCAAAGACTCATTCCCACCATCAAGAGAAACTATGCATCCAATTTTTTGATTACTGTGCAAATAAGATCCAACAGTCGATGAACTATCTGTTTTAGAAACTCTTCTTACGACAATATTTTCACCCAATTTTTGTACAAGTTTTTCTCTGTCATCTTCTATTCCTTTATCTAGCAATTCTTCTAGAGAGCTGTCTGGGTTATCTGAAAAATTTTGAAGGGTTTCTTTAGTAAAAGACACAAAGGAATCATCTCTAGCTACAAAGTCAGTTTCGCAATTGACTTCGATCATAAAAATGTTTTGTTCCTTTGATTCTATAGCTATCAAACCATCTGCAGCAGATCTACCTGATTTTTTGCTTGCCTTTACACCGCTAGTTTTCCTAAGCTCTTCAATTGCCAAGTCCATATCACCATTGGCGCCTTCTAGAGCCTTTTTGCAGTCCATGAGGCCAAGGCCTGTTTTTTCTCTTAATTCTTTAACTTGTGAAGCTGAAATAGCACTCATAATTAATCCTCATCCTTTTCTTCTTTTTTTTCTTCATCAGAAGACAAAGCTTCTGATACTGTGTCCGGAACTGATTCATCAGTTGCAGTCGTGTTTTCAGCTGACTCTTCTAACTGTTCAGTTGATTCTTCAACAACTGCTTCTTCCGTTTTAGATGCATCTACTTCCACACCTGCATCAGGCTTTTGTTCTTGGGTATCATTTGAATCAACCTTTCTTACTATTGCTGGACCTGATTGAGGTTCCTCTTGTTTAAGGCCTGTAGCAGCTTCTGAACCTTTTAAGCAAGCATCGGCTGCTGCTTCAGTAAATAAGGCTATGGATCTTATAGAGTCATCATTGCCTGGTACGACATAATCAATGCCTTCTGGATTGCTGTTAGAATCAACAATTCCTACTATGGGTATTCCCATTTTGCTTGCCTCCGATACGGCAATAGATTCTCTTTTCACATCAATAATAAATAAAGCATCTGGAAGTCCACCCATTTCTGTTACACCGCCAATAGATTTTTGCAATCTATCGATATCTCTTTGAATTTTAAGACCTTCTTTTTTTGTTAGTTTACTAAAAGTCCCATCTTCTTTCTGTCTCAGTAAGTTTTCCAATCGTGTAATAGAGGATCTTATTGTTTTATAGTTAGTAAGCATACCGCCCAGCCATCTTTCGTTGACATAGGGCATTGAACATCTGATTGCTTCATTTTTAATGATATCTGTTGCAGTTCTCTTAGTACCTACAAAAAGTATCTTGTTATTTTTTGCTGCGACACCTTCAATAAATTTAAGAGCCGGTTTTATCATCTCTACCGTATGCTCTAGATTAATTATGTGAATTTTGTTTCTTACACCAAAAATGTGTTGTTCCATTTTTGGGTTCCAATATTTGGTTTGATGTCCGAAGTGGACACCAGCTTGAAGCATTTGTTCTAGCGATATTTCAGCCATTGCTCTCCTTAAGTTACAAAGAACATTACATTCTTTTGGTTATACTTTCATGCACTTACAGAACTTACTAGAGATGAGCAATCTTTAGCACCATAGATCTGAAACAGTGACATGTGTTTCGTTATAGACTATCGTCTTAGGGGTGGCTTTATACCATATTTCTTCTAAATCAAGAAGAATAAATATCAGTCATGGCATAGAGACCAGCTGTTTTTTCTGTTAACCAAGATGCCCCTTTTAATGCGCCTAAAGCAAAAATAGAACGATTTTCAGCCTTGTGTTTTAGTTCTATTGTTTCATCATGTAATCCTATTCGCACAGTATGTTCGCCAGGATTCTTGCCTTCTCTAAAGCTTTCTATAGATACATTAGCCCCTGGGTAAATGATTGATATCTCTTTTTGAAGGTCGAGAGCTGTTCCTGAAGGAGCGTCTTTTTTTTCAGTATGATGAGTTTCGCTAATATTAAATTTGTTATCTTTAGAAAAGAACTTTTTAGCATGGTTAAGAAGAGATTTAAGGATAGCAATTCCAGGACTGGTATTAGGTGCATATAAAATTGCTATTTCTTTGCTTGATAATTCTATTTCTTCAATTTGGGTTGAATTAAAACCTGTTGTTCCAATTAAAATTGGAATATTTCTTGTAACGGCCTCTTTCAAAACCTTCATAGAAGCCTCAGGACTAGAAAAATCAATTATGACATCTGGTTTAACTTCTTCTGGAATAGTATCTGATATCTTGATACCTACTTCATTGGTATCCAGGAGTTCACCAATATCCTTTTGTATAAATAGATTGTTGGGTGAGCAACTTCCGCCCACAAGATCAAAATCACTATCTTTGAGAATATAAGATGATAGAAGTGTGCCAACCTTGCCAGTAATGCCTGAAATGAATATTTGTTTCACTTTAGATTAATTCTTTGTATCAAAAAATGATTTTACCTTAGAAAACCATTCTTCTCTTAGCGGATTCTGCTTTGAATTATTTGAAATAGAAACTTGGAATTCACGTAAAAGTTCTTTTTGGTCCCTTGAAAGATTCTGTGGAGTTTCAATTACAGCTCTACAAAGAAGATCACCTGTTGATCCTCCTCTTATTGGGCTAATTCCTTTACCTCTGAGTCTAAATAATTTCCCTGTTTGCGTGCCTTCAGGTATTTTTATTTTTACTTTTCCATCTAATGTAGGAATTTGGATATCACCTCCTAATGCAGCATCTATGAAGCTTATAGGTGCCTCGCAATATAGATGTTTACCATCTCGTTCGAATACATCGTGTGGTAAAACTTTGATTTGGACAAATAAGTCTCCTGAAGGTCCTCCATTTATTCCAGCTTCTCCCTCACCAGAAAGTCTTATTCTATCTCCTGTATCAACACCCGCAGGGATTTTCACAGATAAAGTTTTACGTTTTTCTACTCGACCCTGACCTCTGCATGATTCACAGGGATTACTTATAATTTGTCCTGAACCTGAACATCTTCCGCAGGTTTGAGCGACAGAGAAGAAGCCTTGTTGCATTCTGACTTGACCAGCTCCACCACAAGAATCACAGGTTATGGGTTGACTTCCTTCACCTGCACCAGTCCCATTACAAGATTCGCAACTCTCCAAAGCAGGTATTGCAATTTTTTCAGTAACTCCTCTAACAGCATCTTCTAGATCTATTGTCATAGAGTATTGTAGATCTGACCCTTTATTAGATCTTTGCCTTCTACTGAATGGATCTCCCCCTCCAAATATATCTCCAAAAATATCCCCGAAGATATCATTAAACCCTTGTGAGTTGCCTCCTCCAAAACCAGAGGCATTTACACCATCATGACCGAATTGATCATAGGCACTTCTTTTACTGGTATCTGATAAGATTTCGTAGGCCTCGGATGCTTCTTTAAATTTTTCCTCAGCTGCCGGATCATCTGAATTCCTGTCAGGATGATATTTCATGGCCAGTTTTCTGTAGGCCTTTTTCAATTCATCCTCTGATGCTCCTTTTTGAACACCTAATACATCATAATAATCCTTTTTAGACATTGATCTGCTTTAGCCTAATCGGATAGATAGTTAAGAATTTTGGTTTTCTTTTTCTTCTGTTACTTCTTCAAAATCTGCATCAACTACATCTGAATCTGTATCTGCATTCTGAGCATCCTGATCAGAGGCTTCTTTATTCTTTACCTCTTCTTCATACATCCTTTGTGCAAGAGGAGCAGAAGCTTCAGATAGTGCTTTAACCTTTGCGTCAATGACTTCTTTATCATCTCCTTTCAAGGCCTCTTCAAGTTCTTGTATGCCAGTCTCGATAGCCTCTTTTTCTGAATCCTCGACTTTATCCTTAGCTTCATCTAAGGTTTTATTACAGCTATGAACTAAGTTCTCGCCTAAATTCTTTGCCTGTACCAGCTCTTCAAATTTCTTATCATCCTCTGCATGAGCTTCTGCATCTTTTACCATCTGCTCTATTTCTTCATCAGATAGACCACTGGAAGCTTTGATTTCGATTGATTGTTCTTTTCCAGTAGCTTTATCTTTAGCTGAAACATTCAGAATCCCGTTTGCATCTAAATCAAAAGAGACTTCAATTTGAGGCATCCCTCTGGGAGAAGCAGGTATATCTGTAAGATTGAACTGTCCAAGAGTTTTATTTTCAGTAGCTTGTTTTCTTTCACCCTGCAAAACATGGACTGTTACCGCAGTCTGATTATCTTCAGCTGTAGAAAAGACTTGAGATTTATTTGTTGGAATAGTGGTATTTTTATCGATAAGGGGTGTCATAACTCCTCCCATAGTCTCAATGCCTAGAGTAAGTGGAGTGACATCTAGTAGAAGGACATCTGTCACATCACCCGCTAATACAGCACCCTGGATAGCAGCACCAACAGACACTGCCTCATCCGGATTTACATCCTTTCTAGCTTCTTTTCCGAAGAATGCTTTAACTTTTTCTTGGACTAGAGGCATTCTGGTTTGCCCACCTACTAAAATAACTTCGTCAACTTCAGAAGTTTTGAGTCCTGCATCCTTTAGTGCTATTTCTGTAGGCTTAATTGTTCTTTCAACTAAGTTTTCAACGAGTGATTCTAGTTTTGCTCTGGTTAACTTATGAACGAAATGTTTAGCTCCTGAGGAATCAGCAGTAATATAGGGAAGATTTATTTCAGACTGTTGATTGCTTGATAATTCTATTTTTGCCTTCTCGGCTGCCTCTTTAAGCCTTTGAAGAGCAGCTGAGTCATTATGCAAATCCAAACCTGATTCTTTTTTAAATTCATCTGCTAGATATTCAATGAGAGTTATATCAAAGTCTTCTCCACCTAAAAAAGTGTCTCCATTTGTTGATAGCACTTCAAATTGATGCTCTCCATCAACTTCAGCTATTTCAATGATTGAAACATCGAATGTTCCGCCTCCTAAGTCATAGACTGCTATCTTTTGATCACCTTTGCCTTTATCTAACCCATAAGCTAAAGCAGCAGCAGTGGGTTCATTGATAATCCTTTTTACCTCTAAACCTGCAATCTTGCCAGCATCCTTTGTGGCTTGTCTTTGTGAATCATTAAAATAAGCTGGAACTGTAATCACAGCTTCTTTTACTTCTTGTCCTAGATAATCCTCAGCAGTCTTCTTCATTTTCTTCAATATCTCTGCAGATACTTGTTGAGGTGCAAGTTTTTTTCCCTCTGCTTCTACCCAAGCGTCACCGTTATCAGCCGCTAGTATTTTATAGGCGACCATATCACTATCCTTTTTGACAACATCATCGTCATGTTTTCTACCTATAAGTCGCTTAATAGCGTATAGAGTATTTTCTGGGTTCGTAACTGCTTGGTTTTTTGCAGAATCTCCTACCTTTATTTCTTCCCCATATGCTACAACTGAAGGAGTAGTTCTTTTTCCTTCAGAATTTTCTATTACTTTAGCTTGATCTCCCTCCATGACTGAAACACATGAATTTGTTGTTCCTAAGTCAATACCAATTACTTTAGCCATTTTTTTAACTCCGCATTAAGTTGTTTTACATAAGATGGGGTTTATGTTCTCTATTTCAAGGGGATTTATTATTTTTCTTGAGATTTCTTCGAGACTACAACTTTTGCAGGCCTGAGGGTCCTATCCATAATTGAGTAACCTTTCTGTACAAAATCTATTATGGTATTTGGCTCTAAGTTATCGTCCTCTACAAGAGATATTGCTTCATGTTTATCTGGATCAAAGCTTTTCTCTTCGATACTGATTTGCTCTATGCCGGATGACTTCAAAGAACTTTCTAAGCTTTTTAAGGTTAATTCAAGCCCCTCTTTTATTATCAAACTATTTTCATCATCCGCACAAGAGTCAATCGCCCGCTCGAGATTATCTGCAACAGATAGGAAATCCTTTGCTAGGGCCTCCACTCCAAAAAGTCGTGCCTTGGTTACTTCTTGAGCAGCTATTCTTCTTACATTCTGGACTTCAGCCTTTGCCCTTAAAAGCTGATCTTCAAGATCTTTAATTGTATCTTCCTCAGAAGCTTCTTCCGGAAGCTCTTCAACACTCTCTGGCTCCAGATCAATAGTGTTTTCTTCGTCTATCAAAACTTCTTTTTGATTTTCTAGATCTTGCTCTTTCTTATTGTCGTTCAATGATTTCTCCTTTCAAACCCTATATGGGGTTTAAAAAAGTCTATTCAAGTCTTATTAATCTTTGATGGGTTTTACGTACAGGACCATACTGTGGTCTATAATTTCGTACCCTTGTTCTTTCGCTAATTTCTTTTGTCGTTCTTCAATAATGTCGTCAGTAAACTCAATTACATCTCCAGTATCGAGACAAACCATATGATCGTGGTGATCAGATGGTGTTAATTCATAAACACCATGTCCTTCTTCAAAATTGTGCCTTATGCAGATACCAGCTTGTTCGAACTGGGTTAAAACTCTATAAACTGTAGCCAAGCCAACCTCTTCTCCGGCATCAATTAACCGCCTGTAAATCTCTTCAGCACTTAGGTGAGTTTTATCACCACCTTCAAGTAACTCTAAGATTCTTAAACGAGGTAAAGTTACCTTTAAACCCGCTTTTTTTAGCTCTGCGTCATCACTCAATTTGAATGTCCTCTAAATAACTAAGAATAATTAATGTATATCATTATAATATCCAAATACCCTTATTAGAAAATTAATGAACAGAAATTTAAAATTTGTCGTTTTACTGCTAACTACTATGGTTCTTGCAGGTTGCAGTATTCCAAGAATATTCCAAGTTGTTATTAGCCAAGGAAATTTAGTAGATCAAGAGATGTTAGATAAGCTTGAAATAGGAATGACTGAATCTCAAGTAAAGTTTGTAATGGGAACTCCACTTATTTCTGATACTTTCTACCCAAACAGATGGGATTACTTTACATCCGTTACCCAGGGTACAACTACTTATACCAATCAGAAGGTTACTTTGTACTTTGAAGATAACAAGCTAGTGAGTTGGGAAGGTGAAATTGATTCACCTAATTAAATTAGATAAAAAAGTAGAGAAAAACACATCCTACCATCACTGGTGAAATGTAACGGATACTGAAATACCAAAATTTAAAAATAAAGTTCTCTTCAACATCTAATTCCTCTAATACATTTTCTTTTTTCATCACCCAACCTACAAAAATAGCGATAAATATGCCTCCTAAGGGCAGCATGATCTGATTGGTCAAGAAATCAGTTGCATCAAAGAAGTTTTTTCCAAAGATAGTGAATTCAGAGAGTAAATTAAATGATAAAGCACTAAAAAGACCTAAAAACCAAGCTACGAAACCTAGCAATAGAGTAGCTGTAATTCTTTTAATCTTTAGAGATTCTATCAACCATGCAACTCCAGGCTCTATAAGAGATATTGAAGAACTCAAGGCAGCTATACTCAACAAAACGAAAAATAATGTTCCAAAGAAAACGCCTAAAGGCATGGAGCTAAATGCAATAGGCAGTGTGACAAAAACTAGACCTGGCCCTTCTGAAGCAGCCAAACCATTGGCAAAAACAATCGGAAATATTGCAATACCTGCCAAAAGAGCAACACCTGTATCCAGAGCCGCGACTGATATAGCTGTTTTGCCAATATTTTGGTTGGCTGGCATGTAAGCACCATAAGCCATAATCGCCCCCATACCTAAGCTTAATGTAAAAAAGGCTTGCCCTAACGCTTCCAGCATAACTTCGGGAGTTATTTTGCTAAAGTCGGGCTGGAATAGATAAATTATTCCCTGAATAAAAGCTCCAGACTGAGTTGCATACAGGCACAAAAGAAGAACTATCACAAACAGCATAGGCATTAATGTATTTATCCACTTCTCTAAACCATCAAGTATTCCTCTAGCTACTACAAATACTGTTATAGACAAAAATAGAGTATGCCAAAAAATTAATGAAGTAGGACTAGATAGGAGGTCATTGAAACTGGTAGTAGAGCTTTCGGCTGTAATGTTCTGAAATCCATTAAAAACATATGAAAGTGCCCAACCAGCTGCAACGCTGTAAAAGGATAAGATTAATAAACCAGCTAAAGCTCCAGTTGCTCCAAGCAAGCTCCAAGCTGGAGTAGTATTTGCCTCAACCGCCAAAGCTTTCATTGTATTGGCAGGGCTACTTCTTCCCCTTCTACCAATCATTATTTCGCCCAGCATTATTGGTAGGCCAATTACTGCAATGCAAGCCAGATAAACTAGTACAAACGCCCCACCACCATTGTCTCCCGCCATGTATGGGAACTTCCAAATATTGCCCAATCCTACCGCAGAACCCGTTGCAGCAAGTATAAATGTCCACCTGCTAGACCAGGTTCCATGTATTGATTTTCTTTCTTCTGCCATTTTAATTATAGATAGCTAGCGGATAAGTATAGGGGTTAATCCAGTAAGTTAAGATTAACATAAGACAAATACACAAGATAATGCTTATTTTATTTATCAAATCTTGAAAGTTATTTGGAAAAATAGCGACCATGGAGTTGATTAATGTTAGATGCCGTGCCATGTAAACTACAGATAATAAAAATGCAATTCCCCAAGCTGGATTTGCGTAAATAGATACGAACGCCCCCAATATTGCTACAGAAGGAGGGATACAAGAGATAAGAGTTAATTTCTTTTTATATTTTGAATTCTCTATATTTCTAACAGACCAAATGTTACCGCTAAGAAAAAATAAAATGATAGAAAAATATATCTGTCCTAAATGAGCTACAAAATAAGCCGTATTATCGGAAGTAAACCATAGAGATGCTGCGAGACCGATGAGAGGTGAAATTGAAATAAAAGCAATTCCCTTGAATGATCTAAATAAAACATCTTCATCTTGCATGTCTGATACAATTTTATATGAAAGTTAAGGTCGAAGCTGTGGCAAAAAAAAATAAAAAAAGTGACAACACTATTTCTGAAAATAGAAAAGCTAGATTCGACTATGAAATTTCAAAAAAATTCGAAGCTGGACTATCACTTTTGGGCTGGGAAACAAAGAGTATAAGAGAAAACAATGCTCAAATCGCTGAAGCTTATACCCTGCTAAAAGACAGTGAAGCCTATTTGATAGGAAGCTATATTGATCCTTTAAAAAATAGTAATCAAGAGATGGATCCAACGAGATCAAGGAAATTACTGCTAAATCGAAAAGAATTAAATGAAATTATTAAATCCACTTCTCAGAAAGGTAATACTTGCATACCTACTAAACTTTACTGGAAAAATGGTCTCATTAAATGTGAAATTGCTCTTGCAATAGGTAAAAAATCGCAAGATAAAAGAAACTCAATCAAATCAAGAGATTGGGAGCGCCAAAAAGCTCAAGAACTTAGAGAAAGAAACAAAAATTAGTTAAGTTTCAAAAGGAAAGGTATAATCCCTCGGCTTTTTTGGGGGCGAACTGGCTTCGACAGTAGCTATAAAACCTCAAGTGCATGTCGAGAAGGTAATAATTCTCGTTAAAAAATTATTGCAAACTTGTTAGTTGGCGAAAACGCAGACTACGCTCTAGCCGCTTAATTGGCTAGCTGTCTTTGGTAACGTGCTCGTGCGCCTCCAAAGACAGACGATTTCACGAGATGCTGAAGTTGCTCTTCTCATTGGTAATTTCTTAAGAATAAATTGAGATCGTCTTTTAATCCCTGTTTATCGGGTGTCAAAAGATTAAATTAATAGATAAAACTAAACATGTAGATCTTGTGGCAGAGTACTAGTGGACGCGGGTTCAATTCCCGCCGCCTCCACCAAAAGTGCTATCATATTTTTATGGTAGAACAACAAATTCTCATAACTATAGCTACACTTGCTGTGACCCTAGCTGGTTTTTCTGGTGTAGTTGGAATTTTTTCTAAAGAACTGTCACCTATTAAAAGTTACAAGCTAGAAACTTTACTATTTCAAAGTGGTGTTGCGTTATTTGCTTCTCTGACCGCTTTAATTGCCTCTCAAATGGGAGGAGGTTTGAAGAGCGAACAAGAGTTTAGATTGTTTTGGGCAATCTCTAGTTGGGTTTATGTAAGTATTACAGTTATAGCATTAATTTTTGCAACTATCGACATAATAAAAACTGAAAGTTATAAAAATATCAATTACGATATTTTGTTTTATTTGTCTTTCTTCGTTGTGATAGCTCTGCTAATTTTTAATGCTCTGTATATTCAAGATGCCTATTTATTCCATATCGCATTGGAGATAAATCTAGCTTTTGCTTTCGTATCTTTTTACACACTAGTAATGCCAACGAAAGAAAAGCTGCCAAAAGAATAACAAGGAGAAAAAATATGTCGGGAATAACGAAACAAGATGGGCCAGTAGCAGTTACAGGTGCTAGTGGATATATAGGATCAAGGATAGTAGAAGATTTATTAATTGAGGGATATGAGGTCAATGCATGTGTAAGAGACGCAAGTAATAATAAAAAAATAGATCATCTAATTGAATTAGGAAAAAACGCTTCTGAGTCAGGTGTAAATTTATTTGAAGGTGATCTTTTTGAAAAAGGAAGTTATGACGATGCATTTTCAGGTTGTGCCGCTGTAATCCACGCAGGTGCAACAGTAGGATTCAATAGAGAAACCCCTCAAGAAGTTTATGACGGATGCTTCACAGAAAACGAACACGTAATAGAATCTGTAAGGAAATCCGGCAGTATTAAACGCTTTGTATTTACAAGTTCCTTTGCTGCGGTAGCTCATCCAAGGCCGGAAGGCTATGTGTTTGATGAAAAGGATTGGTGTGGAGATAACGTAGAGGCGTATAAAGGTGCGTGGACTGAAGAAAACATATCTCAAAATAGAGATATTGCCTATGCAATGGCAAAAGCAAATACTGAGAAGATGATTTATAAAATGGCCGAATCCGAACAAAGTTTTGAGGCCATATCAATTAATCCCCTGCATGTAATCGGACCCTTAATGACCGAAAACCATAATCAGTTCTTTAGTTGGCAATTCTTTATTTGGCAACTATTACAAGGAAATAATTTTGGGTCTTTAGATGGAAAACAAATTAGGAGCGATAGAATGTTATGGAACATGGTCGATGTGCGGGATGTAGCTAAGGCGCATAGAATGGCAACTGAAAGCAACAATGCAAAGAATGGTTCAAGATATATCCTTTCGGCAACCGATCGATCAGGAGAAATGTTTACGTGGGAATTACAAAAAAAATTAAGAGAATTATTTCCAGATATCAAAGATGTTGGTGGAGAAAGGATGGAAAATAATAAGCCTATAAAAGATACATACGATTCTCCCCGCTCATATTGTAAGAAAGCTATTCGAGAACTCGAGCTATCAACTTACTCTATAGAAGAAACTCTAATAGAGACCGGAGAGTCCTACAAAAGGCTGGGTCTTTTATAAGGATTTATGTCTAATATTTCTAAACATTAAATGTTTGTCTGAGCCCTTCAATCACGAATTCGATGGCCAGCGCACCAAGCAAAAGACCAAAAGTTCTTTGCAAGGCGGACAACACAGATATCGGTAATGTTTTGGCCATCTTTCCAGAGATCCACATACTTAACGCGTTAAGTGCCAAAACTATAATAATTGGACTAAATCCTATAACTTGATTTTCAATTGATGATCCCGACTTTTCAGATAGGAGCATAACAAGTGTTATGGCACCCGGTCCTGCCATGAGAGGTATAGCTAAAGGAAATGTTGCTAGAGATGAAAGCTCTTCATCATCGATAGCCGCCTCGGCTGTTTCTTCTCTTCTCCTCTGTCTTTGCTCAAAGACCATTTGATAGGCTATAACCATTAAGAACAGGCCTCCCACAATTCTAAATGAATTAATATTAATTCCCATCATTTGAAGTAAGGCACTGCCAAATAACCAAAATACCAATAAAATTCCAAAGGCAGTTAATGTACTCCTAAGACATAAAGTAACTAAATCTTTTTTGTTCAGCCCTTGGGTAAAGCTAGCAAAAATTGGCAATATAGTAATAGGATCAATTGCGACAAAGATTAAAACAAAATTTTCTAGAAAAAGATTAAACATTGCTAAGGTTTGCCAGCTCCTGGCACATCTACTTCTACGGTTTCTATCTTCCCTGATATTTCTCTTAACGCTAAATCTGGATCTACTCCTGAAGCGTTTGAGGTGCAAATGAACAACGTTTTTCCATCCTCTCCTCCAAGCATGCAAGCAAATGCATTAGTCGCAACAGGAATTCTTTCAGAGATCATGCCTCCCTCGTGTACTCTAATGACTTCTGCGGTTGATGGAGAGGCGACCCATATTGCTCCCTCCTCATCTAAACACATTCCGTCGGGTAATGGCACTAAACCCTCTTCTGCATTTTCCTTCAGATCTGCCCAAATTCTTCGATTAGATAAGCTACCATCATCTGCTTTATCGAAAGCAGTTAATCTAGCTGCGTAAGTCTCGCCTACTATTAAAGTTTTATCATCAGAAGTGATCACTGTACCATTTGGAAAGAGTAAGTCGTCTGCCGCAATAACTGGAACCTCACCTGGCTTCACCAATATTAAATTCGTAGGCTTAATTTCTTCTCCTTCGTAGGTATTGAATCCAAAATTTCCTATATAGGCATTGCCAGATTGATCTACAACCATGTCATTACAATGAAAACCAGCAAATTCAGATAGGTCAGCCTCCACTTCTAAAATATCATCTTTAAAGCTCAGCAACTTCCTATCTTTCATTGAGACAATTAACATTGTCTCATCTGGTCTCCATCCTAATCCTGAAGGTTGATTTGGAACTTCCACTATTACTTCATAATTTCCATCAAGATCTAATGTGTAAACTTTATGGCTATAAAAATCAGAAAAATAAAATTTGTTTTTATACCATCGCGGACCTTCTCCAAAAGTCAGACCATCCATTATGGTTTTAAGTTTTCTTGCCATAAATTCCCCTTTTTTTATTGTATAGGCATTTTTTCTATAAGACTCATTACATCTGCTACTTCAATGTTCTTAAGATCTTGTTTCGCAATAATTTGAGACTTATCTGACCAAGGCTTCCAATTAACTGGATTACTTGGCCCAAATAAAGTTATCGACTCTTTACTTACTGAAGCAGCAATATGTGATGCAACAGAATCTAGACCAATAAAAAATTTAGCCTCTTTAATTAGAGCAGCAAGGCCCAGAAGGCTTGTTTTGCCAGCAAGATTTAATACCTTTTGGTCAACAATATCAGCATTCTCTAATATTTCTTCTACATAACTTATTTCTTTTTGATCAGGTCCAGAGGTAATAACAACAGAAAGATTTTTTTTTGATAATAGGCTAATTAGTTCTCCAAACTTTTTTTTATCCCATAATTTTTTTTCTCTTCTTGAAGTGGGATGAATTAAACAATATGCATTGCTTTGATTTAAAAATGGAAAACTATCAGATAGAGCTTTATATTCTATTTCTAAGTGAGCTGCGTCTAGAGCTAGATTTTCATTAAAGATTTGTAATCCTAAACTTTCCAAAGCTAAGAGGTTTCTTTGAACAATATGATTCTCTAAAGCTTCAGGAAAAATTTTGGAAAATGATTTAGTCCATAGTTTTTTTCTTCTTTTTTTATCATCTACCGCTGCTTTCATCGCTTTACCTATCGCCCAACTAATAGGAACTACTCTCCATTGTGTAGTTAAAAAGAAAGCGTAGTCGTATCTTTTTGATCTAACTTTTGTCCACAAGTTGATCTCTTTTTTTATTCTAGAAAAGATATTATCTTCCGAGGCATTATCTATTTCTAGAATTTCATCTATATCTTTTTCTTTCTCTAAAATAGAGCCTGTTCCTTTATATAAAAGAAGATCTATTTCTCCATCCGGATCATTTAGTTTTATGTTATCGATCATGGGTTTTGTAAGCAGAACATCACCATGAAATCGCAGTATTACAATTAAATACTTGTTAGACATATTCAATATTGTTACTTGACACTTTGCTCTTCAGAATGCATTATGCGCGCCTCTCAGTGATATACAAGATTTATGGCAAATATTAAATCAGCAATAAAAAGAGCAAGACAAAATGTTAAAAGAAATGCTCTAAAAAGCTCTCAAAGAGCTTCAACCAGAACAGCGGTAAAGTCTGTTCTAAGTGCTATCGAGGCAAATGATAAAGATACAGCCAAAGAAGCCTTAGCAGAAGCAGAAAAAACTCTTGATTCTATGGCAGGTAAAAAAGTTATTACTAAAAATAAAGCATCCAGAACCAAATCTAGGCTGTCAAAAAAAGTTAAAGCGCTCTAACTCAATACCAAATTATTGCGGTGTATTACCTCCTCTTGAGCGAGGTAACCCAATACAGTTGAAATTTCTTCAGAGCTCAAGCCTTTAATAGCTGCGATTTCTGCACTACTAAAATTTGAGAGTCCTGTTGCAATTTCCCTACCATCTTTATCAATACAATTAACTAAGTGCCCTTTATTGAAGTCTCCAGTTACTTCGGTTATTCCTACTGATAAAAGACTTTTGCCTTTGGTCAGTAGTGCTTCACTAGCACCATCATCTATTACGATTGTTCCTAAAACAGAGCCAAACGAGGAAATCCAAAGTTTTCTTGATGAAAGAGTAGATTTTTCAGTAAGTAATTGAGTACCAGCTTCTTCCCCTTCATATATCTTTAGTAAAGTATCTGCCTTCAATCCACTTGCAACCCAAGTTATAGCACCCGAATTTAATGATGTTCTGGCTGCTTCTATTTTTGTTTTCATACCTCCTCTTCCCAATAGACCGGAGGAACTGTTTAAAATCTGAGATAAATCAATATTTTCATCATCTAAATTTATTCTATCTAATAATTTAGCCTGTTTATTTTTAGTTGGATCATCATCAAAGATTCCGTCTTGATCAGTTAACATCACAAATCTATCGGCACGAATTAAACCAGCTAAGGCTGCACCCAATCTATCATTGTCTCCAAAGGAGATCTCTTCAGTAGCAACGCAATCATTCTCATTAACAATCGGAATGATTCCCAAATCTAACAATGCCTCAATCGCATTTTTAGCATTAAGATACCTGGTTCTATTGGCTATATCATCGTGAGTAATTAATACTTGGCCAGTGGTATAACCAAGACTTTCAAATGTTTTTTGATAAATTTCAGAAATCCCTCTCTGCCCTACAGCTGCACAAGCCTGCAAGATAGCTAGATGATCAGGCCTTTTATCAAATCCCAAATCATTCATGCCTTTTGCAACGGCACCCGAAGAGATAATAATCACTTCTTGATCATTTTTCTTTAAGAAATCTATTTGAGATGCCAATTGAGATATAAAATCAATGTTTATACCTTCCTGATTTCCAGAAACCAAGCTACTACCAGCCTTTATGACCCATTTATCACCTTTATTCATCTGGTGTCTCCATGAATTCTCCAATATCTCGCATTAATTGTTGAGTGCCTTCTTTTTTTGCAGCTGAAATGCAGTATATATGCAAATTATCTTGAAATTCTGTTTCTAACTCTGCTTTTAACCTTTCTACTTCACTTTTATCTAGGAGATCAACTTTATTTAAGGCCAACCATCTAACTTTTTTAATAAGCTCAGGATCATAGTTTGTTATCTCTTTTGAGAGCTCTCTAATTTCAGCAATAATTTCCAAAGGAGTTTTATCATATACATCTACGATTTGAACTATCACTTTAGTTCTAGATAAGTGTTTCAAAAACTGAATTCCTAAACCAACACCTTCTGAAGCGCCTGCGATAAGTCCAGGTATATCGGATATCACAAAACTAGAATTCTCTGAATAATCAACAACACCTAAACTAGGATGAAGTGTTGTGAATGCATAATCTGCAACTTTAGGTTTAGCGCTAGATACTGCTCTTACAAGTGAAGATTTACCTGCATTAGGTTTTCCCAATAACCCTATGTCTGCTAACAGTCTCAATTCAAGTCTTAACGAAAGACTATCCCCATCTTTTCCTTCAGTAAATTTCGTGGGTGATCTATTTGTTGAACTTTTATACCTTAGATTTCCAAGACCTCCTTTCCCTCCTTTGCATATCAAGAGCTCATCTTGATCATTTACTAGATCGGCAATAGGTTTCTCATTTTCTTGATCATAAATCAGTGTCCCGCAGGGAACTTCAATGACTAAGTCCTTTCCATCCGATCCAGTTTTATTTTGACTTCCTCCTCGTTTGCCATTCTCAGCTTCAAATTTTCTTTGAAATCTAAACTTGGATAAAGTGTTGATGTTGTTAACAGATCGAAAGAAGATACTACCTCCATGACCCCCATCACCTCCATCAGGTCCTCCTTTTGGAATATTTTTTAGGCGTCTGAAACTTGCTAAACCGTTGCCTCCGTCGCCAGCCTTCACGTCAATAGAGACTTCGTCAATGAACTTCATTGATTTATTGTATCGGAATTTAGAGAGAGAGTTTTAAGAGTTAAACCGGGTCTACGTTTACAAACTGTCTAAGTTTCGGCCCTTTTTTGACAAATGACACTTTGCCGTCAACTTTTGAAAACAAAGTGTGGTCTTTACCACATCCTACATTTTTTCCTGGATGGAACTTTGTTCCTCTTTGTCTAACTATAATTGAGCCTGCAGTTATTAATTCACCACCGTAGCTTTTGACTCCAAGCCTTTTGGACTGGGAATCTCTTCCATTTCTGCTGCTTCCGCCTGCTTTTTTATGTGCCATCTTACTTTCTTGATTATGAACTAATAGATTCTATTTTTATTTCGCTGAAGTTTTGTCTGTGACCGTAGGTTCTTCTATAGTCTTTTCTTCGTTTCATTTTAAAAACACGGATCTTATCATGCTTACCGTTTGAGACTAACTTAGCAGTAACCTTAGCATTTTCCACGTATGGATTTCCAATTTTAGACTCTCCACCATTAGAGATCATAAGAACTTTATCAAATTCTACGGTTGAACCTTCTTCGGCTGTTAGAAGCTCAACTTTAAGGCTTTCGCCCTCTGATACAGTGTGTTGCTTTCCTCCGCTCTCTATTACGGCAAACATATTTATCTCCAAACTGGAATTTAAGGATGTGCACTATACGAAAAAGATGAAGTATTCGCAATATAATTCCTTGATTTAGCTGACTTAATTTAAAATACCACTATATATGGAATTAAAGTATAAAAAGGTTATATCTGAAGAGCTTGAAACATTAGAAAGTAGTTTAGCCCTATCTGTAAGTTCTGAGATTGAATTAGCAACCGAAGTATCAAACTACTTAGTCAATTCTGGAGGGAAAAGGATCAGACCTGCTATCTGTATTTTAGTTGCAAAAGCGTTTGGTTATTCGGGAGATGATCTCATAAGGTTGGCTAGTTCTATTGAGTTGCTTCATACGGCAACATTAATTCATGATGATGTTGTAGATGAGAGTCAAATGAGACGAGGTAAGGAAAGCATCCAAAAGAAATGGGATAATGCCCATGGTGTTCTAGTCGGTGATTTTGTTTATTCAAAGGCTTTTCAATTGATGGCGAGCTTTGACAATCCTAATATAATTAGAACACTCGCAAACGCTACGAATAGAATTTCTGAAGGAGAAGTTCTTCAACTTTCCTTAAAAAATCAGGACCAACTCACCGAAAGACAATATTTTGAAATAATAGATAGAAAAACTGCTGAACTTTTTAAGGTTTCTTCTGTTACCGCAGGAATCCTTTCAGATTGCAATGAGTCTCAACTGAATAGCTTAGCTCAATTCTCGACCTCATTGGGAATAGCATTTCAGATCCAAGATGATATTTTGGACTATTACGGAGACGAAAACCTTACCGGAAAAAAAGTGGGTAAAGATTATGAAGAAGGTAAGTTTACTCTTCCAATAATAATTGCCCTTAGAAATACCGATGATGAGAACAATAAGAAAATACTATCCTTATTTAGGAATAATAAAAAAAATCAATTTTCTGAAGTTTTGGAGATTCTAGAAACAGTTGATACATACGAAAAAATACAAAATGTATTCATGTCCTATGCAAAAGACTGCATGAAGGAGTTAGAAAATGTTCCTAAAAATCACTATAGGGATGCTCTTGAAGATATCGTTTCTAATTTAGGATCAAGACTATCTTAATTTTTTATAACAGTTTTTAATGTATCATTAACAAATTATTAGGGAAATAAATGTCTTTTTTGCCAAAAAATAGTTACAACAAAGAAGAGATACTTGATTGCGCTCAAGGTAATCTCTTTGGCGAGGAGAACGGTCGTCTTCCTACGCCTAACATGCTTATGTTCGATCGAATTACTACTATCAACAAAGATGGTGGAAAATTTTCTAAAGGAGAGATAGTAGCTGAACTGGATATACATCCTGACCTATGGTTTTTTGATTGTCACTTTAAAGGCGATCCAGTCATGCCGGGATGTCTTGGACTTGATGCAATGTGGCAGCTTGTGGGTTTTTATTTATGCTGGCTAGACAATCCAGGACGAGGAAGAGCGCTAGGAACCTCAGAAGTGAAGTTTTTTGGCCAAGTGCTTCCGACCGCTAAATTGGTAACACTCAAAATAGATATGAAAAGAATACTAAATTTAGACCTTACTGTTGGTATTGGAGAAGGTTCTTTGTTGGTGGATGGTAGGGAAATATATAGTGCTAAAGGACTAAAAGTCGGTCTATTTCAAGATACATCGAGTTTCTAATATGCGTGAGGTAGTTGTCACTGGAATAGGAATAGTATCTAGCCTTGGAAATAATATTCAAGAGGTCACCGAATCATTATCTAATCTTGAATCTGGAATATCTAAAAATGAAATCAATGCCGAGCTTGGTCTTAGAAGCCACGTATCAGGGTCAGTAAAAAATTTAGACTTGAAGGAGTTAATAGATAGGAAATTGTATAGATTCATGGGCGATGCCGCAGCTTACGCCTATCTGAGTACTGAGGAAGCTATAAAAAATGCTAAGCTCGAAGAGTCTGATTTATCAAATAATAGAACAGGATTGATAATGGGATCAGGTGGTGCTTCCTCAGAAGATCAGATTGACTCTGCAGACATACTTAGATCTAAGGGCTTAAAGAGAATAGGCCCATATAGGGTAACAAAAGCGATGGGCAGTACAGTCTCAGCATGCCTAGCTACTTCATTTGGTATAAAAGGGATTAACTTCTCTATATCTTCTGCTTGTGCTACAAGTGCACACTGTATAGGTTCTGGAATGGAGCAAATTCAACTGGGCAAACAAGATATAGTTATTGCAGGTGGCGGAGAGGCAGAACATTGGGGTATGACTAGTCTCTTCGATGCTATGGGAGCGTTATCAACAAAATATAATGATAATCCTCAATCGGCATCTAGAGCTTATGACAAAGATAGGGATGGTTTTGTTATTGCCGGAGGAGCAGGAACCTTGATCCTAGAAGAAAAAGAACATGCCATAAATAGAGGTGCAGAAATAATTGCACATTTAACAGGATATGCAGCCACTTCTGATGGCGAAGATATGGTAAGTCCTTCAGGTGAAGGTGGAGATAGGTGCATGCGAATTGCTCTAGAGATGAGCGGCAAAAACACAGTTGACTACATAAATGCACATGGAACTAGTACTCCTGCTGGAGATATTACAGAACTAAATGCTATCGAATCTGTTTTTGGAGAAGATATACCTTGGATAAGTTCAACTAAATCTTTGTCTGGTCACTCTCTAGGAGCTGCTGGCGTTCAAGAAGCTATTTATGGCCTGATAATGATTAAAGAAGGTTTTATTGTAGGTTCAGCAAATATAGAAAATATTGATGAAGGGGCTGAAAAATTTCCAATTGTTAGAGAAAACTTTTCTACTGATCTGAAAAGCTTTTTAAGCAATAGTTTTGGGTTTGGTGGAACAAATGCTACGTTAATCTTTGAAAAGTCCTAACCTAGAAAGGTATATCATCGTCAGTAATTCCACTATCAGGTAAATTTTGAGAACCCATGTCTTGGTTCGCATCTTCGTAAGAAGAACTATTATCAGATGAACTACCCCCCCTACTGTCTAGGAACTGCATATCTCTTCCAACAACTTCAGTCGTATATCTAGTTTGTCCATCTTGTTCCCATTTTCTGGTTTGAAGCTGACCTTCTATATAAACTTTAGAACCTTTTTTTAGATACTCTCCAGCTATTTCAGCTAACCTTCTCCAAAGCACCACTCTATGCCATTCCGTTTTTTCTTGATCAGTGCCGGTGTCTTTATCTTTCCACGATTCAGAAGTGGCTAAACTTAATGTAGTAACTGCGGCTCCTCCTGCAGTATATTTAACTTCGGGATCTTGTCCTAAGTTCCCAACCAAAATAACCTTATTTATTCCACTTCTAGCCATACAAATTTTAATTTAGTTAATATTACCAACTCCGATTATAATCACTTTTCTAAATTTAAGTTCCAAAACATTATCTTTTTTTAATGAAACACATCAAGGTAAGAGGTGCTCGACAGCATAATCTTAAAAACATAGATATAGACCTTCCAAGAGATAAACTTGTTGTCATAACAGGTCTTTCTGGTTCAGGGAAATCAAGTTTGGCTTTTGATACATTGTATGCAGAAGGACAAAGAAGATATGTAGAGTCATTGTCTGCCTACGCAAGACAATTCCTGTCTATGATGGAAAAACCAGATGTAGACCATATAGAAGGTCTTTCTCCTGCTATTTCTATTGAACAGAAGACAACATCTCATAATCCAAGATCAACTGTCGGAACAGTAACTGAAATTTATGATTATTTAAGACTTCTTTTTGCACGAGCAGGAACACCTATTTGTCCTGATCATAATTTATCCCTTGAAGGACAAACTTCTAATCAAATATGTGACAAGATTCTGGAATTGCCGGGTGAAACAAAATTGATGGTTCTTGCCCCTCTAATCAAAGACCAAAAAGGAGAGCATCTTCATGTCTTTGAAGAATTAAAAATGCAAGGATATGTAAGAATGAGAGTTGATGGAATAACCGTCGATGTCGATGATAGTCCCAAGCTCAATAAGAATAAAAAACATTCTATAGAGGCGGTAGCAGATAGACTAGTATTGCCTAAAATAGCTGATGAAAACTTCAAACTGAGACTCGCTGAGTCTGTTGAAAATGCTCTTAATTTAGGGGACGGAAATCTTATAGTTTTTTTACTAGATGAAAATCAAGATGTTTCTTATAGCTCTAAGATGGCATGCAGTGTGTGTGGATATAGCATACCTGACTTAGAGCCTAGATTATTTACATTTAACAATCCGGCAGGAGCTTGTTCTGACTGTGAAGGTTTAGGTGTAAAGCAATACGTAGATGTGACGAAAGTAATACATGAACCATCGGCTAGTTTAAGCGAAGGAGCAATCGTTGGATGGGATATAAGTCATCGATACCATTTTCATTTAATTAAATGCCTCTCCAGAGATTATGAATTTTCGCTAGATGAGCCATTTCAAGACCTAGACCAAAATATTAAAGATCTTCTGTTAAATGGGAGTGATGGAGTCCCAGTAAACTTTAGTTGGAGGAACAAAAGAGGGAGTCTCGTTGAAAGAATTTTTCCTTTCGAAGGAGTTCTAAATAATATTGACAGAAGATATAAAGAAACTGAATCTAGCTGGAGTAGAGATAATTTATCTAAACTCATCTCATTATCTTCCTGTAAGGCTTGTTCAGGTACAAGGCTGAGGAAAGAAGCAAGAAATATTTTCATTGAGAATGTAAACCTTCCTGAAATTACTTCTTATACGATAGATCAAGCTTTCTCGTTTTTCTCAAATATGAGGTTAAAGGGGGCAAAAAAAGAGATTGCTGAAAGAATAATTAAGGAAGTTAATGAAAGATTAGAATTCTTAATTGATGTTGGCTTAAATTATTTAACTTTAGATAGAAGCGCAGAGAGTTTGAGTGGAGGAGAAGCACAAAGAATAAGGCTGGCAAGTCAAATTGGTGCAGGTTTGGTGGGTGTTACCTACATTCTGGATGAACCTTCCATAGGGCTTCATCAAAGAGATAATGAAAAACTTCTAAAGACTTTAAAAAAATTAAGGGATCTAGGAAACACTGTCATCGTAGTTGAGCATGATCATGAGACAATGCAATCGTCTGATCATGTTGTCGATATTGGTCCAGGAGCGGGTGTTCACGGTGGAAAAATTTGTGCTCAAGGAACTGCAGCACAAATTGCTAAATCTAAGGACTCAATTACAGGTCAATTCCTTTCAGGTAAAAGAAAGATAGAGATACCAGCAAAAAGGAAAAAAGTTGATGAAAATAGGGTCATTAAACTCTCGGGTGCAGATGGGCATAATCTTAAGTCAGTCGATCTTGAGCTTCCTTTAGATCTATTCGTCTGCGTTACAGGTGTTTCAGGATCTGGTAAATCAACTTTAATTAATCAAACCCTTCTTCCAGGAATTTCAAATGAAATCTCTAGAGCGGAGAAGAGAGAAACTAAACCATTTAAAAAATTAACAGGAATAAATGATATTGACAAGATAATAGAGATTAGTCAAAGTCCTATTGGCAGAACTCCTAGATCTAATCCAGCAACATATACTGGTCTCTTCACTCCGTTGAGAGAACTATTTGCTGGCACGCAAGAGTCAAGATCAAGAGGATATAAAATAGGAAGATTTAGTTTTAATGTAAAAGGAGGAAGGTGTGAAGCCTGTCAAGGTGATGGAGTAATAAAAGTGGAAATGCACTTTTTACCGGATGTTTACGTAAAGTGCGATGTATGTGATGGCCATAGGTATAACAGAGAAACATTAGACATCAAATACAAAGGGAAAAATATATATGAAGTTTTAGATATGACAGTTGAAGACTCCCTAAAATTCTTTGACTCCATACCTTCAATCAAAAAGAAACTTGAAACCTTGATGGATGTAGGACTTGGATACGTTAAATTGGGACAACAGGCCACAACCTTATCTGGAGGAGAAGCACAACGAGTCAAGCTTGCAAAAGAGCTTTCAAAAAGTGCTTATAGTCACACTTTATATATTTTAGATGAGCCAACTACCGGTTTACATATGTATGATGTTCAACTCTTACTAAAAGTACTCAAAAGATTAAGAGATAATGGAAATACCGTTGTAGTAATCGAGCATAATATGGATGTTATAAAGACTAGCGACTGGATCATAGACCTCGGTCCTGAAGGAGGTTCCAATGGGGGTGAAATTATCGCTAAGGGAACTCCAGAGGAACTATCAAAAAATAAAATCTCCCATACTGGAAAACATCTTAAAAAAGAATTAAGTAGTTAGGCTGTCTCTTCTGAAAGAGGCTCTGCTGATTGTTCTGTCTCATTAGCAGCTTCTTGAACAAATTCAACTTGTGCTGCGGGAGCTTTATCACCAGGCCTAAACCCTCTTTTGATAACTCTGAGATAACCTCCGGGCCTGTCTTTGTAACGTGGGCCAAGTTCATCAAATAACTTCGCTACAGCCTCTTTTGATTGTAGTCTTGAGAAAGCTAACCTTTGGTTAGCGACTGTATTCTCTTTGGCAAGAGTTACCAAAGGCTCTAAAAAACCTCTGATTTCTTTAGCTTTAGCCAGAGTAGTTTTTACAGACTCATGCTCTATTATTGAAATAGCTAGACTTTTTTTCAAAGCACTTCTTTGTGGGCTATTTCTATTGAGCTTTCTTCCAGATTTCCTATGTCTCATTTTATTTCTTAGTTATTTTCCGGTGGCCAGTTGTCAAGAATTAATCCCAGTGAAAGACCTCTCGACAAAAGAACCTCTTTTATTTCATTTAATGATTTCTTACCTAGATTAGGTGTTCTTAATAAATCGGACTCCATTCTAGTTACTAAGTCACCGATATAGTGAATGTTTTCTGCTTTTAAGCAGTTAGCTGATCTTACAGTTAGTTCAAGCTCATCTACTGGTCTTAACATAATAGGATCAATTTTTGCTTCTTCTTTTTCTTCTATGACTTCTTCAAGTCTTCCTAATTCAGCAAATGCAGATAATTGATGTTGGAGAATGGTAGCTGAAATCCTTAGTATCTCTTCAGCTTCTAAAGTTCCATCAGTATCTATATCTACAGTAAGTCGGTCTAGATTTGTTCTTTGTTCTACTCTTGCATTATCAACTTGATAAGTAACTCGTTTGATGGGTGAGTAAGTAGCATCCAATCTAAGAAGACCAGTTTCTTGACCTTCGTCCTCATCTAAAGGCCTTACAGGTACAAAACCTCTTCCTCTAGTGACTCTCATAGTCATATTTATTGAACCTTCATCATTTAAGGTAGCTATGTGATGATCTGGGTTAATAATTTCTACTCCAGTAGGGAGCTCAATATCAGCGGCGGTTACTGTACCACTTCCAGACTTTGAAACTGTTAACTCGGCATCTTCTACTTCTGTCAGTCTTACGGATAAGTCCTTAAGATTTAATAAGATATCGATAACATCTTCTTGAACACCTTCAATTGTGCTGTATTCATGTAAAACACCATCGATCTTAACCTCAGATACAGCTGTACCCGGCATAGAAGAAAGAATAATTCTTCTAAGGGCATTACCTAATGTATGACCAAAACCTTGCTCAAGAGGTTCAAGGACTATTTTAGATCTAGTAGGACCTAATTCTTCAACTACAATTTCTGTAGGTGTTAAAAAATCTTTAATAATATCGTAATTATCTGTCATTGTTTTTCCTCTTTTATTTTGAATATAACTCGATAATCAAGTTTTCATTGATATCTGTATCTAGAGAAGATCTATCAGGAATATTCTTGTAAGTTCCTGAGTAACTTGAGACATTTACATCTACCCAATCACATTCTTCTCTATTTTTGGCAATCTCTATCGCTTGTTGGACTCTATTTTGACCTTTGGCACGTTCAGTTAACGAAATTGTGTCACCAGGTTTAATCATGAAGCTTGGGATATTTACCTTCTTATCGTTCACTAAAATTGCTTTATGACTAACTAACTGTCTAGCTTCAGATCTTGTTGAAGCAAAACCCATTCTGTAAACAACGTTATCAAGTCTACTTTCAAGGATTTGAAGCAGATTATCACCTGTCACTCCTTTCATTCTTGTAGCATGCTTGTAGTAAGTCTTGAATTGTTTTTCCATTACTCCGTATATTCTTCTTACCTTTTGTTTCTCTCTTAATTGCACGCCATAGTCAGATATTCTTGGGCGCCTAGTTCTTCCATGTTGCCCAGGAACTGTTTCTGACTTACATTTGGAGTCATGAGCTCTTATACCGCTTTTTAAAAGCAGATCTCTTCCTTCTCTTCTTGAAAGCTTGCATTTTGGTCCAATATATCTAGCCATTACACTCTTCTCCTCTTTGGTGGTCTGCAACCATTGTGTGGAATAGGAGTCACATCGGTTATCTTGGTTATCTTGAATCCTTTTGAATTCAATCCTCTTATTGCCGACTCTCTTCCTGAACCAGGACCACGAACTTGAATCTCTAAACTCTCAATACCCACCATTTTTACTTTATCTCCTACAGCTTCTGCAGCTCTTTGCGCCGCAAAAGGGGTGCTCTTTCTTGAGCCCCTAAAGCCTTGTGCTCCAGAGCTAGATTGAGCTATAGCATTACCTTGCTTATCGGTTATGCTAATTAAGGTATTATTGAAAGAGGCATGTATATGAGCAATACCTTCACTTATTCTTTTCTTCGTTGTCTTTTTTGTAGCCATATTCTTATCTTCTTATTGGACGTTTAGGTCCTTTTCTAGTTCTTGCATTATTTTTTGTCTTTTGACCTCTTACAGGTAAGTGCCTTCTATGTCTGATACCTCTATTAGTACCAAGATCTTGTAATCTCTTAATATTGGTTGCAACTTCTCTTCGAAGATCACCTTCTACCAAAAATTTTCCAACTTCTGTTCTTATAAGCTCAAGCTGATCTTCAGATAAATCAGAGATCTTAGTTGAAGGATCGATACCGATATAGGTACAAATAATTTGTGCTCTCGTTTTGCCTATCCCGTAGACATAAGTCAGCGATATATCGGCATGTTTATTATCTGGTATGTTTACACCTGCTACACGAGCCATTTTTTTCTCCTTTAACCTTGTCTTTGTTTATGTCTAGGTTCTGTTGAACATATAACAAATAGTGTTCCTTTTCTTTTCACTATTTTGCAATCTCTGCATATTTTTTTTACTGAAGCTCTTACTTTCATTTTTATCTTCCACCTAGAGGATTACCACCGTACCCTTTTAAATTTGCTTTTTTAAGAAGCGATTCATATTGATGAGACATCAAATGTGATTGCACCTGCGCCATAAAGTCCATAACAACCACCACAGCAATTAGCAAAGAGGTGCCTCCTAAATAGAAAGGAACATTTGCAGAAACTATTAAAAATTGAGGCATTAAACAGACCAAGATCAAATAACCTGAACCCCAAACTGTTAAACGCGTCATAACTCCATCTATATAGTCAGCAGTTTGATCTCCTGGCCTTATTCCAGGCATATAAGCCCCAGACCTTCTTAAGTTCTCTGAGATTTCCTTTGGATCAAATTGCAAAGCTGTGTAGAAGAAACAGAAGAATGCTATCAAAACTGAAAACAGAATTACATAAAGAGGTTGCCCTGGACCTAATGCTAGTGCAATTTCTTGTAACCATTCGAAACCTTCACCTTGTCCAAACCATGTAGAAGCCGAAGCAGGAAATAAAAGTAAACTACTTGCAAAGATAGCGGGAATTACTCCAGCTTGATTTATCTTCATTGGTAAGTAGGAAGCTTGGCCTTGTACCATTTTCCTTCCTTGTTGTCTTTTTGCATAGTTGACGGTAATCCTTCTCTGTCCTCTTTCAATCCAGACAATGAAAGCTATTGCCGCTACGGCTGCAAGAGCTATTGATAGTAACATGATAAGGTTTATATCACCTTGTCTCGCGCCTTCAAAAGCTTGACCTACAGCTCTAGGGAGACCGGCCACTATGCTTGAGAAGATTATAATTGAAATTCCATTTCCAATACCTTTTTCAGTTACTAGCTCGCCTAACCACATTAGGAATACTGTTCCGGAAACTAAAGAAGTCACTGCAATAATTTGGAACATAGTGCCTGGTTCGAGAGCTAATCCTTGATTTTGAAGTCCAAGAGCAAGTCCACTCGCCTGAATCAGAGCCAAGAAAACTGTTCCATATCTCACGTAGGATGTTCTTAATCTTCTTCCTTCTTCACCCTCTTCTCTAAATCTTTTCTTTAAAGAAGGAGTTGTACCCTCTAAAAGACTCATAATGATAGATGCTGTAATGTAAGGCATGATGTTTAAAGCCATAATGCTCATTCTTTCGAGAGCGCCTCCAGAGAACATATTAAAAAGATCTAATAATGTACCTTGGTTTTGCTGGAATATATTTGCTAATTTATCAGGATCTATTCCAGGTATAGGAATATGTGTTCCTATTCTGTATATGATGACAGCCATAAAAACAAAACGGAGTCTCTTCCATAGTTCAGAAAGACCTTTGTTTTGTCCTAAAGCTGAGGGATTTACTGACATGTTAGACCTCTACTGAGCCCCCCGCTGCTTCTATCAACTTTTTAACAGATGCGGTTGTGTTAATACCTTTCAAGTTCATTTTTGAACAAGAATCAGTATCTAAGAAAACTTTAACTTTTTTAGTGGAATTTTTTATTAAATCAGCCTCTACTAGGCTAGAGATACTGACATCAGTGAGACCCGATGAAACTAAAGTACTAAGTCTTAGTTGTTCTGTATTTCTATTCTTTCTAGAAGAGAAACCAAACTTAGGTACTCTCTTTTGCAAAGGCATTTGACCGCCTTCAAAACCAATTCTTACCCTACCTCCAGAACGAGACTTTAGTCCTTTGTGGCCCTTTCCGCTTGTCTTACCAAAGCCACTGCCTGTACCTCTACCGATACGTTTACTTTCTTTAACTCTCTTTGGATTTGGCTTTAATTCATTTAGTTTCATCTCTATACCTTTATTTGATTTCAAGTAAATGGATAGCTTTATTAATCATTCCTCTGTTTTCAGGAGTATCTTGCACTGAAACTATCTGCCCTAACTTAGATAAACCAAGCCCCCTAACAGATTGCCTCTGATAATCTTTGGAACCTATTAGACTTTTTTTCAATTTAACTGTAATTTCTTTGTCAGCCATTTTTAACCTCTACCAAGTCTTTTTGCTACTCTTGCGGGAGATTCCATTTCTCTTAGTGCTTTTAAAGTTGCTCTTACAACATTTACTGGAGTTGTCGATCCATAACACTTGGCAAGAACATCTTTAACTCCTGCAAGTTCTAATACTGCTCTCATAGCTCCTCCAGCTATGATTCCTGTTCCTGGTGCAGCAGGTTTCATATAAACAACTGATGCTCCAAATTTTGTTTTAATTGGATACTGAATGGTGTCTCCTTTTAATTCTATGCTCACCATATTTCGTCTCGCATGATCTAGGGCTTTCTGAATCGCAATAGGCACTTCTCTAGCCTTACCTCTACCAAATCCAATTTTTCCATTACCATCACCAACTACTGTTACGGCCGTGAATCCAAAGATTCGACCACCTTTTACAACTTTGGCAACACGGTTAACTTGAACTAACTTTTCTTCGAGAACTTCGGAGCCAAGATTTTCAGTTACAGCTGTATTTTCCATATTATTTCCTAAAATGAGAGGCCTGCTTCGCGTGCTGACTCAGCTAAAGCTTTAACACGACCATGAAATTTGTAACCTGACCTATCAAATGCTACTTTATCTATGCCCTTTTCCAATGCTCTTTCAGCAATTAGTTTTCCTACCTTAGATGCAGCTTCAATATTTCCGTTGTTATCGCTTTTAATTGACGACTCGGTAGTTGAGGCGCTGGCGATTACTTGAGATCCATCAAAAGTAGATACTTGTGCATATATATGTGAATTGGATCTGAAAACTGTAAGTCTATTGTTCTCAGATAATTCGATTTTAGATCTAGTCTTAGTTGCTCTCTTTTGTCTTTTTATATTCTTTATAGCCATTTTGTTATGCTTTCTTAGATTCTTTTCTTATTATTCTTTCATCGGCATACTTAACACCTTTACCTTTATAAGGTTCCGGTGGCCTGTAGTCTCTTATCTCAGCAGCAACTTGACCCACTAGTTGTTTGTCCATTGATTTGAGAACTATTTCTGTATTACTGGGCAGATCTGCCGTTACACCTTCAGGTAAATCGTGAACAATAGGATGGGAAAATCCTAAGCTTAAATTTATAGAATTACCTTCTAGTGCTGCTCTATAACCAACTCCATTAATTTCAAGTTTCTTTTCAAAGCCTGTTGCGACTCCTTGCATATAATTTGCGGTTAAAGCTCGCATTGTTCCAGTAATGGCTAGAGATTCTTTTGTATCTTTGTTTGGACTAAAGCTTATAGTGCTTTCACCTTCATTAATATCCACATCTTGATGAATCTCAAGAGACATATTTCCTAACTTACCAGAAAAAGTGATTACTCCTTGATTGTTTTCGAGAGTAACGCCTTCAGGTATTTCTAATGCTTTTAAAGATGTTCTTGCCATAATTTTATATTTTTAAAAAACCGAACAGATTAATTCGCCTCCGACCTTTGCCTCTCTGGCTTGTTGGTCAGTCATTAAACCTTTACTAGTAGAAACTATTGCGATACCTAGACCACCATTCACCTCTGGCAGGTCTTTGTAATTGGAGTATTGCCTCAATCCAGGCTTACTTATCCTTTTAAGTTGCTTGATTACAGGCGCACCCTCAAAGTACTTCAATTTTATTTCAATCTCTGGCTTGGAGCCTTCAGACGAGGTGAAAGAATGTATATAACCTTCTTGCTTTAGCATAGATAGAAGGGCGAGTTTCTTTGTGGAAGAAGGAACTTTAACAATTTCTTTGCTTCTTGCTTGAGCATTATTAATGCTTGAGAATAAATTGGCTATGGGATCTTGAATACTCATAAATTTTACCAGCTTGATTTAACTAGCCCTGGGATATCACCTTTCATAGCTAGTTCTCTAAGTTTATTCCTCGCTAAACCAAATTTTCTATAAACTGCATGGGGTCTGCCAGTTATTGCACATCTCCTTTGCATTCTTATTGGACTAGCGTCTCTTGGCAGTTTTTGAAGTTTTATTTGTGCTGCCTCTTTCTCATCTTGAGAGAATTTAGGGCTTCGAATTATTTCTTTTAATTCGGCTCTCTTAGCAGCGTACTTTAAAACGGTTCTTCTTCTACGCTCTTCTCTCGCTTTCATTGATGCTTTTGCCATGTGTATATACCTCTAACCTTTAAATGGGAACTTCATAGCCCTAAGAAGAGCTTCTCCTGACTCATCATCAGAAGCAGAAGTGGATATGCAAATATCCATACCCCTTATCTTGTCTACTTTGTCGTAATCTATTTCAGGAAAAATTATGTGTTCCTTAATACCCATAGAATAATTACCTCTTCCATCAAAGGATTTAGTTTCTAATCCTCTAAAATCTCTTTCCCTAGGAATTGCTATGCCAATAAGCCTCTGTAAAAACTCATACATCCTGTCACCCCTTAGAGTTACTTTGCAGCCTATGGGCATACCGTCTCTAATTTTGAAATTAGCAACTGACTTTCTAGCTTTAGTAACCAATGGCTTTTGACCTGCGATCAAGGTCATGTCCTCAACGGCTCTTTCTAAGATTTTTTTATCATTAAGGGCTTCGCCCACACCCATGTTCAAAGTGATTTTAGTTACCTTAGGAACAGCCATAACTGAGTCTAAGCCCAATTTATCCTTTAGTTCAGGAACAACGGTGGTCTTGTAATGTTCTTTAAGTGGAATCATTTTTATATTTCCTTACCTGAAGATTTAAATACTCTTACTTTTGATCCATCTTCTTGAGACTTAATCTGAACTTTGTCAGCTTTTTTAGTAGATGGATTAAAAATAGATATGTTAGACATATCTATAGAAGATTCTTTCTCTACTACACCACCAGCTATGCCAGCATTAGGGTTAGGTTTAGTATGTCTCTTGACCATTTGGATTCCAGATACATAACATCTTCCGTTAGAAAGAATTTTTGTTACTGATCCTTGCTTCCCTTTGTCCTTACCAGCAATAACAATAACCTGATCACCTGTCTTTATCTTATTCATTATTAAAGAACCTCCGGAGCTAATGAAACTATTCTCATGAATTCTTCACTTCTAAGTTCTCTGGAAACAGGACCAAAAACCCTTGTTCCAATCGGTTGTTTTTGTGCATTTATAAGGACAGCAGCGTTATCGTCAAATCTAATAGCAGAACCATCCGATCTTCTTAGTTTATTTTTTGTTCTAACGATGACAGCATCAACTACTTCACCTTTTTTTACTCTTCCAGTCGGTATGGCTTCTTTTACAGTAACCTTGATTATGTCACCAACTTTTGCAAATTTTTTCTTTGATCCACCAAGAACTCTGATGCACATAAGCTTCCTTGCACCACTGTTATCTGCGACTTCTAAATAGCTTTGTTCTTGTATCATTGTTAAATTATATTTCCTGTGATTTTTCTTCTACACGTAAAAGATTCCAAGACTTTGTTTTAGAAATAGGCCTGCATTCTTGAATGGTGACAAGATCTCCAGCATTGCAAGTATTTTCTTGATCATGTGCCTGGAGTTTGGAAGACCTTCTCATAATCTTTTTGTATAAGGGGTGTCTTACTTTTCTCTCAACGAGCACAGTAATTGTCTTATCTCTTGTAGAGCTAATAACTCTACCTGTTTCTGTTCTTGTTCTTTTATCCGTCATTCTTTTCTTGTAGTTCTTGTTCTTTGTTCAGAGTCTTAAGTTGTGCGATAGATCTTCGGATCTCTCTGATTTTATGTGTCTCTTTTAGTTGCCCAGAGGAATGTTTAATTTTCAGCTCTAAAAGCTCTTTTCTCAACTTACCCTCTTCATCCAGCACATCAGTTGTCTTGTTTCTTAACCTATCAAGTAAACTTTCTTTAGCCATTAGACTCTCCTTATGAAAGTTGTCGATATGGGCATTTTGGCGGAAGCCAATGCAAAGGCTTCTTTAGCTAGCTCTTCGTCAACTCCTTCCATTTCATAGAGTATTTTTCCTGGCTTTATTGGGCACACCCAATATTCGACATTACCCTTGCCCTTACCTTGTCTAACTTCAAGAGGCTTTTTAGTTATCGGCTTGTCAGGGAAAACCCTTATCCAGATTTTAGCTCCTCTTTTTACATGACGGGTCATTGCTCTCCTTGCGGCCTCAATTTGCCTCGAAGTCAACTGTCCTCTTTGAGTAGCTTTCAAACCGAAGGTACCGAAACTAAGAGTTGCCCCTCGTTGTGCATTTCCGGTATTTCTACCTTTCTGCTGTTTTCTATATTTTGTTCTTTTAGGTTGAAACATTATTTTTACCCTTTAATCAGAATCTTTGCTTTGCGTATCAAGAACTTCACCTCTGAAAACCCATGCTTTCACACCAATGACACCGTAGGTTGTATTTGCTTCTGCGAGACCGTAGTCTACATCTGCTCTTAAAGTATGAAGTGGAACTCTTCCTTCCTTTTGTATTTCTGCTCTTGCAATTTCTGCTCCACCAAGTCTACCGGCTACTCTTATCTTCACGCCTTCAGCTCCTTGCCTCATAGCATTCTGAACAGCTCGCTTCATAGCTCTTCTGAACATGACACGTCTCTCTAGTTGTTGAGCAACGCTTTCTGCGAGTAATTTTGCATCTAAATCAGGTTTTCTTATTTCTTGTATGCTAAGAGTTACAGGGATACCCATTCTGTTTGTAATGTCTTCCCTCATTTTGTCGATATCTTCGCCTTTTTTTCCGATAACTATGCCAGGCCTTGCAGTATGAATCAGCACCCTAGCATTATCGGCTGTTCTTTCTATTTCGATTCTACTAACTGAAGCATGTGAAAGCTTTTGAGTGAGATGTTCTCTAACTTCAATATCTTTTAGTAAGTTCTCAGTATATTGAGACTTTTCAGCATACCAATTAGAAGTATGTTGAGTGGTTATTCCTAATCTAAACCCAGTTGGGTGTACCTTCTGTCCCATTATTTTCCTTTTTCCTCTAAAGTTAATGCAATATTACAGCTTCTTTTGAAATATCTATCTGCTCTTCCCCTAGCTCTAGCTCTTACTCTTTTCATTGTGAAACTTTCATCAACAGCAATAGTCGAAACGAACAAAGAATCTATATCTAGTCCTTGGTTATGTTCGGCATTAGCAATTGCAGATTCCAAAACTTTCTTAATGATATGTGCAGACTTCTGAGGAGCAAAAGTAAGAATTCCAAGAGCTTCTTCTATGTGCTTTCCTCTAATTTGATTTGCAACTAGCCTAGCCTTCTGACTTGAAACTCTTGCACTTCTAAGTTTTGCTGATGCTTGACTCATTTTACTTTCTATCTCCAGAATGCATTTTGAAGGTTCTGGTTAATACAAACTCACCTAACTTATGACCAACCATATCTTCCTGTATAAATATAGGAACGTGCTGTCTTCCGTTATGAACAGCTATATTTAACCCAACCATATCGGGCGTAATCATAGATCTTCTTGACCATGTCTTAATCGGCTTCTTATCATTAGTAGCTACTGCTTGATCTACCTTCTTTAAAAGATGGAGGTCTACGAATGGTCCTTTTTTTAATGATCTTGGCATATTTCTAATTTCTTCTTCTAACAATCATGCGATTGCTTGATTTGTTCTTCTTACGTGTCTTATAACCTTTAGTAGGAACACCCCAAGGAGTTACGGGATGCCTACCTCCAGATGTCTTTCCTTCACCACCACCATGAGGGTGATCAACAGGGTTCATTGCAACACCTCGGACTGTGGGTCTAATACCCATCCATCTTTTGGCCCCAGCTTTTCCTATTGAACGCAATGAATGCTCAGAGTTAGATACACTTCCAATGGTCGCTCTGCATTCAGACAGAACCCTTCTTACTTCACCACTTCTTAATCTAAGTGTTACATATCTACCTTCAATGGCTAAAATTTGAGCTGACGCACCAGCACTCCTCGCCATTTGGGCACCTTTTCCAGGAAATAACTCTATGCAATGAACAACAGTACCTAAAGGCATATCTTGAAGTGGCATACAATTGCCTGCCGAGATTGAAGAATCTTTTCCAGATGAGACAGTATCTCCTACCTTTAAGTTATCTGGAGCTATGATGTACATTCTTTCACCATCGGCATAGAGTAGAAGAGCGATATTGGCTGATCGGTTAGGATCATATTCTATAGTTTCAACTTTAGCAGGGATGCCATCTTTCAGTCTTTTAAAATCAATTATCCTGTAATGTTTTTTATGTCCACCACCACGATGTCTGGTTGTAATTCTACCTTGATTATTTCTACCTGATTTTTGTTTCTTTGCTTCAAGAAGAGGGGCGTAAGGATCGCCTTTATGAAGACCATCTCTTGAAACCCAGGATCTAAATCTTCTTCCTGGAGAAGTAGGTTTTGATTTTTTAATTTGAGTAGCCATTATTCTGAAGTCACCTCAATGGATTGACCGTCTGCGAGCCTAACATAAGCCTTTTTCCAGTCAGATTTTTTTCTAATTCTGTATCTAGATCTTTTTGTTTTTCCTTTAACTTTAATGATATTTACATCTTCAACATCAACCGAGAAATAGCCTTCTATAGCTTTCTTAACTTGAAGCTTGGTAGCGCTGATATCGACTTTGAAAGCATATTGATTGGACTCTCCCATTAAGGTAGATACCTTCTCGGTCAGATAAGGTGATTTTATAATTGAGTAGAGTTCAGTTTTCATTATGAAAGCACCTCAGTTAATTTATTTAACGTCTCAGATGTAACAACAACTTTTTCTGCTTGTATCAAAGCTGAAGGATCTAAGGAGTTGACGGTTTGAACTTTACATTCTTTCAAGTTTTTGGAAGCTTTTACTAAGTTATCATTGTTACCTGAAAGTACAAATAAAGCTGAGTTTAAGTTCAAATCAGAAAGTATGGTCTTTACTTGAGAAGATTTGACAGGTTCATCGATTTTTAATTCATTTACAACAACCAATCTTCCCTCGTCAGCAAGCATAGACCAAATTGACCTCATGGCAGATCTGTACATTTTTTTGTTGATTTTTTTTGGTTTTATATCGCTATATACATGAGCAAAAGTCATTCCGCCACCTCTCCATATTGGAGATCTAATAGTCCCTGCCCTAGCTCTACCAGTTCCTTTTTGTTTCCACGGTTTTTTTCCACCACCACGGACAGCTGACCTGTTCTTCTGACCTTTAGTTCTTTGATGGCTATTATGTATATAAGTATTCACTAGCTGATGAACAAGATCTTGATTAAATTCTTGATTGAAAACACCATCAGCTAATAAGACTTTAGAGTCTTCAGAGCCATTTTGATTTAGTATCTCAATTTCCATTGTTATTTGACCGCAGGTTTAAGCACTACATTAGAACCAGTTGGTCCAGGTATTGCGCCCTTTATTAGTAATAAATTATTCTCTAAATCTATGGAAGCTATTTTGAGATTTTGAATTGTTTTCTTGGCATCGCCCATATGCCCTGACATTTTCTTTCCTTTCCAAACCTTTCCAGGAGTTTGGCATTGGCCAATAGAGCCTGGAGCTCTATGTGAAATAGAGTTCCCGTGAGTTGCATCTTGCATTTTGAAATTCCATCTCTTAACAGTACCAGCAAATCCTTTTCCTTTAGATTTTCCTTGGACATCGATTTTTTGTCCTTCTTCAAATATATCAATATTTAATTTGCTGCCAACTTCAAGGTTTTCAATATCTTCATTACTTACTTTGAATTCCCAAAGACCATCACCGGGAGCAACTGAACCTTTTTTATAATGTCCTGATAAAGGTTTGGAAACATGTTTATCTTTCTTTTCACCAGTTGTAACTTGGACAGAGTTATAACCTTCTACATCAACAGACTTTATTTGAGTAATGGTATTTGGATTAACGCTTACGACGCTTACAGCAAATGAATCTCCTTCAGGCGTGAAGAGTCTTGTCATACCTTGTTTTTTGCCAACTAATCCTAAGCTCATATTATTTATTCTCGTCTAGACTTATTTGTACAACCACACCTGCTGATAGCTCCAATTTTGTGAGTGCATCTAATGTTTTCTCTGAAGGTTCTAGGATATCAAGTGTTCTTTTGTGGGTTCTTATTTCGTACTGGTCTCTGGCGTCTTTGTCTTTGTGGGGGGATATAAGGATGGTTGTTTTGTGTTTTTTTACTGGCATTGGAATAGGACCTTTGACCTTAGCTCCAGTACGTTTGACCGTTTCCACTATTTCTTTAGCAGAACGGTCGATAAGCTTGTGGTCAAAAGCTTTAAGCCTAATTCTAATGCTTTGATTTTGCATATTTTTCCTTTCTAGCTCTCATAAACAGAGCGTAAAAACACCCCCCTACAGTGTAGGTTGGTTTATTAATTTAATGCGCCTTTAGCCTAGAAAGTCTAGGGATAAGGCCCCTCCAACAAAACGAGCGGTGATTCTAGTTTTGTGACCTCTATGTGTCAACTAAAAAAGTAGAAAAAACCTATATAAAAAGGGGTTTTGACTTACTTTCTATCAAGAACTACTAATCGTTTTTACTAATTATAGCTTCAGCAACGTTTGATGGGACTTCTGAATACTTCAGAGGTTCCATTGTGAAGGTTGCTCTCCCTTGAGAAGCGGATCTAATATCAGTTGCGTAACCAAACATTTCAGCAAGAGGAACTTCTCCAGAAACTATTTTTCCTGATGGTCCTTCTTCCATTCCATGCACAACACCTCTTCTTCTACTCAAATCGCCTACTACATCTCCCATATATTCTTCGGGGGTAACTATCTCAATACTCATAATAGGCTCCAATAATACAGGGTCTGCTTTTTCTGCACCCCCCTTAAAAGCCATTGATCCTGCAACTTTGAATGCAACCTCACTGGAATCTACGTCATGATAAGATCCGTCATAAAGAGTAACTTTTACCTTAACCAATGGATAACCAGCAATTACTCCGGCTTCCATCTGTTCTCTGCAACCCTTATCAACAGCACCAATAAATTCTCTAGGTATAGCTCCACCAACAATTTCATTAACGAATTGATAGTTTTGATCCTTATCTTCATCTTGTTCATCTAAAGGTTCCATCTTTATATAGACATGACCATATTGGCCTCTTCCACCAGATTGACGAACAAATTTAGCTTCTTCTTCTACATATTTTCTTATGGATTCTCTGTAAGCAACTTGCGGTTTTCCAACATTAGCGTCTACGCCAAATTCACGACGCATTCTATCTACCAGTACATCGAGATGAAGCTCACCCATACCTGACATAATTGTTTGACCTGATTCTTCGTCAGTTCTTAGCCTAAAAGAAGGATCTTCTTGAGCTAGCCTACCAAGGGCTACCCCCATTTTTTCTTGATCTTCCTTAGTCTTAGGTTCTACTGCAACTGATATAACAGGTTCAGGGAAGTTCATTGATTCGAGGGTGATTTTATTTTTTTCATCGCAAAGGGTTTCACCGGTGATTGCCTCTTTCAGTCCAATTACGGCGCAGATATCACCTGCCCTAGCTTCAGAAATCTCGTCTCGTTTATTTGAGTGCATTTGAAGCATTCTTCCAATCCTTTCTTTCTTTCCTTTAATAGGAAGATAAACAGAATCTCCAGTGTTCAATACACCTGAATATACTCTTACAAAAGTTAAAGAACCAACAAAGGGGTCTGTTGCTATTTTGAAAGCTATACCGGCAAAAGGAGCTTCATCATCAGAATCTCTGCTACCTTCTTCTTCATTATCCAAAATACCAGTAACAGCCTTAACTTCATTGGGTGCTGGCAAGAAATCTACTACAGCATCAAGCATAGTCTGTACGCCTTTGTTTTTAAAAGCAGAACCACAGAGACATGGCACGATTTCATTAGCTAGTGTTCTTATTCTTATTCCTATCTTAATATCTTCTTGAGATAAGTCGCCTTCTTCAAGATACTTATCCATTAACTCTTCGTTTGCTTCTGCAGCAGACTCAACCATCATTTCTCGCCATTCTTCGGCTAGACCCAATAAATCTTCAGGAATTTCTTCTTCGGTAAAGGTGGTTCCCATATCATCGCCGTTCCAATAAATTGCTTTCATCTTCACAAGATCAATTACACCTTTAAAATCGTCCTCTGCCCCTATAGCTAATTGGATAGGAACTGCATTAGCACCTAATCTTGTTTTCATTTGATCTATAACCTTTAGAAAGTCTGCACCAGCTCTGTCCATTTTATTGATGAAGGCTATTCTAGGTACTTCATATCTATTGGCTTGTCTCCAAACTGTTTCAGATTGTGGTTCAACACCTGAACTACCGCAAAATACAACTACTGCCCCGTCTAAAACTCTCAAAGAACGCTCTACTTCAATTGTGAAGTCAACGTGACCAGGTGTATCAATTATATTGAATCGATGTTGTTTAAATTGTTTTGATGTGCCTTCCCAAAAACAAGTAGTCGCTGCTGATGTAATAGTTATCCCTCTTTCCTGTTCTTGCTCCATCCAGTCCATGACAGCGGCACCATCGTGCACCTCTCCTATCTTATGAGAAATTCCGGTGTAGAAAAGCACTCTTTCTGTAGTTGTGGTTTTTCCTGCGTCAACGTGAGCGCAAATACCAATGTTTCTATACAGTTCTAACGGTGTAGTTCTGGCCATAATTTTTTAAATGTAATAATTAAAATCTGAAATGTGAGAAGGCTCTATTTGCTTCTGCCATTCTATGAGTATCTTCTTTCTTTTTAACAGCTTCGCCTCTACCTTCACATGCGTCTAACAATTCATTTGCTAGTCTAAGTGTCATATTTTTTTCTGATCTTGACCTAGCGTAAGTAGCTATCCAACGCATAGCTAAGGCGCTTCTTCTGGCAGGCCTTACTTCCATTGGAATTTGGTAGGTAGCTCCCCCAACCCTTCTAGCTTTGACTTCAACCATGGGTCCGACTTCTTCGAGAGCCTTTTCAAAAACCTCTACTGGTTCTTTATCAGATTTTTTTGAGATCTCATCAAATGCTCCGTAAATTATTTTTTCTGCTACGGATTTCTTGCCATCTGTCATGATTTGGTTCATAAACTTAGCGACTTTAAGGTTGCCAAACTTAGGATCAGGTAAAATTTTTCTTTTTGGAGCTGCTTTTCTTCTAGACATATTTACTTAGGTTTCTTTGCGCCATATTTTGAGCGACGTTGTTTTCTATCATCCACACCAGCCGTATCTAAAGTTCCTCTTACAGTGTGATACCTTACTCCAGGTAAATCTTTAACTCTCCCTCCTCTGATTAATACAACAGAGTGCTCTTGCAGATTGTGACCTTCTCCTCCTATGTAAGATATAACTTCGAATCCCGAAGTGAGCCTTACTTTGCAAACTTTTCTTAAAGCAGAATTTGGTTTCTTAGGAGTAGTTGTATACACCCTAGTGCAAACACCCCTTCTTTGAGGGGATCCTTTAAGAGCTGGTACATCTGTCTTAGATACTTTTCTCTTGCGAGGTTTTCTTACTAATTGATTAACTGTTGCCATATTTATTTCTTATAAAGGTCGCGAATTGTAATGAGAGGCATCATCCACGTCAACGTATTACTCAGCTTCATTGAGTGCCTCACTTAAAGCTTTTTCTAGATCTATTTCAAACTCTTCTTCAACATTTTCCACTTCAGAGTTCAGCTTAGCCAAGCCTGATCCTGCAGGTATTAATCTTCCCACAACAACATTCTCTTTAAGGCCTCTTAGATGGTCTATCCTTCCAGTAGTAGCAGCCTCAGTAAGCACTCTTGTTGTCTCTTGGAAAGAAGCGGCTGATATGAAAGATTCAGTAGCCAAGGAAGCTTTTGTAATGCCTAGTAGAATCCTTTCATATTCTATTTCAGCTTTTTTAGCTTCTCTTAAGGCAAAGTTAGTTTCTCGAACTTTTGAATATTCAGCTTGTTCACCGATGATGAATTCAGAATCTCCAGGCTCTGTTATGACTACTTTTCTCAACATTTGATTAAGGATAACTTCAATGTGTTTATCATTTATGCTCACACCTTGCAGTCTGTATACTTCTTGTATGCCGTCCACAATGAATTCAGTTAGTTCTTCAAGACCTCTAAGCGCAAGAATATCATGAGGACTCATAGCTCCATCAGAAACTATATCGCCTTTTTCTACTCTCTCTCCCTCAAAGACATTTATATGTCTTGTCTTGGGAATTAATGTAGCATTCTCGTTGCCCTCTTCATCAGTAATGATCAGTCTCTCTTTACCTTTGGTTGGTTTGCCCCATGAAACAATTCCAGATTCTTGAGCTAAGATAGCTTGCTCCTTCGGTTTCCTTGCTTCAAAAAGATCAGCAACTCTAGGAAGACCACCAGTAATGTCTTTAGTCTTTGCAGATTCTTGCGATATTCTGGCGATGACACCACCTACTTGTATATCTTGTCCATCTGTTAATTGTAAAAAGGCATTACCAGGCAATGTATAAACTGCGGGAGCTTCAGAATCTGGAAGTGTTTTTTCTTTGCCTCTTCCATCTACAATATGTATAGCCGGACGTTTATCTTGTGCATCACCCTTTGGCCTTTCGGTAACATCAATTATCTCGATGTTGCTTAAACCAGTCAGTTCATCTTGCTTTACTCTGGCAGTAATACCATCCTCTATATCTACAAACTTAGCCTTACCAGCAACTTCTGCTACAACAGGTCGGGTTAATGGATCCCATTTAGCCAAAATGTCTCCTGCCTCTACTTTACTATCGCTAGAATAGTTTAGAACAGTTCCATAAGGCACCTTATGACTTTCAACAACCATTCCTCTGTCATCAATAACATTTATTTGAGAAGACTGAGCCAAAGTTATAAAAGTTCCATCCTTTTTCTTAACTGTACGAGTGTTATAAACAACCTTACCAGGGAAATTGGTTTCAATATTATCTTCTGCTGAAGTACCCGAGGCAGCTCCACCGATATGGAAAGTTCTCATCGTTAGCTGAGTACCGGGCTCACCGATCGATTGCGCAGCAACTATTCCTACAGATTCACCAATATCCACCTTGTGGCCTCTTCCTAAGTCTCTACCGTAGCAGTTTGAGCAAATACCATGGATCGTGTCACAGTGTATTGCAGATCTCACTTTGATTTCGTAAATATTTTTTTCATCAAGTGAATCTACGATGTCCTCATCAATTAATGTTCCTTTTTTAAGAAGGACTTCTTTTCCATCTTGTGAAGTAACGTCTATAGCAACTGTCCTACCTAATACTCTATCACCCAATGGGACTAGGACTTGACCACCATCAATGATAGGTCTCATTAATATGCCATTTTCTGTTCCACAGTCTTCCTCACTTACCACCATATCTTGAGCAACATCTACTAATCTTCTAGTCAGATAACCTGAGTTAGCTGTCTTAAGAGCGGTATCAGCAAGACCCTTTCTGGCACCATGAGTAGATATAAAATATTCTTGAGCAGTTAAACCTTCTCTGAAGTTTGAAGTGACAGGAGTCTCTATGATTGATCCGTCTGGTTTAGCTAATAGTCCTCTCATGCCAGCTAATTGTCTAATTTGTGCAGGAGAGCCCCTTGAACCAGAGTCTGCATACATGAATACAGAGTTAAAGGAATCTGAAAGTACTTTTGTTCCATCAGAATTTTCAACTTCCTCTTGAGAAATATTATCCATCATAGATTTAGCAATCATTTCATTTGCTCTTGTCCAGATGTCGATTGCTTTATTATATTTCTCTCCTTTGGTTACTAGTCCAGAAGCGAACTGAGATTCAATGTCTTTAACCTCTTGCTCAGCTTCACTCACTATTCTTTGTTTATCATCAGGTATTACAAAATCATCAATGCCAATTGAAGATCCGGACTTAGTTGAGAATTCATATCCTAGATACATAAGCCTATCTGCAAAAATAACTGTTCGCTTGAGACCGGCTTTTCTGTATACAAAATCTATAAGAGAAGATATTTGTTTACTATCCAAAGTTTTATTAACTAAGTCAAAAGACATACCTTCAGGTAGAAGTTCATAGAGAAGAGTTCTTCCTGTTGTAGTTTCTACAATCTGTAAAGCTTCATCATCTAGTTTATTTGGCTTTAATCTAACTTTTATCTTAGCTTGAAGTCCAACCGTGCCAGAGTAATATGCCCTATTTACCTCATCGGGCGAGGACATTATTCTTCCTTCGCCTAGATCATTGATTTTTTCTCTCGACATGTAATAGAGTCCTAAGACAACATCTTGTGAAGGGTCTATTATCGGCTTACCATTTGATGGAGATAGAATATTATTTGTAGCCATCATCAAAGCACGACACTCCAATTGAGCTTCTAAAGTTAAAGGAACGTGAACTGCCATTTGATCGCCATCAAAGTCTGCGTTGTAAGCTTTACAAACTAGAGGGTGTAATTGGATTGCCTTACCTTCTACTAATACTGGCTCGAAAGCTTGAATACCTAATCTGTGCAATGTTGGTGCACGGTTAAGCATTACAGGATGCTCTCTAATAACTTCATCAAGGATATCCCAAACTTCGGGCTCTTCTCTATCGACCATTCTCTTGGCGAGCTTTATTGTATTTGCCAATTCAAGTTGTTGAAGTCTTCCGAAAACAAATGGCTTGAATAATTCCAAAGCCATTTTCTTTGGAAGTCCGCACTGATGTAATTTAAGAGTTGGGCCAACCACTATGACTGAACGACCTGAATAATCTACTCTCTTACCAAGGAGATTTTGTCTAAATCTACCTTGTTTTCCTTTGATCATGTCAGCAAGAGATTTTAGAGGTCGCTTGTTAGAGCCAGTTACAGCTCTTCCTCTTCTTCCATTATCTAGAAGTGCATCAACGGACTCTTGAAGCATTCTCTTTTCGTTACGCGTGATGATGTCAGGCGCATTGAGATCTAATAGTCTTTTAAGTCTATTATTTCTATTTATAACTCTTCTGTATAAATCATTTAAGTCTGAAGTCGCAAACCTTCCTCCTTCCAGTGGAACAAGAGGTCTCAAATCGGGAGGTAAAATAGGCAATACTTCTAAAACCATCCATTCAGGTCTATTTCCCGATTCGTTGAATGACTTAAGTAATTTTAATCTTTTGGCATATTTTTTAAGCTTTGCTTCTGATTTTGTAAGAGGCATTTCATCTTGTATATCTCTGATGGCTGCTTCTAAATCTAATTCTTTTAAAAGAGTCTGTATTGATTCAGCTCCCATTCCTGCCTCGAATTCATCTCCCCAAGTTTCTAAAGCTTCATAATACTCTTCGTCGGTTAATAATTGGCCAACTTCCAAATCGGTCATGCCAGGTTCGATCACTATGAAAGATTCAAAATATAGTACTCTCTCTAAATCTTTTAAAGTCAGGTCTAAAGCGAGAGCTAATCTTGATGGCAAAGACTTCAAAAACCATATATGTGCTACAGGTGCAGCAAGCTCTATATGGCCCATTCTTTCCCTTCTTACTTTTGAAAGAGTTACTTCAACACCGCATTTTTCACAGACTACCCCTCTGTGTTTCATTCTTTTGTACTTGCCACATATGCACTCGTAATCCTTTATAGGGCCAAATATCTTTGAACAGAAGAGACCATCTCGTTCTGGTTTAAATGTTCGGTAATTAATAGTTTCTGGTTTCTTTACTTCACCATAAGACCAAGACCTTATTTGTTGAGGAGAAGCTAAACCAGCTCTAATTGAATTGTACTCAACTCCGTGACCTTGGGTTTTTAATAAATCTACTAAATCTTTCAAGTTTATCTCCTAGTCAATCTGTTCTAAATCTATATCAATTCCTAATGATCTAATTTCTTTAGTAAGAACATTAAATGATTCAGGAACACCTGTTTCCATTTCAAAATTGCCATCAACGAGGTTCTTATAAACCTTAGTTCTTCCTGCAACATCGTCTGATTTCACTGTCAACATTTCTTGAAGTGTATGGGCAGCACCGTATGCCTCAAGAGCCCAAACTTCCATTTCTCCAAACCTTTGGCCACCGAATTGTGCCTTGCCACCTAAAGGCTGCTGAGTTACTAAGCTGTAACTACCAGTAGACCTAGCATGCATTTTGTCCTCAATTAGATGATTTAATTTAAGAATATACATGTAACCTAAAGTAGTTTTTCGATCGAACTTTTCACCCGTCCTACCATCGTAAAGTTGCGTTTGTCCGCTTGCGGGTAATCCTGCAAGTTCAAGCATTGCTTTAACTTCTGACTCTTTTGCACCATCAAATACAGGAGTAGCCATTGGAACTCCTTCTCTTAGATTCTCTGCTAACTCTAATATTTCTTTATCTTTTAAAGAGCTAAGATCTTGAGACCCATCTCTCTCATAGATATCAGTAAGGAAAGAACGAATTTCTGATGACTTGACCTCTGAGTCAATCATCTCACCAATCTTAGTTCCTAATTCCTTAGCTGCCCACCCAAGATGTGTTTCGAGGACCTGACCTACATTCATCCTGGAAGGAACACCAAGAGGATTTAGGACTATGTCTACGGGTTGTCCATTCTCATCGAATGGCATATCCTCTTCAGGCATTATTACTGAAATAACACCTTTGTTACCGTGTCTACCAGCTAACTTATCACCTGGCTGTATTCTTCTTTTGATAGCTAAATAAACTTTAACAATCTTTAGGACGCCAGGTGCCAAATCATCACCATCAGTCACTTTGGATTTTCTTTTACCAAATGCTATATCTAAATCGTCTTTATATTCTTTTAAGCTTTTAGATATATTTTCAATTTGCTTATTAGCACTCTCATTATCTAATCTGATTTTGAACCAATCATCTTTATTTAATTCTTCTAAATCAGCTGTCTTGATAGTTGAACCTTTTTTTAGCCCTTTACCTGAGGCTACTTTCTTACCAACCAAAAGAGCTTCTAGTCTCGAAAAAGCCGCTTGTTCAAGTATTTTCAATTCATCATCAATATCTTTTTGAATTTCAGCTAATTGAGATTCTTCGATAGATTCTGCTCTACCATCTTTCTCAATTCCGTCTCTGGTAAATACATGTACATCTATGACTGTTCCATCAGCACCTGATGAAACCCTTAAAGAACTATCCTTAACATCTGAAGCTTTTTCTCCAAAAATAGCTCTTAAAAGTTTCTCCTCAGGACTAAGTTGTGTTTCTCCTTTCGGAGTAACCTTACCTACCAGAATATCACCTGCTTTTACCTCGGCGCCAATATGGACAATTCCAAATTCGTCAAGCTTGGAAAGCGCATTGTCTCCTACATTTGGAATATCTGCAGAAATCTCTTCCGGTCCTAACTTTGTATCTCTAGCTACACATGTTAATTCTTGGATATGAATACTTGTAAATTTATCGTCTCTGACGAGCTTGTCTGAAATCAATATTGAATCTTCAAAGTTGTATCCATGCCAAGGCATAAAAGCAATTCTTACATTTTGACCTAATGACAATTCTCCTAAGTCTATAGATGGTCCATCAGCCAATATATCGTTCTTACTAATCTTGTCTCCGATTGAAACTATTGGCTTTTGATTAATACAAGTATTTTGATTTGAACGCATGTATTTTATTAAGTTATAAATATCAACTCCGGAATCACCTGCTTGTATTTCTTTTTCGTTAACTCGTACAACTATCCTACTAGCATCTATACTTTCAATCGTTCCTCCCCTGGCTGCAGTAACACATGATCCTGAGTCTCTAGCTATTAATCTTTCGACACCAGTTCCAACAAGAGGTTTTTCTGCTTGTAGAGTAGGGACAGCTTGCTTCATCATATTAGAACCCATCAGAGCTCTATTGGCGTCATCATGCTCTAGGAATGGAATTAAAGAGGCGCCAACTGAGAAAGCCTGTTGAGGTGAAACATCCATAAAATCAACTCTTTCAGGAGGCATAAAAGAGAATTCATTTTTATATCTAACCGGAACTAATTCTTCCGTAAATTTATTATTAGAATCTAAAAGAGCACTAGCCTGAGCTATAACATAATCTCCCTCTTCAATAGCCGAAAGATAATGAAAGCTATCAGAGACCTTACCATTTTCAGCTTTTCTAAAAGGACTTTCTAAGAAACCGTATTCATTTGTTCTAGCATACGCTGCAAGATTATTTATGAGACCAATATTCGGCCCTTCAGGAGTTTCAATAGGACACACCCTGCCATAGTGAGTTGGATGAACATCACGAACTTCAAAGCCAGCTCGCTCTCTTGTTAAACCGCCTGGTCCTAAAGCCGAAATTCTTCTTTTGTGACTAACCTCAGAAAGTGGATTGTTTTGATCCATAAACTGAGACAATTGACTTGATCCAAAGAATTCCTTTACAGCCGCAGACACTGGTTTAGCATTGATTAAATCTTGAGGGCCTAAGTCATCTGCTTCTGCAGTAGCCAGTCTCTCTCTGACTGCCCTTTCGACTCTGACTAGACCTATCCTGTATTGATTAGACACCATTTCTCCTACAGATCTGATTCTACGATTACCAAGATGATCTATATCGTCAACATTACCTTGTCCATTTCTGATGGCTACCAATGTTTTCAGTGTATTTAGGATATCTTCATCACTTAGAATGCTATCTCCTTCGAGTTCCTCGATACCGAGTCTTTTATTAAATTTCATTCTTCCTACAGCCGACAGATCATATCTTTCAGCATTGAAGAAAAGATTATTAAATAATGTGGTTGCTGCCTCTTTTGTGGGCGGTTCACCAGGTCTCATCATTCTGTAAATCTCAACAAGAGCTTCAACTTCATTGGTTGTAGAATCGGCTCTTAAGGTGTCAGCAATATAAGGACCCGACTCAATATCATTGATATAGAGTGTCTCAATTTCAGCCAAGTTTAATTCTTCTAAAACAGGTAAAGTCTCTTCATCTATAACTGTGTTGGATTCAATGACGATTTCACCAGTAGTTTTGTCTAGGATATCTTTTGCAACAACTTGACCGTATAGAGCTTCTTTAGGCATGTCGAGCAATTTAAGTTTAGCGCCTTCTATTTTTCTTATATGTCTGGCACTGATTCTATCGCCTTTCTTTACGACTAATTCTCCTTTTATCTCTATATCAACAGGTGAAACTCTGCCCATTAACCTCCTAGGGATAACTTGAAGTTGATATACGTCATTCTTTTTATTCTTATAAATTTCAGTTTCATAAAACTTCTCAAGTATCTCTTGATTAGTTAACTTCAAGGCTTTTAAAAGAATTGTCGCTAATAATTTTCTTCTTCTATCGATGCGAACATAAACTAAATCTTTTGCATCAAATTCAAAATCTAACCAAGAACCTCTATAAGGGATAACTCTTGCACCATATAGGACTTTACCGGAAGAATGCCCCTTACCTTTGTCGTGATCAAAAAACAGTCCTGGTGATCTATGTAACTGAGATACAACCACACGCTCTGTTCCATTTATTATGAAAGTACCATGATCTGTCATTAAAGGTACTGTACCCATGTAAACACTTTGGGATTTGCCCTCTTTAAGTTTTCCTGAATCTTTATCAATAAAGAAGAGGTCACAATTAATGTGAAGAGAAATTTCATAGGTTATACCCTTTAATTTACATTCTCTTTCATTAAAAATTGGTTCCCCTAAGGTGAAACCAGAGTATTCCATTCTTGCAAAGCCATTGTGGCTTTCGATAGGAAAGATTGAGTTAAGGACTTGTTCAAGTCCAGCATTTAATCTTTTATCAGAATCGACGTATCTTTGCAGGAAAGCATCATAAGACTGAACTTGAGTTGCAAGTAAGTTCGGAAGCTCCATTACACTGGAGATTTTTTCAAAACTCCTTCTAACTCTTTTTTTCTCAGTATATGAAAAACTCATAAAGACCTCTTTTTATTGATTATTTTTTATTTATCTAGAAAGTTTGTTATTTAAGCTCAGCAGTTGCCCCAGCATCTTGTAATGCTTTAGCATGCTCATCAGCTTCAGCTTTGTTAACACCTTCTTTAATTACTGATGGTGCTTCATCAACTAGAGCCTTAGCATCTTTCAGTCCAAGGCCAGTGATCGCTCTAACAGCTTTGATAACGTCTACTTTCTTATCACCCACTTCTGTAAGGTGAATATCAACAGGTGCGTCGTCTGCTTCAGCTTCGCCACCTGCATCTCCAGCAGCAGCTGCGGGTGCAGCAGCAGAAACGCCAAATTTTTCTTCCATTGCTTCTATAAGATCAACAATGTCTATAACGCTCATTTCAGCTATAGCGTCTAATATTTCTTCTTTACTTAGTGCCATTTTTTTCTCCAAATGTTATTTATATAAAGGTTAAGCCGATTCTTTTTGTTCTTTCACAGCCTGTAAGGTTCTGACAAGCTTTGAGGGAACTTGATTAAGAATATTTACGAATTGGTTCATAGGTGCATTCAACAATCCAGCAAGTTGGCTCAAAGCCTGCTCTCTTGAAGGCATGTTTGCGATTGCAGAGAGTTTTGAAAGCTCTAATAGGGAGTCTCCTAAAGATAATCCCTTAACTGCAAATTTACTATTTACCTTTGTGAAGTCGTTTACAAGTTTAGCTGCACTAGTAGGATCCTCTAAAGAGAAAGCTAACATAGTGGGCCCAACAAGCAGGTCTTCAAAACAAGAAAATTTCGTATCATTTAGTGCTTTCTTTGCAAGAGTATTTCTAATAATCTTCAGGTGAACTGATGTATCTCGAGCATCCTTTCTGAGTTTTGTTAACTCAGTAACAGAAGCACCATGATAGTCAGCAGCTACAGCTGAAGTTGCTTTATTAGCTATATCTTTAAGCTCTTCGACAGCAACTTTCTTGTCGTCAATGCGCATTGGCATTTTCCTATCCTCCAAATACCAAAAATTGGTATTATCTTTTGGTTATAACTGCAAAGCAGCCATATACCATCTGCGTAGGTCAGAATAATTAAGCAAGGAACCCATTCCTCGCACCTACGGTCTTCGATGGGCGAATAATCGCACCATACTGAAGAAACCTTTCAACTGTCTTTAGTGTTAAAAAACTAAAGACGATAAATCAATTTCAACTCCAGCTCCCATTGTGGAAGAGAGAGTTGCTTTTTTTATAAAAACACCTTTTGCAGAAGGGGGTTTATTCCTCTTCAAATCATCTAATAATGTTTCTAAATTCTGTTTAATCTGTTCTGAGGAATAACTTATATCCCCAATCCTTCCATGAATAATTGCACCCTTATCAGTTCTGTATCTTATTTGTCCTGCCTTGGCATTTTTCACAGCTGACGCTACGTCTTTAGTAACGGTTCCAGTCTTTGGATTAGGCATAGTTCCCTTGGGACCTAAAACTTTACCAAGAGGGCTAACAATTTTCATGGTATCGGGAGTAGCTATAACGACGTCGTAATCTACCTCCCCTTTTTTAATCTCTTCAGCAAGATCTTCCATACCTACTGCATCGGCACCAGCTTCTTTAGCTGCAGTAGCTTGATCACCTTCAACAAAAACAGCTACCTTACATGGTTTTCCAGAACCAGAAGGTAAAGTGGTAGCGCCTCGAACATTTTGGTCAGACTTTGTTGGATCAACACCAAGATTTATTGCAACATCGATAGATTCGTTGAACTTAACCTTAGGTGAAGCTTGGATAAATTCCATTGCCTCAGCAACATTATATTTTTTATCCTCTAAGGAATTGATGTATTGTTTTCTTTTACTCTGACTCATTGTCTTAACCTTCTACTTCTATTCCAGCACTTCTAGCACTGCCTGATAAAGTTCTCACTGCTGCATCCATGTCGGCGGCAGTTAGATCTGGATCCTTAATTTTAGCTATCTCTTCTAATTGAGCTCTTGTGACCTTTCCAACTTTTACGCTATTAGGTGTTCCACTTCCTGACTTTATGCCTGCAGCTTTCTTTATTAAAACTGAAGCAGGTGTTGTTTTAATAATAAAGTCAAAGCTTTTATCTTCGTAAACAGTTATCACAACAGGACAGGGAAGTCCGGGTTCTAGATCTTTAGTTCTTGCATTGAATGCATTGCAAAAGTCCATTAAGGGAAGGCCATGCTGTCCTAATGCAGGTCCTACGGGTGGACTTGGAGATGCTTGTCCTGCTGGTACTTGCAGTTTTACGTAAGTTTCAATTTCTTTTGCCATTATCCTTTCTCTATTTGATTAAATTGCAATTCAACAGGGGTTGATCTTCCAAAAATTAGTACTGCTACTCTTACCTTACTTTTTTCATAATTGACTTCTTCAACGACTCCACTGAAATCATTAAAGGGGCCATCAACAACCCTAACCATTTCTCCAGGTTCGAATGAAAATTTAGGTTTAGTGATATCGGATCCTTGTTCTAATTGCTGCATGATGCCTTGTGCTTCTACATTTGAAAGTGGCGAAGGTTTATCTTTAGTGCCTCCTATGAATCCCATTACCCTTGGTGTGTCTTTAACGAGATGCCAACTATCATCATTAAGTTCCATATTGACAAGAACGTACCCGGGGAAAAATTTCCTTTGAGTTTTTCTTTCTTGTCCGCCTTTCATTTCAACTACTTCTTCAGATGGAACCATAATTTCACCAAAGAATTCGTCCATTCCAAGTCTTTCGATTCTTTCTATCAAAGCCTCTCTAACTTTGGTCTCATATCCAGAGTAAGCATGTATTACGTACCATTGTTTATCCATATCTATCCCAGTAATGCTGCCGTTGCCCAACCAAATAGAGAATCAAGGCCCCATAGTATTAAAGCCGCAATCGTAATTGCGACTAAAACAATAAGAGTAGTTTGAGTGGTTTCAGTCCTAGTTGGCCAAACAACTCTTCTAATTTCCGTTCTTGAATCTATAACTGTCTTTAAAGCCTCTTTACCCTCTTGAGTTGTAGTTAAGATAAAGAGGCCTAAACCAGAAACTATGATTACTCCAATAACTCTATATAGGAGGGGTTCTTGAAAGTAATAGGAATTACCGTAGACAGCCGCAAACACAATAGCGAGTCCAACAATCCAGCGGATATAATTTTGCATACTTAAAGTATTATTTCCCATTATTAAGGCTAAGCTTTTTTTGGCGGAGTGGCAGGCCAGGAGGGAATCGAACCCCCAACCTACGGTTTTGGAGACCGTCGCTCTGCCAATTGAGCTACTGGCCTACTAATCTATAATTTTAGTTACTACTCCAGAACCTACAGTTCTTCCACCCTCTCTTATTGCAAAATTCATTCCATCTTCCATTGCAATAGGAGAAATAAGTTCAACTGTCATATCAATGTTGTCACCAGGCATAACCATTTCAACACCTTCAGGTAGCTCTACAGCTCCTGTAACATCAGTCGTTCTAACGTAGAACTGAGGTCTGTATCCTTTGAAGAAAGGAGTATGTCTTCCACCTTCCTCTTTTGACAAGACGTAAACTGTGGCTTCAAACTTAGTATGTGGGTTGATAGCACCAGGCTTAGTTAAAACTTGTCCCCTTTCAACAGCATCTCTTTCTGTTCCTCTTAAAAGAATACCAACATTCTCGCCAGCTTTTCCTTCGTCTAGAAGTTTTCTGAACATTTCAACACCAGTACATACAGTTTTTTGTGTTTCTCTAATTCCGACGATTTCTATTTCTTCGTTAACTTTGATTTCTCCTCTTTCGATTCTGCCAGTTACAACTGTACCACGACCTTGAATCGTAAAAATGTCTTCAATAGGCATCAAGAAAGGCTTATCTGTGTCTCTAGTAGGCTCAGGAACAAAGTCGTCAAGAGCTTGGACTAGTTCTTGTATTTTTGCTGCATATTCTGCATCACCTTCTAATGCTTTAAGTGCAGAACCAACAATCACTGGAGTATCATCTCCTGGGAAGTCGTATTCTGTGAGCAGTTCTCTTACTTCCATTTCAACTAGTTCTATCAGCTCAGGATCGTCAACCATGTCTGCTTTATTTAAGAATACTACTATGTGAGGCACTCCAACCTGTCTAGCTAAAAGTATATGCTCTCGAGTTTGAGGCATAGGACCATCAGCTGCGTTTACTACTAAAATTGCTCCATCCATTTGAGCAGCACCAGTAATCATATTTTTAATATAGTCAGCGTGACCTGGACAGTCTACGTGTGCGTAGTGTCTAGATTCTGAATCGTATTCAACATGTGAAGTAGATATTGTTATACCACGTTCTTTTTCTTCAGGTGCGTTATCAATACCGTCAAAAGCTATAGCCTCTCCACCTAAAGCTTCTGCTTGAACTTTCGTTATAGCAGCCGTTAAAGTTGTTTTACCATGATCAACGTGTCCAATTGTTCCAACGTTGACATGGGGTTTGGTTCTTTCAAATTTTTCTTTAGCCATTTTTTTTCCTAAATTTAAATTATTAATACCTGGAGCTCATAACCGGAGTTGAACCGGTGACCTCTTCCTTACCAAGGAAGTGCTCTACCTCCTGAGCTATATGAGCAAAAATCTATATTTTTGCTGCTTTTTTTGGAGTGTAGAGGGTTTTTCTGATTAACTCAGAAGATAAATAATCGTTAAAATATTTAGCGAATAAACCTACAACCCAAAGCTCGGAGCGCTTTTATAGTATTTTTGTGCCTTCAATGCAAGTAATTTCTTATCTTTTAGGAAGTTTTTTTAGTGGTGGAGGGGGAAGGATTCGAACCTTCGAAGCACGAGGCGGCAGATTTACAGTCTGCTGGGTTTGACCGCTCCCCAACCCCTCCTATAAATAAAGGTCAAAAAACAGCGCGCAATTCTGTAACTGCAAGCTTATTATGTCAACTTAAATTGATTAAATTTGTATAGTTTTAGATGATGAAAGAGAATTTTCTTCCTTTAGAAGCTGAAAAAATCATAAATAATCTTGATTATGAAATTTTAGATTATTTGCCTGAAATATTTATTTCAGATAAAACGGCTTCAACTAATGATGACGCAAAAGAGTATTTACTGAATCAGCCCGCTGAATTATCAGTACATCTAGCAGAGCAACAAGATGCTGGAAAAGGAAGAAATGGAAAAAAGTGGGTTAGCCCTAAAGGAAAAAACATCTATCTTTCTTTGGGGTGGAGATCTCCTCTGCAATATTCAGAATTGGATGGTTTAAGTTTATCAGTAGGTTCTATTTTGGCGACTGTACTCAATAAAAAAGCCAATAACTCTATCAAGATAAAGTGGCCCAATGACTTGATGATACATCAAAAGAAAATATCAGGGATATTAATTGAGACCATAGATATTGAGGGACAAGTGGGTATTGTGATAGGTATTGGAATAAATGTTCATATGTCTAGAGAAGATGGGAAGGATATTGATCAGTCTTGGGTTACGCTTGATGAAGCTTCAAGAAACATCAATGATAGAAACTTATTAGTAGCAATGCTACTTAACGAACTATTTAAATTTATTAAGATCTTTCCTAAAGAAGGTTTCAAGGCCTTTAAATCAAAGTTTGAAAGCCTGGATCTGTTGAATGGCAAAGTTTGTAAAGTAACTTCGGATGATACAGACAAAGTTGTAGAGGTGATTGGTGTGAGCGATAGTGGAGAGCTTTTGGTTAAAGAAAATTCAGAATATCTTTCTCTTCGTTATGGCGAAGTTTCGATAAGAGCACTATAATGCCCACCGCGCTGGCGTAGCTCAGTTGGTAGAGCAGCTGATTTGTAATCAGCAGGTCGTAGGTTCAAATCCTATCGCCAGCTCAGAACACAAAGCCTTGTATTACTTGACTCTCAGAGCATTTAGTACAGGGCTTTTTTCATGTCTGTTCTCTTCAATTCCTAGAAAAGTCAACCATAGGTCAACCAAATTACAGGTTTCGTTTCCCTGTATCAGCACTTCAATACTGCCCATTCTTTTATGTTTGGTTGGTCAACTGTTGTTCTTAGGTGGGGTGCAGGATGTACAGGGGTGGGTACGGGTATATATAGAAGTGCTCGAACATTTTTTGCCAATTTTGGGTGTATACCATTGACTTTTGAAGCCCAGATATGATACGCTGAATCG
>CALIUO010000008.1 GCA_938048695.1 uncultured SAR86 cluster bacterium
TCTACTGATGGCTTCGTAGAAGCTACACCTATAATTCCACACATAATCTATTTCTTTTTATTTAAGTTTACTTGCTTTCCTCTTCCAACGGCCAATTTTCCATCTGGCACATTTTTAGTTATTACTGAGCCAGCTCCTGTGTAAGAGCCTTTGCCAAGTGTCAAAGGGGCGACCAAAGAGCTATTAGAGCCTATGAAAGTTCCATCTTCAATTATTGTTTTGTGTTTATTCTTGCCATCATAATTGCAAGTTATGGTACCAGCACCAATGTTTGTCTTGGATCCAAGCTCTGCATCACCCAAATAAGTTAAGTGCTTTGCCTTTGAATTTTTACCTATAGTGCTTCTATTGGCTTCCACAAAGTTACCCAGCTCTGCTCCTTCACTTAATTCCGTTCCACCTCTTATTCTAGTAAATGGACCGAGGGCACAGTCCTTGCCAATAATACAATCTTCTATAACGGTATTGGCATATATCGTTGTGTTATCTTTTATAGTGGAGTTGGAAATAAAACAATTAGGTCCTATGTGAACATTCTTTCCTAAAACGTTATAACCTTCAAAGACATTATTGATATCAATAAAAGAATTCTGTCCAACCTTAATTTCTCCTCTTACATCTATCCGTGATGTGTCAGCAACTGCTATGCCCTTTTTCAGCAAATCTTGTCCTAATTTTTTTTGGTAAGCTCTTTCTAGGTCGTGGAGTTCGCTTTTGTTATTGGCCCCGCCTACTTCATAAGAGTCACAGATGGTTGCAGTGACATTAACAGCATGCTGGTTAGAAATTTCTACCAAATCTGTTAAATAATATTCTTTAGCCACATTATTATTTTTTATTTTAGGAATATATTTTAAAAGCAAATCTGTCTTGATTGCTAAAACTCCAGAATTTACTTCTTTTATTTCTCTTTCTAAGGCTGAAGCGTCTTTATGTTCTGTAATCTTTTGAATGCTGCTCTTGGGGCCTCTTATGATTCTACCGTAGCCTGTAGGATCTTCTTTCATAAAAGTTAATAATGACAAATTTCCTTTAAGCGCTGGCTTAATAAGCTTTTTTAATGTGCTCTTCGCTACTAGCGGAGCATCACCATATAAAACTACGCTTATCGAATTTTTTCTTAGAACTGGAAGAGCTTGTTTTACTGCGTGTGCTGTTCCTAATTGTTTTTTTTGATTTATAAAAGAGATTTTTTTTGATGAGGCAACACAGCTTTCGACTTCTTTAGATTTATATCCAACAATGATAGAGGTTTTTGACTTTGGGAACGAATCAACTGTATCGATAAGATGTTGAATCATTGGTTTGCCTGCCAGACTCGCAAGAACCTTGGGAGAATCTCCCCCCATTCTGGTGCCTTTACCGGCAGCTAAAATAATAAAGTCTATATTCATTGGAACAATGGCGCATTCGCCCCAAGTGGTTTTCTTATTTAACTACTTCTTGCGCAGTTTCTGCAAGGCTTTTAACCGCGCTGCAGCCTCTGCGAGTTGAGATGCGGCCAGAGAATAGTCCATTTCAGATTTTTGATCTTCTAGTTCTCTTTCAGCCAACTCCTTTGCTCTTTCTGCTGCCGCGGAGTCAATATCATCGGCCCTTTCGGCGACATCTGTTAAAAGAGTTACTTCTCCGGGCTGGACCTCTAAGTATCCACCGGAAGCAAAAAACACTTCTTCTTCGCCTCCCTCAAGTACCAGTTTAACTGGCCCAGGCTTTAGATTTGTAAGAAGTGGTGCGTGTCTTGGTGTTATTGCAATTTCACCAGCTCCGCCTTCAGCACTCAATAGTTCTACCGGCCCTGAAAACAATTCTCCTTCAGGACTAACTATATTGCACTGGATGGTTGACATAATTAAGCTGCCTCAGTTTTAGCCTTTTCTACAACTTCGTCAATATTTCCAGTCATATAGAAAGCTTGCTCAGGTATATCATCGTAGTCACCATTAACAATACCTTTGAATCCTCTAATGGTTTCACTGAGAGGAACATATTTACCCGGAGCATTTGTAAATACTTCAGCCACAAAGAAAGGTTGAGATAAGAATCTCTCAATTTTTCTAGCCCTTGCCACGACCAATTTGTCATCTTCAGACAATTCGTCCATTCCTAAAATGGCAATGATATCTTTTAATTCCTTGTATCTGTTAAGTTGCTGTTTCACTGCGTTGGCAACGTCATAATGTTCTTGCCCTACTATGCCCGGTTCAAGCTGTCTGCTGTTTGAATCTAGTGGATCAACAGCAGGATAAATTCCCAGTGAAGCGATTTGTCTAGAAAGTACAACGTTTGCGTCTAAGTGAGCGAATGTAGTTGCAGGAGATGGATCTGTTAAATCATCAGCAGGAACGTATACCGCTTGCACAGAAGTGATTGAACCTGTCTTTGTGGATGCTATTCTCTCTTGTAAGACTCCCATTTCTTCAGCAAGAGTAGGTTGATACCCTACAGCTGATGGCATTCTGCCCAATAAAGCTGAACATTCTGTTCCTGCCAATGTATAACGGTAGATGTTGTCTACAAACAAAAGAACATCTCTTCCTTCGTCTCTGAAGTTCTCAGCCATTGTTAAACCAGACAGTGCCACTCTGAGTCTATTTCCAGGAGGCTCATTCATCTGCCCATATACCAAGGCCACTTTATCCAAAACTCCACCTTCTATCATCTCGTGATACATGTCATTTCCTTCACGAGTCCTCTCACCTACACCAGCAAACACTGAGTACCCGCTGTGCTCGTAGGCAATGTTTCTTATTAATTCTTGAATATTTACAGTTTTACCCACACCAGCACCGCCAAACAAGCCAACCTTTCCACCTTTAGCAAATGGACAAATTAGATCGATCACCTTGATGCCTGTCTCTAAAAGTTCAGTTGTCTCTGCCTGATCCTCATATGAAGGAGGGTTTCTATGTATTGGCATTGAGGCCTTTGCTTCTACAGGTCCCTTTTCATCTATTGGCTCACCTAAAACATTCATAATCCTTCCGAGTGTAGCCTCTCCAACGGGAACAGATATTGGGTTTTCAGTGTTGGTCACTGATACACCTCTTTTAAGTCCTTCTGAAGCTCCCATTGCAATTGTTCTTACAACGCCATCGCCAAGCTGTTGCTGAACCTCTAAAACCAGCCCTGTTTCATCAACAGTTAGTGCATTATAAATTTTAGGCAAGTTTTCCTTAGGAAACTCGACGTCAATTACCGCTCCAATTATTTGTATTACTGTTCCATTACTCATATTTATTTCCAGTGTTAAATTGCCTCAGCACCTGCAACTATTTCAGATATTTCCTGAGTAATTGCTGCCTGCCTGGCATTGTTATAAACAAGTTGTAGTTCCTCGATAAGAGATCCTGCATTATCAGTAGCACTTTTCATTGCCACCATCTTAGCGGCCTGTTCGCACGCAATATTTTCTATTACAGACTGATAAAGAAGAGACTCGATATATCTCTCCATTAATCCGTCTAACAAAAGTCTTGAGTCATCAGGCTCATATATATAATCCCACCTAGGTGCTTCTTTATTTGAACCTTCATCTTCTTCATCTTCTATTTTGCTTAAAGGTAGAAGTTGATTGATTTCTGGCTGTTGGGTCATTGTGTTTACAAAGCTATTGCTAGCCAAATAAACCTTGTCTATTTCGCCCTCAGAAAAAGCATCCAACAAAATTTTCATTGAACCGACGAGCTGCTCAATAGAAGGGTCGTCTCCAAGCTTTTCTGTTGCAGAGATTACGTTGCCACCGAAAGATCTAAAGAAAGATTGTGCTTTTGTTCCAATCAGAGAGTATGAGATTTCTTTTCCTGAAGCAGCTTGCTCAGAGGCGAAACGCGTAACATCCCTAAGCAGGTTTGCATTAAGCCCACCACATAGACCTTTGTCAGAACTGACAACTATGATGGCGATTTTCTTAACATCCCTTTCTTCCATATACTTAGGCTTGTATTCTGGCTGTCCTTTGGCAAGGTGATTAATTACGCCCAGCATACGATCCCTATAAGGACGACCTTTAAGCATCTTATCTTGGGTCTTCTTCATTTTGCTAACAGCGACCTTCTCCATTGCACTGGTAATCTTTTGGGTATTACCTATGCTGGCGATCTGTACTTTGATTTCTTTACTGTTAGCCATTAATACTTACCAGGTTTGCGTTTCCATGAATTTATCTAAGGCTTCTTTGAAGGCATTTTGAATGTCATCTCCGTATTCTCCGGTCTCTGACACCTTATCCATTAGGTCTTTGTGCTCGGAATTCATATAGGCTATCAAGCTTTTTTCAAAGTCTTTGATTTTTTCAACCTCAACTTGCCTTAGATATCCTTCATTGGCCGTATAAAGCATTAGCCCCATTTCAGCTACAGACATTGGTGAAAACTGATCTTGTTTTGTAAGTTCAGTAACCCTCACACCATGCTCTAATTGCTCTTTGGATGCCTCGTCAAGATCTGAAGCAAATTGGGCAAAAGCCTCTAACTCTCTATATTGAGCGAGGGCTGTTTTAATTCCGCCACCAAGCTTTTTAATTATGGGAACCTGAGCAGCACCACCCACCCTTGAAACTGAAATTCCAGGATCCATGGCTGGTTTTAATCCAGAACTAAATAAAGAGGACTCGAGGAAAATTTGGCCATCTGTTATAGAAATTACGTTCGTAGGAACAAATGCTGAAACGTCTCCAGCTTGGGTTTCAATTATTGGTAATGCAGTCAACGAACCTGTTTTTCCTTTCACTTCACCGTTTGTGTGGTTCTCAACATATTCCTCATTCACCCTTGCAGCTCTTTCCAGCAATCTTGAGTGAAGGTAGAAAACGTCACCAGGGTAAGCTTCCCTTCCGGGTGGTCTTCTGAGTAAAAGAGACATCTGTCTATATGCAACAGCTTGTTTTGAAAGGTCATCGTAGATGATTAGAGCGTCCTCTCCCCTATCTCTGAAATACTCGCCCATAGAGCAGGCTGCGAAAGGAGCTATATATTGCATTGGTGCCGGGTCTGCCGCTGCAGCCACTACAACAATTGTGTTTTCCATTGCCCCATACTGCTCAAGAGTCCTAACCACCTGGGCAATTGAAGATTGCTTTTGTCCTATTGCTACATATATACACTTAACACCAGTGTCCTTTTGGTTGATTATTGCATCAATGGCGATAGCAGTTTTACCGGTCTGTCTGTCTCCAATGATCAATTCACGCTGACCTCTTCCAATAGGTACCATGCTGTCAACGGCCTTTATACCCAATTGCACCGGTTGGTCTACAGACTTTCTTGAAATAACTCCTGGAGCGACTTTCTCTACTGGGGCGGTTTGATCTGTCTGCACTTCGCCCTTACCATCTATTGGGTTACCAAGTGCGTCCACAACCCTACCCATGAGGGCTTCTCCGACAGGGACCTCTAAAATTCTACCAGTACACTTTGCAGAACCACCTTCTGCCAATAGCTTGTAATCTCCCAAGATTACAGCACCTACAGAGTCAACCTCGAGGTTAAGTGCCATTCCCATGACGCCATGGTCAAACTCTATAAGCTCTCCATTCATAACTTCGCCAAGACCGTGTATTCTCGCGATACCGTCTGCGAGGTAAACAATTGTGCCTTCATTGCTGGGGGTGGAGGCAGTATCAAGTGCATCAATTTTCTGTTTGATGACCTGACTAATTTCTGATGGGTTTAATTCTTCCATTTTTTTATTTGATTTGATTTCTTAATTTTTCAAGCTTTCCTTTAATGCTGTAATCTGTAACTTCGTCACCGCATTTGATAGAAAAACCACCTATTAAACTTTTATCTATTACTTGTTCCACTATTAATGAATCTCCATATCTTCCTTTTAGAGAGTCTGTAACTTTTTTTAATTGCTCATCTGTTAAATCGAAAGCAGACGTAATTAAAACCTCGCTAGAGCCTTTTGTTCCCGACAACAGCTTTCTGTATGCTTTGGATATATGTGGAAGCAGAGAAATTCTTTTAGACTCACCCAACACTTTAATGAAGTTGCTGGTTTTGCTTTCAATTTGGCCTTCAAATAAGGATAGGAACACTTCAGTCTTTTCCTTATAAGCTAGCTTAGGAGAATCTATTAGCTGCTGCACTTTGGGTGTCTCAAGGGCGAGCTCAAGCTGACCAAGATCCTTTTCCCACCCTTCAGAATGATCATAGATCGCTTGGGCGTATGGTCTTGCTATCGTCTCGAAATTCAAAGTTATAACTCCTGAGCTATTTGATCGATAATTTGTGAGTTTTTATCTTTATCAATCTCTGAGCCTAGTATTTTTTCAGCCCCGGCAACAGCTAAGGCTGCTACTTCAGACCTTAACTCTTCCTTGGTTCTTTTTGCAGCTTGATCTAGGTCGCTTTGAGCTGAAACTTTTATCCTTTCAGCTTCTTCATGTGCGGTAGATTTAGCATCCTCCACCAGCTGATTGGCTCGAGCATTTGCTTGATTGACTAAATCAGCAGCCTCTTTCTTGGCCTCTTCTAAGATTTCAGCTTTTTTCTGATGGGCTTCATCAAGCTCTCGCTTTCCTCGGCTTGCAGCCTCTAAGCCATCGGATATTTCTTTTTCTCTCTCTTCAAGAGCCTCAAGAATATAAGGCCAGACGTACTGCATGGTGAACCACACAAAAAATACAAAGGCTAAAAGCTGTCCGAATAATGTGGCGTTAAAATTCATTTACAAAACTCCGGGCTTATTTTTTATGTGAATAAGAATAAAAGGCCGATCGCTAGCGAGACAATGGGTATCGCATCTACTAGACCCATACCAATTAATAGCTGTGTAAAAAGGTAAGGTTGAAGTTCAGGCTGTCTTGCAATTCCTTCGAGGTATTTTGCAGTAATTAGACCAACACCGATTCCGACACCAATGGCGCCTCCTCCTGTTAGTAGGGCTCCTGCGACCCTTCTTATAGCTTCTGCTTCTTCCATTTTATTCTCCTTAGATAAAAAAATTAATGATGCTCGTGTGCCTGTTGTAGGTATACGAGGGTTAAAACCATAAATAAAAATGCTTGCAATATAACAACCAAAATATGAAATACTGCCCAAATGAAATTAAGTGCAAGCCCTGCAACACCCGCAAGGACTCCTGTGATTGAACTAAAGAAACCACCAAAAAATAATGCTATTAGTATAAAAATCATTTCTCCAGCAAAAAGGTTTCCATATAGCCTTAAACCCAAGGCTAGTTGTTTGGCATAAAATCCAGGTATTTCGAATATGACGTTTATTGGTGCCATCCACTTGCCGTAGGGCTGGAAGGTCAATTCTGCCAAGAAACCGCCAAGTCCTTTATTTTTTATACTGTAATAATGAATCAAGATTAAGACGCCCAAGGCCATGCCCATCGGTGCATTTATATCCGCTACTGGCAGCACCTTAAAGTAGTGTATTGCCCCACCTTCAGCATTGGGAGCGGCAAATCCATTGGCTATCCAGGGAACCAGGTCTATTGGTATCAAGTCCATAAGGTTCATTAAAAAAACCCAAACAAAGATGGTAAGCGCCAGAGGCCCCATTAGGGGGTTTTTATCGGCAGTAAAATTGTCTTGAACTTGATCCCTAACAAGGGTCACCAAATATTCAACTGCGTTTTGGATTCTACCGGGTTTAGAGGAGCTGGCATTTTTTGCTACTCTCCTCATAAAAAATATCATTCCCATGCCCAAAAGAAATGACATGAATAAGGTGTCTACCTGAAAGGCCCAAAATCCCATTTCGCTGATGTTGCAGCTTGCCTCTGTTCCTGCGACTTGGCTCTTACCGTGAACTTCAGCAAAGCTCCAAGTACCGTCCGGACACTTACCATAAGTTAAATTGGTAAGGTGATGTTCTATATAGTCTGTTGAGTTTAGTTCTTTACTGGCCATCAGGATTTTATTGCGCGGCAATTATAGTTATCCAAAGCCTATAGTGAAAGAAGAATTTGTTAATTTTTTAAGATTTAATTTTATCCAGAATACCTTGAAGGGTGTCAAGATTCTTGAAGTTCACTATTAACTTGCCCCTGCCCTTCTTGTTGTGTTTTATTTCAACTGAACTTCCGAATATTTCTGATAGCTCTCTTTCTAAAGCTACTGTATTTGGATCTGGGGTTTTAGTTTTCGTGGTGGGTTTCTTTTTGTTGCCGGAGATTCCTGCAACCATGGCTTCGCACTCTCTGACGGATAGGGATTCAGAGATGACCCTCTTTGCACAAACTAATTGTTGTTCTTCGCTTAGTGCTAAAAGGGAGCGGGCATGTCCCATCTCTATCTTGCCCTCTTCAAGCAATGCCTGAACCTCTGAAGCAAGGTTTAAAAGCCTAAGCAGATTGGTAACAGCGGATCTTGATTTGCCCACAGCCAAACCAAGCTCTTCTTGAGAGAGGTTAAATTCTCTCTGGAGTCTCATTAAGCCTTTTGCCTGATCTAATGCGTTAAGATCCTCTCTCTGTAGGTTTTCGATAAGGGCAATTTTAGCTGTTTCGTCATTATTAAGGTCTCTTACAATTGCGGGAACAGACTTAATACCAGCAAGCTGTGCAGCCCTCCATCTTCGCTCTCCTACTACTATTTCAAACCTTCCGGATGCCAGCCTTCTAACCACAAGCGGTTGAAGCACTCCCTGCTCTTTGATGCTTTGGGCAAGCTCTTCAAGAGTTGATTTGTGCATTCTTGTTCTGGGCTGATATTGTCCTGGTGCAAGGTCATCAACCGAGATTTGGGTAACGGTCACGCTTTCGGGCTTGGGCCTGTCTCCTAGGAGTGAATCAAGTCCAGTTCCCAGACTAGATTTGTCTTTGCTCATAGTTGTTGTCTTTGTATTGATCTTCCATTCTTCCAATAAGCTCGCCAGCCAGGGCCAGGTAAGCCAGTGAGCCTTTTGCGTTAGGCTCATAAGACAATACCGACTTACCGAAACTGGGGGCTTCGGCAAGCTTTATATTTCTAGGTATTACTGTTGAATATAGCTCACCAGAAAAGTGCTTTTGTAGTTCGTCTGTTACTTGTTGGCCCAGTTTATTACGAGGATCGAACATGGTCCTTACCACAGCCTTAAGTTGTAAATTGTGGCCGGTACTATCATTGAGCTGGCCAACCGTTTCGAGTAACCCAGCCAAGCCTTCAAGTGCGAAATATTCGCACTGCATTGGAACAAGAAGATCCTGGGCCGCCCTGAGACCGTTCAAAGTTAGTAAATTCAGCGAAGGTGGGCAGTCTATAATAATGTAGTCGTAATCATCTTTTGTGTTGGATAAATAGTTGAGCAACGCCCTTTCTTGATCGCCTCCGCCACGTAAAAAAGATTCGGCCGATATAAGTTCTGGCCCGGATGGCATGAGGTCGTACCCTAATTCGGTTTTAAAAATTGCCTGTCCGCCGGTTCCCATAAGTGCAGCAGCTGATCCTTGAGATTGGTCGCACTTCTTTAATCCCGAACCGGTTGTTGCGTTTGCTTGGGGATCTAGATCAACCAACAATACGGAGCGCTTCATTGCGCAAAGTGATGCAGCCAAATTAACAGCAGTCGTAGTTTTGCCAACCCCACCTTTTTGGTTTGCTATTACTAATGTATTAACCATTTTATTGTTCTGCTTCTATTGTAACCAAGATACGCGTCTTGTCTTTCGCTTTTGAGGGAAATTTCTTTATTTTTTTTACTGTAAACAGAGGGGGTATTGTTTCTGTCTGAAACTGATCTTGTGTTTTCATTAAATGAAGGGCGTTGTCCTGGTTTTGTAGGAGGTGTTTGGTTAGTTTTATTATTGACTCGGTTGTTCCCACTGCCCTACAAACAATATCTAAAAAGAGAGGAAAGTCGTTTAAGGACAGGTCTTCTATTCGTCGATTAAAAACAGTCACATTGGAAAGCTTGAGTCTTGTAGAAGCATTTAACAAAAAGGCTCCTTTTTTTGTATTGCTCTCTACTAAATAAAAATTTTTATCTGGGTTGATTATTGCTAAGGGGATTCCTGGAAGGCCTCCACCGCTTCCCAGATCAATAATATTTTTTCGTAAATAGGGTGTGATGGAAAGAGAGTCTGTAATATGTTCATCAAGGTTTGTGGCTTGGTTTCTTGACACAAGGTTGTGTGTTTTATTCCAAGACACTAATAGTGATTTGTATGATGAAATTTGATCTTTTTGGTGACTATCCAACTGTTTGTCTTTCTTTTTTCAGATGAACCATCAAAAGGGATATGGCTGCTGGAGTAACACCAGGCAATCTAGATGCTCTTGCAAGCGTTTCGGGGCGCGCTTCTGAAAGTTTTTGTTTTACCTCATTAGATAAACCTACAACGCTTTCATAATCAATGGTTTTTGGTATGGCTGTATTTTCATTCCTTTGAAGTCTTTCTATGTCTGTTTTTTGCCTTTTTATATATCCTTCGTATTTTATAAACGCCTCGACTTCATCTACTGCGTTTTGTGCAAGGCGATGAGTGCCCTGGGGAAGGTGGGTGTGTAGAACTTTTGGCCTTTTTAAAATTTCATAGAGACTTGTGTTGTTCAAGATTTTTTCACCAGAGAGTTTGTAGACTTTTTCCGCATCACTCGAGTTAGGTTGAAGTTTTTCCTCTCTCAGGCGAATAATTTCTTTAGATGTTGTTTCTTTCTTTTCAAGGTATCTATCCCAAAGTTGATCAGAAACTATTCCCAGGTCTTTCCCTTTTTCTGTCAAGCGCATGTCCGCATTATCTTCTCGTAAAATTAATCTGTATTCGGCACGGCTAGTAAACATCCTATATGGTTCTTTTGTTCCAAGGCTTACCAAATCATCAACTAATACCCCTATGTAGGCCTCATCTCGTTTGAGCTCAAAGGTCCCTTTGTTTTCTATACTCAAAGAGGCATTTATTCCCGCTACTATTCCCTGCGCTGCAGCCTCTTCATATCCCGTGGTTCCGTTTATTTGTCCGGCAAAATACAAGCCTGAAATTTCTTTAGTTTCTAGGGTGTGTTTCAAACCTGTGGGGTCAAAATAGTCATACTCTATAGCATAACCGGGTCTTACAATTTCAGCATTTTCGAAACCTTTAATGGACTCAATTAATGCTTTTTGGGCTTTAAAAGGAAGGCTTGTTGATATGCCGTTTGGATATATCAAATCAGATTCTAATCCCTCAGGTTCTGCAAAAATTTGATGAGAATCTCTTTCTGAAAATCTCATTACTTTATCCTCAATCGAAGGACAGTAGCGCGGCCCAACGCCCTCTATGACTCCGGAATACATGGGGGATTCATCTAAGTGGTCTAGGATGATTTGGTGGGTTGTTTTGTTGGTTCGAGTCATATAACAATTAAGTTGGGAAGGTCTGTCTTCGTTGTTTGAAACATAAGAAAGAAGTGGTGTGGGGGTATCGCCAGGCTGTGGAGTTAAAAGTGACCAGTCAATTGTATCTTTATGCAACCTGGGGGGTGTGCCGGTTTTCAATCTCCCCACTTTAAGGTTTAAGTTTCTTAGTTTAGAGGCAAGCTTGTCACTAGAGGGGTCACCAACGCGACCTCCGGGCGACTGTTTCAGCCCAGTGTGCATCACTCCTCCTAGAAACGTTCCAGTAGTTAAAATAATAGCCCTGGCGGCTATTTCGTCTCCATCATCGGTGTATATGGCTTTAATAGCAGAATTTTCAATCAATAAATCTACGACAGTCCCTTCTCGTATTTCAAGGTTTTTTGATTTGCTTAGCGTGGTTTGGATAGAGTTCTTATATAAATCTCTATCGGTTTGAACTCTTGTTGCGCGAACTGCTTGTCCTTTCGTTGAATTTAAAACTCTGTAATGTATACCTGCAAGATCCGCAGCCCTGGCCATCAAGCCACCAAGGGCGTCTACTTCTTTCGCGAGGTGACTTTTTCCTATACCTCCAATTGCTGGGTTACAAGACATTTCACCAATCTTGTTTTTGTCATGAGTGATTAATAGTGTATTAACACCATAGCGCGACGCGACGTCAGCCGCTTCTACACCAGCATGACCGCCTCCAATTACAATTACGTCAAAGTTACTCACAACTATATAAATAAAATTTTATTTTCTCTGAATATATATTTTATATTAATTTGTTATTATTAGTGATGAACCTTTCTGTGGACAATCATCTAAGGCGCTTAGTTTTACTTCATTTAATGATCGTTAAAAACACAAGCAAAAGTACAACACTTCTTGATGTTTGTTTTGTATGGATTGTGAATAGAAATTTCCATACACAAACCACGCACTAATTTAAACAGCTTTTGAACAACTATTTACCTATACAAAATTCCGAGAAAATTTCTCCAAGAAGGTCATCTGAACTCATGGGTCGCAAAATATCTCCTAGGTGATGGTGGGCTGATCTTAAATTTTCTGCAACCAGCTCTAAAGACTGGCCCTCGACAAGTGAGACAACTGATTCTTTTAACAATTCCTTAGCTTTTTCCAATGATACTTCGTGTCTTTTTCTAGAGAGAAACGCGGTTTCAACACCCTCATCAACACCCAAACGGGCCAAAAGTGCTCTTAATAAATCTTCCACCCCTTCACCAGTTGCACATGAGAGATAGAATATATCTTTTTCATTTTTTGGCACACTATCTATTAGGTCAGATTTATTCATGACAGTAATATAATCACCCAAATCTATATCAAAATCTTTTACATCACTTATATCTTTTACCAACAAAGTGAAATTGGACTTTTGTACGACATTTAAAGACCTGTTAATTCCTTCTTTTTCTATATCAGAATCAGGATTAGATCTAACACCTGCTGTATCAATAAACTCAATCGTAACACCCGCTATATTAACTACCGTCTTAACCAGATCTCTAGTTGTTCCAGGAACATTAGAAGTTATTGCAACATCATCACGAGCCAAAACATTAAGGAGTGTCGACTTTCCGGCATTTGGAGCCCCCACTATTGCAACAGAATAACCCTCTCTTAGCCTTACACCTTCTCTTACCCCCATCAACAACTTAGAAACTTCTTCCAAACAAATTTCTAGATCTCTTTTTATTGTATTAAGAAGATCACCCTCTATGTCTTCTTCAGGAAAATCTATATTTGCTTCAATTACAACCCTACCTCTAACAACCTCATCGACCAAGGAATTTATCTTATTAGAAAACTCGCCAGACAAAGAAGCGTTTGCAGCCAATACGGCACTTTTGCTTTGGGCATTTATAAGATCGGCAACTGACTCTGCTTGTGCGAGGTCTATTTTGTCATTCAAAAACGCAGTCTTAGTAAACTCACCCGGGTCCGCAACAACAGCTCCAAGAGAGACCGCCTCATCAACAATCAACGAAACTATCATAGGATTGCCATGGCAATGAAACTCCACAACATCCTCACCAGTATAAGAATGGGGCGATTGAAAAAAAACAACCATACCTGAGTCTATTACCCCATCACCACTCGACATTATTGAGCATTTTTTAAATTTCCACGGCTCAGAGAGTTCTCCACACATTCTCTCTGCTATTGTTTTAGATTTTTCACCGGACATTCTCACAACAGAAACACCACCCCTACCAGGTGCAGAAGCAGAAGCTATAATGGTTCTTTTGTTCAATCTAGGAAGAGGCCGCTTTTTTTGTGTACCACCATTGCTGGAATATCTGAATTAACATATTGACCAACCAGTAAAGAACAAGCCCCGATGGGAACCAGGCAAAAATAACAGCAAACACCAATGGGAAGAATTTCATCATTTGTGCCTGCATAGGATCCGCGTTTGGAGGCGTGGGAGTTAGTTTTTGCGAAAGATACATGCCCGCGCCGTTCAAGATAGGTAAAACAAAATAAGGGTCCATGGCAGAGAGGTCATCTATCCACAAGAAAAAAGGAGAATGCCTAAGTTCCACCGTCTCTAGTAAAACCCAGTAAAAAGCCAAAAAGAATGGCATTTGTGCCAACATTGGCAAACAACCACCAAGCGGGTTAACACCTTCTTTTTTATACATTTCCATCAACTCCTGGCTCATGGCCTGCCTATTATCACCATGTTTTTCCTGAAGTTGTTGCATTTTAGGTGCAAGTTCGCGCATTTTACCCATTGAAACATAAGCCTTAGCGGAGAGAGGCCAAGTTGCAATTTTTAACACCACAGTTAAAAAGATAATTGCCAGTCCCCAGTTATTAAAAATACTATGACCTAAATCTAACAACCAATACATGGGCTTACCAAGCCACCACAAAAATCCATAATCAACGGTCAGATCAAGATTTTCTTCTATTTCTGATAATTGTTTGGGTAATTTAGGCCCGACATATAAGGTATTTTTTGTGCTTGCGGACTCGCCGTAAGAAACAAGAAAATCTTTGGAGGTATAACCCAGTGAGTAGCGACCCGAATTATTACCATATCTTCCTTGATACAAGTATTCATCATTTTGATCTGGTATCCATGCCGACAAAAAGTAGTGCTGTATTAATGCTACCCAGCCCCCAATAGATTTGTTTTGATATGCCGCCTCTCTTATGTCATCAAAGTCGTATTTTTCATATGTATCTTTTGTTGAGGAAAATACAGGCCCGAGATAGGTATACATCAAACCACCCTCAGCAACTACAGATCCATCTCTTTCTATCACCACATAGGGCGTTATAGAAATTTGTTCATTGAGTGAAGACTCGACCATATCTTCGACTTCTATTTTGTAGCCCTCATTTGGCATTTCAATTTTCCTCTTAAAGGATAGTCCATTGGCTGATCCTTCAAGTACGTAAGTGGTCATTTCTCCGGTGGTACTTTCTATAGAAATTTTAGAAAATTCGGGAGTCAAGTAACCTTGGGTTCTGGTATAAAAGCCACTATTTGCAAAATAGATATTTTCTCTATTTGAGTCTGCATCATAAGTCGGACCAAACACCATAAACGGTTCCGTAGAATCTTTAGATTTTGAAATAGTGTTAAGTTGTGAAATCTCAAATCTCCCTGTTTTTGAATCAACATACAGAGACAAATTATCGTTCTTTATCTCGTAATAATTTTTGTCTTCTACGGGGGTTTCTTCTGATGGTTCCGAGAGAGTAGACAGAGGCTCTAAGGGTTGTGATAGTAAGCGATCACTATCATTAATAGTGTTTATTGAATTGCTTTCAGCATAGGCTGTATTATTAATTTCTTCAGTTACCGGCCACTGCAAAAGAAGGTAATAAAGGGTAGCGCCTATTGCTATTATTAATGAAGTTTTAATTACGTCCATGCTTGTCCCTCCCAGGAACATTGTCTATACCATAACCACCCCAAGGATTGCATTTTAGAATTCTCTTGATTGCCAAAGAACTTCCCTTCAGGGCCCCATGATTTGATAATGCTTCGACAGCATATTGTGAGCACGTTGGATGAAATCTGCAGCTCTGCCCCAACAACGGACTTATAAATTTCTGGTAAAATCGAATGAGCCTTATAAGTAATTTACTGATCATATTCCCTACTTGAATTTATCCCAAATAATATCTAAATCTTTTTGGAGATCCTTTTCTTTTCCTGTTAGATTTTTCTTAACATACACAACAAAATCCTTAGCGGGCAATTCTAAAACCTTTGAGAGAAAACTTCCTTTTATTTTTCTTTTGATATTATTTCTATTGACTGCAAGTTTGGTATCTTTCTTTCTTATTGCTACACCTATTCGGGCCACCCCACATGAATTGGACTTCGATAGAACCAGGACATTATCAGTTGAAAACTTTTTGTCTGGAGAAGAAAAGATTTCATTGAAACCCTCGCTGGAGGGTATAGAGCGTTTGACGGTCATTTTAGACCGTTAGAGATAGTCTCCCCTTTTTCCTTCTGTTGCTAAGAACCTTCTTTCCACCGAGCGTAGAGTTTCTCGAACGGAAACCATGTGTTCTTGCTCTTTTTATCTTACTAGGCTGATATGTTCTTTTCATAATGCTTAAAAGGTAATTGGGTTGCGCATGATAGAGTTTTTGTCAAGTTAAGACAAGTAAAATAATTAAAACAATATATTAACAAGTTATCCACAATTAATATCTGTGTTTATACTGTGGATAACTTACTTTTTTTATATATAATCAACCAAATGACTGATTTACACTTTTGGGGAGAATGTAAGAAAACTTTAGAACGAGATTTACCTGTTGAAGAGTATTCTACATGGATTGCCCCCCTCACACTAGAACAAAATAATGGCTCTAACCCCCTTTCATACAGTGTTTTGGCACCAAATAAATTTATTTCGGACTGGGTAGAGGACAACTACGGTATAACCATTAAAGAAAGGCTGTCTGCCATTACCAGTAATAGAGATCTGAATCTAAATTTTGAAATCTTTGTAGACTATCACGACAAACAATCATCTGATATATTGGAAAAAACCCCTAAAGATAACAATGGGGCCGTTGAACAGAGGCCATCTGGGATTCAAAAAAGTAACTTAATTGAAAATTTCACATTTGAATCTTTCGTTGAAGGAAAATCTAACCATATTGCTTTAGCAGCTTCCAGGCAAATTGGTGATGGCTTAAAAAATTCATATAATCCACTTTTTATTTATGGTGGAGTTGGTTTGGGCAAGACCCACTTAATGCATGCAGTCGGAAATGAGATTCTAAGGAAGGACCCAACGAAGAAAATTGCCTATGTCCATTCAGAGAAGTTCGTGAGTGATATGGTAAAATCATTACAATTAGGCGCAATTAATGAATTTAAGCAATACTACAGATCATTAGATGCTCTTTTGATCGACGATATTCAGTTCTTTGCAAAAAAAGAACAATCTCAAGAAGAGCTTTTCCATACCTTTAATTCTCTTCTGGAAAAAGGCAGTCAGATGATTTTGACATGTGATCGTTACCCCAAGGAGATAGATGGGCTTGAAGATAGGCTGAAGTCTAGGCTGGGTTGGGGCCTGCCTGTTGTAATTGAACCGCCAGAATTAGAGACTCGTGTTGCAATTTTATTAAGCAAGGCGGAATCTATGAATCACGAACTAAATGAAGAGTCAGCTTTTTTCATAGCTCAGAAAGTTAGGTCTAATGTAAGAGAATTAGAAGGGGCCCTAAAAAGAGTTATAGCCAACTCAAATTTCACGGGAAGACCTATTTCAGTTGACCTCATTAAAGACTCGTTAAAGGACTTGCTTGCCATTCAGGCTCGTCAAGTTAGCGTTGAGAATATACAGAAGACAACTGCAGAGTATTACAACATTAAAATGAGTGACATCCTTTCAAAAAGGAGAAGTAGATCTGTTGCCAGGCCACGACAAATGGCGATGTTTTTAGCAAAAGAACTTACAAACTACAGTCTACCTGAAATAGGAGAGTCTTTTGGGGGGAGAGATCATACAACGGTCATACATGCCTGCAAAAAGATTAATGAACTTAGATCATTTAATCTAGACATAGAAGAGGATTATAGGAAGCTTTTAAGGGTTTTAACTATATAATACAGACATGAAATTCATTACCGAAAAGTCTCAAATAGTTGATTCACTGCAAAATGCCGCAGCCGTAGCAGAAAGAAGGCAAACCATACCAATTCTTGCAAACCTAAGGCTTAAGATCGTGGAAGGAAAGTTAGAAGTCACTGCAACAGACTTAGAAATCCAAATCAAAACTTATTCAGATTTGATAGAAATACAGGAAGAGGGTGAAACAACAGTATCAGCTAGAAAAATGTCAGAACTATGCAGGTCTTTACCGGAGGGAGAAAATGTAAGCTTCTCTTTATCAAACGGAAAATTAACTGTTAGCTCAAGTAACTTTCACGCTGATTTTGCAACTATTTCTTCAGATGATTTTCCTGAAATAGAAATTAGTGAAGAACAAGTTCCTGTCTCCATGGAATCAAGTGTCTTAAAAAGAATACTCTCTAAAACTTCATTCTCTATGGCATCTCAAGATGTGAGGTATTACTTAAATGGAATGCTGTTAGAAATTAATGGAGACAAAATAAATGGTGTTGCAACTGATGGTCATAGGCTTGCATATTCCTCAGCAAGTGCAGAGAATTCAGAAGCAGAGATGAGGAATATACTCCCTCGTAAAGCAGTATTAGAGCTAGCAAAGTTACTTTCACCCAATAATGACCCCATAGAGATATTAGTTGGACCTTCATATGTAGTAATAAAAACAGAAAATCTTAGTTTTTCAAGCAAGCTGATCGATGGTAAATATCCAGATTATGACAAAGTTTTTCCAACTGGTGAGCCTCTACCTCTAGAAATCAGAAAAGAAGTTCTACAGTCGGCCTTGTCCAGAGCTTCGGTCCTGTCAAATGAAAAATATAGAGGCGTAAGATTTCAACTTTCTGAGAATAAGCTCAAACTAACGGCAAATAATCCGGAACAAGAATCTGCCGAGGAGGAGCTTGATGTGTCCTATAAAGGATCTGAATTAGAAGTTGGGTTTAATATCGGCTATCTGCTAGATGTATTAAACTCTATAGAAACAGAGGATGTAAAGTTTGAATTTTACGGAGAAGATTCTAGTTGTATCATCAAAGAAAACAATTCAGAAGATGATGTATATGTCATTATGCCTATGAGGCTCTGATGCCTCTTCAAAGGCTTCAACTCAATAATTTTCGTTTATTTCAAGATAGTATTTTTCCACTTTCCAGCGGGACAAATCTCATATTAGGCGAGAACGGATCAGGAAAAACTTCAATTTTAGAGTCTATCAGTATTTTACTCTCTGGAAATTCATTCAGGACAAAAGAAACAAAAGAGTGTATTAGCTACAATAGAGATTTTTATAAAATTGCTGCAACAGGAGTGCTCCAAAACAAAAAACTTCAACTCTCTATTGAAAACGGAACAAATAGCAGATTAAAGTCTTCTAGAAGACTTGGAGAAAATGCAGCAAGAAAAGAAGAACTTTATTTTTTGCAAATAGTCATGGCAAAGAACCTTAGAATGATTGATGGTGAGCCTGACATTAGAAGAGAATACTTTAATCAGCTAATGTTTCACGTGAAACCTGGAACTAAAAAGCTATATACACTGTACCAAAAAGCACTTAAACAAAGAAATAGATGTCTCAAAAACAATCTTTCGAAGTCTGAATTATCTACATGGAGTAAAGAGTTGGCTGATTTAGGCCTTGAACTAAGCCTAGAGCAGTATAGTTTTTTTCAAACTTTTAAAGAACAAAATATCAAGTATATTGAAGAAATAGTAGGCACAGGTGAATTTACCTTTCTTGATAAATTAAATATAACCTTTTCAAAGGGATGGGAAAGATCTAAAAAGTTAATAGAATCTTTTGAGGAATCTCTAGAGAAAGATAAGGCAATTGGATATACCTCGAAAGGGCCCCACAGAATGGATTTAACATTCCAAATAAATAATAAAAAAGCAAGCTCTAATCTTTCACGAGGACAACTTAAGATATTGATTTTATTGATTTTTTTGTCAAATAGCAGTCTTATTCAAGAGATAACTCAAGCTGAAACCTTACTCATGATAGACGATCTAAGCTCAGAATTAGATACTAATAACTTGAGTTCTTTACTGAATAGAATTGTACAGAGTGAAAACCAGATAGTCTTAACAGGAATCCAAGGCGAAGAAATGCATAAATCTATAGAAAAATTGACAAACTTTACGCAGATTAATCTTTGATTTTATATTAAAATACACAGATGCCGACTAAGAAAAAATCTGCCGCATCTAAAACAACAAAAGCTTCTACAAAAGCCTCCCAAAAAACTTCGAAAAAAACTGAATCTGACTCTTACGATTCTTCAAGTATTACAGTACTTAAGGGATTAGAGGCTGTGAAAAAAAGACCTGGCATGTACATTGGAGATACTGATGATGGCACTGGTTTGCATCATATGGTCTATGAAATTGTAGATAACTCAATAGACGAAGCACTAGCCGGCCACTGTGATGAAATAACTGTAAAAATACTTGCCGACGACTGCGTGTCTGTTTCTGATAATGGACGAGGCATACCCACCGATATGCATGAAGAAGGAATGTCAGCAGCAGAAGTGATTATGACTAAATTACATGCAGGTGGAAAATTTGATGACAATTCCTATAAAGTCTCAGGCGGCTTGCATGGCGTAGGAGTTTCCGTAGTAAATGCTCTTTCCGAGGACCTCAAACTTACGATCTATAGAGGAGGAAAAATACACGAACAAGAATATTCCGATGGCGCCCCAAAAGGCAAACTGAAAGTAACTGGCAAAACAGATAAAACTGGAACAGAAGTAACCTTCGTTCCGTCCCCCACGACTTTCTCAGATATCATTTTTCAATATGATGTTTTAGAAACAAAACTGAGAGAATTGTCTTACTTAAATGCAGGTTTAAAAATAATTCTCATAGACGAAAGGACTTCAAAGAAAAAAGAATTTTTCCATAAAGGCGGACTGGCTGAATTTGTAACTTTTTTAAATACGAAACGCACAACTGTGAATTCAGTTTTTCATTTTGTAAAAGAAGCCGCAGACGGAATAACCATAGAAGTCTCTCTTCAATGGAATGATGGTTACCAAGAAAATATTCAATGCTATACAAACAATATAAAACAACGTGACGGCGGAACTCACCTTGTAGGTTTCAGGACCGCGCTTACTCGTACCCTTAATAACTACATGGAAAAGGAAGGCATGAACAAAGAAAAGGTTTCTACCTCAGGAGATGATGCAAGAGAAGGCCTTGTAGCAGTAGTCTCTGTAAAAGTACCTGATCCGAAATTTTCTTCACAAACCAAAGATAAGTTAGTTTCTTCCGAAGTAAGACCTGCCGTAGAACAAGAAACTTACAAGGCATTAACTGAATATTTATTAGAAAATCCAGCGGAAGCAAAATTGATTGCTACAAAAATTATAGAAGCAGCAAGGGCCAGAGAAGCTGCTAGAAAAGCAAGAGAGTTGACTAGAAGAAAAGGAGTTTTCGAAGGAGGAGGGTTGCCTGGCAAACTTTCCGATTGCCAAGAAAAGGATCCTGCCAAGAGTGAGATATATCTCGTTGAGGGAGAGTCGGCTGGCGGCTCTGCCAAACAAGGTAGGGATAGGCATTTTCAAGCTATACTTCCACTGAAAGGTAAAATCTTAAATGTAGAGAAAGCGAGACTAGATAAAGTATTGTCCTCAGAAGAAATTATCATTTTAATTTCTGCCCTAGGCTGCGGCATCAAGGGAGAAGACTGGCAAGAGGAAAAGCTAAGATATCATAGAATTATAATCATGACCGATGCCGATGTTGACGGATCACACATTCGAACATTATTGTTGACCCTTTTCTATCGTCAGATGCCGGAATTAATTGAGAAAGGTTACATATACATAGCTCAACCCCCTTTATACAAACTTAAAAAAGGTAAACAAGAAACATATGTGAAAGATGACTCTGAACTTAGAGAGCTTCTAGTAGCTGAAATATTAGATGATGCAAAATTAGTACTTAACAAAAAAGGAGAATCTATAACAGGCCAAGCACTTGGCAAATTTATTTCTCAACATGAGAAAGTTCAAAATATTCTTAAGGGGCTGACACATATATATCCTGTTGAACTACTTGAGGGCATAAAACACACTCAACTGTTGAAAGGACTTGAAGATGACAAAGAAGTAAAAAAATGGGCATCAGCATTAGAAAAATATCTCAATGATAAGGCCGAGCAAGGATCTGCCTGGAAAGTTATTACCACCAAGACAGAAGGATCTGATTTACTAGAACCCAATATTTCTTTGTTGAGACACGGTACGGAGTCTGATTGGTTACTGAATAAAGGCTTTTTCAAGTCCAAAGCCTATAAGGATATAGCAACTCACGGTGCAGACATGGCAGACATGTTTAATAAAGATAGCCATTTTGAAATCAATGGCAAATACATTGAAGTAGATAATTTTGCTCACGCATTAGAGGAGGTATTGCAAATCTCTGAAAGGTCATTTACGAAATCAAGATATAAAGGCCTAGGAGAAATGAATGCTGAGCAGCTCTGGGACACAACCATGAACCCTGATATGCGAATTTTAGGTCAAGTTAGCATAGAAGATGCATTGGAAGCAGATGATCTTTTCCACGCCCTAATGGGAGACGAGGTAGAGCCAAGAAAAGAGTTTATAGACGAAAACGCCAAACTGGTTGTGAATCTTGATGTATAAACTCAAGCTCTGTTAAGCTTTTCTTCCACCCATTGTCGAACATCTTCTGCAGACTCTTTTGAGTCTTCAACATAAAATGGCTTGCCTATATGTAGATTTATAGTTCCTGACTTCTTTATGAATTTATGAGCCGGCCAACAGTCACCTGAGTTATGACATAGTGGCAATATTTTTACATTATTTCTTTTTGCCAGCTCAAACCCGCTCCTAGCATATTTTCCAACTCTTCCAGCTTTTACTCTTGTTCCTTCAGGAAATAAAAGAACAAACATTCCTCTTTTTAATCTTTCTGATCCCTCTTCTAATGTTTGAAGTATTGCCTGTTTAGGCTTATCTCGGTTTATCCCAATTGGATGAAGCATCTTCATGGCCCATCCCCATAATGGAATGAACAGAAGCTCCCTTTTTAATAAAGTACAAAGTGGATGAAATAAATATTGCATGGAAAATGTTTCCCACTGACCTTGATGATTTGAGACAATCACACAAGGCCCAGATGGTAAGTTCTCTTTACCAATAACATTGACCTTTATCCCGCAAGTTAGATTTAAAAACCAATTAGTGAATCTGGGCCACAGAGAAAAAAGTTTTAGCCTTTTATCAAGTCCAATGAATGGACCTATCAAGCAGGCGAGAATGCTTGCCAACATTCCTGAACTTAAATAGCCTACATAAAATAAAGCAGATCTAAGAATAGCCATTTTTATTGCCTATTATAAATTCTGCGGCATCCAGTAGGTTATTAAAACAATGTTCATCAGGAGGACTATTTTTTGATCTGAATACTTTTTCTCCATAACCACCGGTCTTAATTAAGAGAGGGGTGCAGCCATGATTTCTGCCTGCCAAAATGTCAGATTCTTTATCTCCAATGAAATATTTTCCTTTTAAATCTATACCTAGTTCCAATTCTATTCTTTTAAGCAGACCTGTTTCAGGTTTTCTGCATTTACATAAACTTTCAGGTGCATGAGGGCAGTAAGCTATATATTCTATTTTTCCACCAACTTCATTAAGAAGGTTGACCATATGATCGTGAACTGCCTTCAGTTCATTCTCTGTGATTATTTGTTTCTCAATACAAGCTTGATTGGTCGCTATAGCAATTTTATATCCGGATTTATTAAGCAGTGCAATGGCTTCTAGGCTCCCTTTGATAGGTTCAAAGTCTTCTGGCTTTGTAACGTATGTCATGAGATCCACATTTATAACCCCATCTCTATCCAGGATAACAAAATCATCCATAATCTACTAAATATTGTATTTTTGTAGTAAAAATTCTCTTACTTCGTCTAAATGCACCCTTTCTTGTGTCATAGAATCTCTATCCCTTACAGTAAAAGTATTATCCTCTATACTTTGGAAATCGACGGTGATGCAAGCAGGTGTACCAATTTCGTCGTGTTTTCTATAACTTTTACCGATATTTCCTGTATTCTCTAGCAAAACTCTACCTGCAATGGCCTGTTGCAATTTATTTTTTAGTTCACGAGAAGCTTTGACAATATTTTCGTCATTCTTTTTTAGCGGGATAACAGCTAATTTTATAGGTGCAAGGTGGGGTTTTAGGCCTAAAACAGTCCTATTTTTGTTATCTTCAAGTTCTTCAATCCTATAAGCCTCATTAAGAATAGCCAAGAAACCTCTATCAACACCTGCTGATGGCTCTATAACATAAGGCACTATCCATTCTTTGGTTTCAAGGTCCTGAACGGCAAGTTTCGCATTAGATTGAGTGTTTTCTTCTACTTTTGCACTTATTTTTAGTTCTTTCTGCCCTTTCGTATGAGATCCTAAATCAAAATCTGTCCTATTTGCTATTCCTTCCAGCTCTTCTAAGCCGTGAGGATATTTATACATAATATCCACGGTAGCTTTAGAATAATGAGCAAGTTCATCTCTTGGCACATGGTAAAGCTCTAATTTATCTCTAGCTATGCCTTGATCTTCCCACCAATCAAGTCTTAAATCGGTCCAATTCTTATGCCACTCTTCGTCTTCACCAGGTTTCACAAAGAACTCTAGCTCCATTTGTTCGAATTCACGTACTCTAAAAATAAAATTTCTGGGAGTTATTTCATTTCTAAAAGCCTTACCCATCTGAGCAATTCCAAACGGAAGAGGGTGTGGAGTAGAATCCAGTACATTCTTGAAATTGGTAAATATATTTTGCGCTGTCTCTGGTCTGAGATAAGCAAATGAGTTTCCGTCCTCAACTGGCCCAACATTAGTTTTGAACATTAGATTAAATGGTCTTGGATCAGTTAGATCTTCTGATCCACACCCAGGACACTTATTGTCTGCAATATGATCAGCCCTCCATCTAGAATTACAATTTCTGCAATCTAACAATGGATCAGAAAAAGTATCTTCATGGCCAGAGTATTTCAAGACCAATGGGTTAGTTAGGATCGAAGAGTCTATACCTTCTATATCATCCCTGTCGTAAATCATGGATTTCCACCAAGATTGCTTCAGATTATTTTTAAGCTCAACTCCTAAGGGCCCATAATCATAAAGCCCCTGAAGACCACCATAGATTTCATTAGATTGAAATATAAAACCTCGCCTTTTACATAACGAGACCAGATCTTCCATAGTGTGGTTATTCATATTGGTAGTAAGTACTTACTATTGTTATATTACCTTTTATAAATGGATTCAAGACTAGTTCTTTTGAACTTTTTATATTCCCAAGCATACTGTCCCGGTATCTCCATTATACATTTTTCAAACTCGTAATTCATTTTATCTATACCAGATTGAGCTCCAGACAATAGATCAACACTTTCTTTGAAGTGAACAATAAAGCCCTTGCCTTTTTTCTTCCTCTCACAATACATTAAGTGAACTTTGCATCCAGTTTTTTCTTGTAATTTTGGTAATAAAGTCATGGAATAAATTTCATTATTAAAGAACTTAGAGAACTCTCCAGCTCCTTTTTTTGGCACTTGATCTGATGCAATTGCAACTAGCTTTCTACTTTTTAAAGCAGACAGTATCTTACGTATTCCTCCGGAATCAGTATTGACCATTTTTACACCTGCATCATTTCTAGACTTTGTAATTACATTGTCTATATATCTATTTTTTGGTCTTGTATAGGGGATAGTAATATCTAATTCAGATCCAAGATAATGAATTAGAATTTCTATATTCCCCAAATGTGGTGTGAATAGCAGAACTCCCTTTTCCGCTAACATCGAGCTCTTAATACATTCAAAATTTCTAACCTCTACAAACCCTTCATTTTGACTATAACTTTTATCACCCCAAACCATGCCGCTTTCCAAAAGGTTCATACAGCTATGAAAAAGACTCTCTTTCAATAAGGAATGAATCTCACTACCGGTGGAGTTAGGAAAAACGGTATACAAATTTTCTAGTGAAACTCTCTTGTGCTTATTAGGTATCCAATAGACACAAAAGGCCAGCATCCTTCCCAATGAGTAAAGAACTTTATACGGAATATTTCCAGTTACTTTTAGAAAGAGAGTAAAAAAGACCATAAAGTGACATTTGTTACTTAATTTCTCCAAAAAGCAGGAGTGAAAAGAAGCAATAAAGTAAATATTTCTAACCTGCCTAGCAGCATCGCAATGCACAGTGCAAGCTTAGATAAATCCGTTAAGTCCTTGTAGTTCTCTGACACGGCACCCAAACCAGGACCAAGATTGTTTAAAGTAGCTCCTACAGCTGAGAATGCTGTCAAAAAGTCATTACTTTGAGAAAGCAGAAACATTAAAATCATTAAAAAAGTTGCAACATAGACGGCAAAGAATCCCCAAACAGACTCTGAAACTCTTGGATCTAATGACTTTTTACCAAATTTAATTGTCACAACTGCATTTGGGTGAATCAGTTTTGTTATTTCACTAGAGCCTTGTCTAATGAGTATTAAGGCTCTTATAACTTTAATTCCTCCGCCAGTCGAACCTGCACAAGCGCCTATAAAGGCAGCAATTAACAGCATAATTGGGACAAATAGAGGCCAGTTTGAGTAATTTGAAGTCAAAAATCCAGTTGTGGTTCCTATTGAAACTGCTTGAAAAACACTATCTACAATAATTTCATCGTAAATGTTTTCACTAAAATAAAGGGTTAAGTAGGTAATTAGAGCCGTACTTGTAAGTAGTGAGAGATAAAGCTTTACTTCCGAATCATAAAAATAATGAAAAAGCCTTTTCTTGGTCCATGCAAGATAGTGAAGCGCAAAGTTAATTCCTGAGATAACCATAAAAATAATAGCTGTCCAGCGAAGGCCGCTATTATTAAAGAAGGCAAAACTGTCATCATGTGTTGAAAATCCTCCTATTGAGATAGTAGAGAATGCATGACACATAGCATCAAACCAAGACATTCCAAAATATTTATATAAGATTGAGCATGAAATGGTCATAGAAAGATAAACAAACCATAAGGCTTTTGCCGTTTCAGTTATTCTCGGAGTAAGTTTAGAATCTTTAAGAGGTCCAGGGGTTTCTGCCTTGTATAATTGCATACCTCCAACGCCTAATAGTGGCAACACAGCTACAGCCAAGACAATAATGCCCATTCCACCTAACCATTGCAGTAATTGTCTGTAAAATAATAAAGATCTTGGCATATCATCGAGCCCAACCAACACAGTAGCGCCGGTTGTTGTGAGACCAGATATGGACTCAAATAGAGAATCAATGTAGCTTACTCCTTCTAATTCTGCTAAATAGAAGGGTATTGAGCCAAAAAACCCTAAAACAGTCCAAAAGAAGATTGTTATTATAAATCCATCCTTAGTTCTTAGATCACCATTTTTCTCTGAAGCCAAGAAGAAAAGAAAGCAGCCTATTAAAAAGGTGACAAAACCAGTTATTATGAAGTTATATACAAAATCACTTTCTTCAAAAAAATATGCTAAGAAGCCAGGGAAAAGCTGAGCAAAGCTGAAAAGCATTAGCAGAGTTCCTAGAATCCTGGTTGTATAGGGAAATTTCATCACTATCCCGGCGAAAAGGTTTCTTTAACTTGCTTGATAACCTTTTTGTCAGTTAAAAACACTATAACGTGATCGTTCTCCCTTAAATGTACGTGATCATGCGCGATCTTTCCTTTGTTGCCCCTTATAATTGCGCCTATGGTTGCACCTTCCGGTAGAGAGATTTCTCCTAACTCTTTACCAATACTGCTCTCTTTTCCAGATGGAGAATTTTTGGCCACCGCTTCTATTGCTTCTGCTGCGCCTCTTCTAAGAGAATGGACTTTTACTACATCTTGCCCTTCAATTTCTGCAAGAAAAGTCCCAATAGTTATTTGAGACGGTGCTATTGCTATATCAATACCTTTATCTTGCACTAGGTCGACATATGCTGGGTTGTTGATCAAAGCAACAGCTTTATGAGCTCCCATATCTTTTGCCAACAAGCATGACATTACATTAGCTTCGTCGTCGTTTGTGACAGCGGCGAAGACATCTGTGCCTTCTATATTCTCTTCATGTAACAGGTGTTTGTCACAGACATTGCCCTCAAGAACAATAGTTTGTTCTAATTTTTCAGACAATCTTTTAGCTCTATCGTTATCTGATTCAATTATTTTTACTCTATGATTTAGCTCTATTCTCTTAGCAAGCCTACTTCCTATTTTTCCTCCTCCGGCGATGATTATATTTTTATAAGGTTCTTCTTTTTTCCTCATCTCATTAACCACTTTTGATGCTTCACCTTTCTTAGATATGAAAAAAACTTCATCACCAGCCCTAATAGTGGTTTGCCCTGTAGGCACAATAGAACCTCCATCTCTGAAGATAGCCGCAACCCTTGAATCCACTTTAGGCATATGTTTTTTTAAGTCTCCAATTTCATGACCTATCATGGGCCCACCGTCAACAGCCTTAACCGCTACAAGATTTAGCTGACCTTGTCCAAATTCCATTACCTGAAGAGACCCAGGTACTTCTATAAGGCCTTGAATATGGTCGGTTATCAATTGTTCAGGGCTAATATGGACATCTACAGGAATTTGACCAGACTCCATCGCCTCTTTGGTTTTACCTTTGAGATAAGAAATTTCCCTAACCCTTGCAATAGTTTTTACAGACTCATTTAGTACTTTCGATATCATGCAAGAAACAAGATTAGTTTCATCACTTCCAGTTACAGCTACAACCATATCCGCATCTTTAATACCTGCATTGACCAGGATATTTGGGAAAGATGCTCCTCCAAGAATAGTTCTGATATCAGCCTCTTCTTCGAGTTTATGTAGTTTGATTGGGTCGCTATCTACAATAGTAAGATCATTTTCTTGTGACAAAAGGTTAGCGAGCGTACTACCTACAGCTCCGGCCCCCAAAATGACTATTTTCACAAGTTTATGTAAGACAACTTTTCACAGATTATAGTCTTATTTTTTGAATAGAGAATAATTATTGAAGCGCAACCCTAAAATTTTTATGAACACCTATAAGGTCTGAGTAACCAGAAATAAAATCTATGCCTGAAACTTTATTCTTCCCTTGCATTTGAATTGTATCTACAGCGACTGCAGTTTGTTCGCTGCAGCTTACAACCATTCTATTTTTTACCATCCTAATATGGCCAGGGCTTTTGCCTGCTTCTTTATCGAAGATTTGGGCCTTAAAAATCTTCACTCTTTTGTCGCCTAGGTATGTATAAGTGCCGTATTTGTTACCTAATGCATTAATTTTCCTGACAATAATTTCAGCTGATTCATCTGCCCAGTTTAGTTGAAGTAGATTTTTTTCTATTTTAGGTGCAAAAGTAGCCTCATTATTTTCTTGATCTATGCAAGTCACTTTTCCAGTTTCTACTTTATCCAAAAATGCATTTAAATTATTCTTACTAAGTTGAATCAACTTTTTTTCAACCTCACTTAAATCGTCGCTATCTTTTAAATCATTAGTATGCATCTCATACACAGGCCCTTCGTCCAATCCTTCAGACATTTTCATGTAACTTATTCCAACTTTCTTATCTCCATTAAGAATCGCGTATTCCATCGGCGACGCACCCCTCCATTTTGGCAACAAAGATGCATGAACATTGATGCATCCTAATTTAGGCATTTCTAGTATGTTTGGAGGGACAATAAGACCGTAGGCTACAACTAATATCAGATCAGGTTCAAGTTCTGCCAGTCTGGCAACAGTCTTTGTATCTTTAAGAGTTTCTGGCTGAAGAAGAGTTATTTCTTTTTCTAAAGCTATTTTTTTTACAGGGCTAAATTGCAATTTTTTTCCTCTCCCCGCCCTCCTATCAGGCTGAGTTAAAACACAAATGATTTCATGCCTTGAGCCTAAAACAATTTCTAAATGTTCTTTGGCAAAATCAGGCGTTCCCGCGAAAATAATTTTCATAAACTAAGACCCTCTAGCCTTTGAAAGTTTTTTTCTTATCATCTCTCTTTTAATATTAGAAATAAAATCTACCATCATTTTTCCATCAAGATGGTCCATTTCGTGTTGAACCACTACAGATAATAAACCATTAACAACTAGAGTTTGATTTTCACCATTTACATCTTTAAATGATATTTCTATTTCTGAAGGTCTTTTTAGCTCTTCATAATAACCCGGAACTGAAAGGCAGCCTTCCGAATATGACTTAAGGTTGGGATCAATTACTCTCTTTAGAACTGGGTTAATTAAAACCAGTGGCTGATCTTTTTTTTCACTGACATCTATAACAATAATCCTTTTGTGAACATCAACTTGAGTTGCAGCCAATCCTATACCAGAGCCTTCATACATGGTTTGGAGCATATCTTCAGAAAGCTGTTTTATAGAGTCATCAACTTTCTCAATAGCTTTTGCCACTGTTCTCAATCTAGGATCAGGAAATATTAAAATTTTTAGTGAGGGCATGATTTAATTTTCAGTATATTAGTATACAATTTTTGTTTTGGAGAAAATTGTGACTGTAACTGTATCAATACTTATAGGATCCGAATCTGATTTAGATCTCGCTAATAAATGTTCTGAGACTCTAGATTCATTATCAATAACAAATTCAATTCAAGTTCTTTCTGCTCACAGAACACCAGCTTTGCTTGAAACTCACATTAGAGAATGCGAGGCCGGAGGCACAAAAGTCTTTATAGCCATGGCCGGATTGGCCGCACATTTAGCTGGCGCTGTAGCTTCAAAAACTGTTCTTCCTGTCATAGGTGTTCCAGGTGATGGTGGTCCTTTGAGTGGAATGGACGCTCTCCTATCAACTGTGCAGATGCCTAAAGGAATTCCAGTAGCAACAGTTGCTATTGGTTCTGCAGGCGCAATTAATTCAGCTTATTTGGCCGCTCAAATGCTAGGAATAGATTCGGAAGAGACAAGGTCGGCTTTGTTGCAAGTAAGAGCAGACGGAGTTGAAGCTATAAAAGAGTCTAATAAAAAGTTAGCCGATTCTTAGTTAATGAGCCCTCTAAGCTCTGTACTTGAATATCTAAAGTCCGGAGAAGTAATAGCCTATCCAACAGAAGGAGTGTGGGGACTCGGTTGCGATCCGAATAATGCAGATGCCATCAACAAGCTCTTATCATTAAAAAGAAGATCTCATGAGAAAGGTTTAATTTTGATAGGCTCTAAATTTGAACAATTCGTAGAATTTTCTTATGTTCAGGAATACAAAGATAAATTAATGACTAAATGGCCCGGGCCGCATACATGGCTAGTTCCATCAAAAAAAACTTTGAGTCATTTGGTTAGAGGTAACCACGACAAAGTTGCATTAAGATTAAGCAATCATGAAAGTGTATGCGAACTTTGTGATTCTTTCGAAGGGTCAATAGTTTCCACCTCAGCAAATAGAGAAGGTAAGCCGACTTTGACAAACCCAAATGATATTTTAGAAGAATTTCCAACCGTAAGGATCTTGGAGGGTGAGTTGGGAGGAAACAAAAAACCAACCACCATTCAGGATGTTGATACAGATATAATTCTTAGATAGTTATGTTGTCTACTAAGAAGCTTGCAGTCATAGGAAATCCTATTGATCATTCTTTATCTCCACAGATTCATAGTTTATTTGCTAAAGAATTAGATTTGGATATTAGTTACGAAGCCATAAAGGTAAATCAACAAAATTTTAAATCGAAGGTAGATAGCTTATTTGAGGCCGGATATTTAGGTCTAAATGTAACCCTTCCCTTGAAAGAACTTGCTTTTGACTATGCCAACAAATTGTCTGCAGAATCAGAGTTATGTGGATCTGTTAATACAATTTGGAAAGAGGACTCTATTCTTTGTGCCGATACAACAGACGGAAGAGGTTTGTTGAGAGATTTGAGAGATAAGGACATAGAAGTTCAGGACAAACAGATAATGTTGTTGGGGGCGGGAGGTTCTGCAAGAGCTATTATTCCCAGCTTATTGCAAGAAGGACCTGCTAAATTGACCATTGCAAACAGAACCCCTTCAAGGGCCAGCGATTTGGCAGATAAATTCCCTTCACATGAAGGCCTGATAAATATAGTAGAGCTTTCAAAAGATTTAGATTTTGTTCCTGATATTATTATCAACTCAACCTCTGCAGGTGTCTTAGAAGAGAAAATAGAATTTCCTAGAAATCTTTTTTCAAAAGGAAGTCAGGTTTATGATCTTTCTTACTCTAAATCCGATACTTCATTCATAAAATTGGCACTGAAATCAGGTGTCAAAAATTGTTACGATGGCATCGGTATGTTGATTCACCAAGCGGCATTGAGTTTTGAAATTTGGACAGGTGAAAAACCTCTAATAAATTTCGGCAAAAATGAGCTTTTTTAGTACTGATTTCTAATAATAGTTTCCTCCAATTAGTTTGCCTATAAAGTATTGTTTGAGGTATCTGATTGGTTTAAAATACGCCCGCTGTTCCGTCGCCCACCTAAAAAATAAATATATAAAATTTAATGGCTTATATTAAAAAAGTTTTCACAAAGTTAATCTTTGTAATGCCTGTTCTTTTTTCATCTCTAGTTTTCTCCGAAAGCTCAGACTACAACATGCCAGTTGGCGTGACAGAAGTAAGTGAGAGTATTTTTGAGTTGCACATGGTTATCTTTTGGATCTGTGTTGTCATTGGGATAATTGTTTTCTCCATAATGTTCTGGTCTCTCTGGAAGTACAGAAAGTCTAAAGGGGCTGTTGCCGCAGACTTTGATGATAATTTCTGGCTAGAAATTGGATGGACTGTTGCCGCAACCCTAGTGCTTGTTTGGATGGCCGTGCCTTCTACACAAGTTATGGTTGAGGCTTATGATGATGCTGAAGGTGAGATAAATATCCTAATTACTGGACACCAATGGAAATGGCACTATGAATACCTAGAAGACGAAGTAGGATTTTTCAGCAACCTATCTACAAGCCAAGAACAAATCGATGGAGAAGTTCCAAAAGGAGAGTTTTATTTAAGAGAAGTGGATGAACCCTTGGTAATCCCTACAAATACTAGGGTAAGATTTTTAATCACTGGAAATGATGTTATTCATTCTTGGTGGGTTCCTGACTTTGCCGTCAAACAGGACGCTATTCCTGGCTTCATTAATACTGCTTGGACCAATGTTCCAGAACCAGGAATTTTTAGAGGAGCATGTACAGAACTTTGTGGAATTAAACATGCCTTTATGCCCGTTGTTGTCAGGGCAGTCGAAAGAGAAGAGTTCGATGCTTTCATAGCTGAAAAAGTTGCTTTGGCTGAGGAAGAGAGACTTTTGACTTCAAAGGTTTGGACAAAAGAAGAATTAATGGCAAGAGGTGAAGGGTTTTATGCAACTAACTGTGCGGCCTGCCATCAAGCCGGAGGGCAGGGAATTCCTCCAGTATTTCCTGCGCTAGTGGGAAGTCAAATTGCTTTGTCTGATAGTGCTAGACATATTGAAATCTTAATGGAAGGTGTTCAAGGGTCTGCAATGGCTGCATTTGGTGACTCTTACAGCGAAGTTGATATAGCATCAGTCATAACATACACAAGGCAAGCTTGGTCTAACGGAGAAAATGGCGATGGAGTAATAGTCACGCCTCAGGATATTGTTGCATACAAAAATAGAATTGATTTATAAAGGAAGTAAAAAATGAGTACAGTAGTAGAATCACACGATCACGGACATCACGGACCAGCGAAAGGGCTTTCCAGATGGCTCTTTACGACAAACCATAAAGATATAGGTACTTTATACCTTTGGTTCAGTTTCATTATGCTCTTTATAGGTGGTGCAATGGCGATGGTCATAAGAGCCGAGCTTTTTCAACCAGGACTTCAAATAGTTCAACCTGAATTTTTCAATCAAATGACAACTAATCATGGCTTGATTATGGTATTCGGTGTCATCATGCCGGCATTTGTAGGTTTGGCCAATTGGATGCTTCCAATGCAAATAGGTGCTCCAGATATGGCCTTACCAAGGTTAAATAATTTAAGCTTTTGGTTACTACCAATGGCATTTGGTATTTTAATTTCGACTTTATTTATGCCTGAAGGTGGACCTAATTTCGGTTGGACCTTTTACGCACCTCTTTCTACAACATATGCACCATCTACAGTGAACTTCTTTATTTTCTCCGTTCATGTAATGGGTGTTTCCTCAATTCTCGGATCAATTAATATTATTACAACTATCTTCAATATGAGAGCTCCAGGCATGACATTAATGAAAATGCCTCTTTTTGTATGGAGTTGGTTGATCACTGCTTATCTTCTTATCGCGGTTATGCCCGTTTTAGCCGGCGTTGTGACTATGATGCTCATGGACATAAATTTTGGTACCAGCTTCTTTAATGCTGCGGGTGGCGGTGATCCAGTATTGTTCCAACACGTATTTTGGTTTTTCGGACATCCTGAGGTTTATATCATGATTTTACCTGCCTTCGGAATTGTCTCTCATATCATTGAGACCTTTTCCAGAAAGCCAATTTTTGGTTACTCTTCTATGGTCTATGCTATGGCTTCGATCGCGATTTTATCTTTTGTAGTTTGGGCTCATCATATGTTTACTGTAGGTATGCCTTTGGCAGGAGAATTATTCTTCATGTACTCAACAATGTTGATTGCGATACCTACCGGAGTAAAAGTTTTCAACTGGGTAGCAACAATGTTTAGGGGCTCAATAACTTTCGAGACTCCAATGCTATTTTCAATAGCTTTTGTAGCTTTATTTACGATTGGAGGCTTCTCAGGTTTAATGCTTGCTATTGTTCCTGCTGACTTCCAGTACCATGATACTTATTTTGTTGTTGCTCACTTTCATTATGTATTAGTTCCAGGAGCACTTTTTGGAATAATAGCTGGAGCCTATTATTGGCTGCCTAAGTGGACTGGCAACATGTACGACGAGACACTAGGTAAGCTACATTTTTGGTTAACATTCATATCAGTGAATGTAACTTTCTTCCCTATGCATTTTGTTGGCCTTGCGGGTATGCCAAGAAGATATCCGGACTATGCTCTTCAATTCGCAGACTTCAATGCATTAATAAGTGTTGGAGCTTTTATGTTTGGATTAACCCAGCTTCTATTCTTGTTCATAGTTATAAAGACAATAAGGTCTGGTAAACAAGCAAAACCAGAAGTGTGGGAAGGGGCTGGAGATCTAGGCTTAGAGTGGACTTTAAGTTCTCCTCCGCCTTATCACTCATTTACTGTTCAACCTCAAGTAAAATAGTTTGGAAGCACAAAAAACATTAAGAAACCTAGTCGGCATTGTAGTCGGAATGTTCGCCTTTGGATGGTTACTAGTGCCTATGTATGATGTTTTTTGCGAGATTACTGGACTAAACGGCAAAGTAACTGGCCCTAGCGCTTTGAGTGAAGAATCACTAGCTATCACAGAACAAAGAGAACTTCTTGTACAGTTTATGACCCATAATAATGAGTCAATGCCTTGGTATTTTGATTCTGAAAGATCCCAAATGAGAGTCATAACAGGAAACCAATACGAAGCTACTTTCGTATTTCATAATACGACCAGTAAAGAAATGGTAGGGCAGGTTATACCAAGTGTTTCTCCGGGGAGAGGGGCAGAATATTTTCACAAAACAGAATGCTTCTGTTTTGAGAGACAGGTTCTGGCTGCAGGTGAAAGAATCGAATTACCTGTCAGATTCATAATTGACCCAGCCTTACCTAAAGAAATAGGCTCTTTGAGCTTAGGTTATACTTTGTTCGATATAACAGACAGAGTACAGCCAGAAAAAGAATTAGCTAATTTATAAAAGGGGAGAAAATGTCACAACAAGCCTATTACGTGCCAGAATCAAGCAAATTGCCATTTGCTATGGCGATCACTTTATTGGTATTCATCATTGGAGCTGCCAACACTGTCATAGATCTGGGTAAAGACACTAACTCATATATGGTTTTGATTGCATCACTAATAATGATGTGGGTCACAATGTATTTTTGGTTCAAACAAGTCATCCAAGAGAATCATGCTGGATTAAATAATCCAATGCTTAAAGATTCTTATGTTTATGGCATGGCATGGTTTATTTTTTCTGAAGTCATGTTCTTCTTCGCTTTCTTCTTTGCATTAGCTTACATAAGAAACTTTGCTGTTCCCTGGCTGGGAGGAGAGGGTGAAAAAGGTTTAGCAAACATGCTATGGCCAGGATTCGAAGCCAGTTGGCCATTGATGATTACGCCTGACCAAGCAGTATTTGCGGGTCCTGAAAAAGATATGTCTCTCGCTACAGCCTATGCCTCTGGAGGCTTAGGTGGAGTTTTAGGTTGGCTTCCTTTATGGAATACAGTGCTCTTATTAACTTCGAGTTTAACAGTCCACATAGCGCATTTAGGGTTAAAAAACGGTAACAGAAAACAATTTAATCTTTGGCTGGGTGCCACTTTAGTTCTAGGTTATGCTTTCGTTGTAGTCCAGGGTATCGAATATTACGAGGCGTATACCCACTATGGCTTGACCCTAAACACAGGCATTTATGGAACTACATTCTTCATGCTGACAGGTTTTCACGGTTTCCATGTCTGCTTAGGAGCAATTATTCTTACAATTATGCTTTTCAGAAGCCTTAAAGGACATTTCAGCGCCGATGATCACTTCGGTTTTGAAGCAGGATCATGGTATTGGCACTTCGTAGATGTCGTTTGGGTCTGCTTAGTAGCTTTTGTGTACGTTATGTAATTGTCTTAAACGCCGGGACCTATTTGACCAGTAACGAAACCATAAACTAGGGTTATAAAAAGAACGACCGCGATAGAAACTCTGACGCCCAAGCTGTGAACGGTTCTTTTAGATGAGCCACCATCCTTAATAAGGAAAAAGGCTCCTCTGAAAAGACTAATAAACATAGCCACTATAAGAAATAGAATAAAGTATTTAATCATCTTGAAAGGCTGAGAAGTATACACTTAGGTAGAAGAAAAAAATATGAGTAAATTTAGTCCAGGAAAGCTTATGACTGCTTTTTTTGTATTTTTCTTTCCTATACTTATATATCTAGGATCTTGGCAAGTGATAAGAGGTTTAGAAAAAAAAGATATAGTTGATCAGCATTACGAAAATAAAGCCCTTCCAGTGATTAATGAAAATGAAATGACATCTATAGAAGATGAGAAGTTAACTTACAGAACAATAAATCTTCAAGGAGAATTTGGATCAAAGTCTTATTTATTGGATAACAGGCTCTACAGACAAGAGGCAGGTTATGAAGTGTTTACAACTTTTGAGACTTCAGAGAATCGCTTATTTCTGATCAATCGAGGTTGGATATCTAAGGAGAACTTTGATTACGAAGCTGATATAAAAACCGAAGGTAGCGGAATTTCCATACAAGGCGTCCTCTCACCTTTTACTAGATTTGGACTAAATCTAACTGATGAGAGTTATGAATCGGGCTGGCCTAAACTTGTTCAACAAATAGACTACGAGGCTACTGTAAGAGATTTGGGGTTCGATATAAATAGCTTTGTATTACAACTTTCCGCAGGATCAGTAGGTGCTTTAGAGCCAATCTGGAAGCCTGTAGACCTGAAACCTTCGAGACATTATGGTTATGCACTTCAATGGTTTGGACTGGCGGCAGTTTTAATAAGTTCTTTTTTTTACTACGGATTTAAAAAGGATTAAATATGAAAATTAGCAAACAAAACTCTGGAAGAGTAATAGCATCCCTAATATTTTTAACTCCAATTATAGTTTTAATATCAAGCTCAGCCCTTTTTTACAGTGGATATACTCCGGATGGAACCGTAAATAAAGGCACTTTATTATCTGAGCCTATACAGCTAAGCGAATTAAAATTGGATGTTAATTCAGGGCCTTTACAAGACGAGTTCCCAGGGAAATGGTCTATTGTTCAATTTGTTTCTGGAGATTGTCAGGAAAAATGTTGGGAAACTTTATACTCGTCTAGGCAAATTAATATAAGGCTAGCTAAGGATAGTAGCAGAGTTGTGAGATATTTAATTAATATCGGTAAAAACAATCTATCAACTGAGTCTGCAGAAATAATCTCAGAAGAATATCCATTATTAAATATAGGAAATATAGAATCTAATTTTGTGCCCGCCCCCATATCTGAGAGATTAAAAGACTCTCCCTACATTTTATTTGATCCACTAGGTAACGGGATTCTTATCTATGATTCAAGTTTACCAAGCGGAGAGTTACTTAAAGATATTAAGAAAGTTCTTCAAAACTCAAAAATAGGATAAACATGGAACGCATAAAAACACTTTCACTTTGGTCGGGTCTTCTAGGTTTTGTGGTTGTTGCCTTAGGGGCGTGGACTAGGCTTGCAGATGCAGGTCTCGGATGTCCTGATTGGCCAGGTTGTTACGGTTTTGTAACTATTCCAGTTAGTCCAGAAGAAATTGATCTGGCTAATTCAAAATTTCCAGATACACCATATGAGGTTGCTAAAGCTATCCCAGAAGTTGTTCATAGATACTTTGCAGCTGCACTGGGCTTCATGATACTTTGCATCGCTTTCTTGGCATTCCGGTACAAAGATTTACCCTCAGATGTAAGGAGATTAAGCTTCTTTTTAATTGCTTGGGTCATTATGCAAGGAACCTTCGGATATTGGACAGTAAGTCTTAAATTATGGCCTCAAGTTGTCACCACTCACCTTATGTCAGGCTTTTTAACAACAGGTCTTTTGTGGCTGTTGTATTTCAAAACAAAAGACCACTTAGAAGATAGGACTAGCTGGAATTTTGAAAAAACAACAAAGAAATTTCTTAATGTTTCAATTGTACTGGTAGCTATCCAGATATTCTTAGGAGCATGGACCAGTACAAACTACGCTTCATACTCCTGCACAGACTTTCCTTTATGCCAAGGTCAAATTCTCCCAGAAGCTAATTTCAAAAAGGGCTTTGATTTTTTTCAAAGCATAGGGCCAAACTATTTAGGTGGTCAGCTCGATCACGAATCTAGAGTGGCTATACATATAACTCACAGGTTTGGTGCCGTCATCGTTACTGCTTTTCTTTTGTTCATGAGCTATCACTTATATATACGTAATTTTGCTTTGCTCGCAAGCGGATTGGTTGCCTTTCTTACTATTCAGGTTTTACTTGGCATATCAAATGTAATATTTGCATTACCATTATTAATAGCTGTTGGTCATAACTTAGGTGGGTTATTATTAATAACCTATCTTGGAGTGTTAAGGTTGAGAGAAAAGTAATTAATGACCGCAGTTCTATCAAATTGGAGAGGTTATCTCGAGCTTACAAAGCCCGGGGTGCAAGCACTTTTATTCGTATCATGTGCGAGCGGAATGCTGATTGGTTCAAACTTCAATCCACCTGTTGAAGTATTCTTTTTCGGTTTAATTGGTATAAGTTTTCTTGCCGCTTCTTCAGCCGTTATAAACCATTTTTTTGATCAACAAATAGATGCGAAAATGAATAGGACCTCTGACAGGCCTTTGGTTGTCGGTAAGATTTCAGATCAGCAGGCAATAATATTTTCAATTCTGCTATACCTTTCTGGTTCCTGGATGCTTTTGTTTTTCACGAACTTTTTAACTTGGCTGTTAACTACTCTGACATTTATATTTTATGGCTTTATTTACACCAAATATCTTAAGTTCATGACCAGTCAGAATATTGTTATTGGTGGGCTTGCTGGTGCTATGCCGCCACTACTAGGATGGTCTGCCATAACAAACACCATAGAGCCTAATGCTCTTCTCTTAGTTTTGATTATCATGGTTTGGACTCCACCACATTTTTGGGCATTAGCAGTCCATAGGGTTGATGATTATGCTGATGCAGCAGTACCTATGTTGCCCGTTCAAAAGGGCGTGCCTTTCACTAAACAGCATATTCTTCTCTACACTTTCCTTTTGTTGGCCTGCACAATGCTTCCTTATGCTGTTCAGATGTTTGGAGAAATCTACCTTATATCTGCATTGGTTCTTGGGCTGATATTTCTTTTTTACTCTTACAGGCTATATACAGATGAGAGTAATGCTTCGGCAATGCCAACTTTTGCTTATTCCATAATTTATCTAGCTTTATTATTTGCTGCGATGCTCTTAGACCATTTCGTCAATTTATGAACAGAGGCATCTTTATTACAGTAGGGGCATGTCTAGGCTTTATGTCCTTGATAATGGCTTTATTTCTCTCAAGATTTTATACACCCAGAGAACTAACTTTGGATGAATACAAAACACTCGGCGCTTACTTTATAGATCCACCCAGACAGTTAGCAGAATTTAAGTTGATAGACGATACAAGTAAGACCTTCTTGCCAGAAAAGTTTGCCGGCAAATGGAATATCTTATTTTTTGGTTTTACCTACTGCCCAGACATATGCCCTTTAACTATGAAGCAAATGTCTGATGTTAAAGAATCTTTGGGAGAATATTCAGATAATCTCAGAGTGTTCCTAGTATCAGTAGACCCTGATCGTGATAAGCCTGAGAATTTAAGACAATATTTGGACAATTTCGATAAAAATTTTAAAGGGCTTACTGGAGAAATAGATCAAATTTATAAATTCTCTACCCAAGTTAATGCTCCCTTTTTCCCTGTTGTTAATAGTCCAGAACAAAACTACACAGTTGACCATTCAGGCAGCCTAGTCTTGATAAGTCCTGAAGCTAAGTATGCAGGATTCTTTAGAGCCCCGCATGATACCGCCAAAATAACGAAAGCCCTTGCTTCTTTACTTAATTAAATTAATATTGCATTTTTTATGAGGATCAATAAGCGCAAATTCGCTATATTACTGGGTTTTTTATACTCAGTAGCGATTTCTGCTGATCCTATTTTTCACGCTTTAGATTCAGACCATCATCATGATTTCATTGAAATTCATGAGTCTTTGGATTGCCAAGTTTGTGAAAATGAATCATTCAAAGCCTCTGATCTTAAAACACTTGAAGATTATGCTTTAGTTTCTAAACAATTATCTACCCAAGATAGAATTGTTGAATCCCACTCTATCTCCGGTTTTAGCGCGAGGGCACCACCAAACTCCTAAATTTTTTTAAAGATTTTTTTAATTAAATATAGGAGAAAACATGAAAGTTTACTTTTATGCGCTCATGGCGATGAGCTTAATAAGTACGCACATATATTCTGATGAGCCTGCTGATTCTACATCTAATGAAGCAGAAGAAGTTGTTGTTACATCATCAATATTAAATCCTTCAAGGATAATAAACCCATTATATGTAATTGACGGGGATGAAATTCAAGATAACGCCACTACTTCTTTAGGAGAAGCTGTAGACAGTTATCTAGGAGTTTCCATAGCGGACTTTGGTGCTGCGGTAGGACAACCAATCATAAGAGGAATGTCAGGCCCTAGAGTTAAAGTCCTCAAAAATGGTTTGGTCAATAGGGATGTATCTGGATTAGGTGCCGATCATTTGAACGATATAGATCTTAATGACCTTGAGCAAGTTGAGATTATTAAAGGACCTTCTTCGCTTCTCTATGCTAATGGAACAAGCGGAGGAATAATTAATGTAGTTGATAACTGTATAGCTCCAGAAGATTTTACTAAGCAAGAATTCATAGCAGGTCTCGAAACTCAGTCTGTAAATGATGGAGACTCACAATACTTCAACTTCAAAGATAATTTAGGTGGATTCAACGTAAACGTCGGATATAAAAAGTCAGAATTTGGAAATTTTGATATACCTGATGGTGCAATCATCCATGAAGAAGGTCACGATGATCATGACGACCATGAAGGTGAAGAAGAGCTTTCTTATGTAGAAAACTCAGATTTAGAAATAGAATCTACTAAGTTCGGTATTTCTAGATCAGGAGAATGGGGTTATTTAGGTGTTTCTTTAGATAACCATGAAAGCATGTATGGTATTCCATACCATGGAGAACATGCTGATGAACACGGCGATGATGATCATGGAGATGACGATCACGATGACCATGGAGATGATGATCACGACGATAATGGAGATGAACACGAAGGCGAGAGGATTTTCTCTACTACTGATCAAGAGTCTTTTACTATCAAAGGACAATACAACGTCATGGGTAATTTACTTAAGTCGGTAACTTACAACTATAGAGATACTGATTATGAGTTAGTTGAAGCACACGCTGAAGAAGAAGGTCATGACGATCATGATGATCACGGAGATGAACATGAAGAACATGCACCTACAGTTTTTGCTAATGACGCGACAGAATACGGAGCAATATTTGATTTATCAAATGATAACTTTATTCAAAAGATAGCATTCAATTATGTGGATGAAGATTCATCTATTGTGGGTGAAGAGTCATTCATGAATCCCGCCAACAATGAAGAGTTCACATTGGGATACTTTGTTAGTGCTGATTTAGATGCCTTTTATTTAGATGCAGGTTTCAGAATAGATCAAATAGAAAGAACGGGTAGCGTCACAGATGATGATCATGGAGATATTGATTACTACAATATAGATGATGACACTAATAGCTTTGCCCTCACTATTGGAAGGGATCTGAGTGATTCACTTGATGTGAATATAGGTTTTGCTAGTGTGGAAAGACTTCCTTCAGTTATTGAGCTATTCATGAACGGGCCTCATATGGCAACAGGAAGGCTTGAAACAGGGAACCCAAATCTAAAAAGTGAGACTTCAAATAACTTTGATATAACTTTTAATTATGACAATGGTGATTTCTATGCAATGGCTAGTTTCTATGTCAACGACGTTGATAACTACATAACATTGCAAGACATGCTTGATGATCACGACGATCACGATGATCATGACGACCACGGAGATGATCATGACGATCATGACAAAGAGTTTGCTCACTTAATAAAGTCAAACTATGTTCAAGAAGATGCTGAATTCAGAGGTTATGAGTTAGAGATTGGAAGAACTTTTAGCTTAGGATCAGGAGACTTGACACTTTCTTTTGGAAGGGACGAGGTTGATGCAGAGTTTTCTGATGGACACAACGTACCAAGAATCAATCCAGCAAGGAATATCTATTCATTGTCTTATGTTGAGAGTGATTGGGTATTTAAACTAACTCTCAAGGATGTTGAAAGTCAAAATGACATTGGTGAAGGTGAAACAAAAACTGATTCATATCAGATGTTAGATACTAGGCTGACTAGAACATTTAACGTAGGTGAAGCAAGTGAGTTAAAACTTTCAATATTTGGTACTAACTTATTAGACGAAGTAGCAAGAAACCACTCTTCATTTGTTAAAAATGAATTGCCTTTAGCTGGAAGGAATTACGGAGCTAAGTTTAGTTACAGGTTCTAAGTATGTTTCTTGACCTTGCTTAGGCCAGGTAAGTATTGCTGCCCCAAAGCATTACGGAAATGGGGGTTAGGAAAGGAATCCTAACCCCTTTTTTTTATTTATTTCCTTTAATGGCGAAGTAAGTTCCCAATAAAAGAAGAAATAGCTGTTCACTAGCAAACAGTACAGAACCACGTTCACCAAAGAATATACCCCAATCAGAGTGAGCTATGAGGAGGGCAAAAATCATAATTACTCCTATAGCACCTCCAGAGACTCTTGTTATTAAATGACCAAGCTCACTCAAGCTATTGGCAATTATTCCTCCGACTATGATTCCCAATCCGGCCAATATTTCACCCCATGCTACAAGGTAGGCGGTCAGCTCGGCCATGGGCACACCTTTAGATCCCAGCCATCCAACAAAGCCTTCTGATATGGGCAGCTTTCCGTATCCATGTAAGAAGAAAGCTATACCCAGCCCAATTCTTAAAAACCAATCAGCAACTCCTTTTATAGGATTGGCTATTCCATCAAAAAAATTATTTATTTTTTCCATTTCACTCTCCAAGTTTAAATTTATTTTACAACCAACTTCTGAAGATATTAATAATTTTTAAACCCTCAGAGCCTACCTCTTCACTTTTTTCAAACAGGTCACTAATTTCATAGAGTTCCTTAAAAAAATCATTTGGATCTATTGCACCTTCTGGCGCAAAAACACCAAATTTTGTAATTTTTCCATCGATGAGAAGCTTTAGACCGCAAGCGAGTGGTATCCCGGTAGCTTCTCCCATGCTAATTAAATCTGAGGCACGGAATGTAGTGCCACAAGAAGCTTTTTGCCCATTCTTATTACCTATAGCCAAAGCATAAAGGGAAGGAGGTTCGTCTAAAGAATTTCTGACCATATCTATACCAGTCTCTACACCCTTTGTTTCAAGGTCCTCTCTTATGCTTGATGAAAGGTCTTGGACTATGCCGGCCGCTTTCTCTACAGACAAGATGTTCCAATCGACAAGTCTCATAATCCACTTCAGGATACCAAAGCCGCTTCCATGAGCTAGATTCATACTGTTTTTTAGGGACGGAAAATGATGCGGGAAAGTGATTGCTTCTGGGTGTCCAAAAATATGCGTTTTAAACTCACCAAAACTAGGAAAATCTACTGTAACTTGTTTGAGCGGTTTTACCATCTTAGGCTCGCCATCATTATGGACTCTTACCTTGCCTGTCATTTGCTGCACAGCATGGATCATCGCAGCATTAACTCCCGACTGTGATGACTCCTCTTCGGGTGCAGCCCCGTCCATGGTCCAACCTGTATAGAGCGTTTCAACTTCATCCAACTCTTGGATAGCTGCAGCACCTAGCATGTTCGTCAGACCTGGACTCGCGCCCATACCCAATATTGCTGTGCTATTACCATCTTCAGCTTTTTTATGAAATTTAAGCATCTCTATAGTAGGTTCCCAGTCATCATTGATATCAAGATAGTGACAGCCTGTTTCTATTGCGGCTTCGAGGATTGGAGGGCCATATTTAAAGAATGGCCCTACAGTGTTTATTACAACATCTGCACCTTCCATTGCTTTCTTAAGTGCATTTAAATCAGTAACATCTAATCCCAAACCTGAAACTTTTTGGTTCATTGAATGGGAAAATGCTATTGCAGCTTCTTCATTAATATCAGCCACAATAACTTCACTGATATTTTCAAATTCCATACAAGTTTCTACAGCGAACCTTCCCATACCGCCACTTCCACCTAACGCTAGGACTTTCATAATAAAATTAGGTAGGAATGATATCGAAGATTCTTATTGAGGGAGTATCCTCACAAAGTGATGCTATGGTATCTAAGGTTCCGTCTTCGGTTCTGAACTGAAGATATTTTTGGTAATGTTCCCCGCTATCCCATACTTCGTTAAATAGCCAATTATTACTTTTTTCGTTGTTATAAACTAAATCAATACTTTGGCACCCATCAAACGCCCTAGTAACCTTGAAAGCTTCGGTACATATGCCCGTGAAATTTTCTCTTTCTCCTTCTTTTAAAGTCCCTTCTATAATTACGTTAACTGTCATAGTTTCTCCTCATATAAATGAATATATAACATCGATACTAACAGACTGGTTTCTTAAAAACCTGAAATTTTGGAATGGTGATCCTGAATAAAATGAATTAGAAAGATAGATGATGTACCACCTGTATACCCCAATCCGCATTCTGAAGCACAACGGTAGAGTATTTAAAGAAGTGCTCTACTTTGCCTTTTTAGAGTTTTTAAAATTTCCTCAACCTTGTCATCAAAATCCTGCTCATCACTTAATGCTTCTCTAACACATTCTTTCATATGCTTTTTTAATATTCTCCCTTCAACGCTTGTAATAGCATTTCTAACCGCCTTGATTTGATTAAGTATATCAATGCAATATTTGTCATTATCAATCATGTTAGCAATTCCACGAATCTGCCCCTCAATTCTGTTAAGACTAGGAATTTCTTCTTTGTGGCATGGATTTTTCATATGAATATAGGAATTATATACGTAAATATTGTAGCAAAAATAAACAATACAACTGAAATATAATAAACATATCTTGATCGTTTTCTAGTTTGCATGCACAACCTTCCTAACTCAGGATCTGCGGGGCAAGGCATATGATAGGTTTTATAGTTGGCATAACCGGCTATTATCACCATGACAAGTGCAAAAATAGTTATTTGTGTCTTGTAATGAGACAAGGTAATAAGAAAAGGTAAATGCGTAAGTAATGAAGCAAAAGAAGCGCCAGCGCCTAAAGCAACAAACATTGCAGGTAGGGCGCAACATATCAGCGTTGATGAAGAAGCAAACAGTGATAGAAAGTTTGCCGATTTATCTTCCATTAATTTATATTAATAATTTTTAAGCCAGTAGCGTTCTGGCCATTAGCTAGAATTTTTTGCTCTATTTCCTTATATTCAATAGCTTTATCTTTTGAGTAAGCAATTAAAACTTTTCCTTTGCTAAGGTCCACATCAATTTTTTTTACGTTTCTATCTTTCTTGAACGTCTTCTCTATACCTTGGGCGCAAAAATCACACACCATACCAATTACACTAACTACCGCAATTTGGCAGTCTTCAAGATCTTTAAGAAAGTTTTGGTACCTATCAGGATCTACATCAAGATCTTTTCCATCAATCAGTTCTCCGTGAACATGACCTTTATGGTCATGATTCATATCATCTGTAGCAAACAAAGAATGAGAAATCATAAAACAAAGGCCAATAATCAAAAATTTATTCATATCATCTCCTAAAATCTATACATCAAATGTGAGTCCCATTCAGTCCTGTCGTTATATCCAAACTCAATTAAAAAATTTCCTTTGAAAAATTTAAGTACGGGAAAAGTTGACCAATTGTTCAATAGGTCATTTTTTTTGGATTTCACCATAATCCAAGTGTGAAAGTCTCCGTACTCGCCCAAATAGGGTGCTAAACCAATCTGCAAGTATTGATCTTCAAAATCTATAATCTCATTCTCTACCTTTTTGTAACCAAAACCAGCAAACCATCGTCTAGTTTCCCAATCTCCATGAAGACCATAAAATTTATTCTCAATCCCTTTGGAGCTTACTCCAGATTGAAAATATAGGTTTCTTTGGGAATATTGAGTGTTCTTTCTATTCAAAAGGTAAGTGAGCCTGAAATACGAATAGTTGGAGCTCAAAAAATCATCTTTTACAGCCTCTAAACCTAATGAGTACTTATAAGTTGGTGAATAATGTAGATATAGAGAATCACGCATGTTATCTGAGTGACTCATTAGTGTTGAGCCTCCTGAATAAGAGATAGGTCTTGCTTCTGCTACACTGCTTACAGCAAGAATAAGAAATAATAGTTTCTTTATACCCATGGGGGGTATATTAACACAAACTACATAGTTTAAAAGTATTCTAATAAAAGAGAGAACACTTCCTTTTTTATGCAAGGAACCTTATTCTCATTCTTGAGGTTATCTTATATCTTTTTTCCTTAATCGGATGGATTTTGGTGTAACTTCAACGAGCTCATCGTCTTCTACGAATTCTAATGCTTGCTCTAAAGTATGCTGAATATGAGGCGTCAATATGAGATTTTCGTCAGTGCCGGCAGCTCTTATATTAGTTAGTTGTTTAGCTTTGGTAGGGTTCACAGGTAAATCATTATCCCTTGAGTGAAGTCCTACAATTTGTCCTATATACACATCAGTTCCGTGTCCAACAAACATCCTGCCCCGTTCTTGTAGATTAAACAAAGAGTAAGCTAATGTTTTTCCAGCTGCCATAGAAACCAAAACACCATTCTGTCTTTTAGCTAATTCTCCATCTTTTGCCTTACCATAATGATCAAAGACACTAGTCATAATTCCCGTTCCGCTTGTCATAGTAAGAAAACTTGATCTGAAACCTATCATGCCCCTTGAAGGAGCTATGAACTCCAGTTTTATTCTTCCCTTTCCGTCAGGTTCCATATTTTGTAAGTCAGCTTTTCTTTGACCCATTTCTTCCATTACAGAACCTTGATGTTGTTCTTCTATATCAATAACTATTTGCTCAAAAGGCTCATGAATCTCACCGTTCACATCTTTTTGAATCACCTCAGGTTTTGAGACACCTAGCTCATAATCTTCCCTTCTCATATTCTCTATAAGGACCGATAGATGTAATTCACCTCGTCCGGAAACCTTAAATTTATCAGGTGAATCTCCCGGTTCGACTCTTAGAGCTACATTATGAATTAATTCTTGTTCTAGCCTCTCTTTAAGATTTCTTGAAGAGATATATTTACCTTCTTTTCCAGCGAAGGGCGAGTTATTAACTTGAAAAGTCATACTTACAGTTGGTTCATCAACGCTTAGAGGAGGGAGTCCCTCAATCTTTTCTGGACTACATAACGTATCTGAGATGTTCAGTTTATCTATTCCTGTAATGCAGATTATGTCACCTGCCTGAGCTTCAGGAACCTCGACTCTTTCAAGTCCGTTATAGCCCATAACTTGAAGCACCTTTCCTTTTCTCTCAGAACTATTTGTATCAACTACTACAACCTGTTCATTGGGTTTTATTTTTCCTCGTGTTATTCTCCCTATCCCTATAACACCTACATAACTGTTGTAGTCCAGAGCACTTATTTGCATTTGTAGAGGCCCCTCATCGTTTACCTCAGGCGAGCTGACTTTGTCTAAAATTAAGTCCATCAAAGGAGACATGTCATCGGACATTTCATTTTCATCTAGTCCCGCTATTCCATTTAATGCAGATGCATAAACAACCGGAAAATCTAACTGTTCATCATTTCCGCCCAATCTATCAAAGAGATCAAATACTTGATCTAATACCCAGTCTGGTCTTGCTCCAGGTCTGTCGATCTTGTTTATTACAAGTATAGGGTTTAATCCTTGATCAAACGCCTTTTGCGTTACAAATCTAGTTTGAGGCATGGGTCCATCTACTGCATCTACTAGTAATAGAACAGAGTCAACCATCGACAAAACTCTTTCAACCTCACCTCCAAAGTCAGCATGACCAGGTGTATCTACTATATTAATCCTGTGATCTTTCCATTCGATAGCAGTATTCTTTGCGAGAATAGTTATTCCTCTTTCTTTTTCTTGATCATCTGAATCCATAACCCTTTCTGAATCCATATTCTTTCTATCAAGGGTTCCAGACTGTTGAAGTAACTTATCGACCAGAGTAGTCTTGCCATGATCTACATGGGCAATAATGGCAACGTTTCTAAGATTATTTACAGACATGGATTTTAAGAAAGCCGCGATTATAAGCTTTTATTTAAAATCTTCTATCAATTTTTTGAGATCATTGGATGACTTAAAGGATCAGGGCAGCAGAACTCTATCAAAGCATCTTCAATCTTTAGATTGCGTTGATCCCTAAGCTGATTAAGGAACTTTTTTGCTTCCTTATTATTTCTTTCTTCGGCTATCAGAAGATACTCTAATGCAAGCTTCGGGTCTGGATCTAGGTTTATTCCATTTACATAGATTAAAGCTATATTGAAAGGTGCTTTAGAGTGGCCTTGTTCGTGAGCTCTTTGGTACCAATAAACTGCCTTTTCAAGATCCTTTTCAATTCCTCTTCCTAAAGAATAATTCACGCCAGTATTAAATTGAGATACCGAAATTCCTTGTGTAGCCAAGGAAAGGTCATAAACGAAGTCTTCTTTATCGTCTACAGCATGAAGCTGGAAAGTAATAAGAATTAAATTGAGAAGAATTACGATCTTAACAACTCTTCTCGTCATTTTTTATTCCATATTTACGACTACTTTTCCTAAGACTTTTCTATCTTCTAAGGTCTTTATAGCTTTAGCTGAATCTTCAAGACTATATGTTTCAGTAACAAAAGGTTTAATTTTTCCTTGAGCATGAAGCTCAAAAAGTTCTTTAAAGTTTTGCGCATTTTCTGCATGGTCTACAGCTGCAAACTGACCCCAGAAAACACCAACAATTTGACATTCTTTAAGAAGAGTCAGGTTTAGAGGCATTTTGGGTATTCCAGCTGTGAAACCTATGACTAGATATTTACCATGTCTTGCAATTGCCCTTAAAGCTGGTTCTGCATAGTCTCCTCCAACCAGATCGTAAATCATATCCACGCCACCACCGGTCAATTCTTTTATTTCATCAGAAAACTTTTTCTGAAGATCTCTGTCCATATCTCTTTCGTAAATTATTCCTTCATCTGCACCCTCTTTTTTACAAAGATCTATCTTTTCTTGAGAAGAAGCTGCAGCTATAACTTTAGCGCCCATTGCTTTTGCTATATGGATAGCAGTTATGCCGAGTCCACCACCAGCACCTAGAACTAATACTGATTGACCTTCTTTGAGTTCTCCCCTTTGCTTGAATGCGTGATAAGTCGTACCGTAGTTAAGTGGAAAACCTGCCGCCGTATTAAAGTCCATTGAATCAGGTAATGGCATTAATTGCTGCTCAAGATAGACTCCTTTCTCACGCAACCCGCCAGAACCTATACTGCCCATAACTCTGTCACCTTCTTTGTGCAGAGTGACGCCTTCACCAACAGACGAAACGACACCCGAGATCTCACTTCCAGGACTAAAGGGGAAAGGAGGTTTGAATTGATAGAGCCCTTGCACAATTAGTACATCAGGAAAACTTATACCTGTTGCTTTAATATCAACAACAATCTGACCCGGACCTGCTACTGGATCTTCTATTTCCTCAACTGTGTGAGATTCAACGGGTCCAAATTCTTTACAGAGAAATGCTTTCATAAAATGATCCTTATTTAATATCTAAGGGTTAAATTAACGTTAAAAATAAAAACGTCAAGAAATCTTATTTAAAAAATCTTTTAGGTAGTCTTCAAAACTTATTTGATGATCTTCTTCTATTTTCTTCGCTTCTATAAGAGATTCTTTAGCCTTTTCTGCAAAGTACTCTTCATTATCTTTTGCTAGATCACTCATTTCCTTTTTATGAGAGTGAGATATATTCATTCCGTATTCTTGAAACGTTAGGCCACTATTTTCAATTTCTTTTAAGAGAGAACCACTTAGGGATAAATCATAATCTTCCATAATTTTTTTCTGTTCATCTAATGTTTCTGTCCAAATATTTCCACCTTTAAAGACTTCTTTATCCATGAAAGAAGCTATTTCATTCATTTCTTCCAAAATTCTAATTGCTTCTTTCTTAACCTGACGGTCTCCATTTGGAGTTTTAATCGTGGCATCAGTATTTCTACCCTCGTTAACTATAATCTTATGATTTTTAAATAGTTCTTTCGATTCGTCTTCTTGGATTTCTGGACTTTCTGTGAAGAAGCAGTACAAAATCAATAAATCTAGAAAAAATATTTGTTTTTCCGTTATACCAATAAATGAATTGGGGTTTAAATCTATACACCTCAACTCGAGATAATCTATACCTTGATCATTGAGAATATTTATAGGCCTTTCTCCGCTTGGGCAAACTCTTTTAGGTCTGATAGTACTGTAATACTCATTCTCAATCTGAATAATTGAGTCATTCAATTGAATTCTCTCGCCATCCTTAAATTCACCGAGACCTTTGTAGTCTTGATAGGTTGTTTTAAGGGCACTCTTTAGGTCAGAGCTATACTCCTCTAACGAGTTGTATGAAATATTTAGACTGTCCTGCGCATGGCTAATATATCCTAAATCACCCATTCTTAACGAAGTTGCGTTGGTTTTATATAGGTCCTCAGAATTAAAATTGTCGAGATCATGAGGCCTATCTTTAGCAAAAGATTTACTTGCTATTGGCGACGATCCATAAAGTAAAAGATAAAGCCATCCATAACGACGAAAATTTCTGGCTATTCCAAGATAAACTTCATTCTTAAGCTCTGTTATTTCTTCAGAACAAGAATCAGCGAGGATTTTTAAAAAGTTATCAGAAAAAGAAAAGTTATAGTGTATGCCGGCTATTGCTTGCATCATGCTTCCATATCGATTTGATAGACCTCTTCTATAGATGGTCTTCATCATGCCTTGATTGGAAGCTCCATACTCTCCAATCGGTATCTCATTTTCTGAATCAATGGAGCAAGGCATACTAAGAGGCCAGAGCGATTCTTCTTCTAAGTTTTGATTAACAAATACATGAAGATCACTTAAAAATTTGAGACACTCTGCAGCACTGTTGAAGGTAGGAGTTACTAGCTCCATTAAGGCTTCAGAAAAATCAGTTGTTATAAATGGATTTGTTAACGCCGATCCTAAACCCTTAGGATGAGACTTTTGAGAAATTTTTCCTGAAGAATCAACTCTTAAGCTTTCTTTCTCGATACCTCTATTAATGAAGTTAAGTTCTGAAGTTGCTTTTGATTTCTTTATTTCATCTAAAGAAAATCTAATCATTGTCTTTACCTAGGTCCGGCCTCAACAATAGATTCTGACACGTCAAACTTCTTAAAGTTATCTTTGAATTGAGTGACCAGTTTCTTCTCATACTCAGCGTATGAAGAAGGATCAGACCAGTTTTTAATCGGATTTAGTAAGGCGCTATCTACACCTTCAACATTCATAGGCACATTGAGATTCATGCCTTCAATTGTTTCAGTCTCCACTCCATTTAAAGCTCCAGACTGAATGGCAGAGATTATTGATCTAGTCACTGGTATATCAAATCTTTTTCCTACTCCATAAGGGCCGCCAGTCCATCCCGTATTTACAAGATAAACTTTACTATCAAATTCTTCTATTCTTTTCATGAGTAAGTCCGCATAAACACCTGCAGCTCTAGGGAAAAAAGGTGCACCGTAGCAAGTAGAGAAAGTTGTTTTAAATGCTTCGGTAGAACCAACTTCAGTAGAACCTATTGCAGCCGTATATCCGCTCAAGAAGTGATAAGCAGCTCCTTCTTTACTCAAGATTGAGACAGGAGGAATTACTCCAGAAAGATCGCAGGTTAAAAATATTACTGCATTCGGCTCACCGCCTGCATTCTCATCGGCTCTTTTTTCTATATGTTCTCTGGGGTAAACGACTCGTGTGTTCTCTGTTAAGGAAGAATCTGAATAATCAGGATTCTTTGTCTCTGAATCGATTACTACATTTTCCATAACACTTCCTGTTTTTATAGCGTCCCAAATAACTGGTTCATTCTTTTGGGTCAGGTCAATACACTTCGCATAACATCCACCTTCGAAGTTAAATACTGTCCCGGGACCCCAGCCGTGTTCATCGTCTCCAATAAGATTTCTTTCTGGATCTGCCGATAGTGTTGTTTTACCTGTTCCTGAAAGTCCAAAGAATAAACAAACTTCTCCATTCGAACCCACATTTGAGGCACAGTGCATGGGCAGAACATCTTTTTCAGGTAAAAGGAAATTTTGGACAGCAAACATTGATTTTTTCATCTCTCCGGCATAAGGCATTCCGGCTATAAGAACTTTCTTTTTGGTAAAGTCGAGTAATACGACGCCATCACTATTGGTTGAATCTCGATCAGGTTTACATACGAATTGAGGAGCACTCATTATTTCCCAACAATCCTTATCTTTTGGATTAAAAGACTTAGGTCTAATGAACATTTGCTTTCCAAAAAGGTTATGCCAAGCCCATTCTGTCCTTATTTTTACTGGTACGTAGTAGTCAGCGTGTTCGCCAACATGAAGAGATGAAACAAACGTATCTCTTTCGTCCATGTATTCACTGACCCTTTCCCAAAGAGCACTGAAGGCATCACTATCAAATGGCTTATTTACGTCGCCCCAGTCTACTGAGTTTTCAGTTGACTCATCTTTTACAATGAATCTATCCAGAGGACTTCTTCCAGTTCTTTTTCCAGTTTTTACTAACAAAGCTCCATTAGAAGCAAGCTCACCCTCATTTCTTTCTAGGGCCTCATTAATAAGTTCTTCTACAGATAAATTTTCGTAAACAGATGACATTCAAGAATCCTTTTTAAACAGGCGGTTATTATATAGATTTAATTTTACTTATGAGAATGAATTTCATTTACGTTTTTAAAAATAATCAAACAGTAAATCGCTAAAACACTCAGTGAAATAAACACCCATCCTGGAATACTTATGCCCATGAAGGTCCATAGAACTTCTGCACAGTTCCCATCTCCTGTGAAAGCAAGGATAATGACTTCTAAAAAAGGTAATGTAGAGATGAGGTAATCAATATCTGGCGCACAACTTGGAACTAACTCAGCTGGAAGGCTTTGTAGGTATAACTGTCTCAAAGAAAGCGACAATCCAACAATAATACTTAATGAGATCGTCGTCAGTAAGATTTTGTAAGTAATTAATTTAATAGGGTTTATTAAAAATCCAATCCCAGCAAGGATGCCGGTTACTATCACAGCACCTCTTTGCATGTAGCACAAAATACATGGTTTTAGCTCTAGGAAATGTTCCATAAAAAGAGCAACTCCTATCATGCCTATCGAGGCTAACAAGAAAACTAGAAAGGTCCTCTTAGGATTTTTGAAAACTAGATTCATCAATGTGCTTGATCCCAATTATCACCTATTCCTACATCAATCTCTAAAGGAACATCTAGATTTGCGGCGCCCATCATTGAGTCTGTTAGTATTGCTATAACACTATCTATTTCTTTTTTTGGTGTATCTAATATTAGTTCATCATGGACCTGCAATATAAGTTTAGCCTCGATTTCTTCAGTCTTTATTGCTTTATGTGTTTTTATCATTGCAATTTTCATTATATCTGCAGCTGTTCCTTGCACTGGTGCATTTATCGCAGCTCGTTCTGAGGCTTGTCTTCTCATGGCATTACTAGCATTAATGTCTCTCAAATAAAGTCTTCTACCAAACAATGTTTCTACATATCCATTCTGGCTAGCAAATTCTTTAGTTGATTCCATATATTCCTTTACGCCAGGATATTTTTCGAAATACATAGCCATATACTCGGCTGCAAGATTTCTGGAGATTCCGAGCTGTTTGCCAAGTCCAAAAGCGGAAATTCCATAAATTAGTCCAAAATTAATTGCTTTTGCGTTTCTCCTAAGATCTGCAGTTACATTATCTATATCTACACCAAAAACTTCACTTGCTGTTTTGCTATGAACGTCTTCTCCTTCTTGAAAAGCTTGAAGTAGTCCTATGTCCTTGGAGACGTGAGCCATGATGCGGAGTTCTATTTGAGAGTAATCTGCAGAGATAAACCTATGTCCTTTTGATGGCTCAAATGCTTGTCGTATTCTTCTGCCATCTTCTGTTCTTATGGGAATATTTTGTAGATTGGGATCAGAAGAAGAAAGTCTTCCGGTTGTTGTTACAGCTTGATGAAAAGAGGTATGTACTTTTCCAGTTGAGGTCGATATCTGTCCAGGCAATTTGTCCGTATAAGTTGATTTAAGTTTGCTTAATGTTCTATGTTCGAGCAAAACTTTTGGAAGTTCATATTCTTCCGCTAGCTCTGCAAGAACTTTTTCATCTGTAGACGGCTGACCTCCAGGTGTTTTTTTTATGACTCTATAATTTAATTTTTCAAAAAATATTTCCCTTAACTGCTTGGTAGACCCCAAATTAAATTCTTCGCCTGCAATATCGTATGCTTTTTTTTCTAATTTCTTAATTCGATTTTCTAAATCTTTAGATTGAGATTTTAGAATTTTTGAATTTAATATAGCTCCATTTTGTTCCATCTCGGAAAGTACCTCTATTAAAGGAATTTCTATTTCTTCATTTAACTTTTTTAAAGAGTCTTCTGTTTCAAGCTTTGGATTTAATTCTTCGTATAGTCTCAGAGTAATATCAGCATCTTCAGCAGCATAATGAGTAGCCTCATTTATTGGCACCTGATCAAATGTAACTTGTTTTACACCTTTTCCCGCAACATCCTCAAAAGTAGAAGTTTTGTAGTTTAGATAATAAGAAGATAGAGCATCAAGATTATGTCTAGTTGCTGATGCATCCAGCACATAGCTCATCATCATAGTGTCATTTTTAATTGATGAAATGCTAATCCCGTATTTCGCTAGTACGTTTCTATCAAACTTTATATTTTGGCCTATTATTTTATTTTTGGAGGTTTCAAGGATAGGTCTAAGAATATCTAATACTAAATCTTGGTGGAGCTGATTGACTGTATCGTCTAAATGTTTAATAGGAATGTAATAAGCCTCACCTGCTTTATAGCTTAGCGATATACCAACTAAATCAGTGTCCATATAGTCTAAACCGGTTGTTTCTGTATCTATTGCAATGGTCTTCGCTTTAGAAGCTTCTTTGACGATTTTCTTCAGTTGATCTTCTGAAGAGATACACATATAAGATGAATTTACTTTTTTCGCAGTTGCTTTCTTTTCTGGAACGTCTTGCAACCAAGCATTGAATTCTAATTCTTTATATATCTCTGTTAGTTGTTTTGTGTCCGGTTCTGTAATTATTAAGTCTTCTATTCCCACATCTAGAGGAACATCTGTTTTTATTTTTACTAACTCATGGGCCAAATCTAGCATTTCAATAGAAGAGCGTAAGTTTTCTCCAACCTTACCCCCTATAGATTCGGCATTTTTCTTGATTCCTTCAATATCATTATATTCATTAAGCCATTTGACTGCTGTCTTAGGGCCAACCTTATCTACTCCAGGCACGTTATCAGATTTATCTCCTATCAGAGCTAGATAGTCAGTTATTAAAGCAGGTCCCACACCAAATTTTTTTAAAACTCCATTTTCGTTAAGCAACTCGCCGGACATTGTGTTTACAACACTTACGTTCTCACACACGAGTTGGGTCATATCTTTATCACCGGTTGA
>CALIUO010000009.1 GCA_938048695.1 uncultured SAR86 cluster bacterium
ATAATTTTTAAGAACTGTTCTTTTTCCTTCACTCGTGTACTTAGGTTTTGACTGCAATAATCCTAGCCTTCTATCCCAAGATGAAGTTGGCATTATTCTTCTAAGGTTTGGTGTGCCCCACATACCCTCTAATTCTCTTGAAGAAAATCTCTTTACTGCTAAAGCTAAACAAGATATTGCTCCTGCTGAAGTACCCACAAAGAAGTCAAATTTTTCATGGACCTTGATATTGGTTTCTTTCTCTAATAATTTTAAAAAAGTTATTGAAGCAAGTGTTCTTACACCTCCGCCATCAAGTGACAATATATACTTTTTATCCACTTTTAAGATTATCTCATTTATTTCTAAGTAATGACAAAGTTGAAGAAATTCTCTATTCTTATGTGAGATTTCATAATTTTGGGGTTATACATGAAAAAATTCAGTTTATTGATTTCTTTTACAATTTTCTTTCCTTTCGCTGTTTTATTTGCAGATGAAGAAGTTGAAGAAGTGGTAGTCACCGGTTCACAAATTAAAGGAGCTCAAATTACAGGGGTTTTGCCTGTAACGGTTCTAACTTCTGAAGATATAGATGCAATCGGTCCAGATGATGGTACTGAACTCATGGAAAATATAACAGAGCAAGGATTAAATTATTTTTCAGAAGCGGAATCTGACTCAGGTGGAGTCAATTCTGCAAGGGGTGATGTAGGAGCTTATAACCTGAGGAATATAGGTGTTGGAAATACTTTAGTTTTACTAAATGGAAGAAGGCTAGTAAATAATGCAGGTTACCAAACTGAATTACTTGGCGGTGATTACGTCCCCACCATGTCGGTTAATACAAACCTAATACCTTCAAATGCCCTAGATAGAGTAGAACTTTTAAAAGATGGTGCTTCAGCTATTTACGGTGCAGACGCTGTTGCAGGGGTTGTAAATAATGTTCTTGAAACAGATTTTACAGGCTTTGAAGTTTCGTTCAGAGGCACGGGCTATGATCATTTTGCTGCAAACGATGATAGAGTACAAATCAAGTATGGTGGCGATTTTAATGAAGGTCGTACAAATATTTCTATTATGTTTGACTATTATGATAGAGACGCAATAGCCGCATCAGAAGATCCAAGATGGGGTGATTCAGATCACAGAAAATGGATTCCTGCAGATTCATTATGGGCAGGAGATACTTCATTTAGGAATCTTTATTCTGGAAAATGGGCACAACTAGATCTTCTTGGAAGAACAAGCTATACCGACTCAGCAGGCGAAATCCAGATCATGCCTTCCTCTGATCCTAGATGTTCCAGATCTGACTCTAAAGATACCGGTTATGGTACTTGCCTTGGAGTCGATACTACCTCTCTTGCAAATGGTGAATACTGGATAAATCCAGGTCAATTCAGAGATTTCAGGGGCGAACTGGAAAGAGATAATACTTTTATATTTGTTAATCATGAGATGGATAATGGTAATCAACTCTTTGCAGAAATTGGTCAGTATAATTCTGATTATAGACGTCTAAAAGAGCCAGCTGGTGACTTCTCAACAGCTCTTTTGAATATAGGTCCAGACTATTATTTTACTAACCAGCTTGGTATAAATGATGATAACAGCAGTTCAAATAAGAATATAAGAATCGATAATTGGAGACCCGATATAGGGCCTAGAATTATAAATGTCGATAAAGAGACATCACGATACCTCATTGGGTTAAGGGGAAAAACTGATTCGGGCTGGGATTGGGAAACTGCCCTCCTAAAATCCAAAGCAGAATCAGAAGATTTCACACAAAATCGTTTATCAAATAGCTTGCTGCAGAATGGATTGAATGATGCAACTTCAAACGCTATAAATATATTTTCTTCAGATGTAAAAACTGCACTAGCTCCGGCTATTGTGGATGTATATAGGAATGACACAAGTGAGTTGAACTCTATAGATTTCAAAGCCTCTAATCCTGAATTATTTGATATGCCAGCGGGGCCAGTAGCTTTATTAGTAGGTTTCGAATATAGAGAAGAAAAATATTCCGATGACAGAGACCCTAGGTTAGATGGGACAATACAGTACACTTCTTTTGTAACAGGTCTTACTTTCCCTTTTGTAGGAGATGTTCTCGGATCAAGTCCAACCGTTGATACTAAAGCAGAAAGAGAAACTAATTCTATCTTTGCAGAATTAATTATTCCTTTAGCTGATAATATTGAATCACAAGTCGCAATTAGGCATGAAGATCCAGATGACACAGAATCTTCTACCGTTGGAAAATTTGCCATTGGATGGAATGCTACTCAGAATCTATCTTTTAGAGGATCTGTCTCAACGTCTTTTAGAGTGCCAAACTTAATTCAACAGAATCAACCTTACGTTACAAGAAGCGGAGATGTAGATGATGCTGTAGGAGAATTTGTTGGAGGGCAAGTACTAGATGATAGGTACCAAATTGGAAGCTATAGAATTGGTAATCCAAATTTGAAACCTGAAGAGTCTGAAAATACTTCTTTGGGTTTAGTGTGGACTCCGGAAATCTTAGAAGGACTGACAATCACATATGATTCTTGGGAGATCGAAAAAGAAAATACAATTGTCTTGCTTGGAAGACAGAATAGGATGGTTGCAGACTTAGTTGATTTACTAGATTATGGTACTTCTAATTGCTCAAGCTACAACAATCCCAATGTCTTGAGAGATCCAAATCCTGGTTATTCTGCATCGGATATTGCAGTATTTACCGCTGCAGGTATTTGTCCAGTTGGAGAAGCCTATCTAGTCACAGATCCT
>CALIUO010000010.1 GCA_938048695.1 uncultured SAR86 cluster bacterium
AGTTGCTGGCGATTGATTGAAAGTTCCTTTTTTAAAATCAATTATCATTTTTTGACCATCAAATATTTCATCATCTCCTTTGGACCAGCCTAGTCGAAGTAGATAGTTTCTTAGGGCTTCAGGTAATACTCCCAACTTTGCATATTCTCCTACACCAAGTGCTCCATGTCGTTTGGAGAGTCTTTTCCCATCTTCACCTAAAATCATTGGAACATGACCATACTCAGGTATTGATGCATTAAGCGCCTTGAAAACATTAATTTGCTTGAATGTATTATTCACATGATCATCACCCCTGATAACATGAGTAATTTCAGAGTCAATATCATCTACAACCACACAAAAATTATATGTCGCTGACCCGTCACTTCTTTCAATAATAAAGTCATCTAGTTGATCATTCGAAACTTGGATCTCGCCTTTTATTAAGTCATTTAGGACAGTAGAACCTTCTTCTGGCATTTTGATTCGAATAACCATATTTTCTTCTCTTGGAAGTTTTAGGTCTCTTGAATTCTTATCTTCTTCAAGATCATCTCCTTTACAGACATAGGCCAAGTCCTCATTGAGCAAAGAATCTATTACTTCTCTGTAGCGATTGGCGTTATTAGATTGATAAACAACCTCTTGATCAAACTGAATTCCTAACCAGTCAAAACTTTTTATAATCTCCTTGGTATATTTTTTATCCGACCTTTCTTTATCAGTATCTTCTATTCTAAGAAGACAATCTCCATTGTGTGATTTTGCATAGAGCCATGCAAATAGGGCTGTTCTGGCCCCTCCTATATGAAGGTAACCTGTTGGGCTAGGAGCAAATCTAGTTTTCATATGCTATGTATCTTTAGAATGCCAAACTGGCTCTACTCCGGTTTCCTCTTGCATACGTTGAAGATACTCTAGGTGAGTTTGTTCCTCTTGTTCACTGAGACTTACTACTTTTAGATTCAAATCCATACGTTCAGATGAAGTCTCTTTAGATAATTTATTTTGATCTTCAATTTGATTTGTAAAATCTAAAGTACTTTGACCACCTGTCATAGCTAAATAAACATCACCGAGTATCTTGGAATCCAATAACGCTCCGTGAAGTTCTCGGTCATATCCTCCAACTTCGTATCTATTGACTAAAGCATCAAGACTATTCCTCTGACCAGGATGTTTTTCACGTGCAATTTGTAAAGTATCTGTTATTAAGGACACATGCTTATCAATAGTAGTTAAGTTTTTGGACATAAGTTTTATCTCATGATTGAGGAATCCTATATCAAATTCAGCATTGTGAATAAGTAATTCAGAATCTTTTATAAAATCAATAAATTCTTGATAAATTTCTTCAAATTTAGGTTTATCGGATAAGAATTCAGTAGTTAATCCATGGACTTCTAATGCTCCAGGGTCACTCTCTCTTTCAGGATTTAGGTAAACATGATATTCATTTCCTGTATATTTCCTATTAACTATCTCCACACATCCTATTTCAATTACTCTATGACCTGACTTTCTGTCTAGTCCTGTAGTTTCAGTATCAAGAATAATTTGTCTATTCATAGTTCATCAATCCCCTTATTTGCAAGCATATCAGCTATCTCATTCTCTCTATGTCCACTATGGCCCTTTACCCAGTTCCAAGAAACGTTATGAAACTGAGTTAATTGATCCAATCTCATCCAAAGTTCTTTATTTTTAACAGGTTTTTTTGCAGCAGTCTTCCAACCATTCTTTTTCCAACCTGAAATCCATTTTTCTATTCCATCTTTGACGTAATTGGAGTCAGTTGTCAAAGAAATGTCGGAACTCTCTTTAAAGTATTCTAAGGCTTTGATTGCAGCTGTCATCTCCATTTGATTATTAGTTGTTTCCTTTTCACCACCCCATAAAGAAAACTCATCTTGATCATGTAGTATCAAAGCTCCCCATCCTCCAGGGCCAGGATTGCCTCTGCATGCGCCGTCTGTAAAGACTCTAATGGAAGTTGACATATAGAAATTGTATTACACTTAGACTAACTATTCTTATTTTCTAAGTGTAAAATTCACTATATGTTTGAAATTTTTCCTATTAGAGCATTTTCTGATAACTATATCTGGACTTTATTGAAAGATAATGAGGTGACTGTAGTAGATCCAGGAGATCCTGAACCAGTAAGATCATTTTTAGAAGAAAGAGGCTTAACTCTAAATAGTATTTTAATCACACATCATCATTATGATCATACCGGTGGTATTCAATCTTTAGTAGAGTCTTATAACTGCGAAGTATATGGACCCAAAGGAGGTCACATACAGGGTATTAATTCACCTTTAACAGAGGGAGATGTGATAGAAATTTCGGATATTGAATTTAGTATATTTTCTACACCAGGGCATACTTTAGATCATATTTCCTACTTCGCAGATATCGATGAACCACTTTTATTTTGCGGAGATACGTTATTTTCAGGAGGTTGTGGAAGATTGTTTGAAGGAACACCTGAGCAAATGTTTAATTCTTTAAATAAATTTTCAGTTCTTCCATTGAACACACAAGTCTTCTGTACTCACGAATATACAGAATCTAATTTAACATTTGCTCTAGAGGTAGAGCCTAATAATAAAGACTTGAACGATAGGTTAAATGAAGTCAGGAAGATGAGGAAGGAAGACAAAATTACCCTACCCTCTACAATTTCAACTGAACTAAAGATCAATCCTTTTTTGAGATGTCATAGAGATGAAGTAATAAAATCTGCACAGAACTATTCTCAAACTACAGTAAGTAAAGACGAAGAAGTGTTAGGTGTGATTCGAAATTGGAAAGATAATTTCTAGAATGTATAAACTCTACACCTTAGTTTTGTTATTAGTAATTAATGGTTGTACATCTGTTACCAGCAACGAGGTAATTAAACTAGATTCTCAATCGATAACTACAGTAAGCCCAAAAATAATTGAAGAAAAGCTTGAGCAGACGCCTTTTGATATTTGGGAAAGAATTAGACTTGAATTGACACTTGTTATTCCTCAAGACCAAATAGCCGCTACTAGCATATACAGAGAAAGGTTATACAAGAATCAATCGGCGGTTAACAGGATTAGTAAATCAGGTCAAAGATACTTACACCATACTCTGACAAGAGCTGAAGAGCTTGGACTTCCAGTAGAGCTAGCCTTACTTCCATTTGTGGAAAGCGAATTTGATCCATATGCAAAATCAGTAGATGGTGCCACTGGTATATGGCAGTTTATGCCAGCTACTGGTAAAGAGTGGGGGTTAAAGACTAACTGGTGGTACGACGGAAAAAAAGATGTTCTGGCGTCAACCGAAGCTGCCCTCCAGTTCTTGACTTATTTAAATGAAAAATTTGATGGTGATTGGCTCCTGTCCATGGCTGCTTACAATACTGGGCCAACTAGAGTCAATCGAGCTATAAGAAAAAATAAGAGGCAGGATAAACCAACTAGATTTTGGGATCTAGACCTTCCTAAAGAGACAACGGCATACGTACCAAAGTTATTAGTTTTATGTGAATTAATAAAAAATCCAGATGCTTTTGAGGTCAATTTACCTAGCATCGCAAATAGACCTTATTTTGAGAAGGTCAAGATACCTGGACAATTAGATCTTATGCAGGCTGCCGACCTCGCAGGTCTTAAGCCTGAAACAATTTATGAGCTTAATCCCGGTTTTAATCAATGGGCTACAGATCCAAGCGGACCCCACTATCTTCTTTTACCAATAGGTGTATCTGACAGATTTACCACCCAACTAGAATCCCTAGATCAAACTGATTTGGTTAGATGGGACAGATATAAAATTAGACGAGGCGATAATCTCTATAGAATAGCTTCAAGATATAAAGTCAAAGTTGCTGTTCTAAAAGAGATCAATGGAATGGATACTGACGTGATCTATGCAGGAAAAGAAATTATGGTACCAAGAGGTTCTGCATGGGCAAATAAACAAAAACCTAGGGAAAAAATATATATAGTCAAAGGAGGCGACTCCTTATGGAGTATAGCTAAACAGCAACAAGTTAGTATTGAAGACATAGTCTTATGGAACGAATTGGACATAGAGCGACCTCTTCAAATTAATCAAGAAATAAAAATCTTTTCCCGCTATGAAAGAATCAGACAGGATATACCGTCAAAGCAACTTCGCACAATGCTTTACCCTGTAAAATCCGGTGACACAATCAGCAGAATAGCGTCAAAATTTGAAATCAGCCCAGAAAAGATTCAAGAATGGAATGAAATTGAAGATGTATCCAAAATATTCCCCGGTCAAGTACTAAAACTATTTCTTTAAGTATCTAAATGCTTGGATAAAAAATCTCTTAGTTTTTGATAAAACTCTAATTTATTTTCTTCCTGTCTCCAGCCATGTCCTTCATCATTAAAAACTAATGTTTCATAAGGCTTGTTCAGTTTACTTAGTGCAGTCTGCATTCTCTCCATATGGATAATAGGAACTCTCTTATCTTCGGCTCCATGTATGAAGAAAACTGGAGCTCTTACTTTATCAGCGTTATTAAGAGGAGAATGAACTGACATGTGTGATTCATCACCATGTCCTATAACGTTAGTTTTATAATCAACAATGCCTCTAGACTGTCCTCTAGATGCGTCTGCCCTATCTCTAGTAAACATAATAGAAAGGTCATAAACACCCATCATTGGTACTCCACATTTATACAAATCTGGTTCGCGTATTAGACTCATCATTGTTGCGTATCCACCAAAGCTTGCTCCAATTACGCATATTTTATCTTTATCGATAGCTTTATTAGAGATAGTCCATTTAACCCCATCTGTTATGTCATCTATGACTTTAGTTCCCCATACCTTATCACCAGCATCTTCAAGGATGTCTCCGTATCCACCTGAACTTCTGAAATTAACTTTTAAAGTAGCATATCCAAAGGAGTTTAGAACATGCACCCAAGGATCATATCGAGGAGTATCATAAGGGCCTTTTGGACCACCATGAGGAATAACAATTAAAGGTACTTCTCCTTCAATATCTTTAGGATGACTATAGATGCCATGAATTTCCATACCATCTCTAGAAGTAAACTTAAAAAGTTCTGATTTAGAAAGAAGATCAAGATCTAGGGATTGATTAGATGACCCTATATAGTTTATGGATTTCTTGTCCGTATCAAGAAGATAAAAATCACCTGGGTTGGTAGAAGAACTTATAACTACAAAAGCTCTGTTGCCGTCTTCGGTCCACCCAAGTCGAATAATTGAATTTGGGAATTGATTTACTAGACTTTTATGCCATCTCGCACCCTTACTATTATCATCAAGATAAACCATTTTCAATTTGTCCCCACAATCAGCAAGAACACCGAAAGGGTCTAATGAGTCAGGATGAAAATACATATTCCTCACATTCTTACAATTTCCTAAATTTACAGGTTCAGGCAATTCATCTAAAGAATTCGAGACAAGTAAAGTATCAGACTTACCATCTAAAGATCCGGTATACCAAATCTTTTGGTCCTCACCTACAAAAGGAGTCTGCAAGGTTGTAGGAAGAATAAGAGAAGGGGTATCTTCCCAAGAATTACCTTCTTTTTTATACAAATGGAGATGAGCTTCCTCGTAATCACTAGAACCTATTATCGCCACTGGATTTTCTGGATCATTAGCAGCTGAAATGAATATGCCAGTTCTTTGGCAACCTTCGTAGCAGTATTTTTTTGATCTAAATAATGTACTTCCTTGAACGCTTGCGTTTCTTTTATTCGTTTTGACTTTGATAACTGCTGAACTTTCAAAATCCCATAAACCGTTAAGCTTTTGATAATCACCGCTTTCGAATAAAACATAATCAGGGTCTAAAGGAAGTGGATCATATAAACTTCCTCTTTCTCTAGAAAATCCGCTATCTATATATTTTTTTGGTTTTTTTGATTGAATGTTAGCCTTATACCAAATACCAGTAGCTATCTGACCTTCATTTCTGGTAGATTTTCCACAAATTTGAAATATAAAATCTTCAGGTCCAGTCCACGTAACGCCACATATAGATGAAGCGGTGATGCTATAACCACCATCCTGTCGAAGATTAGGTGCGCCAAAACTATTTATGACAGTGAGTTTGTTATCTGAAAATTTATTTGCATCTATGAGATATAAAACCTCTTCACCAAAATTATTTTCAGCTATAAGAGTTAAAGTATCTCCATAAGGCGATAAAGAAACGCCTAGTAATTTAGAATTTTCTGAGAAGTTTTCTAAGGTGTTTGAATAAAGAAATTGAGAGTATATAAATGATAAAAGAAGAAAATTTTTCAAATATTTCATAATTGTCCTATGTTAGATATGTATTTTAGTTTTGCACGGTTCTAGGATCAAGTGCATCGCGCAAACCGTCACCTATAAAATTTAGAGAATATAGAGTTAAAGAAAAAAGTATGGATGGAAAAATAAGTAACCACCAATATTCCTCCATCGATACAGCACCGTCTCTTATCAAGATCCCCCATGAACTCATTGGGGCTTGCACACCAAGACCTAGGAAACTTAAAAAAGCTTCTAAGAGCATGATTTGAGGCACTGTTAGGGTTGCATAAACTATTACAGGACCTACCGTATTAGGAATTAAATGTCTAAATATGATGTCTACACTGCTGACACCCATAGCCTGAGCAGCCAAAACGAATTCCTGTTGGCTCAGACTTCTAACTTGGCTTCTAACAATGCGAGACATTGTTAGCCATTCAACTGCTCCGATAGCTACAAAAAGTAATACAAGATTTCGTCCAAAAATCACCATAAGCAAGATGATTAAAATAATGAATGGAACTCCATACATTGCATCCACTATCCTCATCATTACCGTATCAATTTTTCCTCCAGCATAACCTGCAATAGTTCCCCAAATTACACCGATAAATAGGGCTACCATAGTTGCAAGAAATCCTACCATTAAGGAAATCCTACTACCGTATAAAATCCTAGTAAGGAGATCTCTTCCAAGAACATCGGTGCCCATCCAATGAGCCATAGAGGGCCCAGATGGTCCTAAATCTAAATCTTGATAGGCGTAATCATAGGGCGCTATCCAAGGAGTGAGGATAGCTAAGATAGTTATAAAGCTGATAAAACAGAAACTAAATAGAGATAGTTTATTAGAAAATAATCTTCTAAAAGCATCTTCATATAAACTCGATTCGGTATTTGCCATTTATCTCAATTTTGGATTAAGTGCTGAAGCCACTAAATCAGCAATTAGATTAAAGAAGATAATTAGAGAAGAAAAAAAGATAGTTGTACCCAATATCATTGTGTAATCTCTATTGAAGGCTGCTTCAACATAAAACCTTCCAAGGCCTGGTATGCCAAAGACCGTTTCAACTACAAAAGAACCTGCAAGCAAACCAGCCATTGCTGGACCAAGGAAAGCTACAACGGGAGTTAATCCACCCCTTAAAGCATGTACTAAGACAACCCTTGTTTCAGAGAGGCCTTTAGCTCTTGCAGTTCTTATAAAGTCTTGGTTAAGGATTTCTAACATCCCTCCCCTTGTTAATCTAGCGCAGTAGGCTGCATATGCAGTACCAAGTGTTATGACCGGTAAAATCTTATCACCCGGGATATCTCCCCACCCAGAAACTGGAACCCATTGAAGCGTTATTCCAAAAACTAAGGAGAGACTTGGTCCAAGAATAATGGAGGGGATGCATATACCCGCCATCGCTAAAGTCATTGGAACATAATCATAGGAGGTATTGGGCTTTAAACCACTAATCAAACCAGCACTCACTCCTATAAAAATTGCAAAAATAATAGAATACAAAGCTAGTTCAAATGTAATAGGTAGACCAGTAAGTATTAATTCTGTTACAGACCTACTCGGATATCTAAAAGACGGACCGAAGTCCCCTTGAACTACATTGGATAAATAAATGAAATATTGCTTCCAAACTGGTTCATTTAAATTGTATCGTTCGTTTAGCTGCTCGAGTACTTCTTTTGAAACAGCTTTATCAGCATCAAAAGGTCCTCCTGGAGCAGAGTGGACCATAAAGAAAGTCACAGTAATAACCACGAGCAGCACAGGAAGTGCCGCTAAAAACCTTCTAAAAATTAAACTAATCAAATTAATCTCTTATTAATTCTATATTCTGATATGGCCTCGTATCCAACAAATTAGATTTCCATCCTTTAACATCTGGATGCAACATATACATCCTTGTATAAGTATAGATAGGTATTATAGGCTTTTCATCCATGAGTATCTTCTCTGCTTCATTAAAGTAATTAAACCTCTCAGTTTGATTGGTAGCATTTGCAGCTTTTTTTAACAAACTATCGTACTCTTGATTCGACCATCCAGTTTGATTATTACCTCTTCCGGTTACCATCATATCAAGGAATGTTTTAGGATCTGGATAATCACCTATCCATCCTGCTCTGGATATAGAATAATCCCCTATTTGTTGTCTTGATAGATAAACCTTCCAGTCAGTATTTGTTAACTCAATATCTACGCCCAAATTAGTCTTCCACATTTGTTGTATGGCTTGAGCTATTTTTTGATGACCTTCACTTGTGTTATAGAGAAGCTCTATCTTGGGAAAAGGATTTTCTTCTGAATATCCAAGGTCATTAAGTATTTGTTTAGCCTTAGTTGGGTTGAACTCTAGTTTAGTAGTTGGATAATAACCATTCTTATCTGGAGGCGTAAATGAAAATGCCGGTTCTTGACCTCCTTTGGCAACTTTATCTACCAATTCTTTTCTATCCAATCCCAAGGACAACGCATCTCTAACTAACTTTTCATCCAAAGGGGGTTTATTGATATTTATTCGATAGTAATAGGTACCAAAATAAGGAAATATTTTTAATTCTTGAGGGTAAAGAGTTTTATATGAATCAATTTTTTCTTGAGGAATAGAACCGGTGATATGGAGCTGACCCGAACGAAACATCAAGTCTTCTCTAGTAACATTATCTATAGGGTAAAATTTAATACCATTTAATTTAACAGCAGAATTATCCCAATATGTATTGCTCTTCTCTACTTCGATAACTTTATTTAATTGCCATTCTTTAAGATTGAAAGGACCATTACCAACAAAGTTCCCTGGTCGAGTCCATTTTGTTCCAACACTATCAATTGATCCGTACTGCTCGATAGTTTCTTTATGCACAGGTCGTGTGGTGTAGTGAGTTAATAACTCTATAAAATACGGCGCAGGATTTGCTAGTGTGACTTGTAGTTGATAGTCATTAATGGCTTTTACGCCTACTTCGTTAAAATCTGTAATTTCTCCTTTGTTAAAAGGTTCAGCATTTTTAATGTCATAGAGCATATCAGGATATTGAGATCCAAGCGATGGCAACAAAACCCTTTTCCAAGAATAGACAAAATCGTGAGCATCTACAGTATCGCCGTTTGACCACCTAGCATTTTTTCTTAAATTGAAAGTGTAAATAAGTCCATTAGAGGAAATATCCCATGACTGCGCTACACCAGGTAATGGTGATTTACCATCAGGATGTCGGATGACCAGGCCTTCCAATAAAGCCATTAGAATTTTACTCTCTGGAACTCCAGTTACGATATGCGGGTCTAAATCTTGAGGCTCAGTTCCATTTCCTATCAATAGAACCTGCGTCTCTAAAGATGAATCGACAGGCTTTTCATAGGAGGAGCAGGCTGTTAGGAAAATTAAAGTTATATATATTATTTTTTTCATATTTTTATATAAAAAAAAGGTCAGTAAGAACTGACCTTTTTTTCTTTGTAATGAAATTACATTTTGTATTTGAAGCCGACATACCAATACTGACTGTCCCAAGATCTATATACACCAGAAGCTGTATAAGTTCCTGTCTCACCGTTGTTAGTTCCACCAGGTAAGAATGGAGGTTGTTTGTCAGTTAGGTTGTCAACACCTACCCATGCTTGAAGACCATCAGTGAACTGATATCTAAGCTGTAAGTCTACATAGAGGTAATTGCCAACTTGCCAATCAGCAAGCTCACAAGTTAACCATGATATGTCATTACATGTAGCATTATCAGTATTTCCACCACCGTGATTAAAGTATAGATCATCAACCACATCTCCAATATATGTAGTATCAACTGAGAAAGTTAGATCATTGTTTGTATATAAGAATCTAAGTTTCGCTTTATCTTCAGGGTGACCGATTTCACCTACGAAATCAGTTCCAGCATCTTCATCGTTAGCTCTATAAGTATGAGTATCTAAACGAGTCCATACTAATGAAGTGCTTAAAGAACCCGGAACAGGACCTAAGTCATCAAATGAATAGTCAATAGCCAAGTCCATTCCTTTGTTCTTATAGAAAGACTGGTTAATTACATATGAACTCCAGCTTTCTAAGTGACCGCTTGGGAATCTAGTGTGCTGATCACAAAAAGCATTTGGGAAATCAGACGGAGCAGCTTCGAAACATTTTCTGATAGCAACAGATGCGCTTAATTCAGAAATCACATCTTCTATTTCTATCTCGTATGAATCTAAAGTTACACTCAAGTTAGGAGCAAATGTTGGAGTCCAAACTACACCAATTGTTGTTGTATCGGCTGTTTCTTCACCTACATTTTTATTACCACCTACCATACCGTAGATATTCTGAGTGTTTAACTGAGAATAAGCTAAACCTGGAACAGTAGCACCTAATTCAGCATCAAAGCTACCATTTGCTATAGCGTTTGCAACAGAAGCAACAGAGTTACAGTTTGCTATAACATTAGGATTAGTAGATCCACCTTGAGCAGTTCCTAAACCGGCACACGGATCAGGAATACTTGTCCAAGTTTGAGAAGAGCCAGCGAATAAGTCACTTATACTAGGAGCTCTAACAGCTTCACTGACAACGCTTCTTATTCTCCACTCATCATTTATAGTCCAAAGTAATCCTACTTTTTGAGCATTAGTTTTTCCTATTGTTGAATAATCGTCTTGCCTGAAAGCAGTTTCCATAACAAGAGAGTCAACAAATGGTACACCTTCTATAAGAGGGAACAACAACTCTACATACATTCCAGTGGAGTCTTGATTTCCTATCTCAGCAGGTATTTGGTTACCACCATGTAAACCTTTTTGTTGTAATCCGTCAGGTAACTCAAAAGAACTTTCTTCTTTTCTCTCGATACCGGCAGCTGCACTAAATGTATAGTCGCCGATTGAAATATCACCAGTAGTATCAAAAGCAGCTACATGCAACTTATTGTTAGAGAAGGTCATTGGGTTATAAATAATCCAATTTGACATCTCTGGTGTAATAGAACCTATTCCAAATACGTTGATTGGAACACAGCCAAAAGCATCAGCTGTTACGTCTTTACAAGAATAAGTTCCATCAGCATTTTGTCTAGCATCAAGTGCATACTTAAAATTAGCTGCATTAAATTGCCTTGTAGAAACCTGAGCTCTTTGAGTTTCACCATATTGATAATATGCAGAGTATTCCCATCCAGTATTTCCAAGATCACCTTCAGCTCCAAACGCCAATCTAATAGTGTCTCTTTTATTCTTAGCACCACCAGCATGGACATCGATTAATCTCTTAATGAAGTGAATGTGAGTAGTATCTTCAGTTATGTAAGCATCTCTAAATGCTTGCGGGATGAAAGGGTTGTCCACCGGGACACCAACTGAAGAGTCAAGATAAACATCACTAACACTGTTCATTGGGAAAGGCTCTAGACCTGTAGTTGCAGAAGATTCGTTGTAGTTAATCTCAGCAAATAAAGTAGTTCCATTATCAAGGTTGTAGTTAGCTTTAGCGAAAGCACTGTATCTGTGAACAGGAACTTCTATGTATCTGAAATAGTTTCTGTTGAATCCACAATCAGCTGAGCTTCCATAATTTTGCCATACATCTGATTTAACAACTGCATAACCTCCAGCGGCACCGATTCCATTTCTTCTATCACAACTAGTTGTTTTGTAGCCACCTTGTGGTCCATCAGCGTCATACAATTGGAATCTTCCTTGAGGAGGGTAAGAAGAGAAGCCAGGATCTAAAAGACCACTTGCTCCGTAATACCCATACCAGAAGACGTCTCTGTCAGTTTTATCTCTGTTTCTAGCCCAAACGCCGCCTTGTTCATCATATCTTAGATTGAAAACAGCGTTTCCTTTTCCTTCATCAAAGTCAGATCCGAGAGTCATGCTGAAACCAGTTGTTTCACCATCACCTTCGTCATAAGCACCTTGAGTTAGTTCAATGCCAAGTCCAGAGTAATCTTCTCTAAGAATAATGTTTATAACACCAGCAATCGCATCAGATCCGTAAACAGCTGAAGCACCACCAGTTATTACTTCTATTCTCTCAATAAGATCAGTTGGAATAGAGTTTAAGTCCACTATAGGAGTACCAGGTATACCTGGAACCCATCTTCTTCCGTTGACAAGTACTAGTGTTCTAGCTGCACCAAGACCTCTAAGGTTAATTGCTTGCACACCACCAGTACCAACGTTGAAGTTAGTAGTTCCTCTAGAGTAAGAAGCATAGCCGTTCGCAGGTATCTCAGATAAGATATCAAAAACGTTAACTTCACCAGTCAACTCGATTTGCTCTTCACCTAAAGTAAGTAAAGGAACAGGAGAGTCAAGGTTAGACCTTTTAATCCTAGAACCTGTTACAACGACCTCTTCTGCATCATCAGCACCCTCTTCATCAGCAAATGCTGAAAAAGGAGTTAATGAGAGAAGGGAAACAAAAAACAATCCTAGGAAGGATTTTGTCCAAAATTTTATGGAAGTTTTCATAAATTTCACCCCAAAATAATAATAATACGCCCTCCTAAGAAGGCTCTGTAACGCTACAATAATCAATAAATACTTATTTGGCAACAAATATGTCTTATTTGTAACAAGTCTATGAATATCTTTTTTAGGACATTTTCTTAAATAAAACTAAAATATCGGTATGAACTTACTAAAAAATAAAAATATCCTCATTGTGGGGGTGGCAAACAAACACTCTATAGCTTCAGGAATAGCTGAATCTATGGCTGAAAATGGAGCTAATATTGCTCTTACTTATCAAAATGACCGATTAAAAGAAAATGTGACTAAATTAGGCGAAAGTTGGGGAGTTGATACTTTTATACCTTGTGATGTGGCTTCAGATGATGAAATTAAGGATGCCTTTAGCACTCTTTCAAGTTCATGGGATGGTGTGGATGCAGTAATTCATGCAGTCGGTTTTGCCCCAAGAGAAGAGCTCGATGGAGATTTTTTGGATGCCACTTCTAGAGAGGGATTTTCTATAGCGCATGATATAAGCAGTTACAGCTTTATAGGTCTAGCTAAAGCTGCCAAGCCTTTTATGGCCGGAAGACAAGGTTCTTTACTGACCCTATCTTATCTTGGATCTCAAATGACTATGCCCAATTACAATGTTATGGGGCTAGCCAAGGCAAGTCTTGAAGCTAGTGTTAGGTATCTGGCTGTATCTATGGGAAAACATGGGCATCGAGTAAATGCCATTTCTGCTGGCCCTATAAAGACACTAGCCGCTTCTGGTGTTAAAAATTTTAGAAAAATGCTTAGCTACAACGCCTCTAGGACTCCTATAGAGAGAAATATCACTACTAGAGAAGTTGGTGATGCTGCAACATTTCTGTCGTCTGATATGGCTAGTGGTATCAGCGGTGAAATACTTTACGTAGACGGAGGTTTCAATACTACTGCGATGGGATCTCTAGAAGAAGAAACCTAATTCATCCTGACTATATTGATAGAATCTTGCAAGGCTAGTTGAAGTTCCCCTATTTCTGTGATGTTTCTCTGTTGATTTAAGAAATTAGATATATTGGATATTTCCTCATCACCTAATTCACTATTTCCTTCTTTAACTGCATCTAATCTAAACAATAAGTAGTCACCATTTGATGACTGAGAAGTGTCGAATACATTTCCAGCAGAAGACCTTGATAGAGCAAAAATTCGATCTATAGATTCTCCAGGTAGTAAGGAACTATCTCTCTTCAATCCTTGGTATGTTTCTAAAGATACACCTTCTTCGGCTGCGATATCAGTTATTGATTTTCCCTCGTCTAGAGAGGTCAGTAAATTTTGCATATAAGATATAGAAACATTTCTAATTTCAGAAGCGATGTAATCTTGTTCTATTTCTTCTTGAATTTGTTCGAAAGGTATTTGTTTTTCCTCAACAATATCTTTCAATTGAAGTAGGCTAAACGATAGTGGCGAAGTTTCAATTATTTCTGGATAGTTAATTTCTAAACTATCTCCGTAAAGATAGTCCTCAATAAAACTATTATTCAAATCAGCTGGTATAGCGTCTCTAGAAAAATAAGTACTTGTTTTATAAGGAATTGAAGCTGCTTCAGATATATCTTTTATTTCGGCCATTGAAAAAGACATTTCAGAAATTTCATCTAAAACTTCTACGTACTTCTCTTCGGCTTTTCTAGAGATTAAAGATAATCTGATGTCATCAGTTCTTTCACTCAAGGATTCAGGTTGTGGCTCAATTAAAGAAACAAGCTTGATCAAATGCACAGTGTCTTCCAGTACAATTGGTCCAAAAACATCTCCTTCATTCATTGAATTTAGAGGTAAGTCAAATTCAGGTGGTAAAAGAGTCCCGTCAGTAACACCAAGATCGCCCTTTATTTCTTTAGTACCTTCGTCCTCAGAAACTTCTAAAACCAGATCTTCAAATCTCTCGCCATTTTCAATCCTAGTTTTTACATTATTGAGTTCATCAAATGCCGTTTGAGAATTTCTATCAGAATTTACGTTAAGCATTATATGTGAAACTTGTTTTCTAACAGTACTGTCGAAGTCCAGCAGATATTCTTTATGCTCATCTTCTATTTCAGACTCTGAAATTTCAATATCCTTTTCAAGGTCTTTTGAACTGAGGTTTAAATAATCAACCTTGAATTTTTGAGGTTCTATATAAGAATTTAAATTACCTTTGTAGAAGTTATTTAACTCTTGTTCGGTATAACTTAATGTATTCTCAAATTTTGACCGAGGAAGCCTGATAAAAGATATGTCTCTTTCCTGTTCAGCTAAACTTATAGATTCTTGAACTTCTGAATCAGTTAAGAAAGAGGAATTAATAAGTGTTAATCTCCAAATATTAGACATTAAATCTTGTTTTATCCTATTTAGGTAGTCTGAGGGTATAAAGCCATTGCTTCTAGCAAAAGAATCAAAACGCAGCTGACTAAAGTTTCCGTTTTCAAGGAATTGTTCTTCATTAGCCAATTGTTTAAGAACAAAGTCATCGGTTAAATTTATTCCTTTTCTTTCTAGGAAATCTAAAGTAGAGAACTTACCAATAAGAGAATCGGTTGAAAAATTTACTAGAAATTCATCTTCAAAGGTTTGGTTAGGAAATCTCTGATTCAGCAAGGCCTGCTGTGAGCTAACTTCAAAGCCTAAGTCAACAGTAGTGATTTTCTTTGATCCAACTTGAGCAACAATATTTGCGTTACCTTGTGAAAAGAAGCCTGCCCATCCCACAGAACCAATAAAAGTGATTATTATGGCTACAACTATTACTTTAGTAATATTACCCGTTAAGCCATTTCTTATAGATTGTATACCTGACATTTTTAATTAATTATAAAAAAGCGCGCCTATTGGCGCGCTCTTTAGAAACTGTTTAAGTTTATAAACTTTCTTTTAGTGCTTTACCTGCTTTAAATCCTACAGACTTAGAAGCAGCTATTTGGATAGTTGCTCCAGTTTGAGGGTTTCTTCCAGTTCTTGCAGCTCTATGCCTTACGTTAAAAGTTCCGAAACCTACTAGTGAAACACTATCTCCACCAGCTAAGCTTCCAGCTATCGCACTTAAAGTTGCTTCTACCGCTCTTCCGGCTTCAGCTTTTGATGTATCAGTTGCTGCAGCTACAGCGTCTGTTAATTGGGCTTTATTCACATTTATCTCCTAGAGTCTTGTTAAGCCAACTTGTCGCCATGCAAGTCAGTCACAATGATTAAAACCCTAGGTAAAAGGCTTGTCAAGCTTGAATTTGATTTAATTAATGTGCTTTTACAGAGCTTTTCTTAGTTTTAGATTTCTTAGCAGGTACTTTCTCATCCTCTTCCTCTTTTTCCCAAGGAATGGGTTGTCTTGTAAGCACTATGTCAAGAACTTCGTCTATCCATCTTACTGACTTTATATCTAAGTCAGCCTTGATGTTATCAGGTATTTCTTTTAAATCTCTTACGTTGCCTTCAGGAATCAAGACCACCTTAATGCCACCTCTTCTGGCCGCTAAAAGTTTTTCTTTGAGTCCTCCTATCTTCAGAACTTCGCCTCTTAGAGTAATTTCACCTGTCATAGCAACATCCGAGCGAACTGGTATCTTGGAAAGCACTGAAGTTAATGCTGTTGTCATAGCAGCACCTGCACTAGGACCATCTTTTGGTGTAGCTCCCTCTGGAACGTGTATGTGAATATCTTGTTCCTCATAAAATTTAGGATCAATGCCTAAAGATTCAGATCTAGAGCGAACAACAGAAAGTGCAGCCTGAATCGATTCCTGCATCACATCACCTAGAGAACCTGTTTTAATAATTTTACCTTTGCCTGAAAAGCTTGATGCTTCAATCGTTAGCAATTCACCGCCTACTTGTGTCCAAGCGAGCCCTGTAACTTGACCTATACGATCATTCTCTTCAGCTTCACCAAACTCGAACTTTCTGACACCACAGTAATCTTCCAAAGTATCAGGTTTAATTGAAATCTTTTTAGGGTTTTCCAAAGAAGCATTTTTCTTAACAACCTTACGACATATTTTTGCTATCTCTCTTTCTAAGGATCTGACTCCCGCCTCTCTAGTAAAGTATCGGATTAAATCTTTAATGGTATTTTTTGTGATAGAAAGTTCATTGTCCTTTAAACCGTTATTTTTCTTTTGCTTTTCGATCAAATACTTCTCAGCTATGTTAACTTTTTCGTCTTCTGTATATCCTGGTAAAGTTATAATTTCCATACGATCCAGTAAAGCCGAGGGAATATTCATACTATTTGCTGTACAAACGAACATAATATCTGATAGATCATAGTCAACTTCTAGATAGTGATCATTAAAGGTATGATTTTGTTCAGGGTCCAGAACTTCGAGTAAAGCTGATGCAGGATCTCCTCTAAAATCCATCCCCATTTTGTCTATTTCATCTAAGAGAAATAATGGATTGTTGACACCAGTTTTAGAAAGCTTTTGAAGTATCCTACCGGGCATAGAACCTATATAGGTCCTTCTGTGACCTCTAATTTCAGCTTCATCCCTCACTCCACCCAAGGACATTCTTACAAATTTTCTATTAGTAGCTCGAGCTATAGATTCTCCTAATGAAGTTTTACCTACTCCTGGAGGGCCTACTAAACAAAGAACTGGGCCTTTGAGTTTTTTTACTCTCTTTTGAACGGCAAGATATTCTAATATTCTTTCTTTAACTTCTTCTAGTCCGAAATGATCTTCATTTAATACATCGCTTGCCTTGTTTAAGTCTGATCTTATTTTACTTTTCTTTTTCCAAGGAATACTTAGCATCCAGTCTATATACCCACGAACTACTGAGGCTTCGGCAGACATAGGAGACATCATTTTATATTTTTGAAGTTCTGTAAGGGCCTTCTCTTGTGCTTCTTTTGTCATACCTGCTTCATTAATTTTAGCCTCTAACTGTTCTGCTTCCTCAGCTTCATCAATTTCTCCCAATTCCTTTTTAAGGGCTTTCATTTGCTCATTGAGATAGTACTCTTTTTGACTTTTCTCCATTTGGCTCTTAACTCTGCCTCTAATTTTCTTTTCAACTTTAGAAAGGTCGAGTTGAGAATCTAAATGTTCAAGAATTCGATTTGCTCTGTCGGTCAAACTGATCATTTCTAGAATTTCTTGCTTCTGGCTTATGTCTATTGAAAGATGACCAACAAGAGTATCTGTGAGTCTTGACAATGAATCTATGGCATTGACTGTGTTTAGAACTTCGGGTGTGGCTTTACGAGTAAGTTTTACATACTCTTGAAACTGTTTTTTAAGAGTGGGTAAGAAGTGTTTCAACGCCTCAGAATCAATCTCCTCTTCGATGGAAGAAACTTGAACCGACATAAACTCATCAGAAGACTGAAGGGATTCGATTGAAGCTCTTTTATTTCCTTCAACTAGAACTTTCAGCGTACCGTCAGGTAATTTTATAAGTTGGAGGATTGTGGACAAAGTGCCAATTGGGTATAGATCTCCTAATTTTGGATCATCTTGTTGAGCGCTCTTTTGAGCTACTAGCATTATTTGTTTATCTCCAGCCATTGCAGCTTGAAGTGCGGTAATGGACTTTTCCCTGCCGACAAATAAAGGAGTTACTATTGAAGGAAAGATTACGACATCTCTTAAAGGCAGTAAGGGTATATTTTGTTTTTTCTTAGACATAATTAAATTGGTTATATGTCTAATAATGGGGTTTTAGTTTAAAAAAACAAGCCCTATCCTGTTTTTGTTTTTGAAGTTTTCTCGTAAACCATAAGGGGTTCTGATTCTCCCTTAACAACCGAACCATCTAAAACAACCTTATTCAAAGAATCTTCTGAGGGGACTTTATACATAGTCTCCATCAGTATGCTTTCTAGAATTGAGCGAAGACCTCTTGCACCTGTTTTTCTCTCTATGGCTTTTTTTGCAATTTCAGAAAGTGCATCATCTCTTATGTCTAGCTCTACATCTTCCATTTCAAAAAGTTTAGAGAATTGTTTTGTAAGACTATTTTTTGGCTCAGTAAGTATTGTTATTAGCGCCCCTTCATCTAATTGCTCCAAGGTAGTTATGACCGGCAGTCTTCCAACAAATTCTGGTATCAGGCCAAATTTGATAAGGTCTTCTGGGCGAACTTGACCAATCAATTTATCAGTCTCATTTTCAGACTTTATCGAGGTAACATTTGCACCAAATCCGATGCCAGTCTCCTCACATCTTTGTTGAATAACAGATTCAAGTCCAGAAAATGCTCCACCACAAATAAACAGAATGTTTGATGTATCTACTTGCAAGAATTCTTGTTGAGGATGTTTTCTCCCACCTTGAGGGGGAACAGAGGCAATCGTACCTTCGATAAGCTTTAGAAGTGCTTGCTGCACACCCTCTCCTGATACATCTCTTGTAATTGAAGGGTTATCTGACTTTCTTGCAATCTTATCAATTTCGTCAATGTAAACTATTCCAAGCTGAGCCTTCTCAATATCATAATCGCATTTCTGGAGAAGTTTTTGTATGATATTTTCAACGTCTTCACCTACGTAACCAGCTTCTGTGAGGGTTGTTGCGTCAGCTATAGTGAAAGGAACGTCAAGCAGTCTCGCAAGTGTTTGAGCCAATAATGTTTTACCAGAGCCAGTTGGACCTAGTAATAGAATATTACTTTTGGTTAACTCAACCTCATCCTTAGAATCTAATTTTTTGCTACCTCTTAGTCTCTTATAATGATTATAGACAGCTACAGATAAGTTTTTTTTTGCTTCCTCTTGTCCAATTACATATTCATCAAGGGTAGCTTTGATTTCCATTGGTACAGGAAAGTCGTCATCTTCATCTTCAGAGGTTTCAGAAATTTCTTCCTTAATTATGTCATTGCATAAATCTATACACTCGTTACAAATGTAAACGGAAGGACCTGCAATTAATTTTCTTACTTCGTTTTGATTCTTTCCACAAAAAGAACAATAGAGAAGTTTATCTTCATTATTTTCTGTATTGTCATTATCAGACATATGAACTCCTGTTACTTTTTGACTGAGCGACTGTCTACTACTGCATCAATTAAACCATACTTAACTGCTTGATCGGGAGACATAAAATTGTCTCTATCACTATCTTTAGCAATCTTGTCAACTTTTTGACCGGAATGGTGAGCTAAAATTTCATTTAATTTCTTTTTTATAGATAAAATTTCTTGTGTGTGAATCTCTATATCACTAGCTTGTCCTTGAAATCCACCCAATACTTGATGGATCATAACTCTGGAATTCGGAAGAGCTTGTCTTTTCCCATCAGCGCCTCCAGATAGTAAAACTGCTCCCATGCTTGCTGCTTGGCCAATGCAAAGAGTTGATACATCTGGTTTGATAAATTGCATGGTGTCGTAAATAGATAAGCCTGCTGTCACAGAACCTCCTGGAGAATTGATGTATAAGTGAATATCTTTATCCGGGTTCTCAGCTTCTAGATATAGCATTTGAGCAACTATAAGATTTGCCCCATAGTCTTCGACTGGTCCAGTCAAGAATATAACCCTCTCCTTGAGAAGTCTTGAATATATATCGTAAGCCCTTTCTCCCCTTGGTGTTTGTTCTACAACCATTGGCACCAATTGATTCATAGGTTGGTTTTTATCTTCAATCATATAAATTGTCCTTATTTAATAGATGGGGCTTTTAAAATTATTTTCAACCATAAGTTCCTGAAACGCAATCTTCATAGGTTATATTCTCATCAGTAGACTTTGCTTCCAGTTTTATAGCCTCTACTACTTGCTCTTCAAGCGAAATTGATTCTATATTCCTCAGCTGTTGATCATCAGAGTAAAAATAATTAATTACTTGTTGAGGGTCTTTATAATTCTTTGCTCTCTCTTCGATAATTTCTTTGACTTTATCAGCATCAGGTTTTAATTCTTTATCTTCAATTATCTTATTGAGTAGAATTCCAACCTTAACCCTTTTTGTTGCCTCTTCATTAAACATATCATTAGGAAAAAGATCTTCATTTAAATCTTTCAGATCCATTCCCATTCTTCTTGCTGTATCTTGCTTCATATTTGAAACTTCAGATTCGATCATGGCAGATGGCACTTCAAAGTTATTTGCCTCTAAGAGCGAGTCGAATAGGCTTTGTTTGATCTTACCCTGCAGGATATTTACCAAATCCTCTTCAAGCTTAGATCTAATTTCTTTTTTGAAAGATTCAACATCATCTGCTTCTATTCCGGTACTTTTGAAAAATTCCTGATTAAGATCTGGCAATTTAGCTACCAAAACTTCATTGACGTCAGTTTCAAATTTTACAGGCTTTCCGGCCAATTCTGATTTTCCATAATCAGAAGGGAATTCTAATTCCAAGGTCTTTTTGTCACCCTTCTTTAAGCCAATAAGGCCATCCTCAAATCCTTCTATCATTGATTTTGAACCAAGCTCAACTGTAAAGTCATCTGCAGTTCCACCTTCAAATTCCTCTCCTTCTATTTTTCCAATGAAGTTGATTTTTACTTGGTCGCCACTTTTTGAGATGCTTTCTGAAGGTTCCCATTGACTGAGTCTCTTTTGGAGATTCGTGACTGTATTATCTAAGTCTTCATCAGAAATTTCGCATTGATAATTTACATAGGAGATTTTACTCATCTTTGCGAGACTTATTTCAGGAAAGACCTCAAAAGTTGCTTTAAATTTGGCATCTTTACCCTCTTCTATTTTTTCTGGTACTAAGTTTGGCCTGCTAACAATCTTGAGTTCTTTTTCTTGAGCTAACTTAGAGAAAGTCTTGCTAGCTAGGTCCCATAGAACATCTTGTCTTATCTCGGGTCCGTAAATACTTGTAACGACGTCCATTGGGGCCTTACCCTTCCTAAAGCCTTTTAGTTTAGAGTCTTTTTGGGCTACTTTAAGTTTAGACAATACCTGTTCCTCAATCTCTTGATTAGGAACTACTATGTCTAAGCTTTGATTAATTTCAGCTTTTGATTTGAAAGAAAATTTCATAATTTATCCTTTGGGGTGGGCGATGGGGCTCGAACCCACGACCACTGGAATCACAATCCAGGGCTCTACCAACTGAGCTACGCCCACCAAAAAAAAGCACTATTTTAACACTTAAAAAAATTAGGAGATGATTATTTTAATAAATTTCAAATCCTATTAGAGATTTATCATGACTTGCATCTTGAACCAACACATCGTCTACATGAGCAAAAGATGGGCCATCCCAACATAGCGATATAAAGGCGTTGATCGGATCTTCTTCGCCTTGAACAAAAATCTCAATAGAGCCATCTGAAGCTTTACGGGACCAACCTGTAAGGTTTAATTTTAAAGCTTGATCTTTAGCCCAAGATCTAAATCCTGAACCTTGAACCTCGCCGTAAACTGATATGTGTGAACCGACCATTTAGACAAACATGAAAAACTTAAAATATTTTATCTCCCAGACACATGGTCTTCAAGTTAAAAAAACCATCTAAAAGCTTGGACTATAATCCGGAGTATCCTTTGCATAAAGAATCCAAGAATTGAATGTATCCGGCTCATCTAAGCAAGAGGCTAATTTATCAAATTCGGCAAAGACTTCCTGAAAATTATCAGCAAAATTTTTATTCTGCAACTCCATAGCATCTTCAGAAACTGCCCATTCTCCCCAGACGTGACTAGCTGAAACATCAGAATGAGAGGCGTCTTCCGTTCTTCGATCGAAATACACTCCATAGTGATAACCCGTTCCCTGTAAATCAGAAGATTTTATTTTTGCAGAATGCATTGGAAGAAAGCTTTCTAATTCGTCTCTACCAGCTCCATTTTTATAATTACATGTCCAATACTGACTATAGAAATACCCAGATTCATTTGATTCACCAAAATGAGATGAAGAAACAGGTATCAATATATCCCATGCATTTCTTCCAGCTCCATCACATGACATGACATTTTGATATTTATTGGACCAATCCATAACCGCTTCATCATCAGCCCAGCTACTCCATGCTGCATCTGCCGCATCTTTTGATTCCCATTCCAATTCCCACCACATACTTGGACCAAATGCATTTTCTTCTTTGATTGGATCATACAAATACGAACCTCTCAAATCTTCAGAAATAGGCAACATTCTCCAAGATTCGATCATATTTGAAAGATTTACCTGACTATAGTCATTACCTTTTGCACAAGAAACAAATTCAACATAGAAAGGTCCTTCTTCATGATCAGAAGAAGAGTTAGTCATATTTTCTCCGGAACAAGAGAGCAATGCTCCAAATAGAAAAGACATTAATACGGCTTGATAGATTTTTTTCATACGATAGTCCTGTTAATTCCAACTTATCATAAACTATTGTAGAAGTTTTTTCATAGAAGAGAGTGATGGCCTCCTCGGCAGGACTCGAACCTGCGACCCACTGCTTAGAAGGCAGTTGCTCTAATCCAACTGAGCTACGAGGAGACGCGCGAATTATATATTAAGCTGATCAATTAAGAATGAATTTTTTATAGAGACCGAGAAGCTAGATAAGGTTCTATGTCTATATCGGAATCTTTTCCTTGAAGTTGATCGGCTAATAGAGCTGCCGAACCCATTGCCAAAGTCCAACCAAGGTGTCCTTGACCACAATTTATATATAGACCTTCAATTTTTGTTTTCCCTATAAAGGGTAAGCCATCAGCACTCATGGGCCTGAATCCATGCCATATTTTACCTTCAGATCTATCAACTTGTGAGAATAAGCTCGGATAGATACTCCTTAACATATTATTTAAATACGCTTCTCTCTTGGGGTGAATTGTATCGTCGAATTTAACAAATTCTGCCGTACCTGCAATTCGTATTCTATGTTCAAAAGGAGTTATAGCAGTATGAATACTTTCATCAACAATTGAAATTTGTGGTGCGTTATTAAGACCGTTAGTGTCATATGTAAGGGAATAGCCTTTCACAGGAGTGACGGGAAGATTTAATCGTAATTTTTTTAAAAGCTCCCTTGACCAACTCCCTGCGCATACAATTACTTTTTTTGTTCGTAAGATTGCTCTGTCAGTCACAACGCAATTCACCTTATTTTTATCAATTAAAATTTTATTGATTTTGGTATTTGTTAAAATTCTTCCACCATTGGATCTTATGAGCTCTTCTAGGTGTTTACAGAATTTGTATGCATCTCCTGTTTCGTCATTAGAGAAATGTATGCCGCCACTAAGTTTAGACTGTATATCTTTCAACTGAGGTTCTAAATACACTAATTGATTATTATCCAGAATACTTACATCACTTTTATCGGGAAAAATTGATGATAGTTTTGTTATAGCTTTCTCAAAATTTTCAGGCTTTCTATATATCTTTAGAGTTCCCTTCTCAGACTCGTCATATGATAAATTAAATTTTTCTCTGAGGTCTTTTGTTAAGCCTTTACTATAAGAACCCAAAGTAAATAAATTTGAGGTAATTCGATAGAATCTTTTTGGAGTCGAATTGATCAAAAATTTCAAACCCCAATTA
>CALIUO010000011.1 GCA_938048695.1 uncultured SAR86 cluster bacterium
TGCAGCGGTAACTGCCTGTCTATATATTTTGTCTTGAGCATCACCAGTAGCAAAAACACCTGGAATGTTAGTTTCTGTGCTTCCTGGTTTTGTTAATATATATCCACTCTCATCAAGCTTTAAGTAATCCTTAAAAATATCCGTATTAGGCTGATGTCCTATAGCTATAAATACTCCACCTAAAGATATGCTTTTAGTCTCATTAGTAACATTATTTATGATGTCTATTCCTTCTACAGACTCATCCCCATTAATTTCCTTAATTTCAGAATTCCAATGAATTTCAATTTTATCGTTTTCCTTTATTCTGTTTTGCATAATGACTGATGCTCTCATCTCTTCTCTTCTTATAACTAAATGAACTTTATTTGCAAGCTTAGATAGGTATAAAGCCTCCTCTGCGGCAGTATCACCTCCACCAACTACAGCGACATCTTGACCTCTAAAGAAAAAACCGTCACATACAGCACAGGCTGAAACACCCTTGCCATTTAGTCTTTTTTCGGACTCAATATTTAACCATTTAGCAGATGCACCAGTAGAAATAATTACAGATTTAGCAATTATTTTCTCATTGGAATCAGAAAAAGCAATCAAGTGATCAGATGAAAAATCAACAGACGAAATCATACCAGACTTAATCTCAGCGCCAAATCTTCCAGCTTGTTTCTCAAAATCAACCATCATCTCTGGCCCCATAACTCCGTCAGGATAACCAGGATAATTTTCCACATCAGAAGTAATGGTAAGTTGCCCACCAGGTTGATCTCCTTTATACAATAATGTATTTAATCCAGCTCTGGATGTATATATTGCAGCAGTATAACCTGCAGGTCCAGAGCCAATAATTAAAATATCAACCTTTTTGTCACTCATTACTTATCTTTTTTCTCAGGCTTTGGTAATAAAGCTTTTCTTGAAAGTCTAAATTTACCAGTTCTCCTATCGACTTCAATAAGCTTAACTTTTATCTCTTCGCCTTCTTCTAAAACACCATCCATAGTCTCAACTCTCTCCCATTTAATTTCAGATATATGAAGTAAACCATCTTTACCAGGCATAAATTCAATGAATGCACCAAAGTCTTTAATTGATTTTACTTTTCCGACATAAGTTTCACCTACTTCAGGTACGGCTATTATTGCCTTAACCCTTTCGACAGCATTATCCATGTCCTCCTGATTAGAAGAGAATATATTAACAATACCATTTTCATCAACTTCTTCGACAAGTACTGTTGCACCAGATTCTTTTTGTATCTCTTGGATAATTTTACCTCCAGGACCTATCACAGCACCAATCATATCTTTAGGAATAGACATCTGGAAAGACCTAGGGGTATGCGCCTTTAGATCAGATCTAGAATCTTTAATAGTTTTAGACATTTCTTTCAAAATGTGAAGTCTACCTTCTTTAGCTTGATTTAAAGCTTCAGTAAGTACATCAAATGATAGACCATCAATTTTAATATCCATCTGACAAGCAGTTATACCATCTTCTGTCCCAGTAACTTTAAAGTCCATATCACCGAGGTGATCTTCATCTCCTAATATATCAGATAAAATAGCATATTTTCCTGATTCAGCATCAGATATCATACCCATAGCAATACCTGAAACAGGCTTTTTAACTTTTATACCAGCATCCATTAAAGCTAAACTTCCAGCACAAACAGTTGCCATAGAAGATGAACCATTGGATTCCAAAATATCAGAAACAATTCTAATTGTGTATGGATTATCCGCATCAGCAGGTATAGTATTTTTAAGAGCTCTCAAAGCTAAATTACCGTGACCAATTTCTCTTCTCCCTGCACCTCTATTAGGTCTCACCTCACCAGTTGAGAAACCAGGGAAGTTATAGTGAAGGATAAATTTATTGTATCCATTATGCATTGCGCCATCAATCATCTGTTCGTCAAGTTTTGTACCTAAAGTAACAGTTGTAAGTGACTGAGTCTCACCTCTTGTAAAGATTGCTGAACCGTGAGCATTAGGTAGATAGTCAATTTCAGACCAGATAGGTCTTATCTCATCTAATTTCCTACCATCTAACCTTACTTTAGAATCTAATACAGAATTTCTAATAGCATCTTTTTCCACGTCATGGAAATATTTTTTAAATAGGAAATGATCAAAATCATCATTATCAGCAGCTCCAATAGATTCTAAATACTTTTCTCTTACCTCTTTAAATGATTCGCTTCTCTTATTCTTATCAGCAATACCTTCAGCAGCTATCTTATACAGGTCGTCATAAGTCTTCTTAACTATATCATTTTTAAGATCATCGTCAGATTTTTCGTGAGAATATTCTCTATTCTCTTGATTCCCAACTTTTTCAAGTAGTTCGTTCTGAAGCTCACATAATGTTTTAATTGCCTCATGAGCAACTTTTAATGCCTCAACAATCTCTTCCTCAGATACTTCTTTAGATTCACCTTCAACCATACAAATATTGTCATATGATGCTCCAACCATTAGGTTAAGAGTAGCATTTTCAATTTGCTCTGGTGTTGGGTTGACAATATATTTTCCATCAGACTTCACAACTCTAACTTCAGCAATTGGACCATTAAAAGGTATATCTGAAATAGTTAATGCAGCTGATGCAGCTAGAGCAGCTAGAGCGTCAGGTAAAACATCTTTATCAGCACTTATCAAATATAATAACACTTGTGTGTCTGCATGATAATCTGAAGGGAAAAGAGGTCTTAAAACCCTATCTACCAATCTACAAATTAGAACTTCATGATCAGATAGCCTTCCCTCTCTCTTTAAAAATCCACCAGGTATTTTTCCTGCAGATGCAAATTTTTCTTGATAGTCAACAGATAATGGAAGAAAATCTACATTATCCATAGCTTCTTTCTTAGATACAACTGATGCTAGAATCATTGTCTTGCCCATTGTTAATACTACTGAGCCATCAGCTTGTTTAGCTAATTTTCCTGTTTCAATGGATATTTCTCTTCCATCTGAAAGTTTTTTACTTACGTTTATAGGTTTAATCATTATATATATAGTTTATTG
>CALIUO010000012.1 GCA_938048695.1 uncultured SAR86 cluster bacterium
TTTTGCTGAATACTCTAAAGCTACTAGATCTAACCAACCACATCGCCTAGGTCTGCCAGTTGTGGCACCAAATTCATGACCAATTTCTGCTATTTTTTTTCCATCTTCACAAAAAAGTTCTGTGGGAAATGGTCCCGCCCCAACTCTGGTTGTGTAGGCTTTTGCTACTCCCAAAACATCGGCGTAAATACTTTTCGGAAAACCAGACCCTATACCAACTGAAGTGGCCAAAGTGTTTGAAGATGTTACATATGGATAGGTCCCATAATCGACATCCAGCAGGGTACCTTGTGCACCTTCATAGAGAATGCTGCCTCCTTGATCATGTATAGCCTCCAAATTATCTGTAACGTCGCCAAAATACTTTGCTGCTTTCTGGTAGGTTTCCTTTAAATCCTGCAGAACCTCAAGATTATCTATTGGGTCTAGGCCATGAATAGTCTCGAACTGATAATTGTAGTAATCAACTAGGGCATTTACCTTAGACTCTAACAAATCTGAATCTTCCAAATCAAAAGCTTTAATGCTTCTTCTGGCAGTTTTATCCTCGTATGCTGGGCCTATCCCTCTGCGTGTAGTACCAATCGAGTTTTTTGCATCCTCTCTAAGTTGGTCAATTTTTGCGTGCAGGGGTAACAACAAGCTGCAATACCTGCTTATTTTTAATTTACCACTTAAGTCAATGCCTTTTTCTTCTAGCTGCTTTATCTCTTCGAGCAATGAGTCCAATGAAAGGATGACCCCTTGCCCTATAAAGCATGCTGTGTGGTCATAAAAAACTCCAGAAGGTATTAGATGTAATACAAATTTTTCATCACCTTTGTATATAGTATGGCCAGCGTTGTGACCGCCTTGAAACCTACAAACTGCATCAAACTGTTTTGAAAAATAGTCGACAATCTTCCCTTTCCCTTCGTCTCCCCATTGAGTTCCAACCAGGATAAGGGAATTGCTCATCGATTATTGTTTTTCAGATTTATTTAAATACTTAAAATAGTCACTATCAGGATCAAGAAGAAGAATGTCTCCCTTATCTTTAAAAGTTTCTCTATAAGCCTTTAAACTACGTGTGAAATCATAAAACTCTGGGTCTTTGTTAAATGCATCGGCATAAGTAGCAGTTGCAATTGCATCACCTTCACCACGTATTCTTTCTGATTCTCTAGTAGCATTCGCTAAGATAATAGTTCTTTGCCTATCGGCATCAGCTCTAATATTTTCTGCTAACTCTCTACCTTCAGCTCTTAACTCTTCAGCTATTCTATTTCTTTCAGTTTTCATTCTCTCGAATACAGAAGTTCGTATCTCTCTTTCAAAGTCGATTCTTTTTACACGAAAATCAACAATCTCAACTCCAAGTTCACTGGAATCTTCTCCAAGTGAATTTTTTAGAGATTCCATCAATCCATCTCTATCTCCAGAGACAACCTCTTGAAGTGTTCTTTTACCGAATTCGTTTCTTAATTTATCTCTTACCCTTCTTTGCAAAGTGTCCTCAGCAACCCTATCTTGTCCACCGTTTGTTGAGGTATAAAATGTTTCCGCATCTACTATCTTATACTTCACAAATGAATCAACTAATAAAGGTTTTGATTCGCTTGATAAAACTCTATCCGGCTGCGTATCTAAAGTTCTAAGCCTTCCTTCAAACTTAATGGCTGTATCCATTAATGGAACTTTAAAGTTAAGGCCTGGATTTAAAGTTCTTTCAAAAGCACCCAATTTAAGAAGGATTGCTTTTTCTGTATCTTTAACAACAACAATTGCCTGTACTCCAACGACTAACAGCAATAACGCTACAAAAAGTAAAAAATTTCCTTTATTCATCATCTTCCTCCTCTCTTTTCATCAGTTGATCTAGAGGTAAATAAAGGAGGTTATTTCCTCCTTCAACATCTATCATTATTTTGGTGCTTGAGGAAAAAACCTGTTCTAAAGAATCTAAATAAAGTCTCTCTCTTGTAACTTCAGGGGCTTTTTTATACTCCGCTAAAAGAGCTGTAAATCTGTCAGCTTCACCTTCAGCAACTGCCATTACTTTTTGTTTGTATGCCTCTGCATCTTGAAGTTGTCTTTGAGCATCTCCTCTTGCAACGGGCACAATGGATAATGCATATTTTTGTGCTTCATTTCTTAATCGCTCCTTATCTTCACGAGCAGCAACAACATCTCTAAAAGAATCAATTACCTCAGCAGGTGGTTGACGTTGCTCAATATTTACTTGTTGGACTGAGATCCCTGCTTCGTAAATTGCTAAGTACTCATCTAGCCTCAAAAGAATGCCTGAGCTAATTGCAGCAGCACCAGATGTTAGAAGATCATCCATTAAATTTTCTCCTACAACGTGCCTAAGTGCACTTTCTGCAGCTTGTCTTATGGTTATTTCTGGATCTTCAACATTTAACGAGTAAGCTTTTAAGTCACTAATTGTGTACTGAACGTTCAACTCTACGTCCACTATGTTTTCGTCTTTAGTAAGCATATTGGTTGGCAACACAAAGGTACGTATCTTCGAAATATTTTCAGAAGCATATATTTCTTCAATTACTGGAAAATGAAATTGCAGTCCAGGGCCTAGTACTCTGTTGTATTTGCCTAGTGTGAAGACAACCTCTCTATTTGCCTCGTTGACGATTCTAAGACCAAGAAATGCATAAAGGGCAAATAATATTAATAATAGATATGAAAAATATTTCCATGTAAATTTGAAGCTTGCGCCTCCACCATTGGAACCACTCCCTCCAGATTTACCTGAGAAAAACATTTTTCTTAACTGCTCGATAGCATCATCAAG
>CALIUO010000013.1 GCA_938048695.1 uncultured SAR86 cluster bacterium
AAGGAATTTTTTCTTAAACTAGGTTTAATCGACTAAATTAGTGACACAGTGAGCAGTCTTGTGAACAGCAAAAAATGTTATTTGTGAACATAGTAATAGGTGTTCACAGGTGTTCACACTTTTTAAAAATAAAGAACCTCTAAAACCCTTTTAAATGGTGGGCCCGGGAGGACTCGAACCTCCGACCAATGGATTATGAGTCCACTGCTCTAACCAACTGAGCTACAGGCCCTGTTTATTCGTCAAGAAAACCTTTCAAGTGAGAAGATCTAGTTGGATGTCTCAATTTTCTAAGCGCTTTAGCTTCTATTTGTCTAATCCTCTCTCTGGTGACATCAAACTGTTTTCCGACTTCTTCTAGAGTATGATCGGTATTCATACCTATACCAAATCTCATCCTTAAAACTTTTGCTTCCCTTGCCGTTAAGCTGCCTAAGATATCGTCCGTAGCACCTTGAAGATTTTCTTCAATAGCAGCAATATCTGGAGCAGCTATAGAAGTATCTTCTATGAAATCTCCAAGAGTTGTGTCTTCTTCATCTCCGATCGGAGTTTCAGTAGATATGGGTTCTTTGGCAATTTTTAAAACTCTTCTGACCTTGTCTTCGGGCAAGTCCATTCTTTCACCTAGCTCCTCTGGACTAGGTTCTCTTCCCATTTCTTGAACCATCTGGCGCGAAACTCTATTCAGTTTATTAATTGTTTCTATCATATGTACAGGAATACGAATAGTTCTTGCCTGATCAGCTATTGATCTTGTAATAGCTTGTCGTATCCACCATGTAGCATATGTCGAGAATTTATATCCTCTTCTGTATTCAAATTTGTCTACTGCCTTCATCAGGCCTATATTTCCTTCTTGAATAAGATCTAGGAATTGGAGTCCTCTATTTGTATATTTTTTCGCAATTGAAATAACCAATCTGAGGTTTGCTTCGACCATATCCTTCTTGGCTCTTCTTATTTTCGCCTCGCCAATAGACATTCTTCTATTAATGTCCTTTATTTCGCTGATTGGTAATTGAATAATTTTCTCAAGTTTGGCTAACTTATTTTGCAGTCTTACAATCTCTGTAAGATTGGCTTTTACTTCTTTAGCCCAAGGTTTTCTTGATTTAGCAATTTTTTGTGACCAAGATGCATCAGCTTCATTACCAGAGTAATCTTGTATGAATTCCTTTCGAGGCATCCTTCCTCTTTTTACATAAATGGTAAATAGATATTTCTCTACTTCACGGATAATTTCTAGAGCATCTCTTGCAGGATCGGCAATAATCTCAAATTGTGTTGGAGATAGTTTTAAGAATTGGAAGATTTCTCCTAATTTTTGCTGTTCTTGTACAGCAGCCTTACTAGTCCTTGTTCTGGCACAAGCTTTTTCAGATTTATTAAATTGTCTTTTGAGAGCGCTGAAGCGTTTCTTAACTTCGGCAGGATCTGGTCCAGAAGGTTCTTCTTCATCAGATTCTCCTTTTTCCTCTTTTTCCTTCTTTTGGGCTAATGCTGGTGGTGGGATCCCTTCTTCGATATCCATAAAGCCTACTAAGACCTCAGATAATCTTCTATCACCGGCAACTACTTCTTGATATTCATCTAATATCCTATCCACGATTCCTGGATAGAAGCAGCAAGCATTAAGCAATTCCCTTGCACCCTCTTCTATCCTCTTAGCTATAGCAATCTCACCCTCACGCGTAAGTAGATCTACCGTACCCATTTCTCTCATATAGAGTCTCACAGGATCAGTGGTTCTGCCTACCTCTGACTCGACAGTAGTTAAGGTAGTTCTTGTATCAGCGATAGTCTCTGGTGCTGCTTCAGCATTATCATCCGAAGATGTGCTTGTTGATTCAAGAACTTCAATTCCGATATCCATCAACATTTGAATCGTCTCTTCAACCTGATCAGGATCGGAGATATCTTCAGGCAGCATAGAATTGATGTCTTCATAAGTAAGGAATCCTTGATCCTTTCCTTTATCAACCAACTCTCTAAGACCTGAGTTTTCTAAGTCTTCCTCACCAAAAAGGATTTCATCAGAATCTTCAGAAGCTTCTACTTCTTTTTCTTTAACTTCAACTGGTGGATTTTTTGCTTTTCTTGCCATATCAAATCTTAAGGGTGCGCAATTATATTAGCTTTTTAGCTAAATTACCTAACTTTTAATTAAATTCTAGTTAGTTTTCTGACTCAGTTTTTTAAGAAGATTTTTCTCAGGTTCTTCTAATTTGTGAATATTAGACAGTAAATGTTGTTGAAGTTCAAAAGTTTCATCCTCAGACAAGCTGCCTTCTTCAAAAATCTCTTTAAGCTCTAAGATTCTTGTAACTGAATCGGACTTCTTAAGATTAAATAAACAATCATTCAGATAATCTCTAGCATTTTGCTCTTCTATTTGATCATTTATTGATATTAATGCCCCTACAAAAGAGGCAGATTCTTTATCTAAGGTGCTCAAAAGATCAGCAATCCCTTCTTCTGGTCGTTCCGTAAAAAATGTAACAACTTCGGTCATTAATCTAACTTCAGGCTCATTAAAATTACTGAATTTATCTAGATCCTCAATTTCTTTAGCTAAATAAGGATACGATAGAACAACTGATAATATCTTAGAGCCCAGACCGGTTGTTTCGAAACTCTTATGGTTATCATCAGCTTCAGGATTAGTTTCTTTTTTTATCCTACCAGGAAAATTAATTGTCTTACTTCGAGTTTTAAGATCCTTTGTGTCCAAACCAGTAACTTTGGATACCTCGCTCTCAAGTAGCTTTTTTATCGAACTTTCTTGCATAGTCGCCAGAAGTTCCATTGCCTTGAAAGCCAAAGAGGCTTTCTTTTCCAAAGAAGTAACTTCTGAGACTTGGGTTAACCTCTCAATGAAATATTCTGATAAAAGGTTGGCTTGTTTTGACATTTCCTTAAAACTTTCAACTGAGTCTTTTTCTAGCAAGCTAGCTGGATCTTCTCCTTCTGGTAAAAATAAGAACTTTATTTCAGTTCCATCAGTTACAGATGGCAATACATTCTTGAGAGCCCCCCATGCAGCGCCTCGCCCTGCGTCATCTCCGTCAAAACAAAAAACTATCTCATTAACTATTTGTAGCAATTTCTGAATATGAAATCTATTTGTGGCTATCCCTAAAGTAGCAACCGAATTGGTCATACCATGTTCGTACATGGCAATAGAATCCATATACCCCTCAACTACAAATATTTCCTTTAGATCTTTTCTAAACTCAAGGGCTTCATAAAGCCCATACAGTTCTCTGCTTTTTTGGAAGACCGCCGTTTCACCGGTATTAAGATACTTGGGCTGGTCATCTGGATTCATAACTCTCCCCCCAAAACCTACAACTCTTCCCTTTCGATCTTTAATAGGAAACATGAGTCTGTCTCTAAAGACATCAAACAATTTATTATCTTTATTTTTTTTAGCTAAACCTGATTTTATTAGAATTTCTTCTTTTATACCTTTGCTTAACATTTGTTTTGAAAGAGCATCCCAGGATTTACTGGCATATCCCAAACAAAACTTTTTACATACTTCACTTGAGATTTTTCGTCCTTCTAATATGTAATTCCTGACATGTTCAGAATTATCAGAATTTGCTAAATTCTTCTCAAAGATATCTGCAGCAACCTGCAGTGCATCATAAATAGGATTCTTTTCAGGGCTTACGGCGCTGCTATTTTCATAAGGAACTTCCATTCCAGCTCTTGCAGCTAAAGCCTCTATTGATTCTATAAAATCATATCCTTGATGAGATTGTAAGAAACCTATTACATTCCCACTTGCCCTGCATTTAAAGCAGAAATAAAACTGTTTTTGCTCACTGACACTAAAAGATGGATTTTTACCATCATCGCAAAAAGGACACTGCCCCCAATGATCCTTACCTTTTCTTTTGAGAGGTAAATAGGAGTCAACCAGTGACACAATATCTGTGGTATCAACTATATCCCTTATAAATTCTTGCGGAATTGAACCTGACACTAATCCTTACTCCTAAACCAATCCTCTAAAATAACTTGAGCAGAGATGCTGTGCTTATTTGAGGAATCTTTGGTACCAATCGTTTCTTTTTCAAGTCTCTCTTTAGCTTCTCTACTTGATAATCTTTCATCAGTTTTTTCAATATTAATATCATATCTCTTATTCAAAGAATTAGAGAATCTATCTGCGAGGTCTTGAATCTTGCTTCTAGTGCCATCCATATTAAAAGGGTCACCAACTACAAACAGATGAGGTTGCCACTCATTAATTATCTTATCTAATTCAGACCAATTAGGTTGTCCATCAATAGCAGTTATTGAATAAAAAGTTGAGGCTGTTTTAGTTATCTCTTGCCCTATGGCAATTCCAATATTTTTTATTCCAAAATCAAAGGCCATAACGACCCTCGGGAGACTTTTATTCATAAGGTAAATTCTTCTACCGCTTCAATGAAAGTCTTAGCAACATCTATGTCGCATAGCTCTTTATATTCTTTAAAACAGGTAGGGCTGGTAACATTTATCTCTGTTAAGTAATCACCAATTATGTCCAAACCTACTAGTAGAAGTCCTTTCTCTACTAAGGAGGGACCGACCTCTTTACAAATCCACATATCTCGGTCTGATAGAGATTTTGCTACAGCAGATGCACCAGCTGCCAGGTTTCCTCTCAATTCACCTTCTGCAGGAATTCTAGCAATAGCAGCAGACATAGGTTCTCCGTTAATTATAAGAACACGTTTGTCACCTTCTGTTATCTCGGGTATGTACTCTTGAATCATTACCTTTTGAGTAAAGTGAAGAGTTATTGTTTCTAAAATAACGTTTAAATTAGGATCATTTTTCTTTAATCGAAAAATAGATGCACCGCCCATACCGTCTAATGGTTTTATGACAGTGTCGTTGTGCTCTTCTACAAAATCAGTTAAAAGTTTTTTATGGCTTGTGACTAAGTGCTTAGTACAACATTGAGGAAATTCAGTAGCAAATACCTTTTCATTACAGTCTCTTAAGCTTCTAGGATTATTAAAAATACTTACACCCTCTCTAGAAGCCATCTCCAAGACATAAGTGTTATAAATATAATTAGAATTAAATGGCGGATCTTGCCTCATTAGAATGGCATCAAGCTGAGAGAGCCTAATTAATTTTTCTTCTTCTAGTTCAAACCAACCTAAGGGGTCATTCTTTACTTCAACTTTTGAAGAAGCTGCATAAGATATTCCTGAATTTATATATAAAGAATCCGGAGTCATGTAGAAAAGTTCATGATTTTTATTTTGTGCCTCAATCATCATTGCCAAAGTACTATCTTTCTTAAAATTTATAGTTTCGATTGGGTCCATTACAATGCCTAACTTCATCTCTCTTCCTAATTCGTCAATTAAAATTCTTTCGCGCCATATCTTATAGCACTTATTACTGATATGGCTGCTGTTTCTGCTCTAAGTATTCGATGTCCCATAGTGACTGGAATAAAACCAAACTCTTTTAATGCTTCTACCTCACCTACAGTAAAATCACCTTCTGGTCCTATGGCAATAGATACTGTTTCTTTAAATGCAATATCGGAAAGTTTCTGTTCTGCATTTGGATAAAGTAATATTTTAGTCTGCGACGAAGTTTCTTTTGCCCATTCTATTAAATTGGTAGGCTCGTTAATGAAAGGTACCCAGTTCTCTCCACATTGTTCACATGCTCCTCTAGCAATTTGATACCATTTCTCAATCCTTTTTTTAGAATCGAGACTTTTTCGATTCATAACAACCCTTTCCGTCAGTAATGGAGAAAAAGTTTTTACGCCTAACTCAGTAGCTTTCTGAAGAGCAATGTTGAACGGGTCACTTTTGATGATTGATTGACCAAGATCAAAATCGATGCCTGATCTTGGAGAAGGCGGAAATAATTTATTTATACAAATTTCAAAATGTTTTTTGGTACTTAATATTTCAGCCATTGCAGAATTGCCTTTACCATCAAAAACTATAAAGAGATCTCCAGATTTCTTTCTTAAGACATTTAATTCATGATGAAAAAATCTCTTCTCTAACAAAATAGTTTCATTAAGTACGAAAGAGCGATCTAAGAAAGTTCTTGTTAAATTCATATTCTCTATAAAACTTATATTTTAAATCATCAAATCAATTTAAAGTGTAATCAATGATAAATGATCAAGAAACTATCAATATTTTTATAATTAGGCATGGTGAAGCGGCTAAGTTGTGGGATGAAGATCCAGATCCGAGTCTAAGCGAAAAAGGGCAATTACAATCGAATGGAATTGTTCAAAAATTAATTAATGAATTAGATGGAAAGGAATTTAAAGTTTTATCTAGCCCCTTAAAGAGAGCGCGTGAAACCGCAGAACCTCTTCAAAAAAAATTAGGATTTGAAATTAAAATTGATGATACTTTTGCAGAAATACCATCACCCGAAGTAACTCTAGGTGACAGAAAGAATTGGTTAAAAAGTATATTCGACACAAATGTTGCTGATTCGGGTGAAGTACAAAAAAATTGGCGAGACGGAATCATCAATAGTATCTCCAGACTAGAAGAGCATACGGTAATTTTTTCTCATTTCATGGTCATTAACTGTGTAGTGGGCTGGCTAGAAAAAAAATCGCAGATGGTCAGTTTTTATCCTGATAACTGCTCTGTAACTAAGATAGAAATAGATGACAATACCATTAAGCTAGTTACGAAAGGAGAAGAGTTAAAAACTATTGTTCAGTAAATAACTAAACTTCTTGAAAGATAAAATATGTTGGGTATTATTCATAGTCATTTTAGAAATTACAACTGACTGAAATTTAATCAAGTGACTCAAAACAAGAATAAGAAATTCAACGGAGAAGGACGACAGCTGGGTCATCAAGTTTCTAAAAGCATGAGAAAATACTTCAAAGAATTGGATGGTGAAAAACCAACTGATATCTACAACATGGTCCTCAAAGAGGTAGAACTTCCTCTGTTAGAAATTGTCATGAGAGAATGTAATGATAATCAATCAAAGGCGAGTAAGATCTTGGGAATAAATAGAGGTACATTAAGAACCAAGCTTAAAGAACACAAACTACTCTAGTCTTATAATGGCTCAAACTGCCAATCCAAAAATAAAAAGAGCTCTAGTGAGCGTTTCCAACAAAGAGGGGATTGTTGATTTTTGTAAGTCACTTTCTAAAGATCACGGAGTTGAAATAATCTCCACTGGGGGGACTCTAAAGACTCTCCAAGAAGCTGGGATTAATGCCATTGATATTTCCGATCATACTGGATTTCCCGAGATGATGGATGGCAGAGTCAAAACTCTTCATCCGAAAGTTCACGGAGGTATTCTAGCAAGAAGGGATTTAGATCAAGAGGTGATGGAGAAGAATCAAATCAAGGAAATTGATTTGGTTGTAGTGAATCTTTATCCATTTATTGAGACTGTTTCCAAAGAGGATACCACTCTTGAAATTGCCATAGAGAATATAGATATCGGTGGCCCAAGTATGGTTAGGTCAGCTGCAAAAAACAATTTATACGTAGGCGTTGTAGTGGAACCAAGTGACTATAAAAAAGTACTTGAAGAAATATCTAAAAACGAAGGAGCTATTTCTTTAGAAACTAGAAGAAATCTTGCAGCTAAGGCTTTCAGTCATACAGCGAATTATGATTCGGCCATATCGAACTATCTCAATCAACAACAAAATACAAAACCTAAGTATCTTTTTGGAAAATATGAACTTAAGCAAGAACTCAGATATGGTGAAAATCCTCATCAGTCTGCAGCCTTCTACATCAATACTAGCGAGACAAACAATGACAATATTTCATCAGCAAAGCAGTTACAGGGAAAAGAACTTTCCTATAACAATATTGCCGATACTGATGCTGCTTATGAATGTGTGAAAACTTTTTCTGAACCGGCATGCGTTATTGTCAAACATGCAAATCCATGCGGAATAGCGCTTGGGAACTCAATTCAAGAAGCTTACGAAAAAGCTTTTGCATCTGATGAGACTTCTGCATTTGGAGGAATAATTGCTTTCAACCAATCCTTAGATGAAAGCACAGCAAGTAAAATTATTGAAAATCAATTTGTTGAGGTAATCATAGCTCCAGGGATAAAGGAAGAAGCTCAACAAGCTCTATCGACCAAAGAGAACATAAGGATCCTAGATGCTGGGACTTTAGGGAGCCAAAATAACAATCCTAAGCTTTTAAGTGTGTCTGGAGGATTGCTAATACAAGATAATGATATTGCAACTCTCTCAAATGAAGATATCAAGATTGTCTCAGAAAGAGAGCCGAGCGAAGATGAAATACAAAATTGTTTATTTGCTTGGAAAGTTTGTAAGTTTGTAAAATCAAATGCCATTGTTTACACCAAAGATAATCAAACTATAGGTATTGGAGCTGGTCAAATGAGTAGAATAGATAGTGCACAAATAGCAGCTTCTAAGGCATTGGAGAGGGGTTTTAAAACTGAAGGATGCTCAATGGCATCAGATGCTTTCTTTCCTTTTAGAGATGGCATAGATGCTGCAGCTAAAATTGGAATAACTTCAGTTATTCAACCAGGGGGATCAATGCGAGATCAAGAAGTCATAGATGCAGCAAACGAAGCCGGTATGGCGATGCTTTTTACTGGCATCAGACACTTTAGACATTAAATATGAAGGTTTTGGTTGTAGGTGCGGGAGGAAGAGAGCATGCATTATCATGGAGAATTTCGCAGAGCCCTATTGTAAAAGAGGTTTATGTAGCTCCTGGAAACGGAGGGACTGAATTAGAAAACCTCCTCACTAATGTTGAAATACAAGCTGACGATATTGAAGGTCTCGCTTCTTTTGCATTAGAAAATGAGATTGATCTAACAGTTGTGGGTCCAGAAGATCCATTGGTTAATGGTATTACTGATAGATTTAATGAACTCAGCTTAAAATGTTTTGGACCCTCTAAAGGGGCTGCACAACTTGAAGGCTCTAAGGAGTTTATGAAAGATTTCCTGAAAAGACATAATATTCCTACTGCTGAATATTCAACTTTCGATAGCACAAAAAAAGCTATTGAATATGTTGAAGAAAAGGGATGCCCAATAGTTATAAAAGCTGATGGCTTAGCAGCAGGAAAAGGAGTAACGATTGCTCATACAATCGAAGAAGCCAAAGAAGCTATAAATCAATCTCTTGAAACCAAGGTTTTTGGAGAAGCAGGAAATAGAATTGTTATAGAAGAGTTTTTGGATGGTGAAGAGGCAAGTTTTATCGTTATGACTGATGGTGCAGTAGTGATACCATTCGCCTCTTCTCAAGACCACAAAGCCTTAGAAGATAATGACAAAGGGCCAAATACAGGAGGAATGGGCGCTTACTCTCCTGCTCCAATAGTAGATGATTATATTCATGAAAAAATCATGGAAGAAATTATTCATCCAACTTTGAAAGGATTGAGGAAAGATGGATACAAATACTGCGGATTTTTATATGCAGGAATGATGATAGATAAATCTGGCCAATTAAAAGTCTTAGAGTTCAACTGTAGGTTTGGAGATCCTGAAACTCAACCTATTATGATGAGATTAAAATCTGACATAGCTGATCTTTGTAATCAAGCCTGTGAGGATAGACTGAGTGAGCAAACACTAGAATGGGATCAAAGAAAAGCACTAGGAGTGGTAATGGCCTCTAAAGGCTATCCTTATGAATATGAAAAGGGAAAAAATATAACTAATATTCCACAAGAAAGGAGTGACTTGAAAGTCTTTCATGCTGGTACAAAAATTGAATCTGGCACACTACAGTCAAATGGAGGAAGGGTCCTGTGTATTACTAGTTTAGGAAGTTCCGTGGAATCGGCACAAAATAAAGCTTATGATGCACTTTCTGAAATAGAGTGGGACGACTCATTCTACAGAAAAGATATAGGTTATAGAGCTGTGGCAAGGGAAAAAAAATGAATTTTGTAGATCAAATAATCTCTGAAATTGATAAAGGAATAAAATTTTCTTTGGACAATTATCAAAAAGAAAATAGGCGATATCCCGCAAGTAATATTCAGGAGGATGATTTAAACGAATTTGATAGAAACAATTCGGCAAATCTTATGAGAGTAAATCATTCTGGTGAAGTCGCTGCTCAAGGCCTTTATAGAGGTCAAGCTCTCACAGCTAGGCTTGAAGGAACGAGAGAGAAAATGGATCATGCTGCGCTTGAAGAATTAGATCACCTCTCTTGGTGCAATAAACGGCTTGAAGAACTTAATGATAAACCCAGTCTTCTAAATCCACTCTGGTACGGGTTATCTTTTGGCATGGGGGCAATTGCAGGTGCTGCTGGAGACAAATGGAGTCTGGGCTTTGTTCATGAAACAGAGGAGCAAGTAGTTATACACTTAGAAGAGCATCTAGAAAAACTCTCAAGTGAAGATAAAAAGACAATTGCTATTCTTGAGCAAATGAGAATTGACGAAGCACAGCACAGTGAAGAGGCTCTTGAGTCAGGTGCAGAAATTCTTCCTGAAGGTGTAAAAAAAATTATGTCGCTAATTGCTAAAGTGATGACAAAATCTAGTTACTATGTCTAGAAAAAAATTATTTCTAAATTACTTATTGATAATTAACTATACCTAGGTATAGTTGCGCGCGTAACAATAATGTTACGGTTATAGAAAAGGAAAATTGATGAATATATACGTTGGAAACATTGCCTGGAGCACATCTGAGGAAGAACTAGAGGCTCATTTTGGTCAATACGGAAACGTCAAAGCAGTCAGGATAATCACAGAAGGTCACTCAGGTAGATCGAAAGGTTTCGGATTTGTAGAGATGGAATCAAAAGAAGAAGGTCAAGCAGCCATAGAAGGACTTGATGGAACTGATTTTGGTGGAAGAGATTTAAGAGTAAACGAAGCCAAGCCTAGAGACTAATTATCTCTTAGAAGAAATTTTCATTTCTTCTCTTAAAGAATTTTAATAAAAAAGCCAAGACACTGTCTTGGCTTTTCTTGTTTTCTTACCTTTCTTTAAGATTCAATCTAACTAACTCCTAAAAATCTAAGCAAAAAATAATTTTTTTAATTCATTTCCAGGATCTTCCGCCCTCATGAAGGATTCTCCAACAAGAAAATTTAATACGCCATAAGAAAGTATCTCTTCTATATCTTTCTTATTTCTTATGCCACTTTCTGAAACTAATGTGGCCTCCCCTGATAGACTGGACAGATCTCTTGTTGTTTCAAGGCTAACTTCAAAAGTACTTAAATTCCTGTTATTTATCCCTATGAGAGAAAAATTCATAGTCAATATACGTTCTAATTCTTGTTGATTATGGACCTCTACTAATACATCAAGAGAAAGTTCTTCAGCAATACTCTTATACTCTATCAACTGATTGTCAGTTAAAGCGGACACTATTAAAAGAATACAATCTGCACCATATAATTTACTTTGGTAAATTTGATATTCGTCAACAATAAAATCTTTCCTCAATAAGGGTATTTCGACTTGAGTCCTCACTTGCTTGAGATAGTCTAGAGATCCCTGAAAGTACTTCTCATCAGTCAAGATACTCAAACAAGTTGCGCCATTAGTTTCATACTGTTTAGCAATCTCTGTTGGGGAAAAATCTTCTCTAATTATACCTTTGCTCGGAGAGGCTTTTTTTATTTCTGCAATTACTGAAACTAATCCTTTTTTATTCCTTTCTTGAATTGCGTTAATAAAACCTTTACTAGGTGAAGCATCATCTATTCTCAATTTAATGTCGTCTAAATTGAGTAAAGATTTCTGTTGGTCTACTTCCAATACTTTCGTGCTTAAGATTTTATCTAGGTAACTAGTCATTTAAATGTTGAAGAATAATCAATTAGCTGATTTAACTTTTTAATTCCGCCGCCCTCTTTTATGCAATCTTTTGCTAGTTGAACGCCAGAATCAAGAGAATCGGCAATATCAGATATATAAAGCGCGGCACCGGCTGTCATTGCAATCATAGCGCTAGCTTTCTCGTGTTCACCCCTTAGGGCTAATTTCGCTATTTCTAAACTTTGTCTGGGTGAATTTACTTCCAGCCCCTCTAGTGAAGAGGCTTTAAAACCGAAGTCTTCAGGATGAATTTGAAACTCAGAGATATTTCCATTTTTCATCTCAACTACTGAGGTAGGAGCAGCTATACTGATTTCGTCCAAACCATCCTCTGAGTGCACTATAAATAAATGCTCGCTTCCTAATTCTTTTAAAACTTCAGCTATTGGAAGCATCCATTTTTTATCATAAACACCCATGAATTGTCTTTTAGCTGATGCAGGATTAGTAAGAGGTCCTAAAATATTGAAAATGCTTTTCTGTCCAATTTCCTTTCTAGGGCCCACAACATGTTTCATAGCACTATGATGAGAAGGTGCAAACATAAATCCAATCCCAATCTCCTCGATACACTTTGCTACTTCGTCAGGTTTCAATGATAAAGAGACTCCTGCCTCTTCTAGAAGATCTGCACTACCACTCTTTCGAGTAGATGTTCTGTTGCCATGTTTGGCAACTTTAGCCCCACAGTAGCTAGCCACAAAAGCAGAAGTGGTTGAAACATTAAAAATGCCAATACCAGTTCCTCCTGTGCCGCAAGTATCTATTAAGTTGAGACAATTGGCTTCTACCTTAGTAGAAAGATGACGCATCGCATATACGGCACCTAAAACTTCATCTACAGTTTCTCCTTTAATTGAGAGAGCAATTAAAAAAGCGCCTATCTGTGCATCTGTTGATTTACCATTCAATATTTCAGACATAATTTCAGACATCTCAACTTGAGTGAGATTATTATTTGATGAAACTAAACTGATAGCCTCTTGAATATTCATAATTTAATTTTTATCTAAAAAGTTTTTAAGTAAGGTTTTGCCAAATTCGGTAGCGATAGATTCAGGATGGAATTGAATGCCTGTGACTGGAATAGAATTATGTTGAATCGCCATTATGGTGCCGTCTTCTGATCTAGCAGAAATTTCAAATTCTTCGGGTAAAGAAGACTCTTCAATTACTAGAGAATGATATCGAGTTGCTATGAATTCATTGTTGATTGAAGTAAAAATACCTTCGCCATTGTGACTAATCTTAGAAAGCTTGCCGTGCATGATTTCATTAGCTTTTATAATCTTTGCTCCAAAGGCAGAACCTATCGATTGATGTCCAAGACAAACCCCTAATATAGGAATTCTTCCAGCGAACTCTTTTATAACTTCCACAGAAATTCCAGCCTCATCGGGCGTACAAGGCCCTGGAGAAATGACAAGATATTCAGGGGACAACTTTTCAATATCAGAAGAGGTTATCTCATCGTTCCTATAGACCTCGACTTCTTGATCCATTTCAAAAAAGTACTGTACTAGGTTGTAAGTAAAGGAATCATAATTATCAATCATTAATAACATATTCAACCTTCTAGTTTTTCCTGAACCATTTCTGCAGCTTTAAATATCGCCCTTCCTTTGTTGAGGGACTCTTTCCATTCAAGATTAGGAACAGAGTCAGCCACCCAACCGCCTCCAGCCTGAATGTAAAGGACTTCATCTTTTATAACAGCCGTTCTAATAGCGATAGCCATATCCATATTGCCTTGCCAAGATAGATATCCTATTGCACCGCCGTAAATCCCCCTTTTGACTGGCTCGAATTCATCAATAATCTCCATGGCTCTTATTTTGGGTGCTCCTGATACGGTACCTGCAGGAAAAGTAGCCTTGAAGACGTCTATGGCGGATAAATCTTTTCGTATTTCAGCTTCTACATTAGAAACCATGTGCATGACATGACTATATTTTTCTACTCCAAATTGTTCGGTAACAACCACAGAACCTGGTTCAGCAATTCTACCCACATCGTTCCTTCCTAAATCTATTAGCATCAGATGCTCTGCTATTTCTTTAGGATCATTCACCATATCCTCTTCCATAGCCGCATCATCTTCATCATTTTTTCCTCTTCTTCTAGTGCCTGCTATGGGTCTAACAGTAACCTTATCATCCTCAAGTCTAGCTAAAATCTCAGGAGATGAACCCACAATGTAAAAATCATCTAAGTTTAGGTAATACATATAGGGTGATGGATTCAGCTGTCTTATAGACCTATATAATGCTATTGGGTCAGCCGTAAAAGGAAGAGACATTCTTTGAGAACAGACAACTTGCATAATGTCTCCGTCTTCAATATATTTTTTAGCTTTCTCTACTGATCTCTTAAAATCGTCTTCTCCGAAACCTGAAATGAAATCTGATTCATCGATACTTCTTTCTGGTTTCTTAAAGGATTCAAAGTTAAGAGATTTTTGTAATTTGGACTCCAAATCATCAAGACGTTTTTCGGCTTCTTTTTTGTCCTCATTTGAGTCGATTAAAATGATAAGATGAAGTTTGTTCTTTAGATTATCAAAAACAGCCACTTCTTCAGAAACCATAAATAACGCATCAGGTGTTCCTAAGTTATCTGGAGGAGCTGTATTGACCAATCTCTTCTCAATATACCTGACACAATCGTAAGCAAAGTAGCCTACCAAGCCACCATTAAATTTAGGTAAATCAGGGTCTTCCTCTAAGGTAAAACTTTTCTGTAATTCATCAATATAACTTAAAGGATCTTCTGAGTTTATATTCTCAATAATTTCGCCGTCTTGAAGTATTTCAATCTGATTCCCTATTACCCTTATTATCTTTCTAGCTTTCAGGCCTATAAGAGAGTACCTCGCCCATTTTTCTCCTCCCTCTACAGACTCAAATAGATAGCTATAAGAACAATCTGCTAGTTTCCTATAGACACTTAAAGGAGTTTCCATATCCGCCAGGATCTCTCTGGAAACAGGTATCTTTGTTTGTATATCCACTATCCTACAGATTCTAAAGAAGCTCTCATCTGCGAAATTGACTTGGTATAGTCTCCTTGATTGAAGATTGCAGATCCCGCAACAAATGTATCTGCACCAGCGGAAGCTACTGTTGATATATTATCTAGATTAATTCCGCCATCGACTTCCAATCTAACATTTAAATTATTCTTATCTATTAAAGAACGAACCTTTGTAACTTTATTCAAAACAGATTCAATAAATTTTTGACCCCCGAATCCAGGATTAACAGACATCAATAACACCATGTCTAACTTTTCAATTGACTCTTCTAGTAAGCTAACTGGTGTAGCTGGGTTGAGAACCAAACCTGCCTTGCAATTAAGACTTTTGATAAGCTCTATAGACCTGTCGATATGATCTGAGGCCTCAGGATGAAAAGTAATATAAGTAGAGCCAGCCTCCGCAAAACTCTCGATTAATCTGTCGACGGGCTTGACCATAAGATGAGTGTCAATAGGTGCAGTAATTCCATAATCCCTCAATGCCTTGCAGACCATTGGTCCAATAGTTAAATTAGGTACATAGTGATTATCCATTACGTCAAAATGGATCCAATCGGCGCCAGAATCCAAAACATTTTTAGATTCCTCTCCAAGCCTAGCGAAGTCTGCGGACAAGATTGAAGGTGCAATTATGTATTCTTTGCTGCTCATTAAATGCAAGTTTACTCTTCACCTAGAGAAGCGTCTAATCTTTCAACATCATCCATGGTGTTGAGGTTCTCAAAAAGACCCTCATAAACCTCTCCAGAAACCAGACCTTTTGCTGCGGCAGGTTTTAGAAAATCTTTCCATAGTTCGGACTCAATTACCTTAGATCCGTGGAAAAGTTTGGGAGATAAAATAGAAACTCCTGAAAATGTATATTTATTTATGTCACTCTCAAGATTGATTAAACCATCAATAAGGGCTGCATCTCCAAGCTTATTATTTTTTGGGTTAGGTATCATAATCATATGCGCTAAGTGTCCTTCCTTAAGTCTCAATTTATTAAAATCAAAATCTGTCCAGGTGTCAGAGCTTAGGACAATGAATGGATCATCAAAATGATGAATAGAATTACAAATTCCACCTCCAGTTCCTAAAAGATCTTTCTCTAAAGAATAAGAAATCTTGAGACCATAATTTGAGCCCTCTCCGAGTAAGTCGATGATTTTCTCGCCAAAATGATGAAGGTTTATAACCACTTCGCTTATATTATGCTCTTTAAGCTTGAGAATATTTCGTTCAATCAGTGAAATACCTCCAACTTTTATCAAGGGCTTCGGGTTGTTATCAGTAAACGGACGCAATCTAGTCCCCTTACCAGCAGCCATTAAAAAAGCTTTCAATTAATTGCCTCTAAAGTTTTTAAAAGTTTTGGCTCAACCTTATTTTTTAAAATTTTCGCCGCATCCCTTAGTTCATCATACTTGATAGAATCTTCGCACAAGAACCTAAGGGTTTGAACAAGATCTTTTAGCCTAAAAGATTTCTTATCTCTTAAATGCAATCTAGCTAGAGTACCTAAAATCCTGAATTGCCGTTGAAAACCTGCAAAGTCAATATCCCTCTCAAGATCCTTAATTGTTAGATTAGTTTTATTCTGTTCAGTAAGAAGACTATCTAAGTAAAATTCAAGGTATTCAGATATATCTTCTTTATCTAAAGGATTGTCAATATCCTTCATAATGGACACCAGGTCCAAGCTATAAGGGCCAACACAAAGATCTTGGAAATCTAAAATACCCAATTCGGAGTCCGGCAATAACATTAGATTTCTAAATTCGAAATCAAAGTGACACAAAACATAGTCTTGTGCAAAACAATGATTTGCAATAATTTCCCAAGTATTTTGGAGCGTAGTTTTTTCTTTAGTTGAATACTCTAGTCCTAGGAGTCCATGGAAAAACCATTCATCAAATAATCTCATTTGTTCAATTAGAGTCTCTTTAGATAATTTGGACAATGATTGAGAAGGTTTGCATTTCTGAATTTTATGAATTGCCATTATGGACTTCTGATAAAAAGAAGTTTTATTTTTAGAATTTATTTCTAGTTGAAGAACTTTATCGCCAAAGTCCTCTAGAATCATAAAACCTTTTTGGTGATCAAATGCTTCAACCTTAGGTACTCTAATGCCATTTTCTTGTAAGAACTGAGAATGTATTTCGAATAATTTGTTCTCATCAGACCCTGGTTTAGAAATGACTCCAATCATAGAATTAGATTCAGTGTAAATCCTAAAATAGTTCCTTAGGCTAGCCTGCTCTCTTAGAGGTTTTATCTCTAGAACATCACTGAATCCTAAATTAGAACTCTGAGATAGAGTCCAGTCTAACAAGTCATCTTTCATCTCTGTCATAATATTATAGTAATAGATGAAGGTCTTCCTTTATGATTTCTATAAGTTTATGGAACAATCAATGTTTAAAAACACTCTAAAGTGTCATATGCCCAAAGAAAAATACATCGTTTCTTGGATGATCATTTTTTACATGATTATTATTCCCAATGCTTTATTTGCTGACGAACAAAGAGAGATAGAGATAAGGTCTATTGATGCCAAAATCATTGAATCCATTGAAGGAGATCTCCTTAAACTTAAAGGAAATGTAATCATTAAAACTGATACAGTCGAGTTATGGTCTGATGAGGCCCTTTATGACCGCAATAATCAAGAAATAAGATTAGAAGGTAACGTTCGAGCCTTATCGAAGAATCTATCTGTAAATGCACAAAAAATGAAAGCTGATTTTCAGAGTAATTCCTTCTATTTGTCTGAATCAAGCTTTAACTTTAAGCAACGTGGATTTGGTAAGGCGCAATCTGTATCTCTTAAAATCAATGAGAATATTGAACTCTTGAATATTTCTATATCCAGCTGCAGCAATGAAAAGATTGATTGGAATTTAGAAGCAGGTGAAATTACCATTCTAAAGGATAGACGCAATGTAGTTACAAAGGATATCAAGGTTGAGATTAATGATGTGCCCATTTTATATCTTCCCTACATCAGGTCGGCCATAGGAAAAGATAATTTCTCCGGATTTCTCACGCCTTCCATCAAACAAGGTAAAGATGGATTAGATATGTCTATTCCCTATTTTATAAGTCTGGCACCAAACTATGACTTAACAATTAGTCCAAGGTATATAGAAGAAAGGGGTTTGGGTTTCGCCACAGAAGGAAGATTTTTAACAAATAATTCAGAAGGATCATTAGCTTTTTCACATTTTGCAGATGATAGAAAATTTAAAGACCAAACTGGTTACGGAGAAAAAAGATGGGCATCAAGGGTAAATTCTCGTTCCAAGTTAGGTTCAAATTTATTAATTTATCTTGATTCTGAGCATGTAAGCGATGATTTGTATTTCGAAGATCTAAATGATGATATTCTGGGCAGCCAACAAAAAGATTTCTTAAACAAAAGTCTTGCGATTAGATTTCATAACAAAAATCTTACAATAAAAGGTAAGTTAAATCAGTTTCAGAACCTAAATCCCTTTTCATACGATGAGTACGAAACAAGGCCACATTTAAATTTAGATTATTTCAATAAATTCAATAACTTAGGATTGAGGCTAATAACTGATTTTTCTAAATTTTCTTTCGAAGAAGGCTATAATCCACTTCAAAAGGATAATGACCTTAAAAGAATTTATATTGAGCCTTCAGTGTCTTTTGAAAAAATCTCTCACTCTTCTTTAACATCATTTAAAGCAGGTCAAAGGGATGTAAATTATCAAAATAATACAAGTTCGACCGATAATAGTTACAAATGGGCAGAGCTAACACACAAAATTTTCTTTGATAAAAGAAATGGTTCAAAATTTAAAAGTCTTAGTCCTATAACCAAGCTAATTTGGTTAGATGGTGAAAATAGATTTAATAAAAGCATAGACTCTAAATTTCTAAATTTAAACTTTGATACTTTATTCAATAAGAACTGGTATTCGGGTTCAGATCTATTTCTTGAGCAAAATAGATTGATACTTGGATTTGAGCACCGCTCTTACGACACTTCTAACGGTGATGAAATATATTTATCGCTTGGACGTGCATTCTTTGATGAACAAGAAAATAATTTGAGCCGCAATAATAAACATTCATCTTATGTGGCTGAATTAATGACTACAATATCGAATAACCTTAGTATTCGTGGTGTGCTACAGATAGACTCGAACCTTGAAACTATATCTAGCGGGCAGCTTGGGATAATTTATAAAAAAGATCAAAGAAATAATATTCAATTGAGGTCAATTTATAAGAGGCATATCAAGTATCTTAACGAACCATCTATATGGAAAGATGCAGACCTACCTATAAACCAATTAGAGTTAATCTCTCAATGGGAATTATCGGACCAACTGCTTTTCTTTGGAAAAATATCAAAAGATTTAGCGATAAATTATTCAAGAGATATATCGTATGGGATCGAATACTCAAATTGCTGTCTTAAATTAGGAGTAATGAAAAGAAAATGGAAGGATCAAAACTATTACAATTTTTTCAATATGAAAGAAGAAGCCTTTAATCTTCTTGATGAAGATATCTTGCTAGAGCGAGAAAGAGATAATATTTATTTCTTTTTTGAGCTGACAGAACTGGGTAGATTTGGGAAAACAATATCGGAAGTTTTAACTTCACGCTCGTTTCAGTAATTGCAACAATTACAAAAAAGGAGACAATAGCACCTATGTATATATCAAAAACATTAGAACTTTTATTTTCTTCATGGAAAAGTACATTTTTTTTCTTTTTAAGTATTTCAATATCAACAAATGCTTTTACCAAAATAGAACTAATAGATAGGGTTGTCGCTGTAGTAGACTCAGGTGTGATTATGGAATCGCAGCTTAATGCCAGAGTTGAAGAGATCCTTATAAGGCTCAAGAGTGATCAAGCTGAATTACCGCCTTTAAATTTGTTAGAAGAACAAGTTCTGGATAGATTAATTATTGAGGAGATTCAACTTCAAATTGCTGATAGGGCTGGAATAAAAATAAGCGATTCTGAATTAAATCAAACCCTTTCCAGAGTTTCAGCTCAGAATAATCTGAGTCTTGATGACTTTAGAATAAAGCTTGAGGAAGAAGGAACATCTTATAAATCTTTCAGGGATACCATAAGAAAAGAACTCATAATTCAAAGGGTTCAAAGAGGAAAAGTAGGAGCTAAGATAGATATCTCCGAGCAGGAGCTTGAAAATTTTATCAATTCTGAAGAAGGAAAAACTCAACTTGCTGAGCAATACAACGTTCAACATATATTACTTTCAGTAAAAAGTGGACTGACCGAGGGCGAAGTAAAAGAAATAGAAAATGATGCAAATTCTTTAATAGAAAGACTTAACAATGGAGAAAGCTTTGAAAAACTTGCGGCATCATATTCTTCCGGACAAAATGCTTTAGAGGGAGGGTTTCTAGGTTGGAGAACATCAGCTGAATTGCCGAGTCTATTTGCCCAAGTTGTCACGGAATTAAAAGTAGGTGAAGTGGCTGACCCCGTAAGAAGTGGAGCTGGATTACATATCCTGAAATTAACCGAAAAGAGAGGAAATACCGTTAAATTTCTTGATCAGACACTTGCCAGGCATATTTTAGTACAGCCCTCTGAAATTAGAACAGAGAACCAAGCAGAAGAGCTAATTAATGATATTTATACTAGATTAAAAGAAGGTGAAGACTTTAAACAGCTCGCGCGTCAGTATTCAGAAGACCCTGGATCCAAAATGGATGGAGGAGAGTTGGGATGGAGTAATCCAGGAGACTATGATCCTGCATTTGAAACAACCCTAAACGCAACGGAAATAGGGCAATTATCTCAACCAGTAAAATCTTCTTTTGGATGGCATATTATTGAAGTTATGGATAGAAGAAACGAAGATGTGAGCCAGGAAGAGCAAAAAAATCGTGCCTATCAAATTATCTTTAAAAGAAAGTTTGAGCAAGAGCTTCAAAGCACTCTTATTGAATTAAGAGCGGAAGCTTATGTTGATATAAAACTCACCTCATGACCAAAATTGCTGTCTCTTCCGGAGACCCGGCAGGAATTGGTCCAGATATATGCATTAAGGCCTTTGGAAACAAAAAGGATTTGATTTATAAGCCAATCGTATTTGGTAATTTAGATCTTTTCGAAGAAAGAGCTGCACAAATTAATCAAGAGATAGCTATAAAGGAATATAGGGGTGAAGATGAAGACTCTTTGTCTAGTGACTTTCTTTGGATAGTCAACAAGCCCATAGGAACAGAAATTTCCGCAGGCAAACCAGACCCTAAATCAGCAAAGTACATAATCAATATTTTTGAAGAGTCAGTAAAAAAAACAATTTCAAATGAGTTTAATGCAATTGTTACCTGTCCTATTAACAAAGAAGTAATTAACGCGGGAGGTATTCCTTTTACCGGACACACGGAGGAGTTGGCAAGATTAAGTAAAAGCAAAAAAGTAGTTATGATGTTGGCCAACCAAAAAATTAAAATTGCGCTAGCTTCAACACACATACCCTTGAGCGCAGTATCTGATTTCATTAATAAGAGCCACCTTGAAGAGGTGGTAAAGATTATTTATAAATCTCTTAAAGATTATTGGAATAAAGATGAACCTCTAATTAAGGTTTTGGGCATAAATCCGCATGCAAGCGATGGAGGTTATATTGGCAATGAGGAAAATGAAGTCATAATTCCTGCCTTACAAAATTTAAAAGAAAAAGGAATAGATACCATAGGTCCAATTTCAGCAGATACTGCATTTATAGAAAAAGAAGGTGAAAAAGCAGATGTTTTTTTGGCAATGTTCCATGATCAAGGACTTCCTGTAATCAAGACTATGGGTTTTGGAGAAACGGTTAATGTTACTTTGGGACTTCCTTTCATTAGAACCTCTGTGGATCATGGAACGGCATATGATAAAGCTGGTCTCGGTAACGCTGATGAATCTAGCCTCGTTGCTGCAATGGATATGGCCTTTTCAATGAGTACAAAAATCTAGAATATGCCGCGAGCTAAAAAAAGTCTGGGACAGAATTTCTTAGTAGATAGTGCAGTGATAAGACAATTAATAAACCACGTTAACCCAGACTCAAATGATGATTTCCTTGAGATAGGACCCGGAAAAGGAGCGATCACCAAAGAATTATTATCAAAGTCTCAAAGCATTCATGCTGTAGAGATGGACAACGATTTATCAAAAGGGTTAATGACATTAGATAGGTTTGGAAACTTCCATCTACATAATGAAAATATACTGAGTTTTGATCCATCTAAGATATGTAAAGATAAAATAAGAGTAATAGGTAATTTGCCCTATAACATCTCTACTCCAATTATGTTTTGGAGTTTTAAATATCTTGAATTTTTCTCCGATATGCATTTCATGTTCCAAAAAGAATTTGGCGAAAGATTAATAGCCAAAAATGATAATAAAAACTTTGGAAGAATTTCTGTTATCACTCAATATTTAACAAGACCTAAATTTTGTTTTTCAATAGAGCCAGAAAGTTTTTCTCCAAGACCTAAGGTTGAAAGTGTTTTTATTAGATTTGAGGCTATTGAAAATAGAAGTATAAATGATGCTATATCAACTAAATTACAAGAGATTACTCATATTGCATTTATGCATAAAAGGAAGATGATTGGAAAATCATTTGAAAAGATTATCTCTAGCTCAGAACTTACAAATCTAGATATTGACTCCAGATCAAGGCCTGAGAATATATCAGTTGAACAATATGTAAAAATTGCAGAAACTCTCTTGTAATGTCTAATTATGCTATTGGAGACCTTCAAGGATGCTATAGAGAGTTACAAGAACTCTTAACTACAATCTCTTTCGATAGAAAAAAAGATGTGTTGTGGTTTTGTGGAGACTTGGTTAATCGAGGTCCTGATTCTCTCAATTGCATGCTATATCTATATTCCATCAGAGATAGTTGCAAGATTGTATTGGGAAATCATGACATTCATTTAATTGCAGTATCAGATTCAATTAGAAAAAAAAGCACTAAAGACACATTTGGGGATGTATTGAAAAGTCCTAAAAGAAAAGAATTAATAGACTGGCTAAAGACTTGTCCTCTCCATAACATAGAAAAAATAATTACAGAGGATGGTGAGAAGGAGTTTGTGATGACCCATGCAGGGATACCGCATCATTGGACAAAGGAAGATCTAATAAAAAATTCTAATGAGTTAAGTGGATATTTAGAAAGTAAAAACTCTAATACCTTTTTAGAATATGTATTTGGAGATGAGCCAAATCATCTTGATGAATGCAGGACCCCAGAAGAGAAAATGAGATTAAATCTAAATTATCTCACTAGAATGAGATTTTATAATTCCGATGGTTCCATTAATCTAAAATATAAAGGAAAGGTAGAAGCTGCTCCAGGAGATTTAAAGCCTTGGTTTGAACACGAATTAAAAATCATGAATCAAGATACTCATCTGTTATTTGGACATTGGGCAGCGTTGAATGGCCATACTGCAAAGCAGAACATTACTGCTTTGGACACTGGGTGCGCATGGGGAAATAAGCTAACTGCCATGCGACTGGAAGATCTATCAGTCTTCTCATGTGATAAGCTAAATTGATTATATGCAAATTTATCTAGTTGGTGGAGCAGTAAGAGATAGCTTACTTAATATAGATGTTCATGAAAATGATTGGGTTGTTGTGGGAGCTTCCGAAACTGAACTGACTTCACAAGGTTATAAAAAAATAGGAAAAGACTTCCCTGTTTTCCTTCATCCTGAAACGAAGGAAGAATATGCTTTAGCAAGAAAGGAAAAGAAATCTGGTACTGGACATAAGGGCTTTGAATTTATGTTTGATTCTTCAGTATCTCTTGAAGAAGATCTACTCCGCAGGGACCTCACTATCAATGCAATTGCTAAGGATACAAATGGTGAATTAATTGATCCATATAACGGTTTAAAGGATATAGAAAATAGGGTGCTAAGGAAAGTCTCCTCAGCATTTGAAGAAGATCCTCTCAGAGTGCTTAGAGTTGCTAGATTTGCCTCTAAGTTAAAGTTCTTAGACTTTGAGATTGAAACAGAAACCATGGAACTCATGAAAAAGATAAGTTATTCAGGAGAAATTGAAACCCTGAGTAAGGAAAGGATATGGTTAGAGGCATCCAAGGCTCTCTCAACCAAAAATCCAGAAGTCTTTTTTTCTGTTCTTGATGAGGTCGGGTGCCTAAGTAGAGTTGTGGGCTCAATAAATATAAACCTAGAAGCTCTAGGAAATGTTGCTAAAGAAAATGACGATACTGCTATCAGATGGTCTGTTGCAATCTCGGAAAATGAAAATCTTGAAGAAATCAATATTTCTTTCAATGCTCCCAAAGACTTTAGTGAAGTGTCTAAAATTTGCAGGAGCTTTCGATATTTTTATGAAAAAGATAAATCACCAGATGCATTGATGGAGCTTATTCTTCAAAACGATTTTATAAGAAAGCCTGAAAGATTTTTGAGAGCTGAAAAAGCTTCTGCCTACATTCATGAAGACAAAGCTTTAGGGAGCAAATTCTGGAAAGATATACATATTTTGTTGAGTACTATTGAAGTTGATACATCATTAAAGGAAGGAAAATTAATTGCAAAAAAATTACATGAAGATAGATTAGCAGCTTTGGAAAAATTTCTATCTAATATATGACATCTAAATTTATCTTTTTAACGGGTGGGGCAAAGAGAATAGGTAAAACTACCTGTAAGCATTTTCATGATGAAGGATTTAATATTATCTTTCACTATAACACTTCTGATAAAGAGGCTAATGAGATCAAAGAATCTTTAAATTCTATAAGGAAAGATTCTTGCTTTGTTATTCAAGCAGATTTTAATGATAAGTCCTCAATAGAAAGGTTGGCAAAGGGTGTTGCTGAAATAACCGATGAGTTAGCCGTTCTTATCAATAATGCCTCAAGCTTCTACCCTACTCCTATTGAACAAGCTTCTCAAAATGAGTGGGATGACTTAATGGCAACAAACGCAACTACCCCTTTATTTTTAACTCAGGCACTTTTGCCCTTCCTAAAAAAAGCTAAGGGTTGTGTTATTAATATTTCTGATACATTAGCACCAAGCGGTATTAAGAATTTTAGTCTCTACTCTGGTGCTAAATCTGCGCTGGAAGGTATAACAAAATCTCTTGCTAAAGAGCTGGCCCCCGATATCAGAGTAAACGCTATATCTCCAGGAGCTATCCTCTGGCCGGAAGATGAAGACTTAACAGAAGAGCAGCAAAAGGAAAGATTGTCTAAAGTGCCTTTAGGTAGAATAGGATCTCCCGAGGATATTTCCTCTGTAGCAGTCTTTTTAACCGATGCAAAATATATTACTGGTCAAGTGATTAAAGTCGACGGAGGAAGGTCGGTAATCTAAAAAATTATTACTTTTATCATTTTTACAACTACCTTATTATTGAATTATGACAAACGAACTTCACGATACTGACGAGAATACTGGAACTATGGAGGTCCTGGAGAGACATCAATTTGATGTTGCTAAACTCAAAGAATATATGCATGAAAATGTTGATGGGTTTGAAGGAGAGATAGAAATTGAAGAATTTAAAGGCGGTCAATCTAATCCTACATACAAAGTCATAAGTCCAAAACAGTCATATGTCCTTAGAAGAAAACCTCCTGGGAAACTATTGAAATCTGCTCATGCAGTAGATAGAGAATATAGAGTTATTACAGCACTTAATGGAACCGATGTTCCGGTTCCTAAGAGCTATGCCCTTTGTGAAGATGATGATGTTATTGGAACAGCTTTTTATCTTATGGAATTTAAAGATGGAAGGGTTCTATGGGATCCAGCAATGGAAGATAGCGATAATGATGAAGCTAAAGGTGTGTATGAATCCATGAATGATTCTATGGCCCGACTGCATTTCGTAGACCCTAATGAAATAGGGCTAGAAAGCTTTGGTAAGCCTGGAAATTATGTCGGAAGGCAAGTTTCAAGATGGTCTAAACAATACATAGATTCTGAAACAGAAACTATTGAGTCTATGAATAATCTTATCGACTGGTTACCAAATAACTTACCCACAGAAAAGAAAACAAGCATTGTTCATGGGGACTATAGTTTAACCAATGTAATGATTGGGAAAGAAGATCCAAATGTTATTGCCATATTGGACTGGGAACTCTCAACTTTAGGAGATCCATGTGCTGACTTTAACTACCATTGTCTTCAGTACACAATGAATCCAAAATTGGCCGATAAAGAATACTGCAAAAATAAAGGAATACCAGTCATAGAAGACTATGTACAAATGTATTCAGAGAAAATAGACATAGATCTATCTGAAGAATGGGACCTTTACTCCGCCTATAACCTATTCAAGCTGGCTGGTATCTTGCAGGGAATCCTAGGTAGAGTCAGAGACGGAACTGCAGCTAACCAAAATGCTGCTGAAAGAGCTAGTGGAGTAAGAAATCTATCTGATACTGCTTGGAATCTAGTAGAGAAAAATTTTTTATAGGAGAGAAAATATGGCAATTGATAAATTTTTAGTTGAAGCAAGTCATATCATGATGTTTGCAAGATCTGTAGGGGATGCAAATCCGATATATCATGATGAAGAATATGCAAAGAAAACAGATTTGGGTGGAATAATTGCACCACCTACATTTGCTCAGTCCAGTGCTCAATTTGATCCAGACTATTTTTTGAGACCTAAGATAGGCGGAGAAGGCTGGTTTGGCTCAGGTAAAGAGGCGACTGGCTCTAAACCTTCCAAAGAATCAGGAGGTGGCAGTGGCGGTGGAGCGGCTATGGGCCTTCATGCAGAACAACATTTTGAATATCACTTACCTGTAAAAGCGGGAGATGTATTAAGTGCAACAACAAAACCAGGTAATTCTTGGGAAAAAGAGAGTAAAAGAGCTGGTAAATTGAAATTCAGTGAGAGTGTTACAGAATACAGAAATCAAGATGGAGAGTTAGTCATAACAGCCACAGGTGTGGGAGTTCAAACTGAAAGAGCTGTAGATAGTTAGGAGAAAGAGATGCTTAAAGAAAATGAAATAAAAGTTGGAGATACTCATTCAGCTATACTCGTAGAGGACCTCAAAAGAACACAGATTGTTCAATATGCCGGGGCTTCTGGAGATTACAACCCTCTTCATACAGATGAAATATTTACTACACAAATTGCTGGATACCCGAGTGTATTTGCCCATGGCATGTTATCTATGGGTCTTACGGGCACCATGTTGACTGACTATGTAGGTGATGGGGCATTAAAGAAGTACGGTGTAAGATTTACCAATCAAGTATGGCCAGGTGATACGCTCACTGGAAAAGTCACTATAGTTGATATTCGTGAGGAAGACGGTTCTAAACTCGTTGATCTAGAGATTGAAACAACCAATCAAGATAATATTGCCGTAATCACTGGAAACGCAACAGCTAGAATAGAAGCTTAATTTCTAGCAATAAAGGGGAAAAATTTTGTCAGAAGAAAAAAATTCTGAGGTAGGAGGCTATCACGCTAAAGTTGCCTTAAGCCTATTGGTACTCGTCTATATATTCAACTTTGTTGATAGACAAATACTTTCGATTCTAGCTGAGGATATAAAAGCAGACTTAGGAATTTCAAACAGTGACATAGGTTTTCTATTTGGAACTGCATTTGGAGTATTTTATTCTGTAGTTGGTATACCAATGGGTAAATTGGCAGATTCTTGGAATAGAAAGAATCTCATAAGCATAGGTTTAGCCTTTTGGAGCTTTATGACTCTCCTCTCCGGAACGGCTAAATCTTTTTTAAGCCTCTCAATTTACAGGTTTGGAGTTGGAATAGGAGAATCTAGTGCCACTCCTTCTGCTTACTCCTTGTTATCAGACTATTTTTCTCCAAAAGTAAGAGCCACAGTTCTGTCCATATATTCTAGCGGTCTATACATAGGTGCAGGTATAGGCCTGTTCTTGGGCGGGGCAATATTAGATACTTGGAATTCTTGGTATCCTGATCACACTCAAGCCCCTTTTGGTCTCAAAGGGTGGCAAGCTGCTTTCATGGGTGTTGGGCTTCCGGGTATTTTGCTATCTATCATAACTTTTACATTTATTAAGGAGCCTGTAAGAGGCTTGAGCGAAGGTCTAGTTACTGAGCAAAGTAAAGAGCCGTTTAAAGACACTTTCAAGGAGTTCATAGGCCTTACACCCATATCTCTTCTAGGTAATAAAGATTCATTGAAGTCTTTAGGTATAAATTTCATCATCGCCTCAGTGATTTTTATTTTATGTTTTTCTTTATACAAACTAACTGGAGATTTTCTTCAATGGGTGGCTTGGGGAATTGGAACTTATCTAGTTTGTACATGGATACAGAGTTTGGGTAAGAGAGATATTGTTGCTTTTAGTCTCATGTTTAGGAGTAAGGCAATAATTTATTCATTTATCTCATTTCCTTGTATACCTTTTGTGGGTTATGCCTATTCTGCTTTTACACCCTCTTTTTATATTAACTACCATGGAATGACAGCGCTAGAAATAGGAACGCTCATAGGTTTGATAACTGCCATTGGCTCTTTTATAGGAGTCATCGGAGGAGGCTATTTTGGAGACAAACTAAGAGATAAATACGTTGGTGGAAGACTGTATGTAATTTTTGTTGGAGGAGTCCTCATTACAACATTAGGTTGCTTGGGAATGATTTATTCAGAGTCTAAAAATATGTCTTTATTATTCAATTTTATTTATCACATCGGTAGCTCAGTTTATGTTGGATGTGCTGCCACGACTGTGACAAATCTTGTCCTGCCAAGAATGAGAGCTATGGCGGGAGCTTTCTTCATTTTGACTTTAAGCATGATTGGTTTGGCACTAGGGCCATATACTCTCGGCAGGATAAGTGATTTGTTTGAATATCAAGGTTATGCGGCTGGAGATGCAATGCAAACCTCTATGGCTCTTATCCTATTCATATTATTGATACCATCCGTCACGCTATTCTTAGCTGTTAAGCACTTAAAAGATGATGAGGAATCGGTTTCTGAAAGAGCTAGAGCTTTGGGAGAAATCATTTAAAGTGAAGATTCTACTTTTACCGATAAAAAAATTTAATTACTAGGAGAAATACATGAAACTATTTAAAAGCATTATTTTATCAATGCTTTTCTTAATAAATCCTGTTGTATTATTTGGTGATGACGAGAGCGATGTAATGGAAGTAATCAAAACTTGGGCTTCTCTAGAAGGAGACCTAAATAAGCAAGCTGAGCTCATACGTGATGACAGAGTTATGATTGCTGGCTCTTATGTTTGGCCTGATCAAAAGAATAATTTAATGATCCAAAACGAAAGAAGAGATGCAACATTAAAAAGAGATTCAGGTTGGAAAATAATGCAGACAATAATTTCACCTAAGGTAAGAATTTATGGCAACGTTGCAGTTGCTCATTTTATAAGAAGGTTTGACGTTATTCCCGGTGAAGGCGAAGTTTCACCACCCTCAATGGACAATGGGACAATGGTCTTAGTAAAAGATAAAGGTAACTGGGGAATAGCACATACGCATTTCTCCCAGATCTAATTAAGAGAGTCTAAAACTCAGAAATCTGGATACCTCTTTAGATATCCAGATTTGAGTTATCGTTTAGCTACCGAAGTAAACTTGTTCGCAAATCTCCATATTATCTGACATAACTTCTCCAAGAAGCATCAAACTATCATAGTCCGCGGCCCAAGTTGCTGTTCCGGCAAAGTAATCATCAAACAATACTCCCATTGACTGGGCATCCCTTGTAATGGATCTAACCATTAAAGTTTCTATCTCGTGAGTACCACCTCCAATTTGAACGAAAGCACCATTGAAAAAATTAGGATGTCCTGCCGCTTGAATAGAAGCCTCTAGTTTATTTAGGCCTTCATTAAATGCCTGCAGATTTTCAGCAGATACTTTAATTCTTTGAACTCTTTCATAACCAGGCTCTAGTCTGAAAGGTGTTAGAGGTTTCCAAGTAACACCATATTTTATATCTCTCAAATTTTTAAATTGTCTGGGTGCTTGTTGAGGATCATACTTAGTTCCCCCCACAAGAGCTGAAGCAACATCAGGAAATGCACTCCAAACCATCATTTGGCCTTCATAAGCGTTACCAGAATTAGTAACACAAACTCCTGCGCCTGTAGTGCCAGTTGCTTGGAAGGCGGAAGGATTATCCCTAAGAGTTTCTGTATACTTTCCTATATCTGCAGCAGCTATCATTAGAGTTGTAAATGCTCCATCAGTAGTTTGCGGCCCATTCTCATCACTTGTAAATGCTGTCAAAGAAAATACGGTAATTGTTAATATTAATAATCTTTTCATAGTTATTTCTCATTTGTTATTTCTTTAGCGTACAGCAATAAGTAAGTAGTATTCAAGTTAATGTTGTTCAGGCAATGAAATTGCTTGAATTCTTACTTGAAAGAAGTTTGAAATAACTCCTTATAGGTTTTTTTTAACGTAGGATGAATGTAATCAGGTGCTATTTCAACCAATGGCTCTAGTACGAACTTATAGTTTTCAATATCTGAACTGGGAATCTCCAAACCATCTTCGTTTATCAGCATATCTCCATATAAAATTAGGTCTAAATCTATCACCCTATTAGACATACCTTTCTGTGAGATTGTTCTTCCCATTTTTTCTTCAATGCTTTTAAGCGTTCTACGAATCTCGTTAGGCTTCTTGTCAGATTTAAACTTACAAACACTATTTAAGAAATCTCCTCCAGTAAAACCTTCGGCAGGTGTTTGATATATCCCTGAGTAAGTTACTTCAAAGAGTAAATTCAGGTGTTCTTTTACCAAAAGCATATTGGATTCAGCATCAATATTGCTTCCTATGCTTACAAAAATAGTTTGCATCAGGGTCTTACTATAGAAACGCCTACCGAGTCTGAACCTCGCATTGCACCAGGCTTGTAAACACTGACTTTTATTTTTGAAATTGGAAATTCTTTAAGAATAATCTTGGCAATATTCTCTGCCAGGGTCTCAACTAATTTAAATTTAGAATTTTTGATGAAGGAAGTAACTCTCTTGCCAACAAGCTTATAGTTAAGCGCAACTTCTATGTCATCAGATCTAGCGGCAGGTTTATTATCAAAGTCCATTTCTATATCTACAGAAATTAGCTGCCTAACCTCCCTCTCCCATTGAAATATGCCAATCACTGCCTCAACTTCAAGATTATTTATTACTACTTTATCCATAATCTAATTCAGAAAGTGGCCATCTCGGTTTGATTTCTAGGCCATTATCTAATTTGTTTTTCCCTAAATAGAAACTACCGGCATAAGCTATCATCGCTCCATTATCTGTGCATCTTTCTATTGGAGGAAAAAATATCTTTTTGTCTGTTAATCCATTAATCAATTTTTCTCTTATATTTTTATTAGAGGCCACACCTCCTCCTATAACTAACTCCGTGAGACCAGTTAATCTTAATGCTTTTTGGCATTTCCAAAGAAGTGTATCAGCAACTGCGGCTTGAAAAGAGGCTGCTATGTCAGCCTTTTGATTATCAGATGCTTTGCTTATTTTTTTGGACTCATAGAAAACAGCAGTTTTTAATCCGCTGAAACTGAAATCTAAGTTATCTTTATCAGTCATAGGTCTTGGAAAATTAAAAGCCTCGGGATTGCCTTCTCTGGCCAATAACTCAATTTTTGGACCCCCTGGATACCCAAGTTCTAAAATCTTCGCAACTTTATCAAATGCCTCTCCTACTGCATCATCTAAAGTTTGACCGATAATCTCATACCTTCCGAGTGCTTTAGCGTGTATTAGCAGACAGTGACCTCCAGAAATTAAAAGAGTAAGAAAAGGAAAGGATGGAGGCGGGCTCTCTAGAAGATTAATTAGTAAATGTGCTTCCATATGATGCACTCCTACTGATGGTTTACCTAGAGCTAAGGCAATTGATTTAGCTGCAGAAGCACCAACTAAAAGAGGTCCTCTTAAACCAGGACCAGCTGTATACGCTATACCGTCGATCTCATCAATATCTAATCCAGATTCCGCTACTGTCAAACGTAACAAAGGTATTATTTTCTTTAGATGATCTCTAGAAGCTAGCTCAGGAACAACTCCACCATATTCAGCATGCTTAGAGGCTTGACTATATAGTTGCTCAGACACGATCATATTTTTTTCAGTATCGAATATCGCAACACCAGTTTCGTCGCAAGACGTTTCTATTCCTAAGACTTTCATAATTTCAAGATATGCTATTCTCGTTGAAAATAAAAAAAAAGAAACTCTTTCCAAATTAAAAATGGTTCTATAGAATTGCCGCCTCTTAAGAGATTATTTATGCCATCAATTAAAATAAGACCAAATGAATCTTTTGATGTAGGGCTCAGGAAGTTCAAAAGAGCCTGTGAAAAAGCAGGAATCATACCTGAAATAAGAAAAAGAGAGTTCTATGAAAAACCTACTTCAGTTCTGAAAAGAAAAAAGGCCGCTGCTGTTAAAAGAGAACAAAAAAATCAAAGAAAAAATAGATTAGGAAGACCTCCTAGATTCTAGTCGAAGCCTTATGGCAAGTTCCATCAAAACCCTCATAGAGGAAGCTGTGAAGTCTTCAATGAGAGAAAAAAATAAAGAGAAGACGACTACCCTAAGAATGGCTATTTCTGAGCTCAAGAAAGAAGAGATAGATAGACGGATAGAACTTGATAACCAAGATTCCATCAAAATAATCCAAAGGATGATCAAACAAAGAAAAGACTCATTCAATCAATTCATAGAGGCCGGGAGAAAAGAATTAGCAGAAAAAGAAACTTCTGAAATATCAATATTACAAGAATTTCTGCCCGAGCAACTCGATGAAAACGAGATATCAAAATTAGTTAAATCAGCCATCACTGAAACAGGTGCAACACAGCCTAAAGATATGGGCTTGGTTATGGGTGCTTTGAAATCTAAAATAAGTGGCAATGCAGATATGGGCATTGTAAGCAGAATAGTAAAAGAAAATCTGTCGGGTTAATCAAATTTAGCTATCTATCTCTAAGTTTCAGCAAGTCTTGCTTCTGCTGCTTTCACAGCTGCATAAGTTGTTTGATCTACCTCTATATTAAGTAAATTTCCATTTTGTACTTCAGAAAGATTGGTGGCGCTAAGTGTTTCAGGAATTAAGAAAACCGAGAAACTTTTATCAGTTTTTTTTGCTACAGTAAGACTGGCTCCATTAATAGCAACATAACCCTTTAAAAAAATATAATTAACCCATTCGTCTGGACATTCAACTGCTAACTCTACTTCATCACCAGATTCGATAAGTTTAGCTGGTGCTCTGCAGGAAATATGACCAGATAAGATGTGCCCACCTACTTCGTCACCGAACTTAAGCGACCTTTCCATATTGACTTTGGAGGATACTGAAATTTCTTCAAGATTAGTAACCCTCAGTGTCTCCGGTATGACATCAAATGCAACAGAGTTTTCGTTAAATTTCGTAGCGGTTAAGCAGACTCCATTGACTGCGATACTAGCCCCAATCTCTAGGTTCTTCAGAAATGTTGGTTCTACATCAACCTCTATAGAAATTCCTGAGCTGGTCTTTTCCTTTGAGGAAATAATTCCTATTTCTTGAACAATACCTGTAAACATTAATTATTTGAAAGATGTTTTCTTATTATATTAGCTTCGTTGTCTCTCTTAGACTTATCCAAGAACTCAACTAACTGGGAGATTCTTGCAATAGAAAGAAATTCAATATTACATTCTTCTGTAATCACATCTCTTGCTATTGACCCATCGATTATTTCCTCCCTATCAAGAGCCACCAAGCAACTGGTCACATTTCCACCAGCACCAGAAACAAGTTTTATAGATTCCTTAAGAGCTGTCCCTGCTGTGAGTACATCATCAATTACCAGTATGTTTTTGTCTTTTACATCGCCGACAATGACGCCCCCTTCTCCATGTTCCTTTTCTTCTTTTCTGTCGAAAGCAAAGGGAAAGGGCCTAGAGGTTTTAGCGGTTAATGAAGCTGATAAAGCACTTGCCAAAGGTATTCCTTTGTAAGCCGGCCCAAAAATAACATCGAAAGATATCTCTTTTTCGATTAATAAATCAGCGTAAAGATTCGCAAGTTCTAAAATATGACCTTTTGAAAACAAGGATCCAATATTAAAAAAATAAGGACTTTTTTTACCTGATTTAAGAGTGAAATCTCCCAATAAGAGAGCATCTGACTTCAAAGCCAGCTCAAAAAATGTATTTTCCTTTTTTGACATTATTTTTAAAAACTTAAATATTTTAAAGGTATTTCACCTACAATAAACTGTTTTTAGTCATGGGCAAATTATTTGTTATATCCGCACCGTCTGGAACGGGCAAAACCTCATTAATTCAAGCTATCCTTGAAGATTCTGCTGCAACAAATACCAAGCTTGGCATCTCTTGCACTACAAGAAAAGAGAGGCCTAAAGAAATTAATGGAGTTTCTTATTTCTTTATAACTAATGAAAAGTTTAAAGATAAAATTAAAAACAAAGAGTTATTGGAATACGCAGAAGTATATGGAAATCTTTATGGTACTCCAAAGGATTGGGTTTTATCGGTTCTGTCTAAGGGCGAAAATGTATTATTAGAACTAGACACTCAAGGTGCTTTGCAAGTAAAAGAATCTTTCCCTGAATCAAAGACGATATTTATCATTCCACCTTCTTATGAGGACCTTGCAAAGAGACTTGAATTAAGAGCTCAAGATTCTAATGAGGAGATACTCAGGAGACTTAAAGAAGCAAAAAAGGAAGTCAATGTAGGAAAAGATTTTGATCAAATTGTTGTCAATAATAATTTTGAAGAAACTCTGAATGACTTGAAGCAATTTATCTTTAGAGGACTAAAGCCCTCAACTGCTAGACAGGATGCAGTAAATAAATCGTTAAATCTATTACTGGATTAGACTAAGACTTTGCTTTAGAATGCAGCCCTCACAATAAAATCGTATATAAAATGGCTAGAATCACAGTTGAAGACGCTTTAGAGAAAGTAACCACTAGGTATGAGTTAATATTACTCGCTGCAAAAAGGGCAAGACAGCTTGCTACAGGTGGAAGGCGTCCTACTTTAGAATGGGAAGGTGATAAGCCAACTGTAATGGCATTAAGAGAAATAGAGGCCGGAACAGTGACAACAGATAATATTAACGAACTGAAAGTTGATATAGCTGATCTTGAGCAAGAATTCTCTGATGAACTGTCTGCTGAAGACCTACCTCAAACATAAATAATCCTAAAAAATTAGCAATAAGCTATAAAAACAGGGATACTTTATCTCTGTTAATATTATTGTTATGGAATCAATTGGAGCCTTATCTAAGAAACTTTCAGATTATTTAGATCCTAAGAAAGTTAAACAGGTTAACAAAGCATATAACTTTGCTTGCGAAGCCCATTCTGGTCAATTTAGGTCAAGTGGTGATCCCTATGTTACTCATCCTATTGCCGTAGCGTCTATACTTAGCTCTTTCAGAATGGATGAAGACAGTCTATCTGCTGCCATGCTACATGATGTCATTGAAGATACAGGAATACCCAAAAGTGTTATAGAGGAAAAGTTCAATAAGGAAGTTGCGGAACTAGTAGATGGGGTAAGTAAATTAGATAAGCTATCTATATCCAGCAGAAATGAAGCAGAAGCAGAGAATCTTCAAAAGATGGTTCTGGCTATGTCAAAAGATATAAGAGTTATTGTTGTAAAACTTGCGGATAGGCTTCACAACATGAGAACTCTTCTATACTTGAATCGAGAAAAGCAACTCAAAATAGCTCGAGAAACTCTAGAGATATACGCACCTATTGCTCACAGAATAGGTATGAATAATGTCTATCGAGAGTTAGAAGATTTGGCATTCAAAGTTATTTATCCAACTAGACATGAAAGACTTACCGCTGCGGTCAAAAAAAATAGAGGTGGTCAAAAAAGAACTCTTAATAAAATTCAAAAAGAATTAAGTAAAAAGCTTTTAGATCAGGGGATTCCTGCGTTAGTCGAAGGAAGAGAAAAACATATATATAGTATTTATCGAAAGATGAAACAAAGACAAAGATCTTTCGAAGAAATAATGGATGTATATGCAATAAAGATAATAGTTGATACTCCAGAAAACTGTTACAGAACTCTAGGTCACATCCATAGTTTATATAAGCCAGTTGAGGGAAGATTTAAAGACTATATTGCTATTCCAAAATCAAATGGTTATCAATCACTTCATACAGGTGTCGTGGGTTTAAAAGGTTTTCCAGTTGAAGTTCAGATAAAAACTCAAGAAATGAATGATATGGCCGAAAATGGCATAGCTTCTCATTGGTTGTACAAGTCAGGAAATCAATCAGATACCAGTCCCCAGATTAGGGCAAGACGATGGGTAGCGGGACTCCTCGAAATGAGGGATAAATACGAATCTACAGAAGAATTTATTGAGTCCGTTAAAACTGATATTTTTCCTGATGAGATATATGTCTTCACGCCTCAAGGTAAGATAATAGAAATGTCGGGTGGTTCGACAGCAATTGATTTCGCATACGCTGTGCATACAGACATCGGTCATCACTGTAGGGCCTGCAGAATTAATAGAAGACTTGCACCTTTGAGTGTTCCCTTAGAAAGCGGACAAACTGTTGAAATACTCACCGAGAAAGTACCTCAAACTTCACCCGCTTGGCTAAACTTTGCCGTAACACCACGAGCAAGAAACAGCATAAGACATTACTTGAGTAATCTTAAAACCTCCGAAGCTAGAAAATTTGGAAAAAAATTATTAGATCAATCTCTTGGCAATATGGGTATCAAGCTCAGAGATATCGATAAAATAGAGCTTCGAAAAGTCTTAAACAACATTGGTGTTAGAAGCTTAAATAGATTACTTGAAGAAATTGGCCTAGGATTAAGAGTTGGAAATATTGTTGCCCAACAAATAACAGGATTCTTGAAAGGCAGTCATAATGTCAAAGAGAGAGAAGTTGTTCCTTTAGAAATAACTGGATCAGAAGGCCTAATTGTAAATTATGCTGTTTGCTGTAAGCCCATACCGGGAGATTCAGTAATAGGACACTTTACAGCGGAAAGAGGACTGGTTGTGCATCAGGAAAGATGCAAAAATATTCTCTCAGTAAGAGAAGACCCTCAACAATGCTTCCCGGTAAATTGGGGCGAGCCCTCAGGCCGCTCATTCAATGCGCAGATTAAAGTGGTTGGCAAAGATGAACCAGGACTTTTAGCTAACTTAGCATCTGTAATTACAAGCCAAGAGACGAATATTGCTTCTATTCAAACAACAGAAATAAATACCGGTATGCATGAGTTTGTTTTAGATCTTGAAGTCTCCGATAGACTCCACCTCTCTAAAATACTTAGAAAAATTAGAACCCTTAATAGTATAGTCTCTGTCTCTCGCATACATGATTGGGAGATGAGGCAAGCTACAGCATTACATTAATATGAAAAAACCAATTAAAACAAATCAAGCACCAGAGGCTATTGGTCCTTATTCTCAAGGGATAGAGACTGAAAATTTAATATTTCTTTCCGGGCAAATACCTCTTGATCCAGAAAAGATGCAGCTAGTAGAAGGCGATGAAAATCAGATACGGCAAGTTTTTAAAAATATTGATGCGCTTTGTAAAGAAGCTGGCCTTAGTTTGGATCACATAGTGAAGCTCAATGTATCTCTTCATGATCTTTCCCTTTTTCAATTGGTAAATGAAGTGATGAAAGAGATTTTTGTAGAACCCTACCCCGCTAGAGCTGCCTTACAAGTAGCCAAGCTTCCGATGGATTCGTCAATAGAAGTAGAGGCTATCGTAGCTAAAACTATATAAATGACTGAAGCGTCTTCAGATCTTCATTCAATTGAAAATTTAAAGGGTGTAGGCCCTAAAAGCGCTTCTTCTTTAAATAATCTTGGAATTTTTACCATTCTAGATGCAGTCTTCCACCTTCCGTTTCGCTATGAAGACAGAAGCTTCATAACTCCAATAAGCGAAGCAAATTATCAAACTCCTGTTCTCATTGAAGGAGAAATTATGAAATCAACCGTCGTATTCAGAGGCAGAAGGATGCTTTTTTCAGAAATATATGACGGAACAGGCAGGTTAACAATGAGAATGTTTAATTTTGCAATGGCACAGCATAAGGCATTAGAAGAAGGAAAAATGATCAGGTGTTTTGGGACAATAACTCCTGGACCAAATGGCAAACAAATGATTCACCCTCAATATCAGGTATTTCAAAAAGACGACACGATTGAAGTAGAAAAAAACTTAACTCCTATCTATCCCACAACCTCCGGACTACAGCAAAATAAATTAAAAAAAATTATTGAAAGTTCCCTTGAGTTTTGCGACAAAAATGATCTTCTTAAAGAAGAGTCTGAAAATAGAGAGTATTCTGACTATGGAAATCTTCTTGAAACTCTAAAGTTTCTACATAAGCCTCCAGTAGAAACAAATCTTAACGAATTAATTGAAGGGAAACATCCTGCTCAACAATCTCTAATTAAAGAAGAGCTGATAGCACATATGCTTTGTGCGGGCATATTGAAAAATGAACTTGAAGGCAGAAAAGGTCCATCGATGAAAAATCATTCTTCCTATCAAGAGACATTTTTGAACTCCTTACCTTTTGATTTAACAAATGCACAAAAAAGGGTTTGGGAAGAAATCAGAAAAGACTTAACAGATGATGTTCCGATGAGGAGACTGTTACAAGGCGATGTGGGCTCAGGAAAGACGCTTGTTGGAGCATTAGCCGCATTGCATGCAAAATCAAATCAATGGCAAACGGCACTTCTTTGTCCAACTGAGATACTAGCTGAGCAACATTTTTCTTCATTTTTAGGATGGTTTGAGGAAGTTGGAATTAAAGTAAGTTTATTAACTGGATCTACCAAGTCTAAAGAGAGAAAACTCATCATCCAAGATCTTGAAGAAGGAAATATTGATATCCTGATTGGTACTCACGCAATTTTTCAACTCGGAATAAAATTTAATAATCTCGGATTAACTGTCATAGATGAACAGCATAGATTCGGTGTTCATCAAAGATTCTCAATGTTAGAAAAAGGCGGTATTAGCAATCAAAGTCCTCATCAGTTAATCATGACAGCTACTCCCATCCCCAGAACACTAGCAATGACAGTTTATGGCTCTTTAGAAACTTCAATAATTGATGAACTGCCTCCAGGAAGAAATCCGGTTGTAACCTCGTCTAGACCTGATTCTTACAGGGACAGAGTGATTAAGAGAGTGGAAGAAGTATGTCTGTCTGGGAAAAGAGCTTATTGGGTATGCACTCTTATTGAAGATTCAGATGAACTTGAAGCCCAATCTGCTGAAGAGTTATATAAAGAAATTTGCGATTCACTCCCAACACTCAAGGTAGGGCTGGTTCATGGGAGATTAAAAAAAGATAAAAAAGATTCTGTTATAGAGAAATTCAGAAATGGGGATATACAGTTATTAGTTTGTACAACTGTAATAGAAGTAGGAGTGGATGTACCTGAAGCGACGCTAATGATTATAGAAAATCCCGAAAGATTGGGATTGTCTCAATTACATCAATTAAGAGGTAGAGTAGGAAGAAAAGCAAATACAGACTCACATTGTCTCCTGTTATACAAAGACCCTTTATCTAATTTAGCTGAAGAAAGGATTAAAACAATGGAATCTACGAATGATGGATTTCAAATTGCAGAAAAAGACCTGGAATTAAGAGGAGCTGGGGACATCTATGGTCTGAGACAGTCGGGTCTAATGGATCTAAAAATTGCTAATCCAATTAGAGACTCAGACTTATTAATCGTCGCTCAGAATGAAGCTCTTGAATTGGGTAAAAATGAAAAGGCATTTGCCAAAACGCTTGTAAAAAGATGGATCGGTAATAGAGTTGGTTATTCTGATTCTTAAGAAACTTTTCTCAAGATATAAAATTTTCTTGTAGGCGCCGGGTAACCCTCAATCGTTAGATTTTTATCTGTTGCATCCAAAGCTGATTCAAATGACTTAAATGGCATCCATTTGGTTTTCCTTTGTTCTTCAACATCGGTATATACAGGCTTGGTTTCGGCCACAACTTCTAATCCTAACTTTTCAAAGATTTCCTTACATCCAAGATCAGAATGAACGAAATGAACATTGGGCATTGATGCATAACGACCCTCAATGGGTTCTATTGCCATTCCAAATTTATCAGGGCAAATAATAGTCTCTATTATCATCTTTCCTTGAATCTCTAATACGCTCTTAAGCTCTATTAAATGTTGTTCAGGATTCCTTTGATGATAAAGAAGGCCCATGCTGAAAATAAGATCGAAATTAGTATCTGATATGCCACTATTTTCTAAACGCTCTGGGATCATCCTAATTTTCTTGGAGCCAACAAAATGATTTATACATGCAAATTGTGAAACATGCATCAAATTAGGTTCTAGGCAGAGCACTTGATCTGCTCCATCGCCTATCATTCTAAAAGCATAGTATCCATTACCAGAACCGACATCGAGTATTGATTTTCCATTTAAATCTATTCCTAGTTCCTTAAATCTTTCCCATTTTTTTCTAGAATCCCATTCACTATCAATGTTTATTTTATTTAGCCTGAATGGACCTTTTCTCCAAGGCAGGAGTTGTAATAAGACCTCTTCTAGTTCATCGATGTTCTGACTCTTAAAATCAATACTAACCTCATTTTTTAAATCAACTTGGACTTCATTCAAGAGTGGTAAACGATTGAGAATTTCCAACCAATTTTCAATTCTTTTATCCTTTTTATCCCCAAATGGATTATCTAGAAAATTTCTAGATAGGCTTTCTATTTCATTAGAAATGAAGATCATTATTTACAAAAAATAAAAGTTCTAAAGTTTAAATTAGATAAAATTTTTGTTGAACTCTTAAAGCCAGCTCTTGCTCCTCTGGAAAAATGATCCTCTTCAGGCTCTGTAATTAAAACACCCTCTAGAGAGTCTCTTTTACCGGAGATTTCTAGATCTGAATAGCCATTAATTGACTTGAACTTATGGTGTGTTCTGAAAATCCTATTTGACTCAAAACTATTCTTATAGTGTATCTTCTCTGACAAAATTAATATTCCTCCTGGTAAAAGTGCCGAAAAGATCTTATCGAAGAGTCTTTCGCGCTGTTCTAAATCTAGAAATTGGATTAAATAATTTAATACAATAATTGAAGCATTATCTAGTTCGGCTTCCATTACATCTTGTTGTAAAAACTGAATAGATTGTGATTGTGGTAAATTCTGAAATCTATTTTTACATTCTTCAATCATTGCTTCTGAATTATCGATCGCAATTATTTTTACATCTTTTTTAGCTTGCAACATGGATAAACTTGAAGCGCCTAAAGAGCAACCTATGTCGTAACATGTAGTATCAGATTGATAGTAATGTTTTGTAAATAGTGTAATCAATCTCAAACTGGTTCTGTATCCAGGAACAGACCTGTTTATCATATCTTCAAATACTTCCGTCACTTCCTGATTGAAAGTGAATGGCAAACCACTTAAATTACCTTCTTCAAAAATTTTATCCTGCTTTCCCATAGGAGTCATTGTAAAATCTAAAACCTTAATATGCCTAATTACCTTTTAAAATCACCCGAGAATAAAGATGAATGGGAGAGATATCTTTTATTCAGATGGGAAATGCTTAGAAAACCATTAGGAATGTCTATGGATTCGCTGGCTGACTCCATTGAAGAGGAAAGCTTTCATCTTATGGGAATTGATGAAGAAGGTAATGTTATTGCCTCTGGCAGAGTGCACTTTAATACTTTAGATGAAGCTCAAATAAGGTATATGGCAGTAGATGATAATTTTAAGAGGCAAGGAATTGGGTCTGAAATTGTTACTGAATTAGAAAGATATGCCCTTTCAAAAAAAGCTGTAACCATAATACTGAATGCTAGAGAGAATGCTATCAGCTTCTATTTAAGCTTAGGATACAGTGAGGTATGCCCATATCAATCTGATACGGGCATTCCTCATAAAACTATGAAGAAAGATCTTATTGTCTAAAGTAATGGAGCAATTACTAAACTAACAATTGCCATTACATTGATTAAGATATTCATTGAGGGTCCTGAAGTATCCTTGAATGGATCACCAACAGTGTCACCGACTACAGCAGCAGCATGAGTATCTGTTCCCTTCCCGCCCAGATTTCCTTTCTCAATGTATTTCTTTGCATTATCCCAAGCTCCACCGGCGTTCGCCATAAATAGAGCCAGGAGAACACATACAAGAAGACCGCCTGCAAGCATTCCACCTAATGCTTCTGCACCGATTCCAAGACCAACTAAAGGTGGGGCTGATACAGCAATGATACCTGGTAACAACATTTTCTTAAGCGCTGCCGCAGTTGCAATATCTACACACTTCGCAGTATCTGGTTCAGCATTACCTTCAAGGAGACCGGGTATTTCTTTGAACTGTCTTCTAATCTCATTGATCATTTCAAAAGCAGCATCGCCAACAGCGGTCATTGTTATTGAAGCGATTAAGAAAGGTATAGCCCCTCCAATGAAGATGCCAATTAGCACTATTGGATTAGATAGAAGTAATTCAAGAGGCTCTTCTCGATTGGCAGAAACTGTTGATACAAAAGCAGAAATAATTGCTAGTGCAGCTAAAGCAGCAGCTCCAATTGCAAAGCCTTTTCCTATAGCTGCAGTCGTATTACCTTGCTCGTCTAGTTCATCTGTAATGACTCTTGTTTCGGGTGGCATGCCGGCCATTTCAGCAATTCCTCCAGCATTATCAGCTACCGGACCGTATGCATCTATTGCCATAGTTATTCCAACTGTTGATAACATTCCAACTGCTGCAATCCCAACACCATAAAGTCCAGTCAATTCTGTAGATATGTAGATGATTAAAATAATGCAAGCTATTGGCAATACAACAGACTGCATGCCCACTGACAAGCCCGTAATCATTACAGTAGCTGAGCCTGTTTGTCCTGATTCTGCAATCTTAATAACTGGACTTGAACCTGTGTAGTACTCTGTAATTAAACCTATTGCAATTCCTCCCACAGAACCACACACAACGGCAAGCCAAACATCGAACCCGTTATTTCCTACCAATGTATTTGTCAAAAAGTATGCTGCAATGATAAAGATCAAAGGCGCTCCCATGGTTCCCCATCTCATAGCATTTGCAGGAGAAGATTTTGAGAATAACCTAACTATGACAATTCCAAGAATTGAAGCTATCAAACCTATTGATGATAAAGCAAGAGGTAAAAACATCATTCCGTCTTTCTGTGCTTGAGTAAATTCTGAAGTTATTAAATAAGTTGAAGCTATGGCTATGCAAGCAACCATAGATCCGCAGTAAGATTCAAAAATATCTGAGCCCATTCCGGCTATATCTCCCACATTATCACCAACATTGTCAGCGATTACGCCAGGATTTCTAGGATCATCTTCTGGTATACCGGCCTCTATCTTACCCACTAGATCCGCACCTACATCGGCACTCTTAGTGTATATTCCACCTCCTACTCTAGAGAAAAGAGCAACTATAGAAGCTCCCATTGCAAACCCCTCTATAGAATGAGCATCTCCGCTTAAAATGTAAAAAAGACTTCCTAGTCCTATCAATCCTAGTGAAGCAACACATAGCCCCATTATGGAACCACCGTAGAAAGCAACCGATAAAGCAGCTTCAGCACCTGAGTCAGAAGCGGCTGTAGCAGTTCTTACATTTGCTTTTGTAGCTGAATACATACCTATCCAGCCTGCGATAGACGAGGATAAAGCACCTGCCAAAACGGCTATCGCTGTACCTTCACCTAAAGAAAACCAAACCAGAACTATGACCACCAATGCAAAGATACTTAAATAAGTATACTCAGTTTTCATAAAGGTCATTGCACCTAGGTGAATCTGATCACCAATTTTCTTAACATTGGCATCACCCTCTGGAAATCTAGTTACAACTATATATATTCCTAGAGCTACTAATAAGCCAAAGACACCCAATAATGGCGGTATTGCAAGATAACTTTCTAACATTTTTTCTCCTCAAAAATACTGGAATTCCAATCTAAGCGCGTAGTCTAACGGTATAGCAGACTAATTTAAATATTAATTTTCTGATTGAAAGGTTTCTAAATCAAATTCATCTTCAGAAATTGCAACAACACATGAAACCATTGCGTCTCCACATACATTTACTGCTGTTCTAGTCATATCGAGTAGTCTATCTACGCCTATAATTAGGGCTATACCTTCCACAGGCAGCCCCACCTGCTCCAGAACCATAGCTAGCATTATTAAACCAACCCCAGGAACACCTGCTGTCCCTATAGATGCCAATGTTGCAGTTAGGATTACCATTAAATAGTCAATCATATTCAGATCTATGTTGTAAGCCTGAGAGATAAAGACTGTGGCAACTCCCTGCATGATAGCAGTTCCGTCCATATTGATGGTTGCTCCAAGCGGAACTGTGAATGAACCTATAGAAGATCTTACTCCCAATTTATTCTTAACTGTATCTAAAGTTATTGGCATAGTTGCGCTACTTGAAGATGTGCTGAAAGCAAACACAGCAAGAGATCTAACCTTCATAAAGAACTTAATAGGATTGATACGAGCTAAAACAGATAAAAGACTTCCATATGTTATGAAAGCATGAAAAATTAAAACAAAGACTAACAAGAAGAAATACTTTGCTAAATCTCCGATCATACCGAATCCTTGAACAGCAAATAATGAAAAAAGTAATGCAAAAATACCATATGGAGCTAATTCAATGAGCATTTTTACAAGACTTAAAATCACATTATTTATAGTCTCGAATGAGTTCTTTAATGAGTCACCTGCTGAACCAAGGCTTTTAAGGGCAATTCCAAATAATAAAGAAAAGACTATTATCTGTAACATATTACCTTCTGCCATTGCAGCTATAGGGTTTGTCGGAAAAATATTAACTAAAACCTCTTTTAAGGAAGGTGCGTCTGTAGACTCGAATGCGGTTGGAAGGGCAAGATCAATTCCAATACCCGGTTGAAATAATAGTGCAAAAGTTAAAGCAATAGATATGGCAATAGCTGTTGTAAGCAAATAGAGAGAAAGGGTCTTGAGACTTATTGTCCCAATTCTTGATGTTGATGATATAGATACCACTCCACAAACAAGGGAAAAGAAAACCAATGGAACAATTACTAACCTTAAAGATGCTATAAATATCTGACCAATCACATCAAGAAGACCCTCAGTAAAAAAATCTAACAGGATTAATTGACCTATGTCCCCTAGATAACCAGAATCATCGATAAACTTTAGTAGAATGCCGCCGGCCATAGCCAGCACCATGGATAATACGATTCTAGTTGTGAGGCTCATAGTTAATCTATTTCGACCATTTCAAAGTCTTCTTTACCTACTCCACAGTCCGGACATACCCAATCTTCAGGTACATCTTCCCACTTTGTTCCCGGTTCAATACCATCATCAGGCCAACCTTCTTCCTCATCATAAATCAGTCCGCAAACAATACATTCCCACTTTTTCAATGCATTCTCCTAATTCAAAAAAGGATATTCTAACTCAACTTTATTACCAACTTAGACTAAAGTATCAATCTTCCTAATCAGGATTAATAGTTGATGTTACATAGAAAGAAATTTTTTAGCTTTATTAAATTAATGAGAGCAGATAAACCCATAGGAACACTGCTATTGTTATGGCCAACCCTATCTGCCTTTTACATACTTAGCGAAGGAAATCCAAATGCATTCCTTATGGCTTTATTTGTGCTGGGGACATTCTTAATGCGTTCAGCAGGTTGTGTAATAAACGATTTTTTTGATAGAGATTTTGACGGAAAAGTAGAAAGGACAAAAAATAGGTCTTTGGTAACAGGAGAAGTGAGTCCTAACGAAGCTTTAGTTTTATTTACTTTACTGATAGTAGTCTCTGCTTCTTTGCTGATATGGATGAATATATTTACTTTCTATATTGCATTAATTGGTCTAGCTCTCGCTAGCCTTTATCCTCTTACTAAAAGATTTTTATCGGTTCCGCAATTTTTTTTAGGATTGGCATTCTCGTGGGGAATAATGATGGTTTCAGCTGCTGAGACGAATCACATAAGTAGCACCACCCTAATATTGTTTTTTTCATGTTGGTCGTGGATTGTTGCCTACGATACTGCCTATGCTCTTTGCGATATAGAGGATGACCTAGTCTTGGGAATTAACTCGTCCGCAATAGCTTTTGGAAAAAATACAGTGACAATGTTTATCTTATTTCACTCAATCTCAATACTATTACTAATTCTAGTTGCAGTCTTATCAAATTTTCATTCAATTTTTTATTTCTTTTTACTACTAAGCGCTCTCTTAATTGTCTATCAAACCTATTTGATTAAAGATTTTGATAGCGAGATGTGCTTGAAGGCCTTTAAAAATAATAACTGGCTTGGAATATCTATCTTTATAGGATCTATCTTAGGTGTTTCATTATGAAAATAGACTTTCTGGACACTATAGAAAGAATTGACAAGAATGATTGGAATAAGTTGGTCAGGAAGAAGTATCCCTTTCTCAACTATGAATTTCTTAAAGCTTTAGAAATTACCAAATGTGTATCACCGGAGGAAGGATGGACACCTCTTCACATAGTAGTATCGGAAAAAGATATTGTTCTCGCCATCATGCCTCTGTATATGAAAACTGATTCCCAAGGTGAATTCATTTTTGATTGGTCTTGGGCAGATGCCTATTATAGAAACGGACTTGAATACTACCCAAAGCTAGTTAGCTCAATACCCTTTACTCCGGCAAGTGGACCAAGATTGGTAATTGCAGATGAAAGTAGAAGCGAGGAGATTATCAAAGCAGTTTCAAGTGCCCTGAAGAAAATATCTGAAGATAATAACTTTTCAAGTGTACATATATTACTAGCTGAAAAAGAAGAAATAGATTTGTATTCCAACGAAGATTTTAGTCTTAGAACTAGCTACTCGTTTCATTGGTTCAATAAAGAATATAAAAATTTCAATAATTTCTTAGAAGATATGACGTCTAGGCAAAGGAAGAATATAAAGAAAGAAAGAACTAAGATAAGTCAGCAAGGTATAAAGATGAAAAAAATAAGCGGTCATGAAATAACAGAAGACATGCTTGAGATTTTCTATAAATTCTACCAGGTAACATACCTAAAGAGAGGAATGAGAGGATATCTCAACTTAGAATTTTTTAAAAAAATAGTTAACAAAATGCCTGAGTCCCTTTTGATGGTTTTAGCTCAAAATAGCTCAGGAGAGTATGTTGCTGGAGCTTTGAATTTTTATGATGAAGAAAAGCTATACGGACGCTATTGGGGATGTCTTGAAGAATATGATTCTCTTCACTTTGAAACTTGTTACTATCAGGGTATTGAGTTTTGCATAAAAGAAAAACTTAAATCCTTTGATCCTGGCGTGCAGGGAGAGCACAAAATTAAAAGAGGATTCTGTCCAATTGAAACCTTCTCTGCGCACTGGATTAAAGATGTAAGATTTAAAGAAGCAATCGATGATTTCCTGAGCAGAGAGAGAGTCCATATACTTGAATACAATCAAGATAGAAAATCCCGTTTACCCTTCAAAAAAGAAGTCACCTTAGATCTGTATGACAAAATTTAAAACTTTAAATGACATTACTTTAGGTGAAGGGTTTGAATACCTTTCAAACAAAGAACCCCTGTTCAAGAAAATATTAGAAGAAAAGAATTATAAAATTGCTCCATTCAGTAAAAAGGAAGGATTTGAAGGCTTAATAGGTTTAATAGTAGAGCAACAACTTTCAGTCGCTTCGGCAAAGGCTATATTTGGAAGGATAAAAAAACTTGTAAGTCCTTTTAATGCCAATAACTTTCTTAAAGTCGATCCTGAAAGATTTAAAGAGGCGGGTCTAAGTAAACAAAAAATAGATTATTGCAGCGGTATTGCAATTAAAATTATAGATAAAGAACTTAATCTTAAACAGCTCGAAAAGAAAAACGATACAGAGGTAATCAGCGAATTAATAAAAATTAGAGGAATAGGTGATTGGACAGCTCAATGTTACTTAATGGCATGTCTAAAGAGACTAGATGCCTGGCCTTCATCAGATTTAGGATTAATAGTTGCAATTCAAAGACTTAAAAACCTAAAAGTCAGACCGGACTATTTGACAATAGAAAAAATGTCAGAACCTTGGTCTCCCTATCGAAGCATAGCTGCGTTAATATTATGGTCTACTTATGATAAGGAATAGACGGTCATATTTTAAAAATAGTCAGAGAGCGTTAAATCAACTGCTGAGATTGTATGAAAGAAACTATCAAAAACTCGTTAGATTTTTTCCTCTAGAAAAGTCTGAAGTTGATATAGATTATTTAATACCAGAAGGAAAAAAGAATTCTGAGATTAAAATAAAATGTAAAAATATTTCTAGTCATACCTCATTAATCAAAATAAATAAGACAAGGTCTTTCTCATTATTACAAGACACTGATATTGAGATCTATTTATATCACGATGCTAAAATGGCCGAAGTTAGAAAATTTAATGGTAAAAAACAATTCTGGCTGAGAAATAAATACCCAAATAAGAATATGCTTAGTAAAGATGAAAAGTTTCAATGGAATTTTTTTCTAGAGGAGTTTTTGACGCATACAAAAAACTACGGACTTAGTATCATAAAAATTGCACTATAATAGTTCATTTGCACTATATTAGTGAATATTTTCACTTTCCAACCAAATTTCTGCACAATAATTGTTCTTTTATATAATGTAGCATGGTAATATTTCTCCACTTTTAATTATGAATGGAGAAAGTAAATGACAAAATATGAATATATATGGCTTGATGGATATCAGCCTGAAGCTAATTTAAGAAGTAAAGTTAAAGTCACTGACGGCGAACCACCTGAATGGTCTTTTGACGGTTCTTCAACACTACAAGCTGAAGGTGGAAGCTCGGACTGTATTTTATTACCAGTTGAACAATACGAAAATCCTACAAACGAAGGATCTCTTGTTATGTGCCAGGTACAAACCGGAGAACACGAAACGCACCCTTCAAACTCAAGAGCGGCAGCCGAAGCGGTTGTCAGCGACGAATGGTGGTTTGGATTTGAACAAGAATATTTCTTAACGGATAAAGACGGAACAATCCTTGGCTGGGAAGATGGAACTCCAAGCAGACCGCAAGGGGAATATTACTGTGCAGTAGGTGCTGCAAATGTTGTAGGAAGAGAGATTAGTGATGCTCATCTAGATGCATGCTTAGATGCAGGGATAGAATTAACAGGAACTAATGCTGAAGTGGCCCTAGGTCAGTGGGAATACCAGTGCTTAGGAAAAGGTATAAAAGCTGCTGATGATCTTTGGGTAAGTAGATATCTTTTACATAAAGTTGCTGAAGAATTTGGAGTCTCTGTCAATATACACCCTAAACCTAAAACAGGTGATTGGAATGGCTCCGGTATGCACACAAACTTTTCTAACGAAGCTATGAGAACTGCTGGTTCGGAAGAAATGTTTACTTCAATGTGTGAGAAACTAGGAGCTGTTCATGAAGAAGGAATTTCTTTGTATGGCTCAGATAATGATATGAGACTTACTGGACTTCATGAAACTCAGAGCATTGATCAGTTCTCTTATGGTGTTAGCGATAGAGGTGCAAGTATTAGAATCCCTATCTACACAGTTGAACATAACTGGAATGGGTATTTAGAAGACAGAAGACCTGCCTCTAATGCGGATCCCTACAAGATAATTGCCCATATAGTTGGTACTTTAACTTCATAATAAACTTTAATAACATATCCGGAGATTCTATCTCCGGATATTTATTGTGAGTAACTTGAACCAATCTCTTTTTTCCGAACTTACTACAGGAATTGTTATTCTAGATACTTCGCTTAGAGTTAAATTTATCAACTCATCTGCGCTAAATATATTAGATACAACAGAAAAAACCTCTTTAAAACAAAAACTAGATCAAATATTTTTTGAAGAGCCAGAAAGCCTGCATAGCTTTCAAGAGGCTCTAGATCAAAAAAGGAGTTTTACAAAAACAGATGCCGTATTAAATTTAAAACGCGGCACTAAAGTTCTATGTACATACATTGTGCATCCTTTTAAAGATGACAAAGAAACAGGACTACTTTTAGAGATAATAAACAAAGAAGCCTCATCTGAATTGATTGAGAGATATAGGATGAGAACAAATCAACAAATTTCTCAAGACTTTGTTAGAGGTCTTGCACATGAAATTAAAAATCCTTTGAGTGGCATAAGAGGCTCTGCTCAACTTCTTAGGAATAAATTAAATAATCCAGAACTAAAAGAGTATACAGACGTAGTAATAAAACAAACGGACAGGTTAACTGCCTTGGTAGATAACATTTTAGGACCAAATGAAAAACCTGATTTTAAATATCAAAATATTCACTATCCCATTGAGAATGTCTTGAACCTTGTAGAAAATGAATCTGATTACAAAAATATAACAATTATCAAAGATTTTGATCCGAGTATTCCTGATCTATTCATAGATAGTTATTTAATCGAAAACGGGATTCTTAACTTAACTAAAAATGCTAAAGATGCTCTTCTTGATTCAAAAACCTCTAGTCCTAAAATTAGTATTGTTACCAGAGTTTCTCATGGAGAAATAATAGATGGAGAGCGTAATTCAACAGTTTGCAAAATTTCAGTTATCGATAATGGACCAGGCATTAAAGACGAGATCAAAGACTCCATATTCTTCCCAATGATTACCGGTAAAGATAAAGGAACGGGCTTAGGGCTCTCTATTACACAAGGCATTATTTCTCAACATAAAGGAAATATTCATTTCAGTAGTGAACCAAATAGGACTGAATTTTTTATAAATATTCCTATTAACACCAATAAAGAATTAGACTTGAACATAGTAAATGGATAAGAATATTTGGGTAGTAGATGACGATGAGTCGATAAGATGGGTTCTTGAAAAGGGCTTAGAAGAGGGAGGAATGAAAGTCCAAACATTTGACTCTGCCAATAAAGTCATTAAGAAGCTTGAAACAGAAAATCCGCAACTGATTTTAACTGATATAAGAATGCCTGGACCCAGCGGAATAGATCTCTTAGATAAAGTCAAAGAAATCCGTCCAGATATCCCTGTGATTATCATGACAGCACACTCAGATCTTGATAGTGCAGTTGAATCTTACGAACATGGCGCATGGGAATATCTACCTAAGCCATTTGATATTGAAGAAGCAGTCTCGATGGTCCAAAGAGCTACTGCAACCGATAAAGCAAGTAAAGAAGAGGAAGTTGAATCGCAGGCTGAAGTTATTGGTGAAGCCCCTGCGATGCAAGAGGTTTTTAGAGCCATAGGTAAGTTATCAAACTCAAATTCTACTGTGCTTATAAATGGAGAATCGGGAACAGGTAAAGAACTTGTGGCGAGAGCGTTATTTCAACACAGTCCAAGAAAAGATAAGCCCTTCATTGCGCTTAATATGGCAGATATACCTAAAGAACTTTTAGAAGCAGAGCTCTTTGGACATGAAAAAGGAGCTTTTACAGGTGCTGATGAAAAAAGAATAGGAAGATTTGAACAGGCTGACGGAGGAACCTTATTTTTGGATGAGATAGGAGATATGCAACTCGAGACTCAAACAAGGCTCCTAAGAGTTTTATCCAATGGAGAGTTCTACCGTGTTGGAGGACGTGAGCCTATCAAGGTTGATGTCAGGATCATAACTGCAACTCACCAAAATATAGAATATCTTGTTAAAGAAGGTACTTTTAGAGAAGATCTTTTCCATCGACTCAATGTAATAAAACTTTCCCTGCCTAAATTAAATGAAAGAAAAGAAGACATTCCTAATTTAGTAAAACATTTTTTTCAAAAGTCTTCTGAAGAATTAAAAGAAGAAAAAAAATACCTTTCTGCTGAAGTAGAAGAATATTTCATGACCCTTTCTTGGCCAGGAAATGTAAGGCAACTGGAAAATACGTGCAGATGGCTAACGGTAATGTCGCCAACAAGAGAGGTGAAGTTAGAAGACTTGCCCGACGACCTAAAAATTGAGAATGCAGAAAATATAAACGACTGGACAAAGGTTTTACAAAACTGGTCTGAGAACTACTTAGCAAAAGGTAAGGATAATTTACTTGAAGAAGCTATACCTGATTTTGAAAGAACAATTATCAAAGTTGCTCTAAGTAAAACAATGGGGCGAAAAAAGGAAGCAGCAGAATTGCTAGGGTGGGGAAGAAATACTTTAACAAGAAAAATTAAAGAACTAGGGCTAGATAATTAATTATTTATTTTTAACTAGAGGCATTCCGCTCTGAGTCCAGTTCATCATCCCGCCAGATAAGACATTCACATTTGTAAATCCTTGCTTTTTCAACTCACCCGCTGCCTTAGATGAAATAGTTCCTGTTTTGCATATAAGAATTATGCAATCCTCTTCATTAGGTTTAAAAAGAGAATCACCTTTTACGAGATTACTGACTTGAAGGTTTGAAGCTCCAGCGATTGAGCCTGCTCCGTATTCGGCGGCACTTCTTAAGTCATAAACAAAAGGGTTATTCTTGTTGATGAGTCTTGTCATCTCGGAGGTGTCTAATTTGACGCCTCCTTTTCTTCTTTCATAGATAATTAAAATTGATACTAAAGACAGTAATACTACTACCGCTAGAAAATTATCACCTATAAATGCAAAGAATTTGTTCATAACTCGCGAGATTATATAGATTACTAAGTTAAAATATAAAAAACTTTAAAATTATGAAAAAATCAAACTTAGTTCTTGTTAGGCATGGCCAAAGTGAATGGAATAAGAAAAACCTTTTTACTGGCTGGAAAGATCCTGAGTTAACTCACTTGGGAATTGAGGAAGCGATAAAAGCTGGAAAGCTCTTAAAAACAAAAGAGATGAAATTTGACATCATGTTCACTTCTGATTTATTCAGAGCACAGGAAACGGGAAGATTAATTTTGGAAAATATGAATCAACTTGATATACCTGTAATTAAAAATCAAAGCCTCAATGAAAGAAATTACGGTGATCTTGCCGGTCTAAATAAAGACGATGCAAGAGAAAAATGGGGAGAAGAACAGGTACATATATGGAGAAGATCATTTGATATACCTCCACCTGGCGGAGAAAGTTTAAAGGATACAGCTGAAAGAGTACTTCCTTATTTTCATTCTGAGATTTTACCGAAAGTAGAAGAAGGATTAGATGTTCTTGTTGCTGCTCACGGAAATTCTTTAAGGGCCTTAGTTATGGAATTAGAAGGGATAAGCTCCGATGATATAGTAAAACTCGAGATAGCAACTGGAGATCCTTTGACTTATGAGCTCTTAGAAGGAAAGATCACAAGAACAAATTAAGATCGTACGACTATTCCTGAGGCTTTCATAGCCTCTTTCGCTTCTTGAATTGTGAACTCAGAAAAATGAAATATACTCGCGGCTAAGACTGCCTCAGCGCCACCTTGTCGAATTCCGTCTATTAAATGTTGCAGATTGCCAACTCCACCGGATGCTATGACGGGTATATCTATTGATGAAGAAACCTTGAACACAAGCTTATTATCAAAGCCTTCTTTTGTTCCATCTCTATCCATACTGGTAAGTAATATCTCTCCTGCTCCTGAATCAGCAACTTTTTGAGTCCATTCTAAGACGTCTATTCCTGTTCTATTTCTTCCTCCGTAAGTCACAACTTCCCAGGACGAAGAAGAATCCTCTTTTAATTTAGCATCCACTGCAACGACAATGCATTGAGATCCAAATTTATCTGCCGCCTCTTTGACGAAGTCAGGATTCTCAACAGCAGCCGTATTGATACTTACTTTATCTGCACCCGACCTAAGCAGTTTTTTTATATCCTCGATCTTTCTTACTCCACCACCTACGGTTAAAGGTATAAATACTTGGCTCGCTATACTTTCAACAGTCTTATATGTTGTATCTCTGGTTTCATGACTCGCAGTTATATCTAACATGGTTATCTCATCTGCACCTTCGTCATCATATCGTTTCGCTATTTCAATAGGATCACCGGCATCTCTAATATTCAAGAAATTGACGCCTTTCACCACACGACCTTTATCGACGTCAAGACATGGAATAATTCTTTTGGCTAATGTCATAACTATCTGCCTACGACCTCTAATGCCTCTGAATAGGTAAAAGCACTCTCGTACAGAGCTCTTCCACAGATAGCTCCAAATAAAATATTTTCATTAGAAAGTTGTTTTAAGTGGTTTAAAGAAGAGACTCCTCCAGAGGCTATAACGGGTATATCTGTTTGCTTTGCCAGCTCTAATGTTGCATTCACATTAGGTCCTGACATCATGCCATCTTTGGATATATCAGTGAAAATAATAGCAGCGATAGGCTCTCCATCAAAATCTTTGACCAGATCTAATGGAGTAATACTTGAACCTTTAAGCCATCCTTGAGTTTTAACCTGACCATGCAAGGCATCTATTCCTAAAACCAACCTATTGGGATAGGAATTACAAAACTCTCTAAGCATCTCAGGATCTTCTACTGCAGCAGTGCCCATGATTACTCTTTCTATACCTTGCTCTAAGTACTGGGAAGCTGATTGGAAATTTCTAATTCCACCGCCTACCTGTATTCTTTTCTCAGAGAATTGAGAAGCTATATCAAAAATTATCTCTTGATTCATTGGCTTACCAGATACTGCCCCATCTAAATCTACTATATGGAGCAATTCAGCGCCTTGCGAAAACCACAAAGCAGCTGTTGAAAGAGGATCATCAGAAAAAATAGTTTCCTCCTCCATCTTCCCTTCTCTTAGCCTAACGCATTTACCTTCTTTAAGATCTATTGCAGGTATAACTAACATTTAAATATTCCAGTTTAAGAAGTTTTTATATAGTTCAAGACCCATCCCTTGGCTTTTCTCAGGATGAAATTGGACAGCAAAGATATTATCTTTAGCTATACATGAAACAAATCGCTCACCATGAATAGTTTCTGTCAGAGCATCTTTAGAAGATAAGCAGCAATAGCTGTGCACAAAATAAAAAAAGCTTGAATCGGGTATATTCTTTAGTAACAAATGTTCTTTGAGAAACTTCACTTCATTCCACCCCATATGAGGTACTTTAACTTCTTTTGAAGCCTTAATTTTTGTTACTTTACCATCCAATATATCCAAACCATCAATGCCGCCATTCTCTTCACTGGATTCTAGGAGCATCTGCATACCCACACAAATTGCTAAAGTTGGTTTTTTATCTATCTCTTCTAAGACAGTCTCTCTTAGATCTACAGAAAAGGCCTCCATGCAATCCTTAATAGCCCCTACACCAGGAAAAACTAATTTATCTGCAGCTTTTATAACATCAGTACTGGAGGAGATCACTATTGACTCAGATGAAGAAACGGCCTGTATAGCCTTACTTACAGAATGAAGATTACCCATTCCATAGTCGATAACAACAACTTGTGTCATTTAAGGAATTCCTACAATGCTCCTTTTGTAGAAGGAATAATATTTTCTTGTTTAGTATCTATCTCTAGTGCCATTCTTAAAGCCCTTCCAAAGGCCTTAAATATAGTTTCAATTTGATGATGAGTATTTTCTCCAGAAAAATTTTCTATATGCAACGTGATGAAGGCATGATTACAGAAAGATTGAAAAAAGTGTTCAAACATATTCACATCTATACCGCCAACTTCCTCTTTCACAAAATCTACTTTCATATGTAGTCCTGGTCTTCCAGAAAAATCTAAGACGACTCTAGATAGAGCTTCATCTAAAGGAATATATGAGTGACCATATCTCTTTATGCCCTTTTTATCGCCAACAGCTTTATTGAAGGCCTCACCTAAAGAAATACCAATGTCTTCAATTGTGTGATGATCGTCAATATGTAAGTCACCTTTAGCCTTGATCACTAGGTCTATCATTCCATGTCTACCAATTTGATCGAGCATGTGCTCAAGGAAAGGTAAACCGGTATTAAATTCAGTTTGACCTGTGCCGTCTAGATTCAAATCTATGGAAATCTGAGTTTCAGAGGTGTTTCTATTTATCGTTACTTTTCTCATAAGTCATCTTAAGGGTTGCGCATTATAGCTAATATGCCCGACTTGTTCATTACTTGTACAATTTGCATAATATTCCAATGTCCTCGCTGAGTAATCACCTTATAAAATGGCATAAGCAATCTGGCCGGAAGAACCTGCCTTGGCAGATAGAAACTAATCCTTACAAAGTATGGATATCCGAGATTATGCTTCAACAGACTCAAGTTAAAACGGTAATCCCTTATTTTGTTAAATTTATGGAGAGGTTCCCAGACATCAATTCATTAGCTAATGCAGAAGAAGACGAGGTGCTAAGTTATTGGTCTGGATTGGGCTATTATTCGAGAGGAAGAAACCTCCTTAAGTCAGCAAAAATTCTTCAGAAAGAATTTAGTTCAGTTATGCCAGATACCTCCGAACAATTGCAATTACTTCCTGGAATTGGAAAATCAACTGCAGGCGCTATCCTCTCTCTTGGTTTTAAAATAAAGGCGCCAATTCTTGATGGGAACGCCAAGAGAGTGCTTGTTAGATATTACAACATTAATGATCCTGTAGATTTAGCAAGTACTGTAAATAAATTATGGGAAATTGCAGAAACCAACTTGCCTGAAAAGGAATGTGATGTTTATACCCAGGCAATCATGGATGTAGGGGCATTGATTTGTAAAAGATCTAAACCTGAGTGCATAAAATGCCCGCTGAGTAATGCCTGTGTTTCTAAAAAAGAAAATACTCATAATTTACTCCCGATCCGTTCTCCAAAAAAAGAAAAGCCTATTAAAAAACTTTATTGGCTTATCTTACAAAATGAAGATGGCGAAATTCTGCTTGAGAATAAAAAAACTAAAGGTGTTTGGGAGGGTCTTTGGACTTTTATAGGATTTCAAGAACATCATTGTAGAAAAGAATATATAAAACAACTGAGCAAAAATTATTCAGTGCTGCAGGAGGGTAAGAAAATAAAACATAACTTTACGCACTATAAGTTAGATATAGATTTGCTGCATTTAAGGGTTCATGGGAAGATTCAGAATCTAGATAATAAGAAAGTATGGTTTAATAATGAAGATTTAATGAAAGTTGGTTTACCCTCTCCAGTTACTAAAGAATTAGAACAAATAAAGAAAAATGACTCGTATAGTTTTTTGTAAAAAATATAAAAAAGATCTAGAAGGGATGGATACTCCTCCCTACCCGGGAGATAAAGGTCAAGATATATTCGATAACGTATCCAAACAAGCTTGGGAAGAATGGTTAGAGCACCAGAAAATGCTTATTAATGAAGGTCAAATTAATCTTGCCGATAGAGAATCTAGAAAATGGCTTAATGAGCAGATGGACCTTTTTCTTTCAGGGGAGGATTATGCGAAACCGACTGGATTTAAACCAGTAGAGTAAAACTTACTTTTTTAGAATCAATTAATTGTATACAATCGCAACACTCTTTAAGCCCAGATAGCTCAGTCGGTAGAGCAAAGGACTGAAAATCCTTGTGTCGGTGGTTCGATTCCACCTCTGGGCACCATTCTTACAGCATTCTTACCCTCTAAATCATTTCGCATACTTGTCGCATACTTTCTGCTATACTGTTATGTATGGTTAGAAAGCCAGAAGAAATGTTGATAACATACACAAAAAAGAATTTCCATTGCCTATAAGGTAATTCATAACGCACATTCTTACGCACACTAAATTTAGCACCCTCGCAAACCCTTTATTTACAAGCACTTTTCGTCAAGCAATATTCTGAAAATCCTTGTGTCGGTGGTTCGATTCCACCTCTGGGCACCATTCTTACAGCATTCTTACCCTCTAAATCATTTCGCATACTTTTTTAGTTTGTAATATCCAAAATATAAAAGTATTTTTAAAACATAAATGGAGAAAAGGCTATGAAAAAATTATTTTTATTATTTTGTTTTTGTATAGGCACGGTTTATGGTGCCGGAGAAACTTTAATGGTGAAATCTTTGGGTGATACTGATGGAAATGGCGATCAGATAGATATCAACATCAAAAAGGTAACTAATTTATTGGTGGATGGCAAAAGTGTTACTCAAGCGATTGCTGATGTAGCCACCAACACAACCAACATTGCGACCAACACAACCAATATCGCAACTAACGCCGCTGGCATAGCCACCAACAACAAAACCAACATTGAGACCAACACAACCAATATCGCAACCAACACAACCAATATCGCAACCAACACAACCGATATCCCAACCAACACCGCTGGCATAGCCACCAACACAACCAACATTGCGACCAATACCATTGGGATAGCCAACTATGTTGTGAGGCTGGATAACTTGGCTGCTTTGGCTGCCTCTAATACCAGTCGAGTCGAAGGCTTGGAGACGCTAACTGGTCTTATGCAAAATGAATACCGCAG
>CALIUO010000014.1 GCA_938048695.1 uncultured SAR86 cluster bacterium
TGGTTAGGATTATTATCTCTTCCAAGACCATATCCAGTTTCATTACAGTTCTTAACCATCGTGGCATATGTTCCTGCCAGATAAGCAACTGCACCAAATCCAGTCGCTAAAGCACCATTTTCAGGATTTATAAATCTACAACTCGATAGGGTTGCAAGCTCATCTGATTCAAAGTGATCATAAGTAAACCTTGCGTTATAAGCATCACCAGAATACTGAAAAGACGCTCTGATTGATTGAGAGTCTTCATTACCTTGATAATTTCCAGTAATTTGATTTTTCATAAACCCGTCTGTTTCTTTAGACATAAAAGCAAATCTTGAAGAGAATCTATCGGATAGCGGGACATTGACCACACCTCTCAAAACTCTATGACCTTCGGTACCAAAACCAGCATTTACAAAACCTTCAAAATCTTCTGTTGGAGCTTTGGTTATAATATGTACCAATCCAGCAGTGGTATTTCTTCCAAATAAAGTACCTTGAGGTCCTCTCAGCACCTCAACACGTTCGACGTCTATCAGATCTACCATTCCACCTTGGGGGCGACTCAAATAAACACCATCTATATAAATTCCTATTTTAGGATCTTGAGTTTCAGACCAATTTGTTTGACCTATACCTCTCAAAAACACATTAGTAACAGTAGAGTTAATACCTTGAGCTTCAAAGTTCATATTTGGAGTCAGCTTAGTAATGTCAGCAATCTCAGTAATATTTCGTGCTTCGATTTGATCGCCACCCAAAGCAGTAATTGGGATAGGTACAGATTGAGCAGTCTCCTCTCTTTGCCTAGCTGTTACAACAACTTCATCAAAAATGGATGATTGTTCTTCATCGGCAGAAAATGAGAAAGAAGGGAAAGTTAAAAAAGATAATATAAGCAAGTTCCTTAAATACATAAACCTCTCCTAGTTTAATTTTACCAAAACCACTGTAGAGGAAAAAAGGAACTTAGTGAAGGTTTTTTTAGAGGTATAAATTTAGTCCCAAACTTCAAGGAATTCAGCTAGATCATGTTCAGGTAAGGGCTTCTCTTTACCCATTGAAGTTCCTACGTAAAGATAACCAATGATTTGATAGTTATCTTGCAGACCTAATTGTTTTGTAATTTCAGGATTAAATGCCATCTTCCCAGTTCTCCATACCGCTGAGAAACCAATATCATGTAAGCCTAATAAAATATTTTGAGCTGCAGCTCCAAGAGAAATTATTTGCTCTATTTCAGGAACCTTAGGATGCTGCTTTATATCTGCTGCAAGAATAATAACCATTGGTGCCCTTAAAGGTGCTTTAAGTAGTTTTTCGGCATCTCGGTCTGTTAATTCTTCATTTAGAGACTTTGCAGTTTCTATAAAAGTTTGTCCTAGCCTTTCTCTTGCCTCACCTCTAACTTCTATAAACTTCCAGGGTCTTAGTCTAGCGTGGTCTGGTGCTCTCAGCGCCCCTTTATAAACTTGAGACATTTGTTCGTGAGTAGGAGCAGGATCTTCTAGGTGTGGGATAGAATTTCTAGTCTGTATTGCTGTTAATGTATCCAAAATAATTTCTCTAAGCTTATTTTACTATATATACAACTCAGAAATTAGTCTCTTCACAATAAAATTTACTTATAATTGCGAGTATGAAAGGAATTCTTCTCATTAATTTAGGCTCTCCCAAAGATCTTGAACTGGAATCAATAAAGGAATATCTAAAGGAGTTTTTATCGGATGATCTTGTAATAGATTACCCTAAACTTCTTCAACAAATACTTGTAAATTGGATAATTATTCCCTCTAGATACAAGAATACTAGAGAAGCTTATTCTGAGATTTGGACAAAGAACGGGTCTCCTTTAATAAATGACACACGTATATTAGGCAAAAAGGTCAGCCTTAAGTCAGATACTCCGGTTGAAGTGTCTATGAGGTATCAGTTTCCTAGTATTAAAGAAGGATTGGTGAACCTCAAAAAAAAGGGTTGCTCAGAAATTTTTGTAGTTCCTCTATACCCTCATTATGCAATGTCTACCGTCTTGACTACGGAAAATGAAGTTAAAAGGATTGAAAATGAACTTGAACTTGATCTTAAACTTAACTTCATCGGAGCCTTTTATAATGAACAGGAATATATCTCTAGCTTAAGTAATGTCATTCGCAATAATAGACATGAAGAAAGCGACTTTTTGTTATTTAGTTACCACGGTATTCCAAATAGGCATCTTGTAAAAACGGATCCTACAAAAAGTCATTGCTTACAAGTTAAAAACTGTTGCGATGTAGAATCCAAAGCAAAACCTTTCTGTTACAAAGCTCAGGTAATAGAAACCTCTAAACTGTGTGCCGAAAGATTAGAGCTTAAAGAAAATGAATGGGGAATATCTTTCCAATCTAGAATAGGTCCGGGATGGATACAGCCCTTCACAGATAAAGAGCTAGTTAGACTTGCTGAAGAAGGTATAAAAAACCTAGATGTTGTCTGTCCAGCTTTTGTAACTGATAACCTAGAAACACTTGAAGAGATGAACATCAGAGGTCGGGAAACTTTTTTAGAAGCTGGTGGGCAATCTTTCAACTATATACCTTGCCTCAATGATGAGGAATCTTGGGTTGATTTTTTAGTTAGCGCCTCGAAAAGATAAAAGGGACCTTGAAAAGTATCAAGATCCCTTTCTTAATCAACCTTTGGGGAGGGGTGTGATTAATCTGTTAATATTTATAGTCTGTAACAGATTCCGACTAGGTTAGAACGAGCCCACTGCGCTTGGAACTCGTTCCTGGGCGCCTGACAGTAATATCTAATCTTCTAAAGAATGTTACTGTTAGCTGCACTATTACTAATCAAATACTGATTAGAATCTTCTAGTAATTGACAATCTTGCATTAACTTCCTCTCCCACAGATGCTTGATGCGTGCTATGAGAATGAGGGAAGTAAACTTCATCTGTGATGTTTTCTATATTCAATCTAACAGTAAGATCCATAGAAACATCGTAATATGCTGCAAAATCGACTCTTGTATAATCAGGTAGAACTAAACCAGGTTTGTTGTTACTAATATTTGACTCTCCTTGTCTAGTAACACCTAGGCCATATCCAAATTTGTCATTAACTTGGTATGTAGTCCAAAGTGACATAGTATTTTTAGGAATTTCCCTTGGCTCTCCACCAGTACTAGTTTCACCGTCCATATCGCTATAACCGAAGGATACAAATAACTGATCGCTAACTTGTCCTTTAATTTCTAGCTCAATTCCATCGACTTGAAGTCCTACTATTTCTGCACCCTCACCAGATTCATCACGTGTAGCTATAGTTTGCTCACTGTCAAAGTAACTCGCTCTAAGACTGAGGTCCGGAGTAATATCCCAGTTAACACCAACTTCAGAACTTTCATATACATCAGGATCCAAAGCTGCAGAGCTAGCAGTTAGTTTTTTATACTGCTCTCCTGCTCTAGGCAAGAAGCTTTCGCTATAACTCAAGTATAAAGACACGTTATCTTGAGGCTTGAATATAATTCCTGCTCTAGGAGAAAATTCATCGTCTTCTCTTGATAGAGATGTACCAGCTTTAATGTCATCGACAGTAATATCAAATTGATCTAAACGTCCACCTAAAAGAACTATTAAGTTATCAGAAAGATCTATTTGATCTTGAATATAAATAGAAGTTACTTCAATTTCAGAAGCTGTTCTGCTGTTTAACTTTGTTGTGAAATCAACACCAGTTGCTACTCCTGCAGAGTTTGTAGCGATATTTAGAGGTCTTGAAACGTTAAAGGATTCTTTGTCCTTTTCTGTTGTAGACCAATAAGTATCAAATCTTTCATTTTTATTATCCGTATCAACCATCTCTGCACCAATCAAGAGTGTATGAGTAGCTCCTCCGATTTGGATCTCGTTAACTAAGTTTGCAGAAATTATAAGGTTCTCACGTTCAGTAGGATCTCTGTATCCATCAAGCGTAACTACATTAGTATCTAGGTCATACCCTGAGGCATATAGATTTTGATAAAGTTTTTCGAACTCACTAGATGTAACAGAAAATATTCCCTTTGAAGTATCTGAATAATCAGTTGTTAAAGTACCTCTGAAAATGTCAGCTTCAAGTGTAGTTAAGTTAATGTCTGAAGTACCAAAAACTACATCTTTTAGAGCTTCTACAGGTTTCCCATTAGCAGTTGGTATACCTCTATCTATAAATCTTTCATGGTCTGCGTATTCGTAAGAAAGATCGAGTGTAGTGGCTTCACTCATTTGAATTTTAACAGTAGGGTTGAAACCAACACGATCACCATCGTACATATCACGATGATTTTCAAGGCTGTCACTGTGAACATTCAAACGTAAAGCAGTGTTATCGCCAGTTGATGTGTTGTAATCAGCAGCGAAATCAAATGCTCCAAAGTCATCAGCACCTATGTCAAAAGTACCAAATTGCTCATCAATTTGTGCTTTCTTTGTAACACGATTAATAATTCCACCCGTTCCACCTCTTCCAAATAGAAGTGCATTTGGACCTCTCAAGACTTCTACTTGATCTACATTGTAGAGAGAACGATAGTATTGAACGTCGTCTCTAGCTCCATCTTGATAGAAGTCAGCTGTAGACCTTACACCTCTAAAGACCACTGAGTCTCTGTGACCTTCACCTTGTGAAGTATTTACACCTGGTGTGTAACGAACTATGTCGCCAAATTCTCTTATCCCCTGCTTCCTGATATCTTCATCAGTAACAATAGACAAACTTTGTGGCACATCAATGATGGCCGTTGGTGTTTTAAGTGCTTTAACTTGATCTGAATAAAGTACTTTGCCTTTAACAATAATTTCCACAACAGCTTCATCAGCATACAAACTAGCTGTGAAAGCAAGAGAAGAAACAACTATTGCTTTAAAAAAAGTTCTTATAAATTGAACCATTTTTTTACTCCCGTAAAGTTTATAAATACGTGTTAACAACCAATTTCTGTAAATGAGAATGATTATTAGATCGATAACGATTCGCATTATAAATGAGAATGATTCTCAAATGCAACAGTTTCAAGAATAATAATGTATTCAGATAGAGGGAAGTAAGTCAGTGCTTATGCGACTTTAGATCATTTTCGATATCTTCATGATCACCTACCATAATATGAGAGTCACTCTTAGTTACATATTTTTCAAGAATTGGGATAAATAACAACGGGACGATCCCACCTAACATAATCCCAAGAGCTGCTGATCTCATAGTAGGATCCAATAAAGAAGCGATTAGATCTGCCATGATGTGAGCTATAACTGCTCCGACTATTCCAGCTATATGTCCATTAGACGTTCTTTTAAGAAGACGGTTGATGCTCCATCCTGAATAATATCCTATTATTAAGATTCCTACGTGTACTAGACCAAAAACAAAACCCCTCAGAAGGCCTTCCTCTAGGCCAAAAGAAGTAACAATTGCATCCATTAAGTGTCCAATTCTTTATCTAGATCAAAAGCGTCGTGAAGAGCTTGTACAGCCTTTTTCATTTCTTCTTTCTTGATGACCACAGATATTTTTATCTCAGAGGTGGTTATCATTGATATGTTTATTTCATGTTTTGCTAAAGCCTGAAACATTTTGCTAGCTACGCCGGCATGGGCTCTCATTCCTCGGCCTACGATACTTATTTTCGCTATATCGTCATCAACCTCAATTGATCCTCCTCCGAGGGTTTGAGATGTTTTTTGTAGGATGTCTTCAGCTTTTTTTGCATCATTTTTATCAACTGTAAATGTGAAGTCTGTATTGTTCTCAGCACTAATATTTTGGACAATGACATCGACCTCTATTCCAGCTTCGCTAATTGGGCTCAAAATCTTAGCAGCAACCCCTGGGATGTCTGGCACTCCTCTGATGGTTAGTTTTGCTTCAGAATCTATGCTGCTAATCCCAGAAACAATTGGTCTTTCCATAATATTTTTCTCCTCTTGAACTAATGTACCCTCACCTTTTTTAAAGCTAGATAGGACACGAAGCGGTAAATTAAATTTACTCGCATATTCGACGGCTCTCAACTGAAGAACTTTTGCTCCTGAGCCTGACAATTCTAACATCTCTTCAAAACTTACATTCTTTAGTAATCTAGCTTTACTGCAAACTCTGGGGTCGGTAGTAAAAACTCCATCGACATCTGTGTATATTTGGCATTCATCTGCATTGAGGGCTACTGCAAGAGCAACTCCCGTAGTATCAGAACCCCCCCTACCTAATGTTGTTATATCTCCAACCTCATTCATTCCTTGGAAGCCTGTGATCACAGGTACAACTCCTTCATCAAGTTCTGAGGTTATCTTGCTCACTTCAACATCTAGTATTCTCGCCCTACTATGACTTGAGTTTGTCTTAATACCTAATTGGTAGGCTGTATAAGACTTACCTTTTATACCTCTCTTGAGAAGAGCCATAGCCAGTAAAGCTACAGAGATTTGCTCTCCTGTTGAGACTAAAGCATCGTATTCTCTAAGATCAGGTTCAGGATTTATCTCTTTTGCTAACTCTATAAGATCATCAGTGCTACTTCCCATAGCGGAGAGGACAACAGTAACTTTATTGCCTTTCTGTATTTCAGCTTCAACGTTATCCGCTACTGCTTCAATGCGCTCAGCATCAGCAACAGATGTACCGCCAAATTTTTTTACTATTAATTTGCCCATAAAAAAGGCGAGTATTCTATATTATTGATTATTTAAAGAAACAATTAAGTCGGCTACTGAAGCTAATGCTAAGTCTAAGTTATCAGTATTATCTACTCCGCCTTGGGCGAAATCTGGCCTTCCTCCCCCACTTCCACCTAATTGATTAATTAAATGTTTCATTATTTCTCTAGCATCAATATCAACATCTTTTGAACACGCAACTATTGTCGGTGCTTTGTCATCTGTAATTGAAATTAGGGCAATTATGGTATTAGGACTTTTATTTCTTAATCTATCGGCTATTTCTCTTAGTTCTTTGGCGTCAATTCCTTCAAAGTAGCTTGTTACGAGTTTATGTCCTTCAACTTCTAAAGAGTTATCAATGAGGCTTTCTACGGATGATCCAATGTCCTGTGACTGCAATTCTTTTGATTTTTTTTGCAGAGACTTATTTTGATCTATTAAGGCTTCTAAGGCATCAATACAGTTATCAAATGTATTGAATTCAGTAATCTCTTTCCCTAAGAGTTGATTTAACTCAATATTTTCTTCTTTTATTTGAGTAATCTTTTTCAAAACTTGATCATTTGAACAATTAAGAATCTTTGCATAAGATGAAATTTCGTCTTCTAGAAAGCGGATATAATTTAAAACTTCAATGCCATCTCTAGAGTCAAAATCTTCAACTAAAAGTTCGTTGCTTATAGCTGAATATGTTTGTTCAAGTTCGTCCAATAAAAAATTAGCACCATCACCTGTGACAGCTTCAATCCGTCTTACTCCTGCAGAGATTCCAGACTCAGAAATAATTTTCATCACTCCTATTTCACCCGTTCTATCTACATGAGTACCTCCACAAAGCTCTACAGAAAAACCATTGCCTATATTTAAAACCCTAACTTCATCTCCGTATTTATCTCCAAAAAATGCAACGGCACCTTTCTCCATAGCATCATTTATTGGAAGTACTTCAGTAACTGACTCAATATCTTTTGTTATTTCTAAATTGATCATATCTTCTATGGCTGCGAGGTCATCGGGCTGAATAGAGTGATTATGGGCAAAATCAAATCTCAACCTAGATTCTTCAACCAGAGAGCCTTTTTGTTCCACATGATCTCCTAAGATATCTCTTAGAGCAGCATGCAAAAGATGAGTCGCACTATGATTACTTTTTATTCTGTTCCTGTGAATGGTATTTATTTCAGCCATTACAGAATCATTTTTACTAAAAGTTCCTGATTTAACATGGCCTAGATGGAGAAAATGATCTCCTTTCTTTTGAGTATCATGAACTTCAAAAAGTGAGTTATCAGACTGAATAAACCCTTTATCTCCAACTTGGCCTCCAGACTCAGCATAGAATGGAGTCTCGTTTAATAATATAAGTCCTTCTTCTCCTTCACTCAGTTGTTCTTTATTGCCTGTATCTGAGTGAGAGATAATCTCAACTATCTTTGAGGAAGTTGAATAAGTATCGTAGCCTAAAAAATCAGTTTCACCCTCAATACTCAAAGATTCTGGAATAATTGTATTAAAGTTACTTGATGATCTAGCTCTTTCTTTTTGTTCAAGCATCAAGGCTTCATATGCCTTAATATCAACACTTAAGCTCCTTTCACGTGCAAAGTCGGCAGTCATGTCTACAGGAAATCCATACGTATCATAGAGTTTGAAAACAATATCACCTGGTATCTCTTTGCTTTTTAAATTATCAACAGCAGATTCAAGTAGTTGCATTCCTTGTTCTAAGGTAGTTGAAAACTGCTCTTCCTCTCTAGATAGGTTGGCTCTAATAATATCTGAATTTTTTTCAAGTAATGGGTAAGCATTTCCCATTTTTTCTTCCAATACATGTACAAGCTTGGAAAGAATTCCTTCTTTCATTCCAAGTTTGTGAGCATGCCGGAGACCTCGTCTAATAATTCTGCGCAAAACATACCCCCTGCCTTCATTTGATGGCACAACACCATCAGCAATTAAAAACGAAGAAGCTCTTAAATGATCAGCTATAACTCTTAGTGAGGGATTTGATAGGTCATTCTGTTCACAGAGTATTGCTGCTTCTTTAACTATAGCTTTCAGAATATCAGTTTCGTAATTATTATTTTCATTTTGTAAAACAGCAGCCATTCGCTCTAAACCCATTCCTGTATCAACACAAGGATTTGGAAGTGGGCTAAAACTTCCATCTTTACTTCTATCAAATTGAGTAAAAACAAGATTCCAGATCTCTACGAATCTATCACCCGGTTCATTTCCTAGTTTAGGAGGATCGCCTTCAAGATGATCACCATGGTCATAGTAAATTTCGCTGCAAGGCCCGCAAGGTCCTGTATCTCCCATAGTCCAGAAATTTTCTTCGTCATCTAATCTTGAAACCCTCGAAGGATCAACTCCAACTTTATTAATCCATATGTCTTCCGACTCATCATCACTTTCGTGAACAGTAATCCATAATTTTTCAGGTGAAATTTCGTACCTTTCTGTTAGTAATTCCCAGGCAAATAGTATTGCATCCTCTTTAAAATAATCACCGAAGCTAAAATTACCAAGCATTTCAAAAAGTGTATGGTGTCTTGCCGTATAGCCCACATTATCTAGATCGTTATGTTTTCCTCCAGCTCTAATGCATCGCTGAGAGCTTACAGCTCTTGTGTAGTTTCTATTCTCAACTCCAAGGAGTAAATCCTTAAATGGAACCATACCTGCATTAGTGAATAGCAATGTAGGATCATTAACTGGAATCAATGAAGCACTTTCTACAAGAGTATGTCCCTTCTCTTGAAAGAAATCTAAGTAGATTTTTCGTATTTCGTCAGTAGAAAGCATTAGCTTAGGTTAGAAAATTTCAGCAAAAAAATTCATCATTGATTGCCATGATCTTTTGTCGGCATTTTCATTGTACTGAGTACCTAAATTAGGATCATTCGCTTCTTTATTTGTAAAGGCGTGGTAAGCATTTCCGTAACTGTGCAGTTGCCAATCAGCCCCAGCTTCAGTCATCTCTTTTTGAAAATCATCGACCATGGAAAGAGGGACCATTGGATCTCTTTCTCCATGTAAAACAAGCACCTTAGCCTGAATGCCATCAGTGGAAATATCTGAACTCATCAACAGTCCATGAAAACTTACAACTCCACTAATGTCTGTTCCTGATCTAGCGAGATCCAGTACCACTAATCCTCCGAAGCAATAACCAATAGCAGCTACCTTGCTTGAATCCACTCCATCAATTTTTTTACCAGCTTCTACTGCAGAGTTAATGATAGCTTTTAGTTTATCTCTATCTTCAATAAGAGGAGTCATCAAAGATTGATTTTCCTCAGTTGAAGTCCCCACTTTAGCCTCGCCATACATGTCAACTGCCATTGCCACATAACCTTCTTCCGCCAGTTCGATGGCTTTTTTTTCTACGAAGTCATCCCTTCCTGCCCATGTATGCACCACAAGTACTAAAGGCGCAGATTCTTTCTCAGGATTTGCTACAAAAGCTCTATATTCTTGATCACCAAATTTATAATTTACTTCTTGAGTTTTCATATTTATATTTCCATCAATTCAAGTTCTTTTTGAAACCTTTTAGAATTTTCTACGTAATGTTTTGCAGAGAGAATTAAGCCTTGTCTTTGATCTTCATTCAATTCTCCTTTTATCTTTCCAGGAGAACCTAAAACAAGAGAACCATCTGGAACTTCCATCCCTTCCGTTATTAAGGCATTGGCTCCTACTAAGCATCCTTTACCAATTTTAGCTCCATTAAGAACGACAGAATTAATACCTATCAAACTGCCGTCACCGATGGTGCAACCATGTAACATAACTTTATGTCCAATAGTGACGTCTTTTCCAATGTCTAAAGGGAATCCCAAATCTGTATGTAATACTGAGCATTCTTGAACATTTGATCCCTCTCCGATTGTAATTAGTTCGGTGTCACCTCTCAAAACAGCACCAAACCATACACTGGCATTTTTACATAATCTTACCTTGCCAAGCACTGTTGCTGTCTCAGCTACATAAAATTCGCCATCAGCAGTTGGCTCGTGTTCACCTAGTCTATAAAGCATTTTGAACCCCTTTATTAATTACCTTTTGATTTAAGATCAATTCCTGCATTTAATGCTATATTTAAAAAATCTACTGTCATCATTGCAGTTAAACCCCATATTATATAAGAGTTGTATTCATAGGCAGGCATAAAAAAAATATCGCCATTCCTATTTATTTCATCATTCCTATGCCTTTTGTCTCTCAAAAGAAATGATAGAGGTACTCTAAAACATGCCTCAATCTCATCAGAACTATCGTTGAGTTCTATGTCGTGTGGAACTATGCCTACATATGGTGTAACACTAATGTTAAATCTAGAGACAACTGTATCTATGGGACCCAAAATACTTACTTTATTCCTGTCCAGACCGGTTTCCTCTTCGGACTCTCTTAATGCCGTGTTCTCAAGATTATCATCTTGCTCCTCATACATTCCTCCTGGAAAAGAAACCTCACCTCCATGGGATCCTACTTTGTTGGAGCGAAGTGTGTATATAAGCTCAGGGTCTTTAGATTCCGTAACTGCAATCAATACAGCTGCTTTTCTTAATTCTTCGACAGGCGGTCTTCCGGAATAACCTGATATTTTGTCCGTTATGTCTTCAAGCATGAATAAATACAATATGTAAGTGCAGATAGTTTATACTTCTGACGCTTTAAATCGAAATAAAAAATGAAATACTGTAGCGAGTGCGGTTCGGAAACTGAGAAAAAAATACCCGAAGGGGACAATAGAGAAAGAGATTGCTGCAGGAGTTGTGGTTTAATTCATTATTCAAATCCAAAAATTATTGTTGGAACAATACCTGCTAAGAATAAATCAGTCCTTTTATGTAAAAGAGCAATAGAGCCTAGATATGGAAAATGGACTTTACCGGGTGGTTTCCTTGAAAATGGAGAAACTGTAGCTCAAGGAGCTTTTAGGGAAACATTTGAGGAAACAAATACAGAGGTAGAAATGAATGAGCTATATGCAATATTCAATGTTCCACGAATAAATCAAGTATATATGCTATACCGCGCAAGTGTAGTTTCTAATGACTATGCGCCAACTTCGGAAAGTTTAGAAGTCCAATTTTTTGAGGAAGATGAGATACCTTGGGATGAACTTGCTTTTCCATTTGTACCAATAGTTTTAAAGAATTTCTTTTCTGACCTCGAAAAGGATGAATTTCCTCTTACAACTCACACTATAGAACGTAAGAAATAGACTTAATCAATAAACTCTCTTGCGTTTAGAAATAACTTAATCCAAGGACTATAATTTTGCCATTCTTCCGGACACCAGGAGTATTGATCATTTAAAAAGGCTCTTTCGGGATGAGGCATCATGATAGTAACTCTGCCATTTTCATTGGTAACTCCTGCAATTCCGTTTAGAGAACCATTAGGATTCATTGGATATTTCTCAGTCTTCTCTCCTGCATGGTCTGCATAAGAAATACTAGTAAATTTTTCATTCAATGCTTTTAAGGATTTACTTGAAACCTCTGCTCTACCTTCACCATGGGCGACTGGTACGGGTATGACAGAACCTTCCATTCCTTTGAATAATATTGAAGGAGAATTCCTTACAGTAACTTGTACTAGCCTAGCTTCAAACTTTTCTGAAGTATTTCTTTTAAAACTAGGCCAACTATCGGTTCCAGGAATCAAAGTTCTTAATTGAGATAACATTTGACAGCCATTACAGACTCCCAGTGAAAAAACATTTTCATTTTGAAAGAAATCTCCAAATTGTTTTCTTAGTTCATTGTTAAATAAAATACTATTTGCCCATCCGCCTCCTGCTCCTAGCACATCACCGTAAGAAAATCCGCCACATGCCACTAAACCTTCAAAATCCTGCAGATGATGTCTTTTACTTACTAAATCTGTCATGTGAACATCTATACATTCAAAACCTGCTTCGTTGAAGGCTGCAGCCATCTCATTCTGACCATTAACTCCTTGTTCTCTAAGAATCGCAATTCTAGGTCTGGAACTATTTAAATTGATTCTTTCTGGAATAGAGAAATTAATAGAAGGGTTCAACGCAGGGTTATCAATTTCAGTATCATTTATAAATTCGGCTGTAGCAGTTTTTGGATTATCTCTAAGTAATTGTATTTCGTAGCTGACCTTGTACCAGTTTTCGATTAAGTCCTTAACAGGAAGTGAAAGTAATTTTTTGTTTTGGAAGTTAATTACTATATCTTTTGAACCTGATAGAGAGCCAATATTGTGTATATATTTTTCTAATCCAGTTCCATTTAACTCTTCTATAACATATTCTAAATTTTCATCTAAAACTTGTATGACTACTCCCAGTTCTTCATTAAGGAGGAATTTCATTAACTCTTCATTGTCATTTAATGCTGAATCAAGATTAATTTTTAAGCCCGATCTTCCAGCAAAGGACATTTCAGCAAGAGTTGTAATAAGGCCTCCATCAGAACGATCATGGTATGCGAGTATTTTTCTTTGAGATAATAGTTTGTGAATTGACTCTACGAAAACTGGCATCTCAATTTTGCATTCTACATCCGGCGACTCGCCTCCAAGCTCATTATTGATTTGAGCCAGGATACTCCCTCCCATTCTGTTTTGGCCTTTGGCTAAATCTATAAAAAGTAATGAAGAATTTTCTCTTTTCTTTAATTCAGGAGTCACAGCAATGGATATATCTTTAACTGGAGCAAATCCAGAAACAATCAGGGAGAGAGGAGATACTACAGATTTATCCTCTCCATTCTTACTCCATTCAGTTGACATAGAAAGAGAGTCTTTTCCAACTGGTATGGCTATATCCCATTCCGGACATAGCTCCATTCCTACAGATTCTACAGCCTCAAATAGATCTTTATTACCTTCTAATTTACCTGGAGAACCCATCCAGTTTGCCGATAATTTTATATCCGAAAGATTTGATATTCCAGTAGGTAAGATGTTTGTTACAACCTCTGCAACTGAAATTTTTGCTGCAGCTTTTGAGTTAATTAATGAAAGCGGAGTTCTCTCACCCATCGCCATAGCCTCACCAGATTTTCCAGAAAAGCTTGTTTTGCATAAACTGTAATCTGAAACAGGCACTTGCCAAGGCCCGACCATTTGATCCCTTGCTATCAAACCTGTTATTGATCTATCACCTATAGTAATTAAAAATGTCTTACTAGCCACTGTAGGATGTCTCAAGACTTCGTACACAACCTCATTTGAAATCTTTGTAGGTAATTTATGTGTAAGCTGACTTTCTGATTGAGTATTAAAAGACAGATGAGTTTTTGGAGGCTTGCCAAAAAGGATTTCCAAAGAGAGGTTAATGGGATAGTTGTCAAAATGAGAATCATATACTTCAAGATGATTCCCTTTTGTGATTTCGCCAACGACTGAATAAGGACATCTTTCACGTTCGCAGAAATTTGCAAACTTCTCCAAATTCTCCTCCGATATAGCTAAAACATATCTCTCTTGTGACTCGTTACACCATATTTCCATCGGTGTCATTCCTGGTTCAGAGTTAGGTATAGCCCTCAAGTTTATTAAACCTCCATGTCCGCTATCTTTCACTAGTTCCGGGATTGCATTTGATAAACCGCCAGCACCTACATCGTGTATAAATAAAATAGGATTATTTTCATCCTGCCAACATCTATCTAAAACCTCTTGGCATCGACGTTCCATCTCTGGATTTTCTCTTTGCACAGATGCGTAGTCCAGTTCTGAATCACCCTCACCTGAAGAAAGAGACGAGGCAGAGCCTCCACCCAAACCTATTAACATTGCAGGACCACCTAAAACTACCAACTTTGATCCTATGGGCACTTCTTTCTTAATTGAATGTTCGGTTTTAATATTACCCAGACCTCCAGCCAACATGATTGGTTTATGGTAACCAAAGTGACTAATAGGAGTTTTTAATTCAAAAGATCGAAAATATCCCAAGATATTAGGTCTTCCAAATTCATTATTAAAAGAAGCTGCTCCAATTGGTGCATCTAACATTATTTCTAACGGGGTAGCGATTCGATCTGGCTTATCTTCAAGAAACTCCCATCGTTCTTGTAGATTTGGAATACGAAGATTGGACACAGAAAATCCTGTCAATCCTGCTTTAGGTTTTGCACCAATTCCAGTTGCACCCTCATCCCTTATTTCTCCTCCTGAACCTGTGGAAGCGCCTGAGAATGGTGATATTGCCGTTGGATGATTATGAGTTTCTACCTTTATTACAAGATTAACTTCTTCTTCAGACGTAATGTATTTTCCATCACGCGGAAAAAATCTTATTCCTTTATGACCTTGAAGTATCGCTGCATTATCTTCATATGCAGAGATAACACCATCTGGAAAATTTTTATAAGTATTTCGAATCATATCGAACAAACTTCTAGAATTTTGCTTTCCATCAATAGTCCAATCTGCATTGAAGATTTTATGCCTACAATGTTCAGAATTCGCTTGGGCAAACATCATTAATTCAGCATCTGTAGGATCTTGGTTAGTTTTGGCATAACTTTCATACAGATAAGTAATTTCTTCCTCACTGAGAGCTAAGCCAAGTTCTTTGTTGGCTTCTTGCAAAGCTTTTATTTTAGTAGAGGCAATATCAATAGTTTGTACCTGGCCAGGTTCAAGTCTAGAAAAAAGCTGAGGAATTTCATCAAGTTCCAAAAGAATACTTTGAGTCATTTTATCTGAGAGATTAATGCCCATATCCATTAACTCAATGGCATCAATTTTTTCTAAAAAAGAATAATAAAAACCTCGTTCTACTCTTTCTACACAATCAATACCACAATTTCTTATTATTTCTGTAGCTTTAGATGACCATGGAGAGATAGTTCCTATTCTAGGGGATAGGATAAAGAAGCTCTCCTCTTTAATATCTTGAGTATCGCTAGTATCTAATAAGTCAGATAGTTTCTTGACATCGTTTTCAGAGATCTCAGCTAAGCCTTCTCTTAATTGAAAAAAATAAATTTCTCTGGACTTAATATCACTGCCTTTTTCTAGAGATAGGGACTCTCTTATTCTCTCCAATTTAAACTCAGAGGCTGTTTCAGAACCTATCAAGGCAAAGATATTTTGTGAAACTTCGATTATTGAGTTCATTAATGCTGCTTGACATTGTAATAAAAGCGAATGTTAAGTAAATAGCTTATCTTGTGGTTTTCTTCATAAAAGGCCACTATATGTTGTGTATTTATCAATTATTGGATATCTGTGATGGTAAAATCACATTTTCAACATAAAATGCGAAGAAATTTGAGGGAGTAATGTTTACCTATCTAAAGTTTCGATACTCTTTTATTTGTTTTCTAAGTCTCTTGACTGTTCTGAGTCTAGAAGCTCCTGCACTAAAATCCTACTCTGCTGGTGAAAAAACATTTTTCATGGAAGAATTAGAGTTTTATTGGGGGGATGATAAGCCAGGTTTAGCTACATTTTTAGAAAGAACTGACACTAGACTACCTAAATACAAATTGCTTTTCAAAGAAGCAGCAGAAGGTGTTGATGTGCACTGGAGTCTTATTGCCGCAATAAGTTATCAAGAATCTCATTGGAATCCAAAAGCCATTTCTGATACCGGTGTAAGAGGAATGATGATGCTTACTCAAAAGACTGCAAAAGAAATGGGAATTAAAAAAAGGACTAATCCTGAAGCTAGTATTTTAGGAGGAGCAAATTATTTCCAAAAAACGATGAATAGGCTTCCAAATGAAATACCAAAACTTGACAAAATTTGGATGTCCTTAGCAGCTTATAATCTTGGTTACAAAAATCTAGAGCTCGCAAGAGAGCTTGCGCAATCTAAGAAACTCGACTCAAATCTATGGTCTGATGTCTCTTTAGCTTTGAAAGAAATTTTAATAGATCGATACGGTAAAGAATCCACAGAATTTGTTAAGCATGATCAAGTGATGAAATACGTAGAAAATATTAGCCTGTACTACACAACACTTTCGATTCTTCATAAAGAAGAAGATTTGTTGGTTCTAGCTGATTAGTAATTTCTGCTTTAGCTCTTCTACCCTGTCTCTGTAGCTCGCTGCCTCCTCAAATTCAAGATTTTTTGCAAATTTGTACATCTGATCTTCTAACTTTATTATTTCCTTTCTAACTTTTTCAGGATCATCAAAAAATTCAATAGGGTCAAACTCTATATCACCTAATTTATCTAGCTTCCTTCTAGATTTAGATTTTCCTTTAACAGATCTGGCTCCTTCCATAATATCTCCAATACCTTTTTTTATTCCCACAGGTTTTATAGAGTGTTTTGTATTAAAGGCTTCTTGTATATCTCGCCTTCTATTGGTCTCTTCAATAGCTCTTTCCATAGATCCGGTTACCTTGTCAGCATAGAGAATTGCTTTTCCTTCTAAGTGTCTTGCGGCACGCCCTATAGTCTGAATAAGAGAGCTTTCAGATCTCAGAAAACCTTCTTTATCTGCATCTAAAATCGCAACTAAAGCGACCTCTGGAATATCTAATCCTTCCCTTAAAAGATTAATTCCTACCAGCACATCAAATGCTCCAAGTCTCAAGTCTCTTATGATTTCAACTCTCTCAACTGTATCGATATCAGAATGGAGATATCGAACTTTAGTTCCATTTTCATCTAAATATTCAGTCAAATCTTCAGCCATTCTTTTGGTCAATACAGTCACAAGAACTCTATCGCCTCTGCTTACAATCTGATTTATCTCCTCTTGCAAATCATCTACTTGATGAGTAGCAGGTCTTATTTCAACTGCTGGATCAGTAAGTCCGGTGGGTCTAGCGACTAGTTCAGTGATGCTTCCTGAGTTTTCTATTTCATACTTAGAGGGAGTAGCTGAAAGAAATATTCTTTGACCGGAGAGTTTCTCCCACTCATCAAACCTAAGTGGACGGTTATCTAAAGCTACAGGTAATCTAAAACCATAGTCAACTAGAGTTTGTTTTCTAGATCTGTCACCCCTGTACATACCACCTAGTTGAGGCAAAGATACATGAGATTCATCGATAAATACTAAGGCGTCTTGAGGTAAGTATTCATATAGCGTCGGAGGAGGTTCTCCAGGCTGTCTGTCCGATAAGAATCTAGAATAATTTTCAATTCCAGAACAAAACCCCAGTTCCTTAAGCATCTCGATGTCATATTTTGTTCTTTCTTCAAGTCTCTGTGCTTCTACTAGTTTATTTTCTTTCCTTAAGTAGTCTAGACGATGCTTGAGTTCTTCTTTTATGAATTCTATTGCCTGAAGGACTTTCTCTCTCGAGGTTACATAATGAGACTTAGGATAGATTGTTATTCTAGGAACTTCTCTGAAAATTTCACCCGTGAGTGGATCAAAAATTTTCAAAGCTTCTATTTCATTACCAAAAAGCTCTATCCTCAGAGCTTCTTTTTCAGAATCTGCTGGAAATACATCTATAACATCTCCCCTGACTCTGTACATAGATCTTTTGAATTCGACCTCATTTCTTTGATATTGCAATTCGGCAAGTCTTCTTAATAAAGTCCTTTGATCTACCTCGTCGCCTCTGTCTAAATGAAGAACCATTTGTAAGTAGGATTGAGGATCTCCCAGTCCGTAGATAGCTGACACTGAAGCAACAATAACCACGTCCCTTCTTTCCATTATTGCCTTTGTTGCAGACAACCTCATCTGCTCAATATGTTCATTTATAGAAGCATCTTTTTCTATATAGATATCTGTTGTAGGCACATAAGCTTCAGGCTGATAGTAATCATAATAAGAAACAAAATACTCCACAGCGTTGCTAGGAAAATACTCTTTAAACTCACCATAAAGCTGAGCTGCTAAAGTCTTATTATGTGCCATGACTATGGCAGGCCTTTGGACCTCTTGGATGACATTAGCCATAGTAAATGTCTTTCCAGATCCTGTAACACCCAATAGGGTTTGGTTCAGCAGTCCATCGTTTAAGCCTTTAACTATTTCATCAATAGCTCTGGGTTGATCACCAGCAGGTTTATAATTTGATACTAAATCGAATTTCTTTGACATATTTTTACAAAAAATATTATACGCCGAGATTGTAAGCGTTATAATTACTATATTCCCCGATAGCTCAGTTGGTAGAGCAAATGACTGTTAATCATTGGGTCGCTGGTTCGAGCCCAGCTCGGGGAGCCAAACACAAGGCCCACCAACAAAGTGGGCCTTTTTTTATTGTGATAGTATTATTTCATATATGCCAGCAAAATTATTCAATCCTAGTTCCGAAGAGCCCTTTGTCTTAAGTCGTTCAAGAATAGATAACTTTTTAGAATGTCGAAGATGTTTTTATCTAACAAATAAAATTGGTATTGCGAGACCACCTTCATTTCCCTTTAACTTAAATAATGCCGTAGATGAACTTTTAAAGAATGAATTTGACATATATAGAGAGAGAAAAGAACCTCATCCTATTATGATTGAAAACCGACTAAAAGCTCTTCCTTATGAGCATCCTGATCTTGAGGAATGGCGAGAGTCATTGAGACATGGTGTCAAGCGGAGCCATCCGGAAACAAATCTGATTTTAAGAGGCGGTTTAGATGATCTTTGGATCAATACTGAAACTGATCAACTGATAGTGGTTGATTACAAAGCAACTTCTAAAAAAGGAGAGGTAAGTATCGATGCAGACTGGCAAATAGGTTACAAAAGGCAAATAGAATTTTATCAATGGTTGTTAAGAGGTAATTCGTTTGATGTATCAGACATAGGCTATTTTGTTTATTGCAATGGTATTTCCGAGAAGGATGAATTTAATAATATTCTAGAATTTAAAACTAAACTCATACCCTATAAAGGTAATGACTCATGGATAGAGCCTACGCTATATGATTTAAAGGAAACTCTCATGAAAGACGAGGTTCCTGTAGCTGATCCCAAGTGCAGTTATTGTTCTTATGTTAAAAAAACCTTAATGGTCTAAGTTAAGATTTTTTCCAGGTAGTACCGGACTCTTTATCCTCTAATATGATACCCTTTTCTAGTAGCTCATCTCTTATCTTGTCTGATAGATCGAAATCTTTTTGGTCTCTTGCTTGGTTTCTCTTCACAATGTAGCTTTCGATTTCTTCTTCACTAATATCAATTCCCTGAGTAAAGTGATTGACAGGATTGTCTTGGAGCAAACCTAAAATACCAGAGAGAGTAACCAACTCTTTTGCCAAGGTAGATGATTCTTCAGTATTATTTTCTTTCTTGAGAGTATTAATTTGTCTAGCCATTTCAAATAAAACTGACAAGGCTGAAGGTGTATTAAAATCATCTTGCATAGCCTTATGAAACTTATCTGAATATTCCGTTTGAATATATTCTTTTGGCTCATAAATAAGATCTTGCAGAGAATTGTAGAGTCTGTCTAAAGAGTTCTTTGCTTCTTCTAAAGCTCCTTCAGAATAATTTAAAGGACTTCTGTAATGACTAGAAATTAGAAAAAGACGTAAGACCTCTGGTGAATGCTTTTCAAGAGCATCTTTTATTGTCACAAAATTCTTAAGGGACTTGGACATCTTCTCTTGATCAATTCTAAGCGATCCGGTATGCATCCATAATTTAGCAAACTCTTTACCAGTAACACATTCAGATTGTGCGATCTCATTCTCATGATGAGGAAACTTAAGATCAGACCCGCCTCCGTGTATATCAAAAGTCTCACCCAATGCATCCATGCTCATTGCAGAACATTCGATATGCCAGCCAGGCCTGCCTTCACCCCATGGAGAATCCCACTTCATGCCATCCGTATTCTTCTTCCATAAAACAAAGTCTGCAGGATTTTTTTTATCCGTATCAATATCCACTCTTGCACCCGCTAACATATCTTCTAGGTTTCTTCTTGATAATTTTCCGTAAGAATTAAAAGATTCAGCTGAAAAGTAAACATCGGAGTCTCCTTCATAAGCGTGTCCTTTTTGAATTAATATCTCTATGAGAGAGATAATTGAGTCAATATTATCAGTTGCTCTTGGTTCTGAATCAGGTTCGATCATTCCCAGAGACTGAAAGTCATCATTCATTGAATCGATATATTTTTCTGTTAATTCTTTTGGGGTCATGCGAAGTTCTTCTGCCCTGGAAATAATCTTGTCATCTACATCGGTTATGTTTCTTATATAGTTCACCTCGTAGTTAATACTCCTAAGGTATCTCACTATTAAGTCAAATGATAAAAATGTTCGAGCATGACCAATATGGGTATCGTCATAAACTGTCATACCGCAAACATACATTTTGATCTTATTGTCTTCTATAGGAACAAAATTTTCTTTCTTACCGGACAGCGTGTTAAATATTTTCACAGTTCTGATGCTTCTTTCAGTTTTTTTATAACTTGTTGAGTACCAATTAAATTAACAACTCTATCCAACTCAGGGCCTTTGGTTTGGCCAGTGATCGCGCACCTTAAAGGCATGAATAACTCTTTTCCTTTCTTTCCTGTTGTAGATCCGATATTTTTGGCTGTTTCATTCCAGTCTATGATTTCAGAAGTTATAACTTCTTGAGCTTGAAGATAAAAATCCTTACCGGCTGATTTTATGACATCGATAATTTCACTTCTTTCTCCAAGTGGAGTTAGGAATAAGTTATTCAGATAATCTTGGGCCTCATGAGGAAAATTAATATTATCTTTAATAAGAGCGATAAAATCTTCCTTATCAATTGATGAAGGCAAATCTTCTAAAGAATCTTTCAGCCAACCTTTACACTCATCGATATTCAAATCTTCAACTGCTTTCTTTTGCCAATAAAGGAGTTGATCCTTATCAAATTTACTAGGCGAAGTAGAAATATTATCTATCTTAAATGAATCTGCTAACTCTCCATAAGTCTTCAAATCATTATCAGAGATGGTGTGTCCGACTCTAGAGAGGTAATTGGCAACCGCAATGGGTAAGTAACCTTGTTCTCGTAAATCGTTTATTGAAATACTGCCATTTCTTTTGGATAAAGGAGCTCCATCTGATCCTGTAAAGAGTGAAACATGTGCATATGTAGGCAGTGAAAGCCCAAGCGCTTCTAAAAGAGCTATTTGTCTCGGAGTATTGCTAAGGTGATCGTCCCCTCTCAAGACAAGATCTACTCCCATTAAAGAGTCATCAATTGCATTTGCAAACATAAATGTCGGTGTATTATCTTTTTTTCTGACAATAAAGTCGTCCAGATCAACAGTGGAGAAAGACTGCTCTCCTTTAACCAAATCTTTGAATTCAATTGTCCTATCTTTTGGGATTCTAAATCTATATACGGGTTTGTTTCCTTTATCCAATTCATCTCTTACTTCTTCTTCAGTAGCATTTGACCACACTCCTGTATACCGAGGCGGCTGCCCAGATGCAATTTGATTTCGTCTAATAATTTTTAATTCCTCTTCACTGGTAAAGCATGGATATATTAGGTCTTTTTCTAAAAGAGTATTGTAAAACTCTTCATATAGATCGATTCTTTCAGACTGATAATAAGAATCTTCTTTGCCTCCTACTTCTGGGCCTTCATCCCAATCTAAGGCCATCCATTTCAAATCATTACAAATCGCTACAGAGAACTCCTTTTTAGATCTTTCTAAATCTGTGTCTTCAATTCTTAATAAGAAAGATCCATTGTCCTTCTTTGCTAAAAGCGAACTAAAAAGGGATGTACGTAAATTTCCAAGATGTAAAAGACCTGTTGGGCTTGGACAAAATCTAGTTTTATTTACCTTCATTTCCTTAATATATTGGAAGCTTAACCATAAACTTCGTATTATAGCCTTCTCACGCATATGAATTTAAAAGAAATATGAACAAACTCACTTCTACCTTTAGTTTAGCAGCAATTTTTATTGGGCTTTCTTGGGTTGTGGGCTGTTCTCAAAATGAAAAGGAGATAAAAGTGATAACTTTCGAAACAACACTGGGTCCAATAGTAATAGAACTTTTTGAAGAAGAAGCACCTGTAACATCTAAGAACTTCTTAGAGTATGCAGAAAGTGGTTTTTTTAATGGGACCTTATTCCATAGAGTCATACCTGGTTTTGTCATTCAAGGTGGAGGAATGGAATCTGGCATGGTTAACAAAGAAGGAAACCCTCCTATTATGAACGAAGCAAATAATGGCGTGAAAAATCTAAAATGGTCTTTGTCTATGGCTCGTACCAATGATCCACATTCTGCAAGCTCACAATTCTTTATCAACCTGGTAAACAATGTCTCTTTAGATCACACAGAAGAAACCATTCAAGGTTGGGGTTACGCAGTTTTTGGAGAGGTTGTTGATGGCTTTGAAACTGTTGAAGCTATTGCCTCTGCTGCTACAGGTTCTTCTGGTTTTCATCAAGATGTGCCGCTGGAAGAAATTTCTATAATAGACACCAAAGTCACAACTGAATAAATAATTCAAAAATAAGGAATGGCTTACTGTTTTATATCTGATCTCCACTTACAGGAAAGTAGGCCAGATATTACTAAAGCTTTTCTTGGCTTTCTTGAGAATACTGCCTATAAAGCAGAGAGGCTATATATCCTCGGTGATTTATTTGAAGCCTGGATAGGAGATGATGATCAAAATAATTTCATCTCAGAAATCCAGGCTGCTCTTCTAAAAACGAACAAAACCACAAAAATACTTTTCTTACACGGAAATAGAGACTTTTTGATTGGAACTGAATTTGCCTCTTCCTCTGGTTTAGAAATTCTTAATGATCCCACTATTGAAGAAATGTTTGGAAACCGCGTTCTTTTGATGCATGGAGATTTACTGTGTATTGAAGACCATGATTATCAAGCCTTCAGAAAGACTAGCAGAGATGCTAAATGGCAAGATGAATTTCTAAATAAGTCTATTGAGGAGAGAAGAGAAATTGCTCACAATCTTAGGGCTATTAGTAAAGAAGCAACAGGGATAAAGAAAGAAGAAATTATGGATGTTTCTAAAGCTGAGGTTATTAGAACAATGGAAGAGTCTTCCATCAATCTACTAATACATGGACATACACATAGGCCAAAATCTCATAAGATTACAGTCAATGATCAGCCTGCTGAAAGGATTGTTCTAGGGGACTGGGATGCATACGGCTGGTATATATGGATGGACTCCAGCTCTTGCGAATTAAAAAATTTTTCTATCTCCTAGAAACAAAGAACAACTGAAGCGATAGTCCGATAATTAAAATCAACATCCCTAGGATGACTCTCAGATCACTGTAATAGCCAATTGGTTCAACAGGGAATGCAATGGTCTTTTGTAATGCAGCAATTTTAAAAGCATGCCTATCCCTCATTTCAGGATGAGTAACTATCTCCATGAATGCTCTGCGGCTTTTATATCTCATTAAGGCTGCTTGATCCCAAGTCTCTGCCCCTTCGATGCCAACTAAATCCATAGATTCCCAGATAGCATAACCTCCAAAGATTGGATGTGAAGCTCTTTTTAGAAGCTTTGGCCACATATGCTCCATGTATCTAGACATCAGTTGTTCAGCTGATTCTCCTGAATTTGCACCCGCTACATCTTCGGGATTCTTATTCATTTCTACACTGTTCACCATAATAAATTGCCTTCCGGTATCTTGCTCCATAAACTTTCGCAGAAAATCTTTTCTTAGCTCAGGTGAGATATAAAAGTCATCATCGGAGTCTGAAGATATTCCAAAATTTCTTAAATTTTGATCATACTTAACTAGGAAATCCTGTATTTCGTCTTCGCTTAGCTTTCCCCCCGTATCCGTATACCAGAAGAAAAAGCATATATAAATCGTTACTAAAATTAACCAAGTTTTCATATTTACTATTATCGAATATCTTTTTTTATTAATAGTAGGTTAAAAGCTTTACAAAATCATCCTTTAATTATACTGTATATATATACAGTATTAATTTATAAAACCCTTATGAAAATTGACTATCTGGGCGATGCATCAGAGGAGGATTTATCCCTTCTAGAGATCCCCTATTTTTTGAATACTGTTCGGGTAGGTTGGCCAAGTCCAGCTGATGATTATGTAGAAAGGCCTATAGATCTGAATGAATATTTAATTAAAAATTCAGCTGCCACATACTTTGTTCGCGTAAGTGGGGATTCAATGATAAATGCATATATAGGAGATGGAGCTATCCTTGTAGTAGATAGAAGTATAGAGCCAAGCCATAACAAAATTGTCATCGCATCAATTGATGGATCGTATGCATGCAAGCGGTTATTACTGAAACCAAAGATATGTCTCATGTCTGAAAATCCAAAATATCCACCCATACTGATCAATCAAGAAGAGGAGCTAGAAATAGCGGGTACAGTGATAGCCTCTATAAATCTTTACTAAGTTATGACTTTCGCTCTAGTTGACTGTAATAGCTTTTATGCATCCTGCGAAAGGATATTTAGACCAGATATAAAAAAACGACCTGTGGTAGTTTTATCAAATAATGATGGTTGTGTAGTTGCTTTATCTAAAGAAGCAAAACAGCTAGGAATAAAGATGTGTGAACCCTGGTTCAAAATAGAAAAATCCTTTTTAAAGAAAGGAGGAGTGGCCTTCTCTTCAAATTATGAACTGTATGCAGATGTATCATCGAGGGTAATGCAAACCTTAGAATATCTATCTCCAGAAGTAGAGGTTTACAGTATAGATGAAGCATTCTTAGATCTTACTGGGCTAAGGGACTATGAAGAATTTGGTTATCAATGCAAGGAAACTATAGATCGCTGGGTGGGGATACCTGTGTGTGTTGGCATAGGCCCTACAAAAACTTTAGCAAAAGTAGCAAACTACGGTGCCAAAAACTATCCTGCAACTAAAGGTGTAGTGGATCTAACAAGTGAGAGTAGACGAAAAAAATTAATGGCTTTAATGCCGGTCAGGGAAGTGTGGGGGGTTGGCAGTAGAATTAATAAAAGACTAAATAGCCTTGGAATAAAAACTGCCTTAGATCTAGCAGAGATAGATACAAAATTAATAAAAAGAAAATTTAGTAGTGTTCTAGAGAGAACTGTAATGGAATTGAAAGGATATCCATGCATAGGTCTAGAACAGCAGCCAAAGACAAAGAAACAAATAGTGGTAAGTAGAACTTTTAGCAAGAAAATTAATGATCTTAATTCTATTAATGAAGCTGTCAGTGATTATGCCTCTCGTGCATGTGAAAAGTTAAGAAGAGAAGATCAATATTGCAAGATGGTCTCTGTTTTCATGAGAACTAATTACTTTCGAAAACAAGATCAGCAATATCATGGGTTTAGAAGCTATAAATTATTTTCTCCAACAAATGATACTAGAGATATTTTGAATGTCACAAGGCAGTTAACAAGACAAATCTTTAGAACCAATATCAATTTTATTAAAGCAGGTGTGATGCTAAGCGATTTTTATGATGAAGACGTATACCAAGGTGACTTATTTAGAGCACGAGAAGAAAGAATCAATAGCAAAGAATTAATGCAGACAATTGATAAAATAAATTCTTCTGGAGTTGGAAAGATAACATTTGCCTCTCAAGGAATCGCAAAATCATGGTCTATGAGAAGATTATTAAAATCACCTAGATATCTCACCAATTGGGAAGAGATGCCGATCGTGAGGTAGTCTCAGAGACCGCTGTGAAATCTAAAAAGGTTATCCTTCTTATTAATGAAATCAGATTCAATTGAAGAAAAATAAGCAAGTCTTTGTGACCAATCCTCATTATAAATCTTGGTGTAAAGATCTAAGTAAAGATCACAATGACGAGATTCAGCTTCATATAACTTAGAATAAAATTTTTTAAGTACAGGAGGCAGATGAGGTATTAGAGCTTGAAATCTCTCACAAGAACGAGCTTCTATCAGTGAACAGACAATAAATGTATCTTTCAATCTTTCCGGTTCTTTAGAAGAACAAGAGTCATACAAAGTCTTGGCATATTTACCTGACTTCAGATTTTTATATCTATATCCAAGCTTATTTATAACACGAATAACCTGCTCAAAGTGGAGAAGCTCTTCTCTGGCTAATGGTGAAAGAAACTTTGCTAGATTAAAATGCGGATATTTATGAATCAATGAAATGGCTGTTGTTGCAGCCTTCTTCTCGCAATGAGCATGGTCTATTAAAAGTACTTCAAGAGAGTTTGAAGCTTTTTCAATCCAAGCTTTAGGCGTAGGAGAACTAAGAATAGTTTTCCAAGTATTAGACATTAAAATATTTTTCGGTTTTGAAGTATCGTTGATAATGGGCTTCAGATAATTTAAAAAGCTCTTCCTCCATAACTTTTTTAAGTTCAGAAAGATTGGATACTGAATTGTCTATGAGCTCAAATCCAAAATCAGTTGGGCTTACGATAGATTGACTACCTGAGCGAAGCAGATCAAATACCCAACAAAGGGAATTATTGTCTTCTTCGAATTTTATCTTGAATTCGAGTAATTTTGTCATAAGAAGGCCTTCATCTGTAATGCGAATCTTAGATTCCATGATTTGAACTTTTAATAATTCAAGCCTATTGAGTACGGATCTTTTGGCAACATCGTCATAACCATTCCATTGTATTATTTCATGTTGAAATCTTTTGCAACCTCTACAAACCTCATCTCCAAAGACTGTGGAACAGATGCCTACGCAAGGAGTTTTTACTGAGTTACTCATTTATTATTATGATATATCGATGTTATCTCAACGCAACTTTAAATTGAAGATTATGATAATATGCCGCACCAAATATAAACTTCGATTTAAATTATCATGCTAGAAAATTACAAGAACCATGTAGAGGAAAGATTTGAGCAAGGCATTCCTCCCCTGCCCTTAAATGCTGAGCAGGTTTCTGAGCTCGTAGAGCTACTAAAATCGCCTCCAGGTGGTGAAGAAGAATATATACTGGACCTAATTACAAACAGAACTCCTGCAGGAGTTGATCCTGCTGCTTATGTAAAAGCTGCATTTCTGACGGCAATAGCCAAGGAAGAAACTTCGTCCCCTCTTATTGATAAAAAGCATGCTACTAAACTGCTTGGAACAATGCTAGGTGGCTATAATGTTGAATCTTTAATCAGCCTATTAGAAGATGAAGAAGTGGGTCCTCTAGCGGCTGAAGGCTTAAGTAAAACTCTTTTGATGTTTAATGCTAAACACGATGTTATTGAGTTGGCTAAAAAAAATGAAAATGCCCAAAAAGTTGTTGACTCTTGGTCCAATGGTGAATGGTTTACGAGTAAGCCAAAACTTCCTGAAGTTATTAAAGCAATAGTTTTTCGTGTGGAGGGAGAAATCAATACAGACGATCTTTCTCCCGCACCTGATGCACCTTCCAGACCCGATATCCCTCTTCATGCACTTGCAATGCTAAAGAAGACCATGGAAGATCCAATTGGTACTATTGAAAAATTAAAAGAATCAGGCCTACCAGTAGTATTTGTAGGAGATGTAGTTGGGACAGGTTCGTCAAGAAAATCAGCTACTAACTCACTTTTATGGCACATTGGGGAGGACATTCCTTATATTCCTAATAAAAAACAAGCAGGTATATGTATAGGTGGAAAAATAGCGCCTATATTCTTCAATACTTTGGAGGATTCGGGAGCACTAGCATTCGAATGTGATGTTAGCAAAATGAATCTTGGAGATGTAATTGAAATATATCCTTATGAACAAAAAGTAGTCAATGCCGACACAGAAGAAGTGATATGCAATTACGAATATAAATCTAATACATTGTTAGATGGAGTTAGAGCTGGTGGCAGAATACCCCTTATTATCGGTAGAAGTCTTACAGATGAGACAAGAGAAATTTTAAAGCTAGATTCTTCCGAAGTCTTCGTGCGTCCAGAAGAAGCTAAAAAAAGTGATAAAGGATACACACTTGCACAAAAAATGGTAGGAAAGGCTTGCGGAGTTGAAGGAATAAGACCAGGCATCTACTGTGAACCGAGAATGTCTACAGTAGGTAGTCAAGATACTACTGGCCCAATGACTAGAGACGAATTGAAGGAATTGGCTTGTCTGGGATTTAACTCTGATTTGGTCATGCAATCTTTCTGTCATACAGCAGCTTATCCCCTACCTAAAGATATTGAAATGCAGCATACTCTTCCTGAATTTATTCAAACTAGAGGTGGAGTTGCTCTGAGGCCCGGAGATGGAATTATTCATTCTTGGTTAAATAGAATGTTACTTCCAGATATGGTGGGCACTGGAGGAGACTCACATACCCGTTTCCCTTTAGGAATAAGTTTTCCAGCTGGATCTGGTTTAGTTGCGTTTGGAGCTGCCTTAGGTGTAATGCCTTTGGATATGCCTGAATCGGTTTTGGTAAGATTTAAAGGAGAGATACAACCGGGAATTACATTGAGAGATTTGGTAAATGCAATCCCTTATGCGGCATTACAATCCGGTCAACTTACACTTCCTAAAGAAGGAAAGATAAATGTTTTTTCTGGGAGATGCTTAGAAATAGAAGGTTTACCTGATCTAAAAGTTGAACAAGCCTTTGAATTGTCTGATGCCTCTGCCGAAAGATCTGCATCTGGTTGTACTATAAAACTTAATGAGGAACCAATTAGGGAATATTTAGAATCGAATATTACCCTTCTAAGATGGCTTATCTCCGAAGGTTATGAAGATAAAAAGACTTTAGAGAGAAGAGCTCAGGCTATGGAAGCTTGGCTAGAGAATCCTGTCCTTATGGAGGCAGATGATGATGCTGAGTATGCCGCAGTTATAGATATAAATCTTAATGAAATAAAAGAACCTCTCTTGGCATGTCCAAATGATCCAGATGATATCAAAACACTATCTGAAGTTGCCAACACTCATATTGACGAAGTATTCATTGGTTCCTGTATGACAAATATTGGTCACTTCAGAGCTGCAGGAAAATTATTAGAGAATAAATCAGAATTGCCTTCGAAACTGTGGGTTTCACCTCCAACTAAAATGGATAAGCATCAATTAACTCAGGAAGGATACTACGAAATTTTTGAAAATGCTGGAGTACAATTAGAAATACCAGGATGCTCATTGTGTATGGGTAATCAGGCCAGAGTGGAAGCAGAGGCAACTGTAGTCTCAACATCTACTCGAAATTTCCCAAATAGATTGGGTGACGGTGCAAATGTATTCCTAGCTTCTGCAGAAGTAGCAGCTATAGCGGCTACCCTTGGTCATATCCCTACTGCTGATGAATACTCAGGTTATATGTCTGAAATAAATGCAATGAGCGCTGATGTTTACAGATATCTGAACTTTCATGAAATAGCGTCCTATAAAGAGGCTGCTAGTGAGGCTATTTTACCTTCTGTTACTATCGAAGAAGTTAAAACTTAGTTGATCTGTCTAGAAGTTTTAGATTTATCGTTGCGCACGTCTTCCAAATTCTTTAAATATTTATCGTCTATGTCGTCAGTAACGTACTGACCATTAAATATTGAACATTCAAATTGCCTAATATCATCATTACCTTTCTGGGCTGCCAGAATGAGGTCTTCCAAATCTTGATAAATTAACCAATCAGCTTTTATAAACTCTTCTATTTCGGCTTCTGTCCTTTTATGTGCAACTAATTCTGTGGTAGCAGCCATATCTATACCATAAACATTTTGAAACCTTATTGGAGGAGCTGCAGAGGCAAAGTAAACTTTCTTGGCTCCAGAAGATCTCGCCATTTCAATTATCTGTCTGCTAGTAGTCCCGCGAACTATTGAATCATCAACCAGTAAAACGACTTTATCCTGGAATTCAAGATCAATAGGGTTCAGTTTTTGCTTAACAGATTTCTCACGCTTTTCTTGAAAAGGCATGATAAAAGTCCTTCCTATATATCTATTCTTAACGAAACCCTCTCGATATTTAACACCTAAAGTAGTGGCAAGTTGTAAAGCAGACGTTGTACTGCTATCGGGAATAGGTATGACAACATCAATATCATGATCAGGCCTTGTATCCATTATCTTATTGGCAAGATATTCACCCATTCTCAATCTAGATTTATGAACAGAGATTTTATCTATCTTTGCGTCAGGCCTCGCAAGATATACATACTCAAAAATACAAGGTGTGGGGATAGGATTATTTATGCAGGATTCACTTTCCATTTCACCCTCTGAACTTATAAAAACTGCAGAGCCGGCAGGAATATCATCTATAGCTTGATAACCTAACGAGTCCAAGACTGTGCTCTCAGATGCAATCATGTAATCCTTACCTATTAAGTCGTTCTCTTTTGAACCAATTATGAGTGGTCTTATTCCGAAAGGATCTCTAAATCCTACAATCCCAATGCCATTGATCATGATGACAACTGAATAAGCGCCTCTTACTCTTTTGTGTAAAGACCGAACGGCTGCAAAAATTTCTTTTGAGCTAGGTTTTACTGAACCCTGTTTCTGTAATTCATGAGCAAATACATTTAACAGAACCTCGCTATCTGAATCGGTATTCAAATGTCTTAAGTCTTTGTGGACTAAGGTTTCTCTCAATTCTTCAATATTAGTTAGGTTTCCGTTATGAGAGATGCTTATTCCAAATGGAGAATTAACATACATTGGTTGTGCAAGTTCTCGATCCTCGCTACCTGCGGTCGGGTATCTAACATGACCAATGCCCATTTGTCCTCTTAGGTTGAGTATGTGTTGATTTCTAATAACATCCCTAACTAGGCCAAGTTGCTTTCTAATGAAGAATCTATTGTTGGTTGATGTTGCTATGCCAGCTGCATCCTGTCCTCTATGCTGTAATATGGTTAGAGCATCATAAATGAGAGGAGAGACCTCCGTTTGACTTACTACTCCAACTACTCCACACATGTTCAGTATTCTATATCAAAGTGATATCTTAGAATCATCTTTCTGAAGAATAATATCAGCTCTGTTCATCCACTCATCAAAAACTGGTTTGGAATAATCATAGAACTGGATCGAATAAACTCTAGAATAAGAATCTAACCACCATTGATTTTTATCTAAGTAGTTGAGATTGAAGATAAAAACACTACTTAATATTGCAACAGTCTTTAATGCCCCGAAGAACAAGCCCAATAATTTATCCAAACCCTTTAAGCCTATGGCAGAGAAGAACTTAGAGACTATTGACCCTATTATTTTAAGCAAGATAAAAGAGATAAGGAAAAACAAGATGAAACTAATAATATTTTTTATAGTATCTACTTCTATAAAGTCCTGAACATATGTGAAAAGTAAAGGACCGTATAACCAAGCAAGAGTTAAAGATACTATCCAAGCAGCAGCAGAGAAAAGTTCTTTTACAAAACCATTAAAAAATCCTGTTATCCCAAAAACTGAGACAAGCGTAATGGCAATCCAATCTATTAAAGCAATGCTTTCAATCATACTTTAAAATTTCTGGATTGAATTTTTTCATATTCGAAATTTCATCAAAGATTATTATAGAATCTTCTCTATTTAGGGTGGGTCCAATGAATAAAGAAAAATTTATTTTGTCATCGCTTTCATATTGTGAATAAACTTTATAACCCATTTTCTTTAGTTCTGCTAAATCTCTATTTAATTCCGTCAAATCATTATAAGAACTAACTTTTACAGTCCAAGCTGGGAGAAAATTGGTCTTAATATCGTCTTGGAGGATATTGATATCAATTTCTGAATACTCTTCAATCGAAACTTGATCATCAAGAGGAATGTTGAGCTTTACTTCTGGTAAGTCATCAGAAAATTTTGTTTCTTCACTCACTCCAAAACGGATTGGCTCTAAGAAAATAGACAACAGAATAAATAAACAAATAAATACTATTAAAAAATAATTAATTAATTTCACGATTTACTTTTTTAATTTTATCTAAAGCTTTATATGCCTCACTAACTGTTATAAAAGAACCAAAAACAATTTGAGGTGTGCCTTCATGGTAACCTCTTTCAACAGCTGAATAAACCGTATTAACTTTATTAACTTTAGTGTCAGTAAGAGACTCTGTTAGGTTTGCAAGAGATGCAGTATCAAATCTATTATCTCCAACGGAGCATATATTCCATTCACAAATTAAACTTGATATTTCTTTTATTATTGAGACGTTATCTTTTTCATTCATTGATGAGAATATTGCGGTAAATTTTTTACCTCTGTAATTTTTATTAAGAAAAGATATGAGATTTTTTACTGAAGCCGGATTGTGTGACACGTCTAGTATGAAATTATCAATCTCGTCACATCTTCCTTGTAAAAAAGTATTTTCAATAATTGATTGGAAATTAATATCTTCTTCGCTAAAAAGCTTGAAAGCTGTAATTGCACAAGCGCCGGATTCTATATTGAGGTTGCCATAAGAAAGTTTTTCGATGGAAATTTCTTGATTTGGAAACTTATAGGACCAACCAGATTCATCTGCTTGGATTAAGAAGTCTTTATTCAGTTGATAATAAGTACAGGTACTCTTTGCTTTAGAAATCACAGATGCTGGCATTGCCTCAGAACCCAGAATAGCCAATTTATTGGGTTTAAGAATCGCAGCCTTTTGTTGACCTATTTCTTCCAAAGAAGAACCAAGCCATTTCTCATGATCTAGTTCAATATTTGTAATGATGGATAAATCGGCATCAATAAGATTTACCGGATCATATTTTCCTCCAATGCCAATCTCAAGAATGGCAATATCCAAGTCTTCTTTCGAAAAAATATCAAAAGCAGATAGAGTGGCATAATCAAAATAAGTTAAACGTGTTTTTTTCTTAATCTTATCAACTTTCTTGAAAGATTTGATTATCTCTTGATCTGAAGAGGGAATGTTATTGATCTTAATTCTTTCATTGAAATTAATTAAATGGGGAGAAGTATATGTACCTACTTTTTTTCCAGATGCTATGAAAAAGTTTTTTAAATATTCTGCCGTCGTACCCTTTCCATTTGTTCCCCCTATTAGAATGGTCTTTTTTGCTAAAGGTTTTTTGACGATTTCTGCATATATAGCTTTTAGCCTTTCTAGACCAAACTCCCCTTCATTTGGTCTATTAGAATTAATGTAGATTAGCCAATCAGAAAGAAGATCGGAATTCATTTAATTTTATTTATTTGCAATCAAACTTGATATGAGGCGATGGATGGTATCTTTAAGATCTTTTCTGTGGACAATCATATCTATTGCTCCATGTTCCAATAAAAACTCACTTCGTTGAAATCCTTCGGGAAGCTGTACATTTAAAGTTTGTTCAATGACTCTCGGACCAGTAAAACCTACCAATGCTTTAGGTTCAGCTATATTTATATCTCCAAGCATTGCTAAACTTGCAGACACACCTCCATAGATAGGGTCAATCATTACTGAAATGTAGGGTAACTTAGCCTGTCTCATCTTTTCAATGGCAGCGCTAGTTTTTGCCATTTGATAGAGAGAAACTAAAGATTCTTGCATTCGTGCTCCTCCGCTAGTTGAGAAACAAACCATTGGAAGCTGGTTTTCAAGAGCAAAATTGACTGTATCTACAAATTTCTGACCTACCACAGACCCCATTGACCCACCCATATATCTGAATTCAAAAGCAGAAGTTACAATTGGCATTTTTTTAAGATATCCTTTCATTGCTATTAAGGCCTCTTTCTCGTTACTACTTTTTTCAGCAGAATCTATTCTTTCTTTATAAGATTTAGTGTCCTTAAATTTCAACCAGTCTTTTGGTGTTTTATCTTCGGATATCTCTATGGTTTCAGCGGAATCTAGAAAAAGTTCTAATCTTTTTCTAGCGCCTATCCTAATGTGATGATCACACTTAGGACAAACAAACAAATTAGATTCTAGCTCAGGAACATAAAGAATATTGTTACAAGAGTTACAGCTCTGCCATAAACCCTCTGGGATAGTTGATTTCTTTGTAGTTTCCTTCCTTATAAAAGAAGGTAATATTTTTTCAAACCAATTGGCCATTTTTAATTTAATACCTCAGAAAGTTCTTTAGTTTTAGCACCAACTCTATCGATAATATTGTCACCTTCACCTATTAAATCAACGAAAACACTCCCTGCAACTATACCATCTGCAACGCCCATTACCGAAGAAGCTGAAGCAGCATCTTTAATCCCAAATCCAATTGCTATTGGTAAGTCAGTATGTTGTCTTAATTCTCCAACTTTATTCTGAACATCAACTGAATCCATATTTCCTGCTCCGGTTATGCCCTTAACAGATATGTAATAAACATAACCTGAACATTGTGAACAAATCTTTTTAGCCCTGGAAGGACTTGTTGTAGGTGCTATGAGTCTAATTATATCTATGTTGGCTTTTTTGGCTGCAATGCTGAAATCAGAACTTTCTTCAGGGGGCATGTCTACTATGAGAATTCCATCTAACTCAGATTCTGAAGCTTGTTGCATAAACAGATCTGCACCAAGCGATTCGAAAGTATTCATATAACCCATAAAAACAATAGGTGTGTAATTATTGGTTAATCTAAATTTTCTTACTAAATCAAATGAGTCATTTAGAGAAGTACCATTTTCTAGAGCTCTTTCATGCCCTCTTTGTATTGATACTCCTTCAGCCATTGGGTCAGAAAAAGGGATTCCAAGTTCAATTATGTCTGCGCCCTCTTCTACCATACGATGCATGATATTGAGAGTTGTTTTTGAATCAGGATCTCCTGATACTAAGTAAGTGATTAAAGCCTTTCTTTTCTGAGCTTTAATTTCAGCAAAGACTTCTTTAATCTTGGAACTCAAAGTTCTATTCCCTCTATCGAGGCTACAGTGTTTATATCTTTATCTCCCCTACCTGAGACATTAACGACTATAGATTGATTTTCATTCATAGTTGGAGCGATTTTTTTGACATATGCAATACCATGAGCTGTTTCAAGAGCCGGCATTATTCCTTCCACTCTGGTCAATTCTTTAAAGGCATCTAGTGCTTCGTTATCATCTGCCACTTCGTACTCAGCTCTTCCAATATCTTTTAACCATGCATGCTCAGGACCAACTCCTGGATAATCTAATCCTGCTGAAACAGAATGAGTTTCAATCACCTGCCCTGCGTCATCCTGCATTAAGTAAGTTCTCATTCCGTGGAGAACACCTTCTTTTCCATCATTTAATGGTGCAGCATGTTTTCCCGTACTTAATCCTAAACCGCCTGCTTCAACTCCCACCAATCTAACATTCTTATTGTCAATGAAAGGGTAAAAAAGACCCATGGCATTAGAACCACCTCCAACACAAGCAACTAACATATCGGGGTCTTTTCCAATTACATTCTGACTCTGCTCTAAAACTTCTCTACCAACAACAGCATTGAAATCTCTGACTATCTGAGGATAAGGATGAGGTCCAGCGACACTTCCAATGATGTAATAAGTATCATCTACATTTGTGACCCAATCTCTCATTGCCTCATTCATCGCATCTTTGAGAGTTGATGTTCCAGAACTCACTCCAACTACTTTTGCGCCCAATAACTTAATTCTAAAGACATTAAGTGATTGTCTCTTTATATCTTCTTCTCCCATGTAGACGATGCATTCTAAGCCGTGCCTCGCAGCAACAGATGCAGTTGCAACTCCATGTTGACCTGCACCAGTTTCTGCAATTATTCTTTTCTTGCCCATATGTTTGGCCAGCAAGATTTGACCCACAGTATTATTAATTTTGTGAGCTCCTGTATGATTCAGGTCTTCACGCTTTAGAAAAATCCTTGCTCCTCCTAGCAATTCCGTCCAACGTTTTGCAAAATACAAAGGAGATGGTCTTCCAACATAATATTTAAGATCGTCCGTAAATTCCTTTATGAAATTTTCATCTTTTTTTATGATTTCATATTGCTCTGATAATTCTTCTAGGGCGGGCACTAAAGTTTCCGCCACGTATCGGCCGCCGTATATACCAAATCTTCCCTTCTTGTCAGGCATTAATTCTTCAGACATGAAAACTCCTTACTTTTTCAACTAAATTTTTTAACTTGGAATGATCTTTAATTCCAGGTTTTTCTTCGACGCTTGAGCAGACATCTATACCTATACAGTTTTTCAACAATAAAGCTTTTTGAAAGTTTGAATCATCGATTCCTCCAGCCACTAGATAGGGCATTTTGACTCCATCTTCTAGAAGATTTAAATCGAAAGTCTGCCCTGTGCCTCCGTACTCTTTTTCATCGAAGCTATCGAATATCAACATTTTAGCACTTTTATAGTTTTGATTAATCTTTTCTAGATCTGTATTTGCATTGATTCTGATTGCCTTAACATATCGTTTTCCAAAACTTTCGCAATATTCCTGGTCTTCCTCTCCATGAAATTGGGGAATTGCATTGGGTATTTTCTCTAAAGACATGCTGACAAAGTCTGCTGACTGATTCACAAAAATAAGAAATACTTGATGTTCTTGTGGAAGAAGTGAGGCCAAGCTCTTAGCTTCTCTTAAATCTATATATCTCTTACTTTTCTCATAAAGGTTAAAACCTACCGCATCAATATTTATCGAACTGACATACTCGAGGTCTTTTGAATTGGTTATTCCACATACTTTGATGAAATGTCTCATAGATTGGGATTATAGAATAGAAAGTCTAAAGAACCTTCAAAATAGGCTGGTTTCAATTACTGGTAGTCTATATTTTGAAGGGTATTGAGGACCCAAAAAAAACAGGCCCTCTGAACTAACTGTCTTACCAGATATTCTTCTATCTTTTTCTATAAGTATTTGATGAACTTCTTTTGGCCTAATTTCCTTTTTTCCTACCATCAATAAAGTACCAATTATTATTCTTACCATATGCAGTAGAAATGCATTTGCTCTTAGTTCAACAGTTACAAAACGATTTGTCTTTTTTATTTTTATCTCTTCTATTAACCTTATGGGCGACTTTGACTGGCAACCAGACCCTCTAAACGAACTAAAATCGTGCTCACCGATCAAAAATTTTGAGGCATTCCTCATTGATCTTAGATCTAATTGTTGTGGAATAAATAAAGATCTTTTTGACCAAAGGGCTGAAGGTATTTGATCGTTTAGAATATTGTATAAATAAGTTCTATTCAAGGCTGAGTATCTTGCATGAAATGTTTCATCCACTTCTCTAGACCATAAGACTTTTATGTCATTAGGTAAATAAGAATTGATACCTCTTACCCATTCTTGCAATGATCTTTTAGATTTAGTGTCAAAATGGATAACCTGCGAAAATGCATGTACACCGGCGTCAGTTCTCCCACTGCAAAAGGTTTTTACTTGATGGTCGGCAACCTTAGCGGTGGCATTCTCTAACCAACCTTGAATAGTTTTTTCAGTGCTTTTCTGTTTTTGAAATCCGTAATATCTTGAGCCATCATATTCCACTCCTAAAGCAATTCTAGATTCCATAAATCAGAGTCCAATTTTTGACAATAATTGGTCAATAGTCTTTTTTTCTTCATTGGTCGGAGCTTCATCAAGTACTTCTTGTAAAAGTCTCTTGGCTTCGTCCATTTGATCCATTTCTATCAGGCTTCTTGAAAGATTTATCTTGGCAATTTTTTCATTTCCAATTTCATTGGAAAGGTCTACATCATGAATTAAAGGTTCTCTTTTTTTTTCAAATCTAATTAAAAATAAAATAAAACAAAAAATTAAAAGTCCAAATAACAGTCCACTGAAGCCTTCTAGATCCATACCTGTTAAAAAGTAGAATTCTGTTTCGAGGTTTAATAAAAAACTCTGCATATATGAATTATTCAAATATTAAATTAGCTATTTGAATACTATTTAGAGCAGCACCCTTGAGAAGATTATCTGCAACAACCCACATATTCATCCTGCAGTCGTCCCAAAGGTCTTTTCTTAGTCTACCAACATGAACAAGATAATCTCCATCAGCATCAGTGGCAGCAGTTGGGTAGTCTTTTGTATCTAGCCCATAATGTAATTTTATTCCTGGAGAATTGCTTAGTATTTGCTCCACTCCTTTTTCTGATAAAGGCTTTTCGGTTAATATGTGTATAGATTCTGAATGACCATTTAAAACAGGAACCCTTACACAAGTTGCAGCAACTTGTATATTTGGATCAAGAATCTTATGGGTTTCTTTTAGGAGCTTGTTTTCTTCTTTGGTATACCTGTTGTCTTCCATCACGTCACAATGAGGTAGTACATTATTAGCAATTTGTTTAGGGTAGATAATATTCTCAAAGTTATTATCTCCTTCATATGCGATTAATTGATCTAGTAACTCTTCAGTGGCTTCTTTCCCAGTACCAGAAACAGCTTGCAAAGTTGTAATATCAATTCGCTTAATATTGAATTCTTCATGAATAGGCTTAAGAGCCACCAACATTTGTATTGTTGAGCAATTAGGATTGGCAATAATATTAGGTAGCTCATAATTTAAAAGTTCATCTCCATTAACTTCAGGAACTATAAGGGCTATGTTTTCGTCGTATCTAAAGCAAGAAGAATTATCCACAACAGCGCAACCTTGAGATACTGCTTTAGGTGCATATTCTTCGGAGACAGAAGCGCCAGCTGAAAAAAGAGCTAAATCTGTGTTGCTGAAATCATATTCAGAAAGATCTTTTACTATATGGCTTTGTCCTCGAAAAGTAATCGACTTACCCTTAGATTTCTTGCTTGCCAAAAAATCTATCTCTGCATCAGGAAAAAAATCTTTTTCTAATAAACCCTGGAAAGCTTTCCCTACCATACCTGTAGCACCTGCTACGGCAATTCTTTTTACTTTTTTCATTTTTATATTAATTTTTCAATAATCTTATTACCCATTTCAGAGGTAGATAGTTTTTTGTTGTTATTCCCTTCAAGATCATGAGTTATGTAACCCGCGGATAGCACTTCTTGAATAGCACCTTCTATATCACTAGATGCTTCGTTTAGACTAAAACTGTACTTCAACATCATGGCAACCGAAAGAATTGCTGCTATGGGATTGGCTAGACCTTTCCCAGCGATGTCAGGGGCAGATCCATGAACTGGTTCATATAAGCCTTGATTTTTAGAGTTCAATGAAGCCGATGGAAGCATACCAATCGAGCCTGTAAGCATAGCAGCAATATCGGAAAGTATGTCTCCAAATAAATTTCCAGTTACAATTACATCAAATTGTTTGGGCTCTCTTACTAGCTGCATAGCGGCATTATCAACAAGCATATGAGATAAATGCACGTCAGGATATTCATTAGCTAGATCTGAGATAACTTCTCTCCATAAAACACTTACCTCCAGTACATTGGCCTTATCAACTGAGCATAATTTTTTATTTCTTTTTTGTGCGGCCTCGAAAGCAACTCTGCCTATTCTTTCAATTTCGTTTTTCGAATAAACCATGGTGTTGAATGCTGATTCATTCGTATCTGATCTTCCTCTAGGTTCTCCAAAATATATTCCACCAGTAAGCTCTCTGACAATTAACATATCAAGATCAAGAACTTTCTCAGGTTTTAGAGAAGAAGAATCACTCAAATATTTAGAAAGGATTGCTGGTCTAAGATTCGCAAAAAGATCCAGTTCAGATCTCAAACCAAGCAAAGCTCTTTCAGGTCTAAGGTCATAATCTAGATTATCCCAAGAAGGGCCTCCAACAGCTCCTAAAAGGATTGCATCTGATCTTTGAGCCAACTTTAGAGTCTTCTCAGGGAGAGGGCTTCCGAACTCTTCGAACGCGCAACCTCCTACAGCTGATTCGGAAATGGTTATTCCTAAATCTTTGGTGTCATTTATGTGCTCAAGAACTTTTTTTGCTTCATGACAAACTTCAGGGCCAATTCCGTCCCCTTGTAATATAAGGACTTCTCTAGTTTTCATTTTTATTTCTCATGTCAAAAATCCAGGGTGATTCTACTGCTCTTTTCTCTTCGAATGCTTTGATGTCAGCTGCATGAGTGAGACTGAGTCCAATTTCATCTAAGCCTTCTAAGATACATTTTTTTCTAAAAGGATCTATCTGAAATGATGCTATTTCATTATCTGCGGAGAAGATAATCTGGTTTTCTAAATCAATTTCAATCTCTTTTCCCATCTCAGCTAGATTTAACATAACTGATATTTCCTCAGCTGACAGAGAAATCGGTAAAAGACCATTATTAAAGCAATTGTTGTAAAAAATATCTGCAAAACTTTCTGCGATAACAACCTTGAAACCAAAATCCATTAAAGACCAAACTGCATGCTCACGACTAGAGCCACATCCAAAGTTTTTTTTGCTAATCAATATATCGGCGCCATCAAATCTATCTTGATTCAAAATAAAGTCTTTATTTAATTTTCTTTGACTTATATCTTGTCCAGGAAAACCCTCGTCTTCATATCTCCATGCATCGAATAGATTAGGGCCAAAACCACTCTTTTTGATAGATTTTAGAAATTGTTTAGGAATAATTTGATCTGTATCTATGTTATCTCTGTCCAAAGGTACAGCAGTGCCATGATGGAAGGTAGTGGTATTTTTCATGCTAAATATTCTCTTACATCAACGAAATGTCCTTCAATAGCAGAGGCAGCTGCCGTAGCAGGAGAAACGAGATGAGTTCTCCCTCCATATCCTTGTCTTCCTTCAAAATTTCTATTTGAAGTAGATGCGCAATGCTCCCCCTCACCTAATTGATCAGGATTCATGGCTAAACACATCGAACATCCAGGAGCTCGCCATTCAAAACCTGATTCTATAAATACCTGATCGAGACCTTCTTCAATAGCTTGTTTAGAAACCAAACCGGAGCCAGGAACTACGATAGCTCGTTTAATTGAATCTGATATCTTTCTACCTTCTAATACTCTCGCAGCTTCTCTTAAATCTTCTATCCTAGAATTAGTACAGGAACCTATAAAAACTTGATCGAGCTTAATATCTTTGATCTTTTTACCAGGTTCAAGGTTCATATAATCTAAGGCATGTTGAATGGATTCGCTATCGGGCATCGGAATTAAACCATCAATATCAATCACCATTTCTGGAGAAGTTCCCCAGGTAACTTGCGGTGCTATTAGAGATCCGTCAATTTCTAATTCTTTATCAAACTTAGCCTCTTTATCGCTTTTCAAGTTTTCCCATTGGTTCTTTGCCATAATCCATTGATCTCCAACAGGAGCAAAAGGTCTGTTTTTAATATAAGTTTCTGTCGTATGATCATAAGCAACTAAACCAGCTCTTGCTCCAGCTTCTATTGCCATATTACAAACAGTCATCCTTCCCTCGATAGTCATATTTTCTATCACAGTTCCAGCATACTCTATCGCATAACCTGTTCCTCCTGCAGTTCCTATTTTACCTATTACTGCAAGAGTAACGTCCTTGGGAGTTACACCTTTTTGAAGCTCACCATTAATTGTAACTCTCATATTTTTCAGTTTTGAAGTTTTAAGACATTGAGTTGCAAGCACATGTTCGACTTCCGAGGTACCTATCCCCATTGAAAGTGTTGCCAATGCTCCGTGCGTAGAGGTATGCGAGTCTCCGCATACAATCGTCATGCCGGGGAGAGTCAAACCTTGCTCAGGGCCTACGACATGAACGATACCTTGTCGTATATCATGAATATCAAATTGCAAAATGTCATTTTCTTTACAATTTTCATCTAAGGTAACTACTTGTAACTTGGCTACCTCATCACTAATACCTTCAATGCCTTTTTTCCTGTCGGTAGTTGGAACATTATGATCGGGAGTTGCAATATTTGAAGAGATTCTCCAAGGTTTTCTCCCAGCTAATTTTAAACCTTCGAAGGCTTGAGGAGACGTGACTTCATGAATTAAGTGTCTGTCTATATATAGTAAATGAGTACCATCCTCTCTTTGGGCAACTTCATGAAGGTTCCATAACTTATCGTATAAAGTTTGCGGCATAAGAATTATTAAGAATAGTCTGGTATGTCGGTTATTACATCGACATTTTGAGCTCTGTTTCTAAGGAAATGATCCATGACAACAAGAGCTGTCATTGCTTCGGCAATTGGAGTTGCCCTAACACCCACACAGGGATCGTGCCTTCCTTTAACCTGTATTTCTTGGGACTCGCCCGAAGTATCTATTGTTTTACCTTCTTTATTTATGCTGGAGGTTGGTTTTAAGGCAATTGAAAGATTAATATCCTGTCCTGTACTTATACCTCCTGAGATGCCACCTGAGTTATTAGATAAATAGCCCTCTGGAGACATTTCATCTCTTGAATCAGATCCTTTAGAAGCTATCAAATCAAAGCCCTTCCCAATTTCAAAACCCTTAACGGCATTAATACTCATCAACCCTTTTGCTAAATCGGCCTCTAATTTATCAAAAACGGGTTCGCCCAAGCCTATTGGCATATTAGAAACGGTAACTTCTATTTTTGCACCTGTAGAGTCACCTTCTTTTCTTAAATTATCTATTAAGCCTTCTATTTCTTCTAAAACATCAGAGTCAGGACAAAAGAATGGATTCTTATCTACTTGTGTTAAGTCAATATTTTTTATTTTTATAGAACCAATTTGAGACAAATAACCTTTGATATTTATATCTTGTTTCTCGCTTAAATATTTTTTTGCTATCGCACCGGCTGCAACCCTCATAGCAGTCTCTCTAGCAGAAGACCTGCCTCCACCTCTATGATCTCTATGTCCATATTTTTTTGAGTAAACGTAATCAGCATGCGATGGTCTAAATACATCTTTTAATTCATCGTAATCTTTAGATTTCTGATCTTTATTTCTGATCAATAAACCAATAGGAGTTCCTGTAGTCTTTCCTTCAAAAACTCCAGATAAGATTTCAACTTCATCTTCCTCTTTTCTTTGAGTAGTATATTTTGAAGAACCTGGTTTTCTTTTGTCTAGCTCGATCTGTATATCCTCTTTAGATAGATCTAATCCAGGAGGGCAACCATCAATTATGCAGCCAAGCGCCACGCCATGACTCTCACCAAAAGTGGTCACAACAAAAGAATTTCCAAAAGAATTTCCTGACATATATCTATCTTATTACGTAATTGGGGGAGCGATTATAGAATTTTTATGAATTTTAGGTATTAAATTTGATATTTATTTAATAACGTCCAATATACTTCACTTAAAAAATATAAGTATCATATGATTAAAGCTGTTTTTTGGGATTTTGGAGGGGTTATAACTAGTAGTCCATTTGAGTCCTTCAATAGATTTGAAAAAGAAAATGATTTACCTAAAGATTTTCTCAGGTCAGTAAACTCTACAAATCCTGACTTTAATGCTTGGGCCAAGCTAGAAAGAAACGAGGTGAATTTAGAACAATTCGATAAGTTGTTTGAAATAGAGAGTAAAAATTTAGGTCATGCGGTAAAAGGTAAAGATGTAATTGCTCTCTTAAGGGGGCAAATCAGGCCTGAAATGATTGTTACTTTAAAAAAAATTAAAGGTAATCTTATTCAGGCATGTCTTACAAACAATATTCAATCAATGGGTGAAATGGACTTTGAAGGTAATGTATCTGCTTCTGGAAAGCATGAGGAAGTGATGGAATTATTCGATTTTGTTTTTGAATCTAGTAAAGAGAATGTCCGAAAACCTGATCCTGAATTTTACGTACGGGCTTGTGAGAGAGGTAATGTAAACCCAGACGAGGTTGTTTTTTTAGATGATCTAGGAATAAACCTTAAACCTGCGAAGGCTCTAGGCATGAAAACTATTAAAGTTGTGAAACCGCAAGAGGCTCTTTTGGAACTAAACAGTTATTTAGAAATTGATTTGAACTAACTAAATACTCTTAGACTTAGAGGTCACAAAATCCATTAGAGCAAGTAATACTCCAGAAAGTATAAAAACGACATGGACAACTACCATCCAAAAAATTTCCCTGTCACTGATTTGCGATAAATCCATAAAAGCTGCCAAAAGATTAATGCCAGAAATGGTGACTATCGAAGCTACAAGTTTTAATTTCAATTCACTAAAATCTACAGTGCCCATCCAAGTAGGTCGGTCTTCACTCTCCTCTGCTATATGAATCTTTGAGACAAAGTTTTCGTATCCAGCAAAAATAATCATCAAGACTAAGTTGCCAACCAAAACTAAATCTACAATATGTAATACAAAAAGCATGATGCCTTTAACATCCTGAACGAGCATCACAGGAAAATAGTTAACCGTTTCCTGAATTACTTTTACAGTGATAAAAAGAAGAGATAGACAGAGAACTATATAAATAGGCGCTAATAACCACCTACTAGCAAAGATTAAGCGCTCTAAAAAGTCTTCTAAGAAGTCTCGCATAATTTATTCTGCGACGAATAGATCCATGAAATCTAGGACAGATGTACTTTCTAAACTATCTTGATCTAAGCATAGGTTTAAGATGTTTGTACATCTATCTTTAGAAAACTGAGTCGCTAAATTTCTTTCAAACTTTTCAACCAGAAGCGGAATCCCCTGTTCTCTTCTGCGTCTATGTCCAATAGGATATTCAACTTCAATCTTATCTGTGGAGGACCCGTCTTTGAAGGTGATCTGAATTGCATTGGCAATTGAGCGTTTGTCAGACTCTAAATATTCTTTTGTATATCTGGCATCTTCTTCAATCACCATTTTTTCTCTTAGCTGGTCTACCAATGGATCAGATGCGACATCATCTTCGTAATCCTCAGCAACTAAATCTCCTTTTAGCAAACCGATTGCTGTCATATATTGTAGACAGTGATCTCTATCTGCAGGATTGTTTAACACACCTTCTTTGCTAATTATTCTAATTGCTGACTCATGAGTTGAAATCAAAATCTTATCTATATCATCTAATCTATCTTTAACTTGTGGGTGGAGGGTTACGGCAGCTTCAACTGCAGTTTGAGCGTGAAATTCGGCAGGAAAGGAGATTTTAAATAGAATATTTTCCATAACATATGAGTCAAAATCTCTAGGAAGACTAAAAGAATTACCCTTAAATTGAACATCATAAAAACCCCAAGTAGGTGCAGTTAGTACACTTGGATATCCTATCTGACCCTTTTGAGTTAATAAAACCAGTTGAAGAGCTCTACTTGTTGCGTCTCCAGCTGCCCAGGACTTTCTTGGACCTGCATTCGGAGCATGTCTATAAGTTCTTAAACTCTGTCCATCTACCCATGCTTGCGATAATGCATCAATGGTTTGGTCTTTACTCAAACCAAACATTGAAGAAATGACAGCAGTAGAGGCAACCTTTACCAGTACAACATGATCAAGCCCTACTCTATTGAAGCTATTTTCTAGAGCTAAAACACCTTGAATCTCATGTGCTTTAATCATGTTGGTCAAAACATCTTTCATGGTAAGAGGATCCTTACCCTCTGATATATTCTTTTGAGATAAATAATCAGCAGCAGCTAATATTCCTCCAAGATTATCTGACGGATGTCCCCACTCAGCTGCTAACCAAGTATCATTAAAGTCTAGCCATCTAATAATTGCACCAATATCCCAAGCGCCCTTCACAGGATCTAAAACATGGTTTGTTCCAGGAACTCTTACACCACCAGGTACTTCTGTTCCCTCAACGTAAGGGCCTAGTAAATTTTTGCAATCTGGAAAAGTAAGTGCTAGCAATCCACAACCCAATGTGTCCATTAAGCAATTTCGAGCCGTATCATACGCTTCAGCACTATCTATATTTTTATCTAATACATAATCCGCTATTTTAACTAGTACGTCATCAGGGTTAGGACGTACGTTTGTTTCAACGTTTCCAGACATAATTTTTTCCTTTAATTAACGATCAGACATGTCGACCCAAACTGAGTTATCTGGTCCGATATACTCTTCGCTTGGTCGAATAATTCTATTATCAGCTCTTTGTTCGATTATATTGGCAGCCCAACCAGAAGTTCTTCCAATGACAAATAACGGAGTGAATATGGCGGTTGGAATACCTAAATAGTTATAGGCAGAAGCCATGAAGAAGTCAGTATTAGCGAACATACCTTTCTCCTCATCCATTACTTTTTCAATCTCTTCAGAGACTTCATACAAGGTTGTATTGCCATCCAATTTAGAAAGTTTTTCCGCCCAAACTTTGATAATGGCGTTTCTTGGATCCTCTGTACTATAAACTGCATGACCAAATCCCATTATCTTTTCTTTCTTTGCTAGTAAATCAAGTACACCTGCTTTGGCCTCTTCTCTAGTAGAGTATTGTTCAATCATTTCCATCGCAGCTTCATTAGCTCCACCGTGCAGCGGACCTCTTAGGGTGCCTATTGCGCCTGTTATACTTGAATGCATGTCAGACAAAGTTGAAGCACAGGTTCTAGCGGTAAAAGTTGAAGCATTAAATCCATGTTCAGCATAAAGAATTAATGAAACATCAAGAGCTCTAGCATGTTCTTCAGAAGGCTCTTTGCCAGTCAGTAAAGATAAAAACTGACCCCCAATAGTTGGGTGATCTGTTTCTGTTTCTACTCTAACTCCATCATGAGAGTATCTGTACCAATATGTAACTATAGAAGCAAAAGCCGCCATAATCCTATCAGCAGTCTCATTTTGGTTAGAAAAATCTCCTTCTGGTTCTAAGTTACCTAGCATAGAGCAACCTGTTCTCATTACGTCCATAGGATGCGCATCTGCTGGTATTCTCTCAAGAACTTCTTTGAGGGCTTCTGGTAAGGCCCTATAAGACTTTAGTTTTGCTGAATATTGATCATACTCAGATTGATTGGGTAATTTTCCATATAACAGCATATAGGCTACTTCTTCAAAAGAAGCCTTTTCGGCAAGCTCTTCTATGGCGTAACCCCTGTAGGTTAGACCTTTTCCCTCTTTTCCAACAGTTGAAAGAGCAGTTTTGCCTGCTACTTGACCTCTTAAACCTGCTCCATCTAATTTCTTCTCACCCATTTTGTTTCCTAATCTAGTTTTTGAATAGCTCGTCCAATTTATTTTCGAACGAATGATAATCTAGTACGTCATAAAGTTCATCTCTAGTTTGCATATTTTTGACGAGGCTTTGTTGATTATCGGACTTTTTAATTTCTTTGAATACTTCTTCAGCTGCTTTACTCATGGCCCTAAAGGCTGTTAAAGGATAAAGAACCATGTTTACTCCCGACTGACTTAGTTCTTCACAACCAAAAAGAGGTGTCTTTCCAAACTCTGTAATATTAGCCAGAATAGGTATATTCACACTTTTCTTAAGTTCTTTATACTGATCTAGTTCAACAAAGGCTTCAGGAAAAAGTGCATCGGCTCCGGCTTCTTGATAAGCAAAAGCTCTTTCTACTGCAGCATCCAATCCTTCATTAGCTAATGCGTCAGTTCTTGCCATTACTACAAAATCTTCATCTGTTTTGGCATCTACTGCAGCCTTAATCCTATCAACCATTTCCCCAGTAGAAACAATCTCTTTATTTGGTCTATGGCCACATCTCTTTTGCGATACTTGATCTTCTATATGCAGCCCTGCAGCTCCATAATTGATAAATGATTTAACAGTCCTAGCAATATTAAATGCACCACCCCAGCCAGTATCAGCATCAACCAGCAAAGGTACTGAGGTTACATTTGTAATCCTCTCTACATCAATCAGCACATCTTGAAGTGAGGATATGCCTAGATCGGGAACTCCCAGGCTAGAAGCAGCCACGCCACCACCAGATAAGTAAATTGCATTGTGACCTTCCTTTTCTGCCAATAAAGCTGAATAAGCGTTGATCGTGCCAACAATCTTCAAAGGATTATTGTTAGCTATAGCCTCTCTAAGTTTTTTTCCTTGAGATTGACCCATATTATGTCCTCCCAATGAAAGAGGAATTCTCTATCAGCAAATTTTTTAAATCTGCATGACTTTCAACTCCATCAATTTCTTTGAACTCTTCTCTAATATGTTTTGGAGCCTGAAAAAATACTCCTAAATCTGCCTCTTGAAGCATTTGTATATCATTATAAGAATCACCTGAAGCAAACACTTTGAACTTCATATCTTTCAGAGACTGAACAACTTTCTTTTTATTTTCTAATTGTCTCAAGGTATAACCTTTCAATTGATTATTTTCTATATCTAAATAATGACAGTTAATGGCAGGAGTGCCAAGTTTCCTAAGTAAAGGCCATGCCAGTTCATAAAAAGAATCTGAGACGATAGTTAGTTGAAAATTATCTCTTACCCAGTCAATAAATTCTCTTGCTCCATCAAAAGGCTCCATTTTATCTACCAAGGATTGAATCTCAGAAAAAGATAAACCTATAGATTCGACAAGATTGATTCTCATGTCCATTAATTCCGAATAATCTTTGAGATCTTGAGTAGTAAGTTTAAATTGCTCCTCCCCAGTATATTCAGCAACTTCAGCCCAAATTTCTGGTATTAATACGCCTTCGAGATCAAGACAGACATGTTCCATTATTAGTTTTACTCACTCTATGTTTGAGGTGAGGATTATACATTTTTTGAATTTAAATTCTCGTATTAAAGTTTATTACTTGACCTGTAGGTACCTCTAAACTTGCAGCCAAGCAATTATCTATTTGATCATCAAAAAAAATATCAGCTCCAAAATCTTTCAGAAATTCTTTTTTTTCTAATCCACCTAAAAAAAGAGACTCATCTATCCTAATGTTCCAATCTCTTAGGGTTTTTATAACTCTTTCATGAGACGGAGCTGATCTAGCGGTAACAAGTGCAATTCTTATGGGGCACTCTGTCCTAGAAAAACTTTGTTGAATTTTATAAAGCTCAATTAAGAAAGATTTAAATGGTCCTCCAACTAAAGGCATATCAGCTAAATCCTTCTCATTTTTATTGAATGCATCTAAGCCATATTGATCATAAATTTTTTGAGATTCTTCTGAAAATAGAACTGAATCTCCATCAAAAGCTACTCTTAGAACTTTCTCATCTAAAAGAGATTTCTTGGAAGGCATAATTCTGGCAGAAGCCACACCATTTGCTATAGAACATTTACAATCTTCTAATTCGGTGGAAAGAAAAAGATCGGCTTTAAATGATTTTGCATAAATATGAGGGCTGTTGCCACCACAAAAGGCTGCTTTTTTGATGTCTAGTCCATGATATTGAATTGAGTTAAAAATTCTTAATCCAGTATCAGCAGTATTGCGACTAAGCAACATTACCTCCACAAGGTTTTCACCTTTATATAAATCATTAAGATTTAGGAATTTTTTAACAAGTGCAAATGCCTCGCCTGGGTTCAAAGGGTTATTTTCTTGAGATATTTGATACTCTTTATAAGCTTCCAAGCCATCATTGGTAAATACAAGATGGCTTGCATCTAGATCAAAAAGGGCTCTTGAAGTTATACCTATTTTTAACATTCTTGCATATTACAATATACTGTATATAATTACAGTAATTATTATGAAAAACTTAACAAAAAGACAAGAAGAGATCTTAGATTTAATTAAAACTCATATCTCTGATTTTGGTTTTCCTCCTACAAGAGCTGATATTGCTAACACATTAGGTTTCAAATCGCCAAATGCGGCAGAACAACATTTAAGAGCAATAGAAAAAAAGGGGTTTATAAAAATACTTTCTGGAGCTTCCCGCGGCATAGTTTTAAGTGAATCTGAGAGTGATGAAATACCTGTAATAGGACTAGTTGCAGCTGGAGGGCCTATCTTGGCTCAAGAAAATATAGAGAAGACCATCCCTAAATCAAAAAACCTTTTTTCTGACGATATTGACTACTATTTGAGAGTGAAAGGTGACAGCATGGTTGAAGTGGGTATCTATGAAGAAGATTTAATTGGTGTAAGCAAATCCAAAGATCTGAAAGTAGGTAATATTGTTGTAGCTAGAATAAATGATGAAGTTACAGTTAAGACCTTAATCGAGATATCACAAAGTAAAGTGATACTAAGACCTGAAAATCAGAATTACGAAGACATAACTATCAACCCTCAATTAGATGAATTGGCCTTTGAAGGATCTTGCGTTGCGCTTTTAAGAGAATCTATTTAAATAACTTTAGCTTCTTCAAGAGATACAAATTTCTCCCCTTTTTTTAATTTTAAAACTTCATTAATGATGAAGTCTTGGCCTTCTGAATCAAGCTTGTACCAATCATTTGGGATCTCAGTTTCAGTATCTCCTACTTTTATATTTTTAATAAACTTGAAAGCTTTTCCAGGTTTTCTTATTTTAATTCCTACAGGTAAAACTGTTTTATCTTCTCTATATAAAAATCCCAAAATTCTTAGAGAATTGAGAACATATCTTCTGCCAGATTCAGATTCATAATCTATGGTTTCTGGTTCATAATAAGACACTTTAGGGCTCGGTTCTTTATCTTCAGGCTTAAGTTTAGTTGCCTTATTGAAGCCATCAAATTCAGTATATTCGCCAAATCTTCCATTCTTCAAAACAATTGGAAGATTAGTATTTAACTCTGTGAATAAAACATTTTCTGCATTACTTCTATTTATTAGTTCTATGGCTCTATTGAGTCCAATATCTAAGATGAACTCATCTTCATCAGGAGTTCCAAAAAGTTTTTTTTCTTCGTCATTTAGAGTCCATACACAGGGCCCATTAACACTTAGATCTGCATATATCGGTCCACCAAGGTCAGGATGGTTCCCTAGATTCTTTGGCAGTTCTTGATAGGTTTCAAATGACGTATTGAACTCGAAGGGTTTCTTCGTCCATTTACATTCAGAGCATCCAACAAAATATCCCCAAGCACCAGATTTAAGGCTTATCGGACTAGAGCACTTAGGGCATTCATTTCTGATATTTCCCAAAGTATCTTTTGGGAAAATTACCGATCCTAACTCTTCATTTAGAAGATCTAGTACCTGTCTTGTCTTAAATTCGTCTTGATTGCTTATTTCAATATCATTAATCTTTCTATTAAGGTATTTCTGTAGCTCCTTCCAGAATATATCTAACACCTCTTCATAATTTTTATTTCCGGAAGCGATTTCATCTAGATCAGCTTCCATATGAGCAGTAAACTTTGTCTCAATAAAAAAATCTTCAAATACTTTCTTGAGGTATGAGGTTAGAACTCTGCCAAGATCGGAGGGGATAATAGATTTGGCTCCATAAGCATATTTCTTAGTACGCAAACCTTTGACAATAGTTGCGTAGGTCGAAGGACGCCCTATGCCCTCCTCTTCCATTTTTTTTATTAGTGAAGCTTCAGAATATCGATTTGGAGGAGTTGTAAATTTCTGTTCGTAATTATTTAAAATCAAAGTTAGTCCTTTGCCTTCATCTAACCCTTCTGGGAAAACTGTTATTTTTTCATCATCTGACCCTGCCAAAATTTCAAAACCCTTAAAGAGATTTTTTCTTGAAGAGGCTCTAAATTCATATTTGTTATCTTGTGATTCAATAATTAAAGTTTTTCTTTCATACCTAGAACTTGACATTTGACTAGCGACAGTTCGATTCCAAATCAAGTTGTATAACTTCTCTTCGTCTCCATTTAGATTAGTATCTGAAGGGGTCTTAGATATGTCGGTGGGTCTTATGGCCTCATGTGCTTCTTGAGAGTTTTGCACTTTAGATTTATAAACTCTTGTTTCACTAGAAAGATAAGAAGAATCGTAATTAGAAGAGATAAAATTTCTTATTTCTTGTAAGGGAGGTGGTCCAGGATTTTCTTCCGAGAAAGGCTCCCCTGTGTTTGGAGAAGTGCTAATGGAAATTCCGTCTGTCCTTAGATAGGTTATTAATCCTCCTTCGTAAAGCTTCTGAGCAGATTGCATGGTTCTGTCAGCAGTGAACCCAAGGCCACTCGCAGCTGACATCTGAAGAGTAGATGTTCTAAACGGAGGCTTAGGACTACTTGATTGAGGCTTAGATTCTATTTTTTTTAGATAAAAGCTAGAGGATTCCAATTCTTCAATAACTCTTTTTACTTCTGATTCATTTCTAAGAGGGTTCTTAGCGATATTTTTTTCTGAAACTTTAGATAGTTTTGCCTCAAATGAGGTGCCCTCATAATCGAAAACCGTTTCAAAAGGCCAATATTCTTCAGGTTTATGTAGGTCTCTCTGGTCTTCTTTCTCACAAAGTATTCTTAAGGTTGGGGATTGAACTCTGCCTGCTGATTTAGCTCTTGAAACATGCCTCCATAACAGAGGTGAGACTTTAAACCCTATCAAATGATCTAATATTCTTCTTGTTAAATAAGCATCAACTAAATCTTGATCTATTTCCCTAGGAGATTCGATGGCTTTCTTGATAGCCGAAGAAGTGATTTCGTTAAATGTTACTCTTTTTACATCTATATCTTCTACTAACTTTTTATTCTTGAAGTCACTTAAGAGATGCCACGCGATGGCCTCTCCCTCTCTGTCAGGGTCAGTGGCCAAGTAAAGTAGGTCAGAATCCTTACAAGATGCCCTGAGTTCTTTCATGACTTTTTTTCCTTTAGAGGAAAATTCCCATTTAAGGTTTTTCCAATCCTCTGGGTCGACAGCATTCTCTTTGTCGGAAAGATCTCTAACATGCCCTACACAGGCTTCTACTTGCCAATCTTTATCAGGAAAATTTGAATCTAGATAGCCTTTGATTTTTTTTGCCTTTGCACCAGATTCAACAATAACTAATGATTTCATATTTATTAAAATTTAAGTTCTTTTACAGTATAAAGTTTAATAAAGGGGTTCCTGTCAAGCATTTATTAAACCTTACGAAGATTTAAGATGTCTTCAATTAATTGGGGACCCTCGTATATGAAACCAGTATAAATTTGTACAAGGTTAGCGCCTGCATCTAATTTTTCTTGATAATCCTGAGCACTCATAACTCCTCCTGATGCTATTATGGGGAGTTTATTACCCACCAACCTTCGCACGTTAACTAGACATTCTGTAGCCTTATTCTTTAGAGGAGCACCACTAAGTCCACCAGGACCATTTTTGTGGTCATGATCGACAGTTGTATTACTACAAATTATTCCATCTAGTTTACTATCCAAAATTGAAGAGCAAATTATTGCCAAGTCATTTGAATGTTCGTCAGGACTTATCTTTATGAAAATTGGAACATATTTTCCGTCGGTAGAAAGTTGATTTTGTATTTTTTTTATCGCTTTAAGAAACGAATTAAAATTTTCTCCATGACTCAGTTCTCTCAACTCTTTGGTATTTGGTGAAGAAATATTTATCGCAATGTAGTCAGAATGTTCGTAAACCTTTTTAATACAATGTAGATAATCTTCTAGTGCATTGTCATTTGGAGTATCAAAGTTTTTACCAATACTGGTACCAACTATTGTTTGGGTTTTTTTTCTTTTCAGTCTCTTGACTAAGTGATCAACTCCTTTGTTATTAAATCCTAGTCTATTAATAAGGGATCGATCTTTAAGGTTTCTAAAAATTCTTGGTTTTGGATTACCAGTTTGAGGCCGAGGAGTAATTGTTCCTACTTCTATAAAGTCAACTCCTAGAGCGGCAAGACAATCAATATAATCGCCGTTTTTATCTAAACCTGCAGCTATACCGATCTTTGCATTCAAATGCGTTATATCTCTATTCTTAAATTTTAGATTTGAATCTTTCTTATGTGCAAAAAGCTTTAAAAGGCCGGTAAAGTATAGAAATTTTAGGCCTTTAAGGGCCAGATGATGTGAAAATTCACCTGGCAAATAGTGCATCATCTTTGTAAAAAAGGAAATTAAATTCATATATAGAATGATTTATATCTATTCTACAACAGCTAGTATCATATTTGTGTTCCACTATTTCCAAAAAGTTATAACTCTAAAGGCTAGTAAATTTATCAAAATAAAGTTGACATAATGGCGTAATTTGAACTTTAATACGCAAAGTAGTTCCCAATCCCTACCAAAATTGGATAAAAATTAATTAAACAGGTTTTAAGATGAAACAATTATCAAAAAATATTCTTGCTACTTTGTCTGGATTAGCTCTGGTTGTATTTCCTCAAATCGGATTCTCAGAAGTAGAAGAATCTGCGGCTGAAGCAACCGGTGGCGCAGCAGGAGAAGCTGCAGCCAAATCAGCTATTGGTGGGGTAAGTGCTGGAACAATAGCCGCTGTAGTAGCAATCGCAGCAGCAGCAGCTGCTATTTCTGATAGTGGCTCTGGTGGAGGGGCGATAACTCCTACTCCTACGCCCACGCCTACGCCCACGCCTACGCCTACGCCTACTCCTACTCCTACGCCTACTCCTACTCCTACAATAGAAGAGTATGTGACTGAGGTAGTAGTCGTTATTCCTGGAACTGCTTCATCAACTACTGCAGGAGCAACTGCAACTAGAACTACTGGTGCTACAGCAACTAGAACAACTGGTGCTACAGCAACTAGGACTACTGGTGCTACAGCAACTAGAACAACTGGTGCTACAGCAACAAGGACTACTGGTGCTACAGCAACTAGGACTACTGGTGCTACAGCAACCGCCACTGTTGGTGGAACAATTGTTGTTCAAGATGTTGTTGAAGAATACGAGGTAGAAGAAACTTATGATGTTGTAGAAACTTACGATGTTGTGGAAGAATATGAGGTTTCAGAAGAGTATGACTTAACTGAAGAATATACTACAACAGTAACAGTTCCTGCTGTAGCTGCTTCAACTGCAACTGCAACTGCAACTGCTACCAGAGAAGTAGATTAGTCTACCCTCAGCACTTACACAAAAGGCCCCTATTGGGGCCTTTTTGTTATCTCAATATAAATAGGTGGTAACTTAGGTGATATGTGTTGAATTGACTTCCAAACAAAACCTGTTTCATCTACCCAAAATTTATTTTCTTTATTCCAACCAATTGTTTCAGAGACTACATTCTCCATTATGAGCCTAAGCTCTTTGTCTTCAAAAACTAAATCCTCTATAGTTGTGCCGGCCAATCTAGAACTTGATTTAACCTTTAAATTATTAAGAGATGGATTTAAGAAAGAATAATAAGAGATGTAAGATTGATCAGCATAAATTATATCCTCCCAACTAAAAGATGAGGATTCTATTCTTAGAA